>NZ_RQII01000090.1 GCF_004761975.1 Planococcus koreensis | reverse complement strand
CTGGCAGTTCAAGCCCCATGGCTTCAGCTTCTTCAGCCGCGATTTTCATATCTTTGATGAAATGCTTTATGTAGAATCCTGGCTCGAAATCGCCATTGATGATGCGCGGCGCCAAATTGGACAGCGACCATGAACCCGCCGCGCCGGATGAAATCGACCGCAGCACCTGTTCCGGATCAAGCCCCGCTTTTTTCGCGTAGATCAGCGATTCGCAGACACCGACCATATTGGAAGCGATGATGATCTGGTTGCACATTTTCGTATGCTGGCCGGCACCCGCAGCCCCTTGATAGACGATATTCTGTCCCAGCAATTCGAATAACGGCAAAACCTCTTGGAAAACTACCTCTTCTCCGCCGACCATGATTGACAAGGTGCCATTCTGTGCCCCTATATCGCCGCCAGACACCGGGGCATCCAACGATTTCACCCCTTGATCCTTAGCCGCTTCGTAAATCCGCTGCGCCAGTTTTGGCTGTGACGTTGTCATATCGACCACTACAGTTCCTTGTTTAGCGCCTGCCAAGATGCCGTTATCGCCGAAGTAGACTTGTTCGACATCCGATGGGTATCCGACCATCGTGAACAATGTCTCTGCATGTTCCGCTGCCTGCCGCGGCGACTCCATTAGCTTTGCCCCTAAAGCCACAAGGTTCTCCGCTTTCTTTGCCGTCCGTGTATAAATCGCCACTTCATGGCCAGCCTGCAATAAATGTTTGACAAGGCTATTGCCCATGACACCAGTCCCTATAAATCCAATCTTCATATGCATTCACTCCTTCTCTATATTACCAGTTTAGCAAAAATCTTCTGTTAATTCACATAAATATTAAGCAACCCTGATCGCTGGCCCAAAAAATGCGCAAAAAAAAGAAGCCGATCCGCTATTCGGACCGACCACAAAAGGGGGAAATGAGAATGTTGCTGTGTTCAAGTATACTATGCCCCGTCTATCAAAAGCTTAAACCTTTTCTTTGAAATTCTTTTCTGAAAGCTGCTCGATTTCTTGCAAGAAAGGATTTGCTTCAGCGGCCGAAACTTCCCCTTGGCCATACCGAACAAATTCATATGTTGCAAAAAACTTTTCGGATGCTTGCCACCCCATACGCGCTGTCCATTCCCGGACAGTCTCAGAAGCGAAGCGGCCATATCCAGCTGCTTCAGCCTGCCGCTCGAAATCACGGTACACTGCCCGGATATGCTGCAGGTCCACTGGCGCAGCAGGAATATCGTCTTGATGCTCGTGATCTGAGTTTATGGCAGCGCTATTCATGTTCATCCGTTCAATTGGCAGATGCTGCCCTAATTTAGGCTCTGTTTTATCCGGACGCCATTTCTTGAGCCATAGCACCAGAGCGGCGGCTATCCCCAATAGCAATATGGCCAACATCACTTCAACCGGAAAATCGGCGGCAGCCGGCACTGACTCCAGCTCGTTTTTATCCGCTGTTTGAGAAGGCCCCATTTTATCGATGGTTTGCTGGGCTTGTTCTGAGTTTGACAAAGCCGATAGCGAAACGCCCAATTTTTCCATCAGCCTGGAAAATGGCCATAGCACCAAATGCAGCAGCCAGCCTGCGGCAGCCCCTGCTCCTTGCCTGGCGTTTTCCGCGATAATATAGACCAGCCATGCTGAAAAGGCGCTTGCAGCCAGTACAATGCCTCCTGCTGCCGCAAGCTGCGATAAAGCGACGCCTTCCGGCAGATGCTTCAAATACCGGTAGCACAAGCTGAGAAGCACATTCAGGACAATTGCCGCTGCGAAAAGCGTATACAGGATCCGTTCCGTTTCTTGTGCGGGGTTGAACATTGTTGTTAGCATAGCAATTGCAAACAACACGACGATTAATAACATCGGTTTGCTAAGTGCTTCACCGCCATCTTCGCTTCCTGAAAAACGGGCGTGCAGACGATTAATGGCAGCCAGCATCAATGCAGCGGCTAGCCATAACGGACATCCGATCAGCAATCCCCCCAGTGCGGCTGCTCCGGCGATGGCAGCTGCCAACCAAACATTATAAGAAAGCTTCCCAAACAGCCAGAAAGCGGACAACGCAGCGGCAAAACTCAACAGCGGCCAGAACAGCAGCATGGGATGCAGCGCTTCATCGGTCAAAATGACAGCGATAAACGAAATGGCGAAAGCATCCATCACAAATTTGGAGGCGGCATTAAAACGGCTGCTCATGCTGGTTCCCTCCCTTGGCGGCTTTTCAATACAGCCAGCTGGGTTCGTTTGCCCCATTTTGCTGTGATGAGGGCGATATCAGCCTTCTCATCGGTCAGCACATATGCCGTAGAAGGCAGTCCATCATGCCGCTCCAAATGGTTCGCCATTGCATTGAATGGCATTGTGGAATGGTCCTTTGACAATACAGCCAGCAGTTCCAATGCTTTCTGCCTCTGCTTCTGGCCTTCCCCTGATGGAAGGTAAAGGTAAGGAACCGCCCCTGCTGCACGAACATTTACAGCCAGCGCGTACGGAATGCCTGCCCGGTAACAGCTTTCAATGTAGGAAGCCAATTCTTCTGCCCGTTCTTCCAAATTCGGGATTGTCGCGTAATGCGAAGCGACGTTCACCGCGAACAGCACCGATTCGTTCGCTACTTGGGTGAAAATTTTGGTCTGATAACTTTGCATACGGGCGCTCGCCTTCCAATGGATGTGGTGGAATTGGTCAGTCGGGAGATATTCCCTTGTGCCCACGGGCTGAAACGGATCATCAAACAGCGTGTGATTCAAATTGAAATAGCCGGCTTTTTGGCTGGAAGGCCTGTTGTGGAATGGGAAATTCCTCAGTTTTGGATAAACCATTTGTTCCTGCAGCAGCCGGTCCTGATACTCCAGCAGCACATGGCCGTCGCCGAATGGCAAAGGAATGTCCAATTCCATTTTT
>NZ_RQII01000009.1 GCF_004761975.1 Planococcus koreensis | reverse complement strand
GCTCTTTTTCCAGCGACGAGGAGACTGAAGCCAGGCCCGCGGAACGCGTCCGCCTGAAGCGAAATGTATAACAACCATCTAAATTTCTCGACAGCCTGACAGCCCCGCCATCCCGGCGGGGCTGTTTTTGTTTGATGTTAACCCTTTTCATTACGCTCCAACGCACTTTCATGTGCCGAAGCTTTTTTGCAGAATATCGATTGCTTAATTTAAATAAAAATAAGCTAATTGCGCTTAATTTAAAAATATTTCAATAATTAAATCTATTTAACTTTGTTTTAACCTTGCCTCTTTAGTATTAGGTCAAATGATTGAGAATAAAGGAGGAAAAGAAAATGGTTGAAAACAATTTTAAAATCACAGACGATCGGCAGCTTGGCAATTTCGATAGCCAGACTGTATTTAAACGCCCAGAAGCGCTAAGAGCTTCCGGCCCCACTGGTACAGCCATCGGGCTGAGCGAAAATCATGCCGGATCGCTGGCTTACCTATTCGGTTTTGTAACCGGGTTCCTGCTCCTTATTGTCGAAAAAGAAAATCGCTTCGTGCGTTTTCATGCGCTGCAGTCGATTTTGCTGTCAATCGCATTCGTAACTGTATTCACCGTCCTTGGGATGCTTCCAGTCATCGGCTGGTTATCAGGAGTGATCTTATTGCCAATTGGTTTGGTGCTTTGGATCATCCTTATGTTAAACGCCTCTAACGGCAAATATTCAAAAGTCTTCTACATTGGACAATTTGCTGAAAAGCAATTGCGTTAAAAGCATCACAAAATTCATTGGAAACAGAGGTGTCAGGAAATGGAGAGTACATTCAACGTCAAAGAATTTTTAAAGGCTTTGCGCAAGCGGCTTCCACTGATTATTATGGTGACTTTGCTGTTCGTTGCGTTAAGCGGGCTTGTCAGCTACACCATGATGAAGCCGATTTATCAGGCTTCGACGCAAATTCTGGTCAACCAGAATACAACGGCGGCGCAGCCGTTCAATACGCAGGACATTGATGCAAATATCCAATTGATCAGCACGTATAATGTCATCATCAAAAGCCCGACCATTTTGTCAGCGGTCATCGAAGAGCTTGGCTTAAACGAGACGGTCGCCGAATTGAACGAACGCATTACGGTATCGAATATCGAAAATTCACAGGTAGTGACGTTGGATGTGGAAGACGCCTCGATGGAAAAAGCGGTCTTGATCGCTAATACGACGGCATCCGTATTCCAGGCTGAAATTAAGAACTTGATGAAAGTCGATAATGTCAACATCCTGGCGCCGGCTATTGTACCGATTGATCCAGAACCAGTTAAGCCGGACCCGCTATTCAATATGGGTGTCGGGGCCATCATCGGGCTGATGCTCGGAACAGGGCTTGCCATTTTACTTGACCAGATGAACACCACAATCCGTACTGAGGAAGACATCGAAGCGATAGTCGGCCTTAATGTACTGGGCATCGTAAGCCGCACTGAGGGCGGCAAGGAAGAACGCAGATCTTCGACATTAAAAGATAAGAAGGAGTTGTTGGTAGATGTGGACAGCGAAAAAATCAAATCGATCGGTGGGACGAAAATTGGTGGTTCGTACTAACCCCCAATCCATAACTACTGAACAATACCGTACGATCCGGACGAATATCAATTTCTCTATGCCAGGCCCTGATACACAGACAATCCTCTTTACATCGGCAGCGAAAGAGGAAGGGAAATCGACAACTTCCTGCAATATGGCAATTGTGTTTGCCGAAGCCGGAAAACGCGTGCTGCTTGTCGACGCAGATATGAGGCGCCCGACATTGCACCATACCTTCCAGCAAGCGAATAAAGTCGGCCTGTCGAATCTTCTGCTGAAAAAAGGCAGGCTCCAGGATAGCGTGAAACGAAGCGGTGTGGTGGGGCTCGACTTGCTGTTATGCGGCCAGATTCCGCCAAATCCAGCTGAATTGCTCAGCTCTCCGGCGCTTGACTCATTAATCGAAGAGATGAAGGAAAAATACGATTTGATCATTTTCGACTCGCCGCCGCTATTGTCGGTAACCGATTCGAAAATCCTGGCGAATAAATGCGACGCTACTGTATTGGTCGTCAATACCGGCAGATCCGAGAAGGAAAGCGTCACTAAAGCAAGAGACGCGCTGGTGACTTCGAAGGCGTTCATCATGGGTGTGGTCATGAATAATTATGAAATCAGCAAAGATACTTATTATTACCAAGCTTACGGGGATTAATAGCAGCAGTAAAAAACAGAGATGAGATGGGGTAATTCAATTGACGATTAAGAAAAGATACCTTTCATTATTCTTCATCGATTCGTTGATTATTATTTCTTCTATCTATGCCTGTTATTTATTCTTATATCCGTATGCCAGTGTATTAACAAACGAAATGCTGTTCATCAGCACAATCACGCTGTTCATCGCGTGGCACTCGTTTGCCTGGCATTACGGTCTGTACCGGAAAATTTGGGCATATGCTTCAATCGATGAACTCAAGTCGATTGTCATGGCAGTGACGTTTACCATTTTTGTAGCAGCGGTCATGCAGTATACGTATTCTGCACAATTATATGTGAGAACGCTGATGCTTTCGTGGCTGCTGCTGGTTTTCTTTTTCGGAGCTTCGCGGCTTTCGCTGCGCTTGATCCAGGAACAGGCGATCAAACGTAAAGCGGTTTTGACTAGCCGGACAATGGTTATCGGTGCAGGACAGGCAGGAAGAATGATAGCAAGGCATATGAAGGATAATCCGGAATGGGGAAGAAATCCGGTAATTTTTGTGGATGATGACAAGAAGAAATGGGGACTTGAGATGCTCGGCATCGAAGTTGTCGGCTCAATCGACAATATCCCAGCTTATGTCGTAGACCACCGCATTGATCAAATCGTTATCGCGATCCCTTCATTATCCAAAAAAGCGATGGCGGAACTGACAAAAAAATGTTTGGATACCGGCGCGAAAACACAGACCATTCCGAGAATCGAGGATTTGATGACCGGGAAAATCCAGGTCAGCGATATCCGCGATGTGAAAATCGAAGACTTGCTCGGCCGCGAGGAAGTCAAGCTGGATATGCAAGCGATCAGTGAACAACTGAGCGGCAAGTCGATCATGGTAACAGGTGCAGGCGGCTCGATCGGTTCTGAAATCTGCCGGCAAATCGCCAAATTCAATCCTGCAGAAATCCTGCTTTTGGGGCATGGCGAGAATTCCATCTACACCATTGATATGGAATTGCGGGCAAAAGTGCCGAAAACGACGAAAATTGTGCCAATCATTGCGGATGTCCAGGATAGGGAGCGCATCTTCCACGTCATCAAAACACTCAAACCGGATCTCATCTATCATGCTGCGGCACATAAACATGTACCGTTGATGGAAGCGAACCCGCTGGAAGCGGTCAAAAACAATGTTTTCGGGACCAAAAACGTGGCTGAAGCCGCTGATAAGTTCGGTGTAGGAAGTTTTGTCATGATTTCCACAGATAAGGCCGTCAATCCTCCGAATATTATGGGGGCGACGAAACGCTTTGCGGAAATGATCGTACAGAATTTGGCTGTCAACAGCAAAACCACTTTTGCAGCAGTCCGCTTCGGCAATGTTCTGGGTTCACGCGGCAGTGTCGTTCCGTTATTTAAGCAGCAGATTGCAGCAGGCGGGCCGATCACCGTAACGGATGAAAATATGACGCGGTATTTCATGACTATTCCGGAAGCTTCTAGGCTGGTAATCCAAGCTGGGCTGCTTGCTTCTGGCGGTGAGGTGTTCGTTCTGGATATGGGCGAACCGGTGAAAATCGTCGATCTTGCACGGAACTTGATCAAACTTTCAGGATTCGAAGAAAACGACATCAAAATCCAATTTTCGGGCATGCGTCCGGGAGAGAAACTATACGAGGAATTGCTTGATGAAAGTGAAATACAGACAGATAAGATTTTCCCGAAAATCTATATCGGCAAGGCGACTCCAATCAGCCAAGTCGAGATGAGCCGTGTCCTGAAACAGCTTCCGGATTTAGGTCCTGAGGAAACGAAGGAGATCCTGCTGAAACTCGCTAACCGCAAGCGGCCGGAAAATGGCCAGCCGCCTGAATGGCAAGATCAATGGAAAGCGAAAGCAGAGGGCAAGTTCGCATAGGTTTTTGAGAAACCGTCTGCCATCCTTGATGAAGCACCAATACTACTAGAGAAAATACATTAAAGGAGGAAGTGCGGATGCGTGATTTGCCCATGAGAATATACGACAATTCGCCGATTTACTTCCAAAACCTTTTTGCGAGCGTGGAGGGATACAGAAGGACAAAAAGCCGATATGGCAACATTTACTTCAAATACCTGAAAGAATTGGGCAAACGGGATTATTCTGATGCGGTTTATGAAAAAAACTATCAGCAGCAGGAACTCCAGAAGCTAGTCAAACATGCCTTTGAAAAGAGCCCATTTTACCAGGATTTCTACAAAGGGATCGACATCAGCTCAATAAAAACAGTAGATGACTTGAAGAGATTGCCAGTGCTGGAAAAGGAGATGGTCCGGGAGAACATCACTTCCATGTACACCATCCCCGAAAACTCCGCCATCGTTTCCCATACCTTGGATTCAGCGGGCATTCCGCTGAAATTCCTGTTCACTAAAGAGGACATGCAAAAGCATATGGCGTTTCTGGATTTTTTCAAAAAACAGCATGGCGTCACCAACTTGGAAATGAAAAGAGCTTCTTTCAGCTCCAATCGCTTTATACCAAAGCGGCAGCAGAAAAAGGTGTTCTGGCGCGACAATTATTCAAGCAAACAGCGCTTGTATTCCGCTTATTATTGCAATGAAAAGAACGCAGGTTTTTTTGTGGAGAACCTGGATGGCTATCAGCCGGACTTCATCGATGGGCTGCCTTCAGCCCTTTATGAAGTGGCGAAATACATCAACCAGCACCGGATCATCTTGTCGTTCCATCCTATTGCGATTTTTTCTACCGCTGAAACCTTGACACCGCAGCACCGCCGGGAAATTGAAATGGCATTCGATTGCCCGGTCCGCAATCATTATGCTTCTACAGAAGGCGCGCCGTTCATAACGGAATGTCCGAAAGGCAGGCTGCATTATAATTTGAGCTCAGGCATCATCGAAACAACAATTGACAAGGAAATGATCATAACGGGCTTCAATACGTATGGAACGCCGCTGATCCGCTACAAAACCGGAGAACGCATCGATATGGCGAAAGATGGTGGATATTGCGAATGCGGCAGCTCTCATCCGGTCGTCCATCCTTTACAGGACCGGGGGGATGATTATCTCCAATCGAAAAGCAAAGGCAAATTCACGGCTTTGTATATGTCTATGGCCAGCAGCCGTTTTTCCGACAGCATCCGGAAAATACAATTTATCCAAAATTCGCCGGATGTCATCGACGTCATGATTGAAGCGGCGGAAAGCTATACGAACGCCATGACAGAATCGATTCATGAAGAAATGGTTTATATTTTTGGCAGCGACATGCGATTTAATATGCGCATCGTAGAAGAGATTCCTGTGCAGCCGAACAGTAAATTCCGGCTGGTGATCAACAACCTGAATGGATAACGAACTGCTTGCAAGAAAAATAGGCGTAATGCTGGAATTTGATGGGGTGATTTATTGATGAAGATTTTACCGATTGAGCAAAACCAAAGCACAAATCTTTTCATCCAGGCACCATACCAGAAGGAAAAGATTTTCCTTTCTTCTCCTCATATGACCGGAAACGAAATGAAATACATCAACGAAGCATTCGATACCAATTGGATTGCTCCAATCGGACCGAATGTCGACAAGTTCGAGGCTGAACTTGCTGCGTATACAGGAGCGGCAGCCGGGGCTGCACTGAGTTCTGGCACGGCCGCAATCCATTTGGCTCTTCATTTATTGGGTGTCGGCAAAGGGGATCGCGTATTTTGTTCATCACTGACATTCGTTGCCAGCGCAAACCCTATCTTATACGAAGGGGCAGAACCGGTATTCATCGATGCGGAAGAACAGACATGGAACATGTCTCCGGCTGCACTCCGCAAAGCCTTTGTGGCATCGGCAGAAGAAGGCAAATTGCCTAAAGCGGTCATTGTCGTCAATTTATACGGCCAAAGCGCGCAGATGGACGAATTGCTTGAAATCTGCAACGAGTATGGCGTTCCCATCATAGAAGATGCAGCGGAATCGCTTGGCTCTCTTTACAAAGGCCGCAGCAGCGGAACCCTTGGCAAGTTTGGCATCTATTCCTTCAATGGCAATAAAATCATCACGGCATCAAGCGGGGGAATGCTGATTTCCAATGATGCCCAAGCGCTGGTGAAAGCCAGATTTCTTGCTTCCCAGGCAAAGGATCCCGCACCGTATTATAAACACCATGAAGTTGGCTATAATTATCGGATGAGCAACATTCTTGCAGGAGTCGGCAGAGCGCAATTAGAGGCGATCGAAGACCGCGTCAATGCCCGGCGTGCAATTTATGCTAGGTACGCGGAAGCCTTCAAGGACATCGAAGCTATTGAATTCCAGCCGGAACTGGAAGATACGCGTTCGAACCGCTGGCTGAGCGCCTTCACGCTTAACACCGATATTACCGCATTGACGCCTGAAAACATCAAGCGCGCCCTTGAGACAGAGGAAATCGAATCCCGCAATATTTGGAACCCGCTGCACCAGCAAGAATTATTCAAAGATGCGCCATTCTACAAAGATGGCGATGGCGAAGCAGTCAGTGAAAAGATTTTCCGATGCGGCTTGTGCCTGCCATCCGGATCGAATATGACGGCCGCACAGCAAAATCGAGTGATCCGTGTCATTAAAAACCTGTTCAATAATTGATAAGGGAGCTGAGGGGACATTCCGTTGAGGGATGGCCCTTTTGCGATTCAAGTAAGCCATAGCCAAAATGAAGCAAGCGCAGCTCAACAGCTAGACTTGCTTTTTATTGGCGTCTTATTCTGAGAAATGGGGAGATGGCTATGAAATTTACTCAGCTTATAATGATGTTGTTATTGGTCATGCTGCTCGCGGCGTGTGGAGCGGAAACGCCGCCTGAACCGGAAGTGCCGGAAAATGGCGGGCAGCCGCCGGCAGAAGAACCGGAGGAACCCGCAGAAGAGCCGGTGGTGGAACCAGAAGAACCAGAAGAACCAGAAGAACCGGCAATCGAGGAAAGCGACCCTTACAGCTTTTTCATGAAAGATGGCACCACCGCTCATTTTAGAGGAGACGGAAACGAATATGCGCAGCTTACGGTCCGCACTGTTTTTCTGGAAGAGAACCATATCGCGGTCTACGAAGACAATGGCGGAACCACAATTCTAAAAGTTTTCCGGATTGCAGACAGCGCGGCCGACTTGGTTCTTGAGAAACCGGAATTCTATGAAGAATACAATCCGCCGCTAGAAGAGCTCAAATCCTTGCAACCGATTTCCCGCTACTTTGAATTGCCGATTGAAGCTGGTGATAAAGTTGACGGCTTAGAGGTGGTAGAGATTGATGTTGCTGCGGAAACACCTTACGCTAATTTCGAAAATGCAATTATGACCGAGAAACTTGAAGATGATGGTGCGACAATCCGCAATTATTACGTCGAAGGGCTCGGTGAAGTGAAACGGGAGTTTATCATGGGAGAAGGAGCGGATGAGTTCCGGGTGACGTCTTCTTTGGAGTCGATTGAATAAACCAGTAACCGGCCTGTGTGTTTACAGGCCATTTTTTATGGGATTATCCAAGAAATAAATGCCAAAAGCAGGAAAATGGTGTATTCTAGAATTCGATATCAAGCGCAAAGGAATGAAGAATATGAAGCACATGGTTACAGCGAATGATGTGGCGAAACTGGCCGGAGTATCCCAATCTTCCGTTTCACGGGTCTATTTTGAAGGAGCAAAAGTATCGGAGAAAACCCGTGCCAAAGTGCTGGCAGCGGCTGAACAGCTTGGCTATCGGCCAAATGAATTTGCGCGCAGCCTGATCACCAATAAGACCAAAATCATCGGCTTGGTGATGAAAGGGGTCGAGAATCCCTTTTATCCGCAAGTTTTGAAGCAATTCACGACCGCGTTTAAAAAACTGGGCTATAGTGTCTTATTTGTGCACACCCAAAATGAGGAAATCCAACCCGAAGATGTGGAAACATTGTTGAATTACAATGTAGCGGGCGTCATTATCACTGACGCTGCGATGTCGTTGAAAGTAGCTGAGGACTTCCGCTCAAACCGCATTCCGCTTGTGTTTTTCAACCGCAAATTAAACACGGATGAATTTTATTCGGTGTGCTGCAATAACCTGGATGCCAGCAGGAAAGTTGCGGAATACCTGATCAGCCAGGATGTAAAAGATATGGTTTATATTTCTGGCAATGGCAACACGTCGACGAGCCTGGAACGGGAAGCCGGTTTCATGGAAATCCTGCAGAAAACAGGGATTCCACATCGCAAATACGCTTCGGATTATACGTATACAGGCGGCTTTCAAACAGCTTTGGGCATCGTGGATGAAGGACGCGCTCCATCGGCCATTTTTGCAGCGAACGACATCATGGCGCTTGGCGTGATTGATGCATTAAAAAAGAAATCGCTGCGCATTCCAGAAGACGTAAAAGTGGTCGGATTCGACAACATCGATATGGCAGCATGGCTAGGTTACCAATTGACTACCTGGGAGCAGCCGATTGAAGAAATGGTGAAAAAAACAATCGAATACATTATGGCTGAAATCGCTGATTACACGGGGTTGGCGAAGGCTGTGGAAATCGATGGAAAATTAATCAAACGAAAAACTGCCTGAAAATTATTGACTTTCAAGATTAATTGCAATATTCTTCTTGTTAGCACGTGTTTTGCATACGTATTCAAAAAATGGAGGGAACTATTATGGTAAAAGTATTTAAAGCAGGTAAATCGCAAGAAGAAGTAAGTGCCAACGATTTTAAAGTATCTCAGATTGTTTCTGAAGCATTGAAAGACGTGGAAACGCGAGGTGACGAAGCAGTTCGTGAATTGTCGGAAAAATTCGATAAGTGGTCTCCTGAAGCATTCCGTCTCACTGAAGCGCAAGTAAATGAAATCGTTTCCAAAGTTCCTGACTCCGTGATTGAAGACATCAAATTCGCCCAAAAGAATATCAAGGCTTTTGCAGAAGCGCAGCTTGCTTCATTGAGCGATGTCGAAGTCGAACACATTCCCGGCGTTATTTTAGGCCATAAAAATATTCCCGTGAACAGCGTCGGCTGTTACATCCCAGGCGGCCGCTATCCGATGGTGGCATCTGCACACATGAGCGTGCTTACTGCAAAAGTTGCTGGCGTTAAACGTGTAATCGCTTGCACGCCGCCGATCAATGGAGAAATTCCGAATGCAACGATTGCTGCTATGTCATTAGCAGGCGCGGATGAAATCTATTTGCTTGGCGGAATCCAAGCAATGGCTGCAATGGCAATTGGCACTGAAACAATCGAAGCCGTCGACATGATTGTAGGGCCGGGCAATGCGTTTGTTGCAGAAGCAAAACGCCAATTATACGGCAGAGTCGGAATTGATTTATTCGCAGGCCCTACTGAAACTTTGGTTGTAGCAGATCATACAGCAGATGCTGAAATGGTCGCGACAGATATTCTTGGCCAAGGTGAACACGGACCGACGTCCCCAGGCGCGTTGATTACCACTTCTGAGAAATTGGCTGAAGAAACGGTCAAAGAAATCGAACGCCAGCTCGAAACTTTGCCGACTGCCGATGTCGCGCGCGTATCATGGGAAGATTATGGCCAGATCCTGATCGTCGACTCGATCGAAGAAGCACGCATCGAAGCGGATCGCCTGGCATTTGAACACGTAGAGATCCTGACGGAAAATCCGGATTATTTCCTGGAGAACATGACGAATTACGGTTGCTTATTCCTGGGGCCAGAAACCAACGTCGCTTACGGCGATAAAGTCATTGGCACCAATCACACTTTGCCGACAAAAGGCGCGGCACGCTACACAGGCGGCCTGTGGGTTGGCAAATTCATCAAAACCGTCACATACCAAAAAATCACGACACCAGAAGCAAGCGCATACATCGGTGAATATGCAGCACGCTTATGCCAGCTTGAAAACTTTGCAGGCCATGCAGAACAAGCATTATTGCGCGTAAGACGATACGGGAAAAAGTAATAGTTAATTAGGTGAGCTGATATTCTGCCAAACAGTCCCGCAAGGAAATGCGTTGCTCTTTGGCGGAATATCAGCTATTACAAAAACCCCATATTACATAAAAGCTATTTGGTATATCCCAAAGCTTGATGGAGGAAATTATATGATTGGCATGATTGGTTTATTTGGCGGATTGGCGCTATTGATTTACTTGACGATGAAAGGCATGAACTTGCTGATTGCGGCACCGCTGACTGCATTATTGGTGGGGATCATGAACGGGCTGCCATTGTTTCCGCAGCTTGCAGAAGAGGGCGCGGCCAACTTTCTGACAAATTACATGACCGGCTTCACGGGCTTTATCGCTTCGTGGTACCTGATGTTCTTGACAGGTGCGATTTTCGGTAAAGTGATGGAAGACAGTGGTGCAGCCGATAGTGTCTCGAAATGGATCGTCGGCAAGCTCGGCATGAAACGGGCGGCGCTCGCTGTCGTTCTTGCCTGTGCGGTATTGACGTATGGCGGCGTAAGCTTGTTCGTCGTGGCGTTCTCGGTGTACCCGATGGCACTCAGCTTGTTCAAGCAAGCAGACTTGCCGCGCCGCTTTATCCCGGCTGCCTTGGCTTTCGGTTCGACGACTTTCACAATGACGTCAGCGGGTTCACCTGAAATCCAGAACTGGATTCCGATTGAATTTCTCGGAACGACGCCGTACGCCGGCTGGGAAGTCAGTGCGATTGTCGCTGTGTTCATGATGGTCTTCGGCTATTGGTGGCTGAAAAAGATGATTGCAAAAGCCGTTTCGAAAGGCGAACGCTTCGTTTCGAGAAAAACAGATCCAACAGCGGATGCGCGGACGGAATTGCCGAACCCGCTACTCAGCATGGTACCGTTGCTGGTGGTTTTGATCATTTCGTTCATCTTCCACGATTCACTTGGCACATCGGCATTGATCATCGCATTAAGCGGCGGGATTGCCGCTGCATATGTGATCAACCGCAAATATTTCACGAATATCGGCAAAGCGTTTGGTGATGGTGCCCTTGGTGCAGTTATTGCCATAGCCAATACAGCAGCAGTAGTAGGATTTGGTGGTGTCGTCAAAGCGACTCCTGCATTCGAATCGGCTGTCGGCGTCATTACTGGAATTCCAGGCAGTCCGCTGATCGGCGGAGCGCTTGCCGTTGCCGTCATCGCAGGATTGACGGGTTCGTCTTCAGGTGGACAAGCAATTGCCTTGCCGCTGCTGGCTCCGCATTACCTGGATCTAGGCGTTGACCCTGAAGCGCTTCACCGGACGGTTGCCATTTCATCAGGCTCTTTGGATTCCTTGCCGCAAGGCGGTTATGTGGTCACGACAATCCGTTCGATTGCCGGCGAGACCCATAAGGATGCCTATCCGGCATTCGGAGCACTTTCTGTCGTGGTGCCACTTCTCGGCGCGGTTTTGGCAGTGGTGCTGTTCTCTTTAGGTTTATAAGATTCACGTGCCCAATGAGCTAGTTTTCAGCTAGTTTGTTGGGTATACTTTTTTTAGACTGACTATTTGGAAGAGGTGCAAAACATGGAAAAGATTTCGATTCTCGGCAGCGGCACGATGGGGCATTCCATCGCATTATCAGCCGCGTGGGCAGGCCAGACTGTGAAAGTCTATGGCATTAATGAGCAAGACCTGGAAACTGCAAACAACGGCCTCGCCAATAAACTCGGTGTGATGGTCGACAATGATTTATTCGATGAAGCGGATGCGAAGCGCATTAAAGACAGCATCCATTTCTCGACGTCTCTTGAAGAAACGGTCGAAGGTGCGACGTTCATCATCGAAGTGATCCCGGAAGTGCTGGAATTGAAGAAAGAAATGTACGCGAAGCTTGAGAAGCTGGTAAGTGAAGACGTCGTCATCGCAAGCAATACGTCGGGCTTCATGCCGAGCCTGCTGTCTGAAGATATGATCCATCCAAACCGGTTCGTCGTGACGCATTTCTGGAATCCGGGGCACCTGATTCCATTGGTCGAAGTGGTGAAAGGCAGCAAAACGGATGAAAAAACCGTACAGCGTGCGATGCAAGTTATTGCCGATATGAATAAGAAACCGATTTTATTGCAAAAAGAACTGCCTGGCTTTATCGGCAACCGGCTGCAGTACGCGTTGTTCCGTGAAGCGCAGGCGCTGCTGGATTCCGGAGCTGCATCAAAAGAAGATATTGATGCTGCGGTCACCTACAGCATCGGCCGCCGCTTGCCGGTGACTGGGCCGTTGATGACCGCCGATATGGGCGGCTTGGATGTATTCTCGGCAATTTCGAATTACCTGTTCGAGGATTTGGCGACGGACCAGCGTTCAGGCAAAATTTTGTCGGAACTTGCGGCAGACGGCAATCTGGGCGACAAGAGCGGCAAAGGTTTCTACGACTGGGAGCCTGCCGTATCCCGCAAACTCAATGCGGAGCGGGAACGGACGCTGATCCATTTCCTGAAAAACGATCTGCAGGCATTGGGGGAGGGCGAATAATGGGCGCATACTTTTCCGAACTTGCCGGCAAGACCGTCATTGTAACCGGCGGCAGCAAAGGGATCGGCCGGGACATTGCCCGGACTTTTGCGGAACTGGGGGCGAATGTGGTCATCTCCGGACGTAATCAGCAAGCGCTGGACGACGCGCTGCGCGAGCTGCATGGCTATAATCCGAGCTGCATCGCAGTGGCCGGTGATTTGAGCGAAGTTGCAGAAGTACGGAGGCTGATTGATACGGCAGCGGACACTTTCGGCACAGTCGATGTACTGGTGAATAACGCAGGCGTCAATATCGCAAAACCTGCAATGGACGTGACAGAGTCGGATTGGGATACGGTCCTCGATTTGAACTTGAAATCCGCCTTTTTCGCCAGCCAGGCAGCCGCTAAGTATATGCTGGCACAGAAAAGCGGTCGAATCATCAACATCGCTTCCCAAATGGCGTTTGTCGGCTATATCAAGCGTGCGGCCTATTGCTCGAGTAAAGGCGGCATGGTGCAGATGACCAAAGCGCTTGCTGTGGAATGGGCGAAAGACGGCGTGAAGGTCAATGCCGTCGCGCCGACGTTCATCGAAACAGAACTCACGGCGAAGATGTTCGAAGACGAAGCATTCAAGAAAGACGTCGAAAACCGCATCCTGTTGGACGGATTGGCGCGGCCGAAAGACATTTCAGGAGCAGTGCTGTACCTGGCATCTGATTTGGCGAATTTCGTGACCGGCGAAACGATTAAAGTAGACGGAGGCTGGACCGCTATTTAAAGCATAAAGGTGCAGCCAGCCAATTACTCATTATTGAAAAGACGGTGAAAACGATTTGTTTTCACTGTCTTTTTTGTTTTTATGTGCCTGACTGTAAAGGGTGGCTTCAAGGACTCTTTTGAGATAAATGCGCTTTCATGGGAGATTCGTCTCAGCCTAAAGTCCGAATATTACAAGAAAAATCAGAAAAGTCTTTCAATTGGTGTTAAACGCTTTATAATGAACAATTATAAACAAAGGGAGATGAGGCAATGGCGAACCTAAGAAACGACTCTTTGCATCTGCATCGGGAACATCAGGGAAAACTCGAAGTCCGTTCAAAAGTGGCGGTCGGAAATGAAAGGGAGTTAAGTCTCGCCTATTCTCCTGGGGTAGCAGAACCGTGCAAGGAAATTGCGCAGGACACGGGGAAAGTCTACGAGTATACGATGAAAGGCAATACGGTGGCAGTGATTACAGATGGCACTGCAGTGCTCGGGCTTGGCAATATCGGCCCTCATGCAGCGCTGCCGGTGATGGAAGGGAAAGCGGTGCTGTTCAAGGAATTCGCAGGTGTTGATGCTTTTCCAATCTGCTTGGACACGACAGATGCGGAGACAATCATCCAAACCGTTAAACTGCTGGAGCCCGGTTTTGGCGGCGTCAATTTGGAAGACATTTCAGCGCCAACCTGTTTTATCGTCGAGCAGCGTTTAAAAGAAGAAATGGGCATCCCGGTATTTCACGACGATCAGCATGGAACGGCCGTCGTGACGCTTGCCGGATTGATCAATTCCTTGAAGCTGGTAGGCAAAAATGTCGACGAAGTGAAAGTGGTCGTCAACGGCGCAGGAGCTGCAGGGATTGCAGTCGTCAAGCTGTTGAGCAAGTATGGTTTCAGCCAATTGATCATGTGTGATACGAAAGGCGCGATTTTTAAAGGGCGTTCCTACGGAATGAACCCGTTCAAGGAAGAGGTCGCAGAAATGACCAATTATGGACGTTCTGAAGGCAAACTTGGAGAGGTTATCAAAGGGGCGGACGTCTTTATCGGCGTATCGGCAGAGGGAGCTTTGAGCGAAGAAATGGTGGCGTCGATGAATGCTGAACCGATCATTTTTGCGATGGCGAACCCGAATCCGGAGATTCTGCCCCACGCGGCAAAACGTGCAGGGGCTCGCATTGTAGGCACGGGGCGATCCGACTTCCCGAACCAAGTCAATAACGTTCTGGCGTTCCCAGGCATCTTCCGGGGTGCACTGGACGTCCGCGCCACTGAAATCAATGATGCGATGAAAATTGCGGCAGTGGAAGCGATTGCCGGGCTGTTGGAATTTCACGAACTCCACGACGAATACGTCATTCCAGCGCCATTCGACCTGCGCGTTGCGCCTGCAGTAGCAGCCGCAGTAGCGCAAGCGGCGATTGATACGGGAGTGGCTAAGCGGCCAATTGGCACGAATGCCTCCGCTGCACAGGAAGCTCTTTCAGGAAAAAGTATATAATAGAAGAAAGCCGCCCATTCATCTTTTAGAATGGGCGGCTTTTTTCTGGAATTTTGGATTGCATCAGCATGTGTGAATTTATTTCACCAGCTCAGGAGTCTTTGTTGCGCGTCGGACTTTTTGCAGAGCCTGTTCGAGGTCTTCCAGCAAGTCGTCACGGTTTTCAAGGCCGACCGATAACCGCAGGACGCCGTCTGTGATGCCGCGCTTTTCGCGGTATTCTTTCGGCATTGACGCATGGGACATCGTCGCCGGATACGAAAGGATGGTTTCGACGGCGCCTAAACTTACCGCGAAAACCGGAATTTCGAGGCTTTCCACAAAAATGCGTGCGGCATCTTTGTCCTTCAGGCGCAGCGATACGACTGCGCCTGCATCGCGTGCCTGGCGCTCATGGATCGGATTGCCGGGATGGAACGTGAATCCGGGATAATAGACTTCTTCCACGGCGGGATGGCTATGCAGATATTCCGCAATGACACGAGCGGAAGCAGATGATTGCTTCAAGCGTGCGCCAAGCGTTTTGATGCCTTGGATCAAAGTATAAGAATCGTGTGCTCCTAAAACCGAACCGAAGGTATTTTGAATAAAACCAAGGCTATCCGCCAATTCCGGATCTTTGACGACTGCGAGCCCTGCGATAATGTCACTATGGCCTGAAAGGAATTTCGTCGCACTGTGCAAGACGACGTCTGCCCCCAAAGCAAGCGGGTTCTGATACATCGGCGTCATGAATGTATTGTCGACGAATGTCAGGCAGCCATTGGCTTTTGCTAATTTAGCTGCAATTTCAATGTCGGTGATATTCATGACCGGATTGGAAGGTGTTTCAATGTATACGACTTTCGTATTGGGCTTGATTGCTGCGGCCATTTCGCTGAGGTCAGTCATGTCGACAAAGCTGTAGGAAATGCCGAATTTGGTAAGCACTTCCGTTACAAAACGGTAAGTGCCGCCGTAGACATCTTCCGATACAAGGACGTGATCGCCAGCCGACAGCAGCATGAATGCGGAGGAAATGGCAGCCATGCCGGAAGCGAAAGCGAATCCGCGTGTACCGCCTTCGAGTTTGGCAATGGTTTCTTCCAGTTTTAACCGTGTAGGGTTCCCGGAGCGGCTGTAATCGAACGGTCCGAATTCGTCAAAACTTGGCTGATGGTAGGTGGAAGACAAATGAATCGGAACATTGACCGCTCCGGTTTCTTTGTCGACGCCGGCAGCGTGGATGAATTGGGTTTCCAAATGTGTCATAGATGAAGGACCTCCTTGTCCAGTTTTGCGAATGCTTGCGTCAGATCGGCTGTCAGGTCTTCACTTTCTTCGATGCCAACGGAAAAGCGCAGCAGGCGGTCGCAAATTCCGCGGCGCGTCCGCTCTTCATAAGGGATATCGGCGTGCGTCTGGGTGGCAGGATAAGTGATGAAACTTTCCACACCACCGAGGCTTTCAGCGAACGTGATCAGTTCCAGGTTTTCCAGAAACGGCCCGACTAATGCGGCGTCTTGCAAGCGGAATGACAGCATGCCGCCTTTGCCGGGATACAGGACATCCGTAACTGAAGGATGATGTTCCAGAAATGCGGCAGCTTCGCGTGCATTTTTTTCGTGCTGTTTCATGCGAAGCGGCAGCGTCTTCAAGCCGCGGATCAACAGCCAGGAATCGAACGGCGACAACACTGCGCCAGCTGAGTTGTGGAGTACGCCCAATTTCTCGCAAAGCGCTTCGCCTTTAGCGGCAACCAGGCCGCCGAGCACGTCATTGTGGCCGCCGATGTACTTTGTCGCGCTGTGCAAGACGATATCTGCGCCTAATGCGATCGGCTGTTGAAGATAAGGCGTTAAGAAGGTGTTGTCGGCAATGAGCAGCAAATCATGTTTTTTAGCCAGTTTTCCGTAAGCGGCAAGGTCGATTTCCTGCATCAATGGATTAGTCGGCGTCTCGATGAACAACGCTTTCGTTTTATCGGTGATCAAGCTTTCAGTATGGCTGACGTCATGGAAATCTGCGTAGACGGTGCGGATATTGTAAATTTCCGAATAATGCTGGAGCAGGCGATAAGTGCCGCCATAAATATCTTCAGGCACCAATAATTCGTCTTCCGGCCGGAACAGCGACAGCACCAGCTGGATTGCCGCCATTCCGGAACTACAGGCAAAGCCGGCATCCGCACCTTCAAGAGCGGCGATGCCTTCTTCCAGCACGGAACGCGTCGGATTTTTCGTGCGCGTATAATCATAGCCGGTCGATTTGCCGAGCCCTTCGTGTTCATACGCAGTCGATAAATAAATGGGGGTGCTGACAGCGCCTGTCGTTTTATCTGTTTTATTGCCTAATTGCACTAATTGGGTTTCAATGCCGAATTTTGTCATGGGAATCATCCTTTCAAAATGAAAAAACAGGGGCTTTCTTCTCGAATAAAGAAGAAAGCCCCTGTTTGGGAACAAATTCTTCTCATCTTCTAAGCCGAAGCCTATTGGAATTAGCACCGTAGCCAAAAGGCTGGTTGCTGAGACTTCACAGGGCCAAATCCCTCCGTCTCTCTAGATAAGAAATAAATTATGAAATTTTATGTGTGTTATTTGGATAAAGATTACTTTAATACACTAGAGCAAATATTACAAGAGAAAAGTGGAAATTGTTAAAAAACTAACAGCCAGCAGGCAGAAATAAAGGAACTGAAAGTGCACAGCTTTTCGAAGAAGCTTTGTATTGCTGTTAATTCGTATGTCGAAAGGGTATACTATACAGTAGAATTTAGCGGAAAGGGGCTTTTCGATGTATATTGTAACGTCCACTGTAACGGTGCCGGAAGAGAAAACAGATGATTTGATCGCCATTTACCAGCAACGGTCCCGCCGTGTGGATAAGGCTGAAGGATTTGTTTCTTTCCGGCTGATTCAGAATACGAAAAAATTGAACGAATTGACGGTGCATCTTGAATGGGCATCGAAAGAAGCATATCTCCAATGGGTGAGAAGCGACGAGTTCAAGGAAATCCATGAGCTTGAAAAGCATTACCCGGACCAGCAATTGGCAGGCATAGCGCCGAAAGTCCGCCAATACGAAGTGGTGGCCGAATGAACCGGGATGTAAAAATACAAATTGCTTCGAATACGGCTAAAAGCATCTACGAAGCGTATCCGAACTTATGGGAAAGATTCGGGGAGCGCGGCTTTTTGCGCACCGAAGAAGATAATATGCATCATCTTGATCATCTGGAAACTGCGTTCGAACTGCAGGACCAACAGGTTTTCATTGATTACAGCAAATGGCTTGAAACGGTGTTGACAAGCCGCAACGTTGAAACAGCTTTGATTGTCGATAATTTTGAACGGCTCATCAATGTTTTGCCCGGAAATGTGAATGCCAAAGAGGAAGAGTTTATGATTGCGTGCTTAGCGTGTGCAAATAAAGAGCTTTCCGCCCGGTAACCTTAAGGAGGTGGAATCTATGATTCATCCAGTGCAATTAGCGGAATTATTTCTAGAAGGCAATGATCGGGACGCTATCGGACATATCCGTACATTCCTGAAAACCCATAGCCAAAAAGATTTATATGATCAATTGCTGACGCCGGCGATGTACCATGTCGGCGAGCTGTGGGAAAATAATGAGATAACCGTTGCCGATGAACATTTAGCAACGGCGATCTGCGATTTCGTCGTAACTGCGGTTGAAAATCGTGGCCAGGCCGAAGTAGGCGAGGCGCGGAAAGTGATGGTGCTCGGACCTGAAGGCGAAGACCATTATATCGGTTTGAAGATGGTTTCTAGCTTGTTCAGGGAAAATGGCTGGTCAGTCAAATACCTGGGGCCGAACATGCCGCTCAGCCACGCTGTCGAAGCGGCAACTCGCTGGCAGCCGGATGTTATCGCGTTATCCGCAGCACTTGTCTACAGATTGCCGACGATTAAAGCGTATATCAAGGAATTTCTTGCACTTGAACCGGCGCCGACGGTCGTATTTGGCGGCAGAGCAGTGTCAAAAGCCAATATGGCTGCGCTGCATGAACAAGGTGCAATTGTCATTAAAGATTTAGACCAGTTGGAACGCTGGCTGACGATGGGAGAGGAACCGCAAGATGAATACGGGATATCAATTTGACGGTTTGCCACTCCCGGCGATTCAATTGAACAATAGCCTTTCCGTAATAAGCTGCTCGCAAGAGGCAAGCAGCTTATTCGGAGATTTCACCGCCTTAAGAGACATTGTCGATGAAGGCAGCCTGAAAAAAGCAGGGAATTTGTTGAAGCCTCAAAAGACACCGATTAAATTCGAATTGAATTTCGTGACAAAAGACTTAGAATTGATTTTGGCTGATGTTTATGGGAAATGGGACAGCGACTTCAGTTTATCTGTCATCATTGTTCCGAAGATGGATGAAATGTCTGGTGTTTCAACTCAGCTGCGCCTTTTGCAGAATCGGCTCCGTGAAACGGATTATGATTTATTCCAGGAAAAGGAGCTGACGCTCAAGCTTTTGGAGCGGGTACGCCTTCTTTCTGCGCCATGCATCCAATTGAACCAACAGCAAGTGCTGATTCCGCTGTTCGGCGATCTGACAAAGGCGAAAGTGATTGCCATCAGGGATCCGCTGCTTGAAAGCATCCATAATTTCAAAGCGGAAACGGTGCTGGTCGATTTTACAGCAGTCGACCGGATAGATGAGAAAGGGCTCGATGAATGGGAAGCGCTGCTCCAATCCTTAAAAGTGATGGGCAAAGAATGCATCATTACAGGATTGAAGCCCGAGCACGCGAAAAGCTTGCACTTGATGAACTCACGGCTGACGATGCGTTTTTCAGCGTCGCTGCTGGGTGTGCTCTCGGGTAATAGATAAAACCGGCTCCTGGAAAGAGGGCCGGTTTTTCTATGCGCTGAGCAGGAACTGTGAAGAAAAAGGCAAATACCGCTACACTTGTAAAAGTGAGGAGTGATGAACAATGGCAAATAAAAAATTTGAAAACATCCCGTTGGGAGTGTTGGACTTGGCACCTATCAATAAAGGCAGCGATGCGGCTCAATCATTCAAGAACAGTGTCCGCTTGGCTCAGCATGTAGAGGAATTAGGCTTCAGCAGGCTGTGGCTGGCTGAGCACCACAATATGCCAGGCATCGGCAGTTCAGCGACATCGGTGCTTATTGGCCATATTGCGGGGCAAACGGAGCGCATCCGTGTCGGTTCAGGAGGCGTCATGCTGCCGAACCATGCGCCGCTTGTCATTGCCGAGCAATTCGGTACGCTTGAATCGTTGTATCCTGGCCGCATCGACCTTGGATTAGGGCGTGCGCCAGGGAGTGACCAGGCGACAGCTTATGCGCTGCGCCGTACCTTGCACAGCAGCGGCGATGAGTTTCCGCAGCAAGTAGAAGAGCTGCAAAATTATTTTTCTGAAAATCCAAAAGGCAGCGTCCGCGCTTTCCCAGGAACCGGGTTGGACGTGCCGCTGTGGCTGCTCGGTTCGAGTGGATTCAGTGCGCAGCTGGCAGCAATAAAAGGCTTGCCGTTTTCTTTTGCCAGCCATTTTGCACCGGATTATACGATGCAGGCATTGCAGCTTTACCACCAGAATTTCAAACCATCCGCCGCATTGAAGGAGCCGTATGCCATGGTTGGCGTCAATGTTATTGCAGCGGATACGCAAGAACGGGCTGAATGGCTGGCAACATCCAGCCAGCAGCAGATGTTTGCGCTGATGAGAGGCATGCCGACCCATTTCCAGCCGCCGATCGATGACCTGGAAGCGGTTTGGTCTCCGCGTGAAATTTCCATCTTCAAAGAAAAACTGGCTTCTGAGTCGATGATTGTCGGCACACCGGATGTGGTACGCGAAAAGTTGCGGAACTTCATCCTGAAGACCCGGGCAAACGAAGTCATCGTCAATTCCCAAATTTTCCACCTGGAAGACCGGCTGCGTTCTTACAGCATTGTCGGCGATATGATGGATTAAATACGATGTCCCTGCTAAAGCAATCGCTTTAGCAGGGATTTTTTTGCACAAAATAAAAACACCGCCAAGTTTTGGCGGTGCTGCAAGCGCAAGTTATTGGAGCCGTTTAGCTTGCTGCGCTTCATTTTTGATTTCTTTTGGTGCGTCGTCATCCTTCGCGTTGGAATAGTCTGGTGCTCCTTCGCCGATCATGTTCTGGGCAGCATTATAATCTTCTTCGATTTCACGCGGAGTTTCCTGCGGATCGATTCTGATTTTTGCCATGGAAAAGACCTCCTTTCCGCTGATGTGTAAGTGATTGCCAGTGAAGGAAGGTGGACGTCTATATGCTTTTATTATACTGATTATTCCGTTAACAATAAAGCTTCAATGCTTAGGTTGAAAAAAATCCGCCAGAGCTGTGGCTCTGGCGGATTCTGAAACTGTCAAGAAACTTAGATAGTTGTTTTGCATGTCGCTTCAGGCGGACGCTTTCCGCGGGCCTGGCTTTAGTCTCCTCGTCGCTGTCGCTCCTGCGGGGCCTTCAGCTCAGGCTTTGCCCGCTGGAGTCGCCGCCTTCCGCTTCATTCAAAAGTATTTCTTAATAGCGAGTTATTTCTTTTACTAAAGAACACGAAAGATACACTTTCTGCAGTTTCTTTCCTGTTCTTCAGATATGTAGCAAAACAGCGGAGACGCCTGCGGGAAAGCGAGACAGCCGAGACCCCGCAAGGAGCGAAGCGGCTGAGGAGGCTTGGCGCTCGCCCGCGGCAAGCGCAGCTGTTTTGCGGAATATCGACTCTATCAGAAAAAGGATTTACCTTTCTCAACAAGTTGAAAACCCGCCAGAGCTGTGGCTCTGGCGGGTTCTAATTATTGCTGTTTGGTTGCTTCGGCATTCAACAGGATGCTCTCGAAATAGACAGCAGGAGAACTTTCCTGCCATTCCTCTGCTATCGCTTCAGCGGTATCAGGAGATGCGCTATAAGCCATTTCTGTGCGCAAGTCATCAGTGAGGGGAATCTTCATCATCGGACCTTGCGGCGTCAGCCAGTTCAGCCGTTCGCGTGGATTTTGAGCGGCATGCGAGATCCACGCCTCCTCGTCTTGCGGCGTGCTGAAAAAGGGTTGCGGCGACAACATGAACCAGCTCTCAGCCTGATGCTTCGGCGGAAGCCAGAAGTTTTTCAGGAGTTTTCCTTCTTCGATTGTGAATTCCGCTATTTCATGGCGCAATTCTTTGACCGGATCGCCATTCCCAAGCTTCAGATTCCGCGAAACGTAAATATTGCCTTGCAGGATTTCAGTAGAGTCCATAGCGATGATGCCATATGGACGGGAAGTCGGGTCGTTGCCGTATTCCGGATCTGTTGTGCGCATGACAGGTTCGGTGTTCCAAGAACGCACATCTGGATCTCCAATGCCTGCTGTATTCATAGAGACGACGAATGGCAGCCAGCTTGTGTTTTCAAGATGATCGAAAACAATCGTGGTGCCATTGTCCAATTGGCGCTCTGTCAGCGTATAGCTGCCGAGCGGCAAGCTGAAGAGGGTAATATTGCGCTTGCCGTCTGCGTCCGGTTCTGCCAGCGTAAAGAAAGCGGGTTTTTCAATTTCCAGCTTTATATCGCCTTGCGAATAGATTTCTGTTGTATTGGTCATGAACATCATTCCGGTGAACATGATGAGCACCATGAAAAATGCGACTGCAAATAAAACAATGATTTTCCTTAACATTCGGGGACACCTCAATTTTTTTCTTCATCGTTGATTATAGCATGGCTGCATGGGGAGCTGAGGCGGGAAATGGCAAGGGGATATGAACAAATCGACAAAAAAAGATGCCCCGGAAGGCATCTTTTCATAAAACTTTTTCTAAAAAATCACGGGCACGCTCGGTTTTCGGTGATGCGAAGAATTCCAGCGGCTTGCCTTCTTCAACGAGGATGCCATGATCCAGGAACAGCACGCGGTCGGCGACTTCCCGTGCAAAGCCCATTTCGTGCGTAACAACCGCCATCGTCATGCCGGATTTCGCCAAATCTTTCATAACGTCAAGCACTTCTTTGACCATTTCCGGATCAAGTGCGGAAGTCGGTTCATCAAACAGCATCAATTCTGGTTCCATTGCAAGCGCACGGGCGATTGCGACACGCTGTTTCTGGCCGCCGGAGAGGCTGCTCGGATAAGCTTTTTCTTTCTCAGCTAAGCCGACGCGCAGCAATAATGCGCGCGCTTTTTCTTCGGCAAGTGATTTGCTCTCGCCTTTCACTTTCATCGGGGCGTAAGTCAGGTTTTCAAGCACCGTCAAATGCGGAAATAGATGGAAATGCTGGAACACCATCCCGATTCCTTGGCGGATTTTCTGGACGTCCTTTTTCGGTCCTGTCAGATCTTGGCCATTGATGATCACTTTTCCGGATGTAGGGATTTCCAGCATGTTCAAGCAGCGCAGAAACGTCGATTTACCCGAGCCGGAAGGGCCGATGATGGAAACCACTTCACCTTTTTTGATGTCGGTACTGATGTCTGTCAGCACTTCGTTGGAGCCGAATTTCTTGTATAAATGTTCCACTTTAATCACTTTGCTTCAGCCTCCGTTCAAACATTCTGCCAAGTACGGTCAATCCCATGACCAGGCACCAGTAAATCAAGCCGACAAACAGCAGCGGTTCGAAGTTGCGGAACAGATCGGAGCCGACCACTTGTGCGCGGCGCATCAAATCGAGATAGCCGATTGTCGAAACAATCGCAGATTCTTTCGTCAATGTGATGAATTCGTTCATCAAAGCCGGCAGGATGTTTTTCAATGCCTGCGGCAGGATAATGTCTTTCATCATCGCGCGGTAGGGGATGCCGAGCGCTTGCGCAGCTTCCATCTGCCCTTTGTCGACCGCTTGGATGCCGGCGCGGATAATTTCAGAAATATAAGCCGACGAGTTCAGGCCGAATGCCAAAATCGCAGATAAGAAAGGCGAAATGTCATAGCCGGTCAGCTGTGGAATCGAGTAGTAGATGATCATCAATTGCAAAATCAGCGGCGTGCCGCGGAATATCGATGTATACGCGTCTGCGAACCAGCGCAGCGGTTTGATGGAGCCGATTTTGAACAATGCCAAAATCGTTCCCAGAATCGAACCAAGGATGATTGCGACGATGACGAATTTTAAGGTGACCCAAATCCCTTCTAAGATAAAAGGAATATAAGGAACCATTTGTGAAAAGTCCAAGTTCATAAGTTACAACTCTTTTCTGTTGGAAATTCATCCCGCAAAAGGGGATGTCCTAATAAATAGTGAGCGGCGGACTAGGCCCGCCGCTCAAAAGAATGTCTTTATTCTTCAATCTTCCATTTTTTCTTCAATTCTTCCATTTCGCCGCTTTCTTCCATTTCAGCGAGGACAGCGTTGACTTCTTCTACCAATTCGCTGCCTTTCGGGAAGGCCACAGCCATCCCTGGTGAAGAAGTTGTCGGATCATCGAATGCGCCCAAGTCCTGCGCTTCGATATAGCCTTTTGCCACTTCTTTGTCCATATAGGCTGCATCGATGCGGCCGGACAGGATTTCCTGGATCAATGCGCCTGAATCATCCAGCGCTTTCAACTCGAAATTGATGCCTTCTTCTTCAATAATGGCGTTAGCGCCTTCTTCCTGGATTGTTCCAAGCTGAACGCCGACTTTTTTGCCTTCGAGGTCTTCAAGCGTTTTTACGTCAGAATCTTTCGGGGTTACGAACATTTCTCCTGAGAAGTGGTATTCTGTCGAGAAATCAACGTTTTCTTTGCGGGCGTCTGTGGCGGACATGCCGGCAATGACCATGTCAACGCGGTCGTTCTGCAATGCGCCGATCAAACCGTCGAATTTCATGTCCGTGATTTTCAATTCGTAGCCCATTTCTTCAGCGATGCGGTTAGCCATATCGATGTCGAATCCGACGAATTCACCGGATGCATCGCGTGATTCGAATGGCGGGAATTCAGCTGAAGTTCCCATTTCCAGGACTTTGTCTTCTTCAGACCCGCCTGAACCGCCGGATTCTGGAGTGTCGCTGCCGCACGCTCCAAGAAGCAAAGCGGATGATGCAAATAAAACAGCCAATGTGTGTTTTTTAGTGATGTTCAATGTTGTTTCCCCCTGTATGAGTATATTTGGATAAATATTCATCTGTATGCATTTTAACAAAAATCACGGAATTTGCAAAGTTTTATTTTCAAAGAGGGCGACAGGTTTTGGATTTTCGGATTCTGGCGTATAATGGCGGAGAATGGAGGGGGATTATGAAAAAACTATTGCTTACAGGATTCGAACCGTTTTTGGCTTTTACCGTCAATCCGACGATGCGGATCGTTACTGAATTGGATGGACAGGAAATCGGCGGCTTTTCGATTGTCAGCAAAGTTATGCCGGTCGATTTTAATTCGTCGGGGCAGCATTTATTGTCATACATCGAAGAAGTCGAGCCGGACGCGGTCATTTCTCTTGGGCTTGCGGCGGGCCGCTATAAAATCACGCCCGAACGCATTGCCATCAATGTCAAAGACGGCGAGCCGGATAATGAGGGGCACAAGCCGGTGGACGAACCCATCAGGGAAAGCGGCAAGCCGGCATACCTCACGACCTTGCCGGCAAGGCAGATGGTTGATCGGCTCAAAAGCGAAGGGCTGCCAGCGGACATTTCCAATACAGCTGGCGCTTACTTATGCAATAACGTCATGTACGAAGGCTTGCATTACGCGGAAAAGATGAAACCGGACATGCTCACGGGTTTTATCCACATTCCGGCTTCGCATGAACTTGGAATCGAACACGGCAAAATCCCCAGCTGGTCACACGCGGACCTCGTCAGGGGCATAAAAGTCTGCATTGAAGTACTGGGAGAACAATAAAAAGCAGCCGTCTATGGCAGACGGCTGCTTTTGCATGGGGGCTATTAACCGGCGATCGCTTCGTTCAGTTCAATCAGCGTGCCGGCGGGATCTCTGAAATGGGCAACTTTGCCGCCCTGGCCGCCTTGGACTGTCGGGGAAGTGATGAATTTCACGGAATGCCTTAATCTTTCGTAAGCGGCTTCTGTGTTTTCGACTTCAAAAATGACGGTTCCCAATGGGGATGATGCAACCAGGGAATCGGGAGTTGGCGCGATGAGGCTCCGTTCGGCCAATTCCACCGTGCAGTGATTGAATTGCAGGTCCGCGGCTGCGGAATTCTCGTCTCCGGATTTCACGTCGAAGCCCAGGACATCACGGTAAAAAAGAAAGCATTCTTTATAATTATCCACCAACAGGCGGGTGTGTGTCAGTTCCATTAAATTTCCTCCTGCAGATTAAATGATTTCCCAGTGGCGCTGCTCTGCGACAGCCCGCAAACGCGGTTCCGGCCGCACTGCGACAGGATTGCCCACAAGCTCAAGCACGGGCAAATCGGAATGGCTGTCTCCATATGCGGAGCTGTTCGCCCAATCGACATCTTCGCCTGCCAGCGCCTGTTTGATTTTTTCGGTTTTCAACGGGCCTTGGATATGTGAAATCTTGGCACGGTGGTCGAGGATGTTTTGTGCATAAGGAATTTCCGTGCCGATGATGGTGCGGATCGGCAGATTTTCCGTCACGGCATGCAAGAGCGGAGTGAAAGCACCCGATACAAGCATGATGTAATCGCCGTTCTGCACGTGGCGCTTCAGCCGCTCGACGACTTCAGGATTGAAATCGCCATGCATGCGGTCAGCGATTTCGCGGAAATAAGCTTCCAGTTCATTTTGTGTGAAGCTTTCAAGTGCCGCCAAATAAGCCTGCACCGAACTTTCCCGCATTTTCTTGACCGACACGAGCTTCAGTTTCGAGCCGATATAAGGCGGCATGATCGCGCGGTAAAATTGGCGGTAGCGCTTGCTGTGGAGAGGGTGGTTCTTCAGGTGCTCCATCATCAGCCCGAAAGTTTCTTTGGAATAAAGTGTTCCATCAAAATCGAAAATCGCAACGCGCATGGCATTCACTCCGGTTCATTAATTTTTTCCTTTCCCCATCATAACGGAAAGGCGCGGTCTCGGCTAGGGCAGGTTTATCCAGCTGGACGCCAGGGGTATAGGAAAAGAAATTATGCGGGAGGGTTTAATTATGGACATACAGCGCATTACAGTGGGATACGTTGAATTGACAGAACCGGAATCGGAACAGCTTTTCAATAAAGTGAAAAAAGACAAAGGCATCGACAGCTACGATGGATTGCAGGACTTGATGGAGGATTTCGATTCGCGCGTCATTGAACCTGCAGCGGTTATTGCAGACGATGAGTCCGGAAAAAGCAGCAAAGGAACGCGTTTTATCGAGGTATTCAATACGGTTAAAGACGATACCGTCTACCGCATCAAATCCTCCGACCAAACATGAAAATGAAAGATGGCAAGGCATTCCAGTGAGAACTGGGATGCCTTTTTCAGTGGGGATTTTAAGTATTATTCTTCTGCGAAACGAAATACTGTCCCATCACTCGCCAATACGATCCGCTAGCATCGTAATACTGTCCTAATAATGACAAATACTGTCCCAGCAGCGCCAAATACTGTCCGCAAGCAAAAAAGGCGCCCTCGAAAGGACGCCCCGGAAAACTCTATTCGTCTTTATTGGCGCTGCAGCGTTCACATTCGTAGTTGATCGATTCCCGCTGCTCTTTGATTTCACAACCGCATTCCTGGCATTCTTTTTTAGGGCGCATTCCGTACGTCTGCATGTTTTTCATAGTGATCTCCTCCAATTAGGTTAGTTTAGTAGTTGATACCCTGGCAGCGTCAAAAACTCGGCAAAATCACTTTGCAATGTGAGTTGAGTAAACAACTCGCGCGCTTCTTCAAAATGTCCGGATCGGTATTTCTCATCACCAACGGCTTCCCGGATCTTGCGATCTTCCTGTTCCGTTATTTCGTGGAATAAACTCACGGTGATTTTTCGGCCATCGTCGAGAACGCCTCTCGGATGGCGGATCCATTGCCAGACCTGGGAGCGGGAGATTTCGGCTGTGGCCGCGTCTTCCATCAAATTATTGATGGGAGCAGCACCGTTGCCGGACAGCCAGGATGCGATGTATTGGATGCCTACGGATATATTGGAGCGCAGGCCGTCTTCTGTAATGGTGCCTGCTGGAACTTCGAGCAGGTCTTTAGCCGTGACGTTGACGTCTTCCCGCTGTTTGTCAATTTGGTTGGGCGCCGGCATATGCGCGTCGAATTCTTCCATTGCCACGGCAACCATTCCTGGATGCGCGACCCAAGTGCCATCGTGGCCGTCAATCGCTTCGCGGCGCTTGTCTTCACGCACTTTTTGGAATGCGGCCTCGTTGGCTTCGGGATCGCCTTTGACCGGAATCTGTGCCGCCATCCCGCCAAGAGCTGGAGCTCCGCGCCTATGGCAAGTCTTGATGCAAAGCTGCGTATAAGCCCGCATAAATGGCACGGTCATGGTGACTTGCGACCGGTCAGGGAAGAGGTATTCTGGCCGGTTGCGCATGCGCTTGATGACACTGAAAATATAATCCCAGCGGCCGCAGTTCAGGCCGGCTGAATGATCGCGCAGTTCGTAAAGGATTTCATCCATTTCAAATGCCGCAAGAATGGTCTCAATCAGCACCGTCGCCCGGATCGTGCCTTGAGGGATGCCGATTTCGTTCTGCGCGAAAACAAAGACATCATTCCAAAGACGCGCTTCCAGATGGCTTTCGAGCTTTGGAAGGTAGAAGTAAGACCCTGTCCCGCGCTCGATCAATTCTTTGGCATTGTGGAAAAAGTAAAGGCCGAAGTCGACCAGGCTGCCCGAAATCGGCTTGCCGTCGATTTGAATGTTCTTCTCCAGCAGATGCCATCCGCGTGGCCGTACCATGAGCACAGCCGTCTCGGGATTGAGCTTATAGGCCTTGCCCGTATCCGGTGCTTCAAAGTCGATTTTGCGCCTGACCGCATCAGCCAAGTTCACTTGGCCATCGATAACATTGAACCAGTTCGGCGCTGTCGCGTCTTCAAGGTCTGCCATGAACATCTTCGCACCGGAATTCAAGGCGTTGATGAGCATTTTGCGGTTGGTTGGACCGGTGATTTCAACGCGCCGGTCCTGCATGTCAGCAGGCAATGGCGCAATCGTCCAATTACCCTCACGGATATGTTTCGTTTCGGGCAGGAAATCGAGCGGCTTTCCGGCATCGATTTCCTGCTGGCGAAGCTGCCGCCGTTCCAGCAGCTCTTCGCGGCGCGGATTAAACTGCACATGCAGTTTTTCAATGAACTCCAAGGCTTCGGGCGTCAAGATCTTGTCCATCTGCGGGACTGGCCCGCCTGTGATTAGAATCGTCGATTTTGTCAGCAAAGGGATCATCCTCTCATTTCGCCGCTGTGAATTGGGCTGCTTCTGTAGAACCGCTCATGGCCGTTGTCGAGCTTGTGCCGCCGGAAATAACCTGCGACACTTCGTCGAAGTAGCCGGTGCCGACTTCACGCTGGTGTCGAGTTGCCGTATAGCCTTTTGCTTCATTGGCGAACTCGGCCTGCTGCAGTTTCGAGTATGCGGCCATGCCATGGTCTTTGTAATCGTGCGCCAGTTCGAACATGCTGTGGTTCAAAGCATGGAAGCCTGCAAGCGTAACGAACTGGAATTTATAGCCCATCTTGCCAAGTTCGACTTGGAATTTCGCGATGGTTTCTTTATCAAGCTTCGCTTCCCAGTTGAATGAAGGCGAGCAATTGTAAGCAAGCAGCTTGCCAGGGAACTCGGCATGGATCGCGTCCGCAAATTGCTGAGCTTCTTCCAAGTTCGGATGCGAGGTTTCACACCACACCAAGTCTGCGTACGGCGCGTAAGCCAAACCGCGCGAGATGGCCTGGTCGATGCCGGCGTTTGTCCGGTAGAAGCCTTCTGGCGTCCGTTCGCCGGTGATAAATTGATGGTCGCGCGGATCGATATCGCTTGTGATCAAGTCAGCCGCGTCTGCATCAGTGCGGGCGATAATCAATGTCGAAACGCCAAGCACATCAGCTGCCAAGCGGGCAGATACAAGGTTTCTTACCGCATTTTGCGTCGGCAGCAAGACTTTGCCGCCCAAGTGGCCACATTTCTTTTCCGAAGCGAGCTGATCTTCAAAGTGGACGCCGGCAGCGCCAGCTTCGATCATCGATTTCATCAATTCGAAGACATTCAGCGGTCCGCCGAATCCAGCTTCCGCATCCGCGACAATCGGTGCATACCAGTCAAAGCCTTCCGTATTTTCAACGCTGTCGATCTGGTCTGCACGCTGCAATGCGCGGTTGATCTTTTTCACTACGTCCGGCACGGAATTGACGGGATATAAACTTTGGTCCGGGTACATCTGGCCAGCGGAGTTGGCATCCGCCGCTACTTGCCAGCCGCTCAAGTAAATGGCTTGCAAGCCTGCTTTCACTTGCTGCACGGCCTGGTTGCCGGTCAATGCGCCAAGTGCGTTGACGAAATCCATTTCATGGATTGACTTGAAGAGGCGTTCAGCGCCTTTTTTCGCCAGTGTATGTTCAATGAGCACCGAACCGCGCAGCTTCACGACTTCCTCTGCCGTATAGGGGCGTTCAATGCCGTTCCATCTGCTGTCCTGCTCCCAGCTCTTTTTCAGTTCCTGTGCTTGCTGTTGTTTGTTCGCCATATCCAATCCATCCCTTTCGAATAAAAGTTTTTATTAACTGTATTAATACAGTTGTTGTTGATGTATATTAATATATAACAGAATAGTTTGACTGTCTTGAAAATTGGATAAAAGCGGATATGCAGCGACTAAAGCGGGGTTTTCACGATAAAAGCAGGCGGAAGGGGATCGGAAGGATGGAAAACAAAATATTGGAGCAGATGGGTTCGATTATTGGCGACTGGGTGCCGAAAGAGGCGTCAATCGCGATTGCGGCAGAAGGTTGTTATATCTACTATAAAGCGGGCGCCTATGACCTGAGGATTACGGAAGGGCAACCGGTCATAGCAGGAAGCATAGCGGCGCGGACCGGCAAGGAACAGCGGCGTGTCGAGATGCTGGTGGAAGAGTCGGTGCTTGGCACAGCGTATTATGGAATCGGCTATCCTGTTGAAATAGATGGCAAAAACGGTGTTGTCGTCATCATTCTGCCGCCAGATTTTGCTGTACGGAGATTGCAGCCATTGAAATTCCTGACAGGAAAACTGGAAGAAGCGTGGCGGCCGGTTTCGGTGGAGCGTGTTTCTCACATTGAAAGCAGCCAGAAGAAAACGTGGTTCTATACAGAAGATGACACTTATTGTTCGATTCATACCTTGAAAAACCTGCGCAATCAATTGCCGGACTTTTTCCTGCCAATCCACCGCGCTTATATTGTAAACATCCATCATATAGAAGAGATCACCCGCGATATGGCTTCGAACTACCAGCTGACGATGAAAGACGGCTCCGTCCTGCCTGTCAGCCAAAACTACGCGGCAAGCGTCAGAGGGAGGCTCGGATTTTAAGTGGACAAAGTTACAACCGACGCGATTAATAAAACCTTCCATAGGGTAAAGTCCCTATAAATGAAAGGGGCTGGCGCGTAATGGCGAATGAACAATTTTTCCATTTTGAAGACGATGGCGCAATACCGAACAATCCGGCGCTGAATGTTTTATTCTACCCCGCTGCATTCAAAGAAAATCCCCAGGAAATCGAAGAGGTGTTCAACCGCCATAATTGGCTCAATAGTTGGAGGGGCGGGGTTTTCGATTACCACCATTACCACAGCAACACGCATGAAGCGCTCGGGGTCAGCGCAGGTTCAGCGACCTTGCAGCTTGGCGGAGAGCAGGGCGAACAAGTGAAAGTGAAAGCCGGCGATGTCGTCGTGCTGCCTGCAGGCACTGGGCATAAAAAGATCGAAGCGTCTGCTGACTTTGAAGTCATCGGAGCTTATCCGAACGGCGTCAGCTATAATTTGAAGACCGGCGCCCCCGAAGAAAGGCCATACGTGCTTGAAGATATCCAAAACACGCCGCTGCCGCAGACCGATCCCGTTTTCGGCAAGAACGGCCCGCTGCAAGATCAATGGAAATAGGAAATCCCGAACCGCAAAAGCGGTTCGGGATTTTTTTAGGTGGCGGGTTCGACAGGGACACCATCGAATGCCGACTGATAGATTTTGCGGATATCCGATTCTTCGAGCGGCAGCGGGCTTCTGGCAAGAATCCGTTTTTGCTTGACGCCATCCGCTGTCAAACTGTCGAGCGCAGACTCCGGCACATCGAAACCGGACAAGGTCGAGGGGATGCCTACGTCTTCAACAATGCGCTTCAACTCATCGACGCATTTATAGGACGCTTCTTCTTCGGACAAGAAACTTGGGTTGCCGCCAAGCGCTTCAAGGATATCCGCCATGCGTTTCGGACAGCTCTTGCGGATATAGCTCATGACGTAAGGCAGCAGAACGGCATTGGAATCGCCATGGGGAATGTGGAACTGGCCGCCGAGCGGATAAGCGAGTGCATGGACGCCCGCGACGCCCGCATTGAAAAATGCCAATCCAGCCAAATAGCTGCCGTGGCTCATATCAGTGCGCGCTTGCTTGTTGCCGCCATCTTTGACGGCTGTGCGCAGAGATTTCGAGATAAGCCTTATGGCGTGCAGCGCCAAGCCATCCGTCGCAGGGCTGGCATTGATTGAAATATAAGCTTCAACTGCGTGTGTCAAAGCGTCGATGCCGGTCGCGGCGGTCACTTTCGGGGGTACTGAAACCGTCAGTTGCGGATCGACAATCGCAACACTCGCAATCATATTGTCGTGCGTGATGACATCTTTGGATGATTCGAGCGATAATACGGCGATGCTCGTCACTTCGGAACCTGTGCCGGAAGTTGTCGGAATCAGGACAAGCGGCAATGCTTTGTGTTCAATTTTGCGCGTTCCGGTCAAGTTCAGGTAGTCTGCGACCGGCCCTTCATGCGTCGCCATGATGGCTGCGAGTTTTGCCAGGTCGAGCGCGCTGCCGCCGCCGACCCCGATGACAAGATCAAAGCCGTTGCCGCGTATGAACGCTGCCAATTTCTCGCCGGTTTCCAGATGCGGTTCCGGTACGACGTCGGTGTAGAGCGTGACTTCATAGCCCGCGTCCCGCACCGGCTTCGACACTTGATCGGACAAACCGATTTTTTCGAGCATCGGATCGGTGACGAGGAGGATTTTAGTTGGCGCAAAGCGCTCGAGCTCCGGAATCAGCTGTTCGAGTGATCCCCAGCCGGTATAGCTTAAGGGAGCGAAAACCAATTTAGAAAAAGTCATGAATCATGTCCTCCATTATTCGTAATAGCCTTCAGTGGATTTTCGGAATTTGCTGAACTGCGCTGCGTCGTGCCCGAACCAGACGTCGGAATTCGTTTCTTGCGCAATTCTTCGAATGCGCTCGACGGTCGAGTTATAGCCGACTGAATCGTAGAGGATGCCCGGCGGTTTTACAGGCGGCCCGTAACTTTCTGCGGTGTAGATGGCATCTGACGCAAGAATGATCCCGCCAGTTTCCGGCAAATTGATTTGCAGCCCTAGCATTCCCCAGGCGTGTCCGCTGCCGAAGTTCAGGAGATGGATGCCTTCAGCAAGCTTCAAGCCGTCTTCCGTCCGGCGCACCGTTTTCCATTGGAGGTTATTTTTGATCCAAGCGTCGATATCCCCCCAGATATATGCGCCTTCTTTGGTGTTTCGTGCGTATGTTTGGAGAGCGCCGTTCAATTCGTCTTCATGGACGATGATGGTGGCGTTCGTGAAGAGTTCGAGACAACCTGCGTGGTCTAGGTGAAGGTGGGAAGCCACGACGTACTTGATGTCTTCAGGGCGTACGCCGAGTTCTTCCAGGCGATGGTGGAGGTAGCACTCTTCCGGCATATCGAGCGGGAACAGCGATTGGGTCGCAGTGCCCCAGCGCCCGTTTAAGCCGGTGGACTCCGGATTGCAGGCGGTGTCAAAAAGGATTTTCCCATCCGGATGATCGATCAGGACGGTGTAAACGGGGAACTTCACCAGCTCATTCGGCACATTCGGGTTTTCCGCGCTTGCCGGGTTGTGCATGGAAATCATGTAATTCTTGTCCATGCTGAGCTGGCCATTATCCATTACGTACAATTTCGGGTTCGGTTTGATAATTCCTGTCATTAAAAAAGCCTCCCTTCAGAATGATTCCATAATATCATAATTTTCTGATTACTAGAAATGATTTCCTGCCTTTACGTAAAAAAATCCCCCTGCCGATGTGCGCAGGGGGGAGTTCAGCCGGCGAATACCGGCGTGAAGAATTCGCTGTAAAGTTCTTGCAGGATTTTCGTTTCGTCTTTTTGCAATACGCCGAACACCAAGCTGACTTCTGATGAGCCCTGGTTGATCATTTCGATGTTGGCGCCTGTGCGGGCGATGGCTTGAGTTGCTCTGGCAGCGAGGCCAGTAGAGTATTTCATGCCTTCGCCGACGAGGACGACCATTGAAAAGCCGCCGCTGAATGAAACATCGTCTGCATGCAATTCATTTTTGATGCGGTCGACGATGCGTTGTTCCTTGCCTGGCGTCAATTGGTAACTTCTGACGATGACGGAAAGGTTGTCGATGCCGGAAGGGATGTGTTCATAGGAGACTTGTTCATCTTCCAAAATTTGCAGCAATTTACGCCCGAAGCCGATTTCACGGTTCATCAAATATTTGCTGACATAGAGCGTGGAAAAACCGCTGTCGGCTGAAATGCCTGTAACGGGCCGTTCGGAAAAATCCCGCTCTGCAACAATCATCGTTCCTTTGGAAAAGGGATTATTCGTATTTTTGATGCATACCGGAACAGATGCTTTAAAAGCAGGCATCAATGCTTCGTCGTGAAGCACAGCGAAGCCGGCGTAAGATAATTCACGCATTTCCCGGTACGTCATTTTCTCGATTTCGGCCGGATTATCCACCGCTTTCGGGTTTGCCGCAAACACACAGTCGACGTCAGTGAAATTCTCGTAAAGTTCCGCACCTACTGCTGCAGCCAGAATAGAGCCGGTGATATCCGAACCGCCGCGGTCGAATGTGCGGAGCATGCCAGTTTCCGTAAAGCCGAAGAAACCCGGGAAGACGCAGATCGCTTGGCGGTTGCGGAGTTGGGAAAGATTGGCGTATGATTCCGCTAATGCTTGGACGCGTGCCGGCGGATTATTAACGACGAGTCCCCCATCTTGCGGGTTGATGTATTCGGCAGGAAGGCCGATTGAAGTTAAGTATGCTGCGATCAACTTAGCGGAATTGTCTTCACCGCTCGCTTTTAATTGATCAAAATACAAGGAAGGGTTTTCTTTCGATGCAGCCAAACGGCGAGCAAGATCATCGGCTATGATGGAAGTTATGCCATCATCAAGCCCAAGGTCTAAAGCAATATCCCGGTAACGGGCCAGTACATCGTCCAATGCTCTATCTACCGGTTCGCCGGCCAGCGAGGCATTTGCCAGCCGGATCAGCAGATCTGTCACTTTCACATCATTGTCAAACCGTTTGCCGGGAGCGGAAACGACGACGATGCGGCGGCTTGGATCCGCTTTGATGATGTTTGCCACTTTTTCTATTTGTGCGGCGCTCGCGACGGAAGTTCCGCCGAATTTACTTACTTTCATCTCATCAGATCCAATCTTTGTGGGAGTAAGGGGTTGCTTTCGAATTTATATAATACTATAATGTCCTTATGCAAAAAACAACTGTATTTTCACAGTGTACACAGCCTAGGGGGAATCGTCAATGAAAAATGAAATTTCAATCGGATTATTAGGACTGGGGACAGTAGGCAGCGGTGTAGCCACCATCCTGCAGCAGCATCAGCAGGATTTACGCCATAAATTGGGCGTCCAGGTAACCATCAAAAAAGTCCTTATCAAGGATATTAACAAAGAAAGACTATCCAGTCTGGATCCGTCTGTGTTCTGCACAGATATTCATGAATTATTGAATGATCCTTCATTAGATATCATTGTCGAAGTGATGGGCGGTATCGATGGCGCTAAAAATGCGATTGAAGAAGCCTTGAAAGCCGGCAAACAGGTAGTGACAGCGAACAAAGATGTCATGGCAGAATATGGCCATGAATTATTGAAGCTCGCCGATGAACAGAAATGTGATTTGTTTTACGAAGCGAGTGTAGCAGGCGGAATTCCAATCATTCGCACGCTTGAAGATGGACTTGCTTCCGACCGCATCAGCAGCTTGATGGGGATCGTCAACGGCACGACCAATTTCATCCTGACAAAAATGAAGAAGGAAAATATGAGCTACGCAGATGCACTCGCCGAAGCGACAGCGCTCGGCTACGCGGAATCAGATCCATCAGCTGACGTCGACGGACTGGATGCAGCACGGAAAATGGTCATCTTGTCATCGCTGGCGTTTTCCACCGAGGTCCATCTCGATGATGTGCTCGTCCGGGGCATGAAAGAAATCCGCGACGGCGACCTCGATATGGCAGCGGATTTCGGCTACACGATGAAGATGATCGGTTCTTCGAAAAAAGACGAAGATGGAATTGAAGTGGCCGTAGAACCTGTATTTATGGCGAATTCACATCCACTGGCATCTGTGAACAATGAATATAACGCAGTTTATATCCACGGCGACGCGGTCGGCGAGACGATGCTGTACGGTCCTGGAGCCGGTTCTTTGCCAACTGCGACTTCAGTCGTTTCTGATATTATCGCCGCTTGCCGCAACCTATTGCTGGAAGTCAATGGCAAGCGGGTCCATTCGGCGCAGCACGAGCGGGTCATGAAGCCTGAATCGAAGCAGTTTGCGAAGTATTTCCATCGCGTTTTGGTTACGGATGAAGTGGGGGTCTTATCGAAAATGACGTCGATTTACGGCAAGCATGGCGCAAGCATCCAATCGGTCATGCAGCATCCAGCACAAGAAGAAGGCAAAGCGGAATTGGTTTTATTGACACACCGCATTTCCCGCCAGCAGCATTTGAACGTGCTCGGCGATTTGGAAGGGACCGCTAGCGTCATCAGCCATTACCGCATTGAAGGGGAGGAATCTGCATGAGATGGCCTGGATTGATCGAACAATACAAAGAGTGGCTGCCGGTCACTGAAAATACACCAGCTTTGACATTGCAAGAAGGCAACACGCCGCTTGTCCGCTTGGATAAATTGTCTGAACGATGGGACATCGATTTATACGTCAAGCTTGAAGGGGCGAATCCGACAGGCTCGTTCAAGGACCGCGGAATGGTCATGGCGGTTGCGAAAGCGAAAGAAGAAGGGAAATCGGTGCTCGTCTGCGCTTCGACAGGCAACACATCGGCATCGGCTGCCGCTTACGGGGCTAGAGCCGGCATGCGGACAATCGTCGTTATTCCGGAAGGGCGCATCGCACTCGGAAAATTGGCGCAAGCCAAAATGTACGGCGCTGAAATCCTGGAAATCAAAGGCAATTTCGACGAAGCGCTGCGCATGGTCCGTGAAGTTGGGGAAGAAGCCGGCATTGCATTGGTGAATTCGGTGAACCCATATCGCTTGGAAGGGCAAAAGACAATTGCATTTGAAGTGATTGACCAGCTCGGGAAAGTTCCGGATATCTTCGCGTTGCCGGTCGGCAACGCCGGCAATATTTCCGCTTCATGGAAAGGCTTCAGTGAATACGCAGAAAAAACAGGGGCAAAACGGCCAGAATTATTGGGCGTTCAGGCATCGGGAGCGGCGCCGATTGTCCATAATCGGGTGTTCGACAACCCGGAAACGGTGGCAACAGCGATCCGCATCGGCAATCCGGCGAGCTGGAAGCTTGCGCTCAACGCATTAGATGAATCCAGAGGCACAATTTTGGAAGCGACAGACGAAGAAATTTTGGAAGCTTACCAAATGCTGGCTTCGACAGAAGGCGTTTTTGCAGAACCGGCATCTTGTGCATCGATTGCCGGCATCAAAAAACAGGTGGAAAATGGCAGCATCCAAAAAGGCGCAACGATTGTTGCTGTATTGACGGGCAATGGGTTGAAAGATCCTGAAACTGCGATTGCGGTCAATGCCGACAAGGCACAATTGGTCCCTGAAGACATGGAACGTTTCTGGGAGGATTTGAAAAAAGGGGTTCAGGTATGATGTGGACGGATTTTACAGTCATCGTACCGGCTTCGACGGCAAACTTGGGGCCGGGCTTCGACTCGATCGGCCTAGCTTTGGACCTCCAGTTGACGATCCACGTTTCCCGTGCTGAACAATGGCACATTGAATACAAAGATGACAGCTACAGCCATTTAGCTGGCGCAGCCCAAAATTTAATCGTCGAAGCGGCAATGCACACTGCCTCTAAACTCGGCCGAACCTTGCCGCCGGCTAAATTGGTAGTGGAGACGGACATCCCACTCGGACGAGGCCTCGGCAGCAGCGCCTCCGCCATTGCTGGGGGCATTGAAATCTGCGTGCGTTTGCTGGGAATTGATATGCCGATGAAAGAAAAAGTGGCGATCGGTACCGAAATGGAAGGGCATCCTGATAATATTTCCGCTTCGCTTATGGGCGGATTGACAATTTCCTATGCAGAAGGCGAGGACTTGGAAGTGGTACACATTCCGGATGCTGCTATAGGAGTAGTGCTGATGGTGCCGCCGACTGAATTTCTGACTTCGGAATCGAGAGGGCTGCTGCCAGAAAGCCTTGCATACGGTGCGGCAATCTCTAGCAGTGCGGCCGGCAATGTTTTAGCAGCCGCATTGGTGCGCGGCGATTGGCGGATAGCAGGGCGCATGATGGAAAAGGATGCTTTCCACGAACCTTTCCGGCAAAGCAGATTTCCGGATTTTGCCGAGATTCGCCAGGCCTGCCGGGCGGCAGGGGCATATGGTTCGGCTATCAGTGGAGCTGGCCCCTCATTGTTCATCGTGGCCCCCGAAGGCCGGGAGCAGGAAATCTGCAATTCTTTGAGTGAACAATTTCCACATTACGATTGCAGTTTTACTAAACCGAGCCCATCTGGCATAAAATCATTTGAGACAGTGGTATAATCAGCATAAAAAGCGGTCCGAGAGATATCCCCGGACCGCTTTTTTGCGTTTATCAGATTTTGATGGAAATGTATTTGGTTTCAACAAAAGCTTCGAGGCCTTCTTGTCCGCCTTCTCGGCCAATTCCACTTTCTTTCATGCCGCCGAATGGCGCTTGAGCGGTTGACGGCGCACCGTCGTTCCATCCTACAATGCCATAATCGAGGTTTTCAGCAATATAAGTACCGCGTGTCATGCTGTCAGTGAAGAAATAAGCGGCCAGGCCAAAGCGTGTATCATTTGCCAGCTTAATTGCCTCTTCATCTTTTTCGAATGTCATGATCGGCGCGACTGGTCCGAACGTTTCTTCGTGCATGACCAGCATGTCGGAACTGGCATTCACCAGCACCGTCGGATTATAGAAATAGGAATCGTTTTCCGTTGAACCGTCTCCGCCGATCAATACTTTCGCTCCTTTGGAAACTGCGTCCTGAACATGCTGCTGAACTTTTTCATAGCCGTCTTTATCGACCAACGGCCCAATCGTCACGCCTTCATCCATGCCATTTCCGACCTTCAGCTTGGAGGTCGCTTCCTGCAGGCGTTTGGCAAATTCATCAGCAATTCCCGATTGGACATAGATCCGGTTTCCGCAAACACAAGTTTGGCCAGCGTTGCGGAATTTAGAAGCCACTACGCCTTCTACAGCCAGATCGAGATTTGCATCATCGAGCACGATAATCGGTGCATGGCCGCCCAGTTCAAGAGACAGGTTAAGCATCGTTTCCGAACTCTGCTTCATCAATTCCTTGCCGATTTCGGTTGACCCTGTAAAGGTTAACTTCCTAACGTCGGGATGGCTGGTGAAGACTTTGCCGATTTTGCTGGCACTGCCTGTGACCAGGTTAATGACGCCTTTCGGGAATCCGGCTTCCTCCGCCAACTCAAACATGCGCACGGCAGTGAGCGGCGTCAGCTTCGCTGGTTTGGAAACGAATGTACATCCCGCTGCTAGCGCAGGCGCCATTTTGCGCGCCATCATTGCTGCCGGAAAATTCCATGGGGTGATCGATACCACAACGCCTACCGGCTGTTTATTGATTTGGATCCGTTTGCCTTCTTTGCTTGCCGGAATCGTTCGGCCGTATAGCCGTTTGCCTTCTTCAGCGAACCAGGAGATGAATGAAGCGGAGTATTCAACCTCACCAATAGCTTCAGCAAGCGGCTTGCCCATTTCCTTCGTCAAGATCTCGCCGACTTCTTCTTTATGTTCTAATAGTAAGTCGTGCCATTTCATCAAAAGTTCAGCGCGTTCATAAGCAGTCGTCTTGGACCATCCGGGGAATGCTGCAGCAGCAGCTTCGACAGCAGCAGTCGCTTCTTTTTCACCGCCGTTCGGAACCGTTCCGACTTGTTCACCGGTTGCCGGGTTCATGACGTTGATGACGCCGTCACCTTCTGTGTTCCATTCACCATTGATATAGTTTTTGCCTTCCATTCATGCAGCCTCCTTCAATTTATAACTATTCTATCCACATACCTCTACTGGCAATAAATAAACCCGTAAGCATTTAGGGAAAAATTAAATACAGGAAAATTCATAAAGCATAAACCGCAATCTAAAGCCATTGTAAACGTTATCAAAACAATTGGCAATTTCTAAATTGTGCATTTATTCTATTTTCTTGCGCAAATAATTATGCTAAGATGGCAACAATCCTTTATTGAAGTAAAGGATTTTGGTGGATATTGAATAGGAGGCAAAAAAGCATGGCTCAAATGTTGGCATTTTCGATTTTAGCATTTATTTTGTTTATCGGCGAAGTCGTTTCGATTCGCACAAAAGCATGGATTCCTTCTATTTTTATTAGTGGATTTTTATTCCTGCTGGGATATTGGACATTCTTCCCTCCAGAAATCGTAGCGATTGCAGGCATTCCACCGGCTGTTGTCACGGTGCTTATTTATCTCTTAATCACTAATATGGGTACATTGCTGTCGGTTCAAGAGCTGAAAGCGCAATGGAAAACCATTTTGATCGCTTTGTCCGGAATCTTGGGGATTATTGCGGCTCTGTTCGGCATCGGTATGCTGCTGTTCGATTTCCAAACAGTCGTAGTGGCGATCCCGCCATTGGTCGGTGGTGTCGTTTCAGCATTGATCATGTCCGAAGGGGCAGAGGCAGCAGGCTTGCCGACGTTAGCGGTTTTCGCCATCGTCATCTACGTTATGCAAGGCTTTGCCGGTTACCCGCTGACGTCGATCATGCTGAAGCGTGAAGGCCGTTCGTTATTGGAAAAATACAGAAACAACGAATTGTCTTTAAAGCAAAGCGGACCAATAGATGAAAAGGCTAAACCGAATGAAGAGGTGCGCGAACCGAAAATGTTCGCCAAAATACCACCTGAATACAATACGGATTTCTTCAAATTTTTCCGGTTGGCACTTGTCGGCTATGCAGCATACTTGGTATCTACTTTGGCTGCTCCTTATGTGGAAATCAGTCCATTCGTCCTGTGCTTATTCTTTGGAGTAGTTGCGCGCAGCATCGGTTTCCTTGAACGCCACCCACTCCAAAAAGCCAATGGATTCGGTTTCGCCATCCTTGGATTGCTGTTATTCGTCTTCGACGGATTGAAGAATGCAACGCCAAGCATGATGCTTGAAATCATTTATCCGCTTGTTACTTTGATCGCATTAGGGGTAGCGGGTATGTATGTGTTTTCTTTCATCGTCGGAAAACTGCTGAAAGTCAGCAAAGAAATGGCTTTTGCCGTGTCCTTGACGGCGCTGTACGGATTCCCGGCGGATTACGTCATCACCGTGGAAGTCATCAATTCCCTGACAAAAGATGAGAAGGAACGGGAAGTGTTGACGAGCCATATGCTGCCGCCGATGCTTGTAGCTGGATTTATCACCGTGACGATTGTTTCTGTCATTTTAGCCGGGATATTTGTCGGCTTCCTATAAAAATGGAGGTTCTTACTAATGATCAATGAAACCATCAAAAAAGCGATTCAGGACAATAGCGATGAAATGATCGATATCCGAAGAAAGCTCCACAGCGAACCGGAATTATCGTGGGAAGAATATAACACGTCCGAATTTGTCTACAATTATTTGACAGGGCTTGGGATTGATTGCTGGAAAGCAGAGCCTACTGGCGTAATAGGTACATTTAAAGGCGGGAACTCTGGCAAAACCGTAGCACTGCGTGCAGATATGGACGCTTTATCGGTGCACGAATTAAATGAAGATCTGCCATTCAGGTCAGCCCAAGCCGGCAAAATGCATGCTTGCGGACACGATGCCCACACAGCGATGCTTCTTGCTGCGGCGAAAGCGCTTGTTGCTGTCAAAGAACAGCTTCCAGGAAGCGTTCGATTCATCTTCCAACCAGCAGAAGAGGTGGCGACAGGAGCAAAAGCGATGGTCAGCCAAGGGGCTGTCGACGGAGTGGATGATGTTTTTGGCATCCATATCTGGTCCCAGATGCCGACACATAAAGTGGCATGCCGGCCAGGGCCCTCCTTCGCATCCGCGGATATTTTCAAGGTTCATTTCAAAGGCCAGGGCGGCCACGGGGCGATGCCGCAAGACTGCATCGATGCAGCTATCATCGCTTCTTCTTTTGTCATGAATGTGCAGTCGGTCGTCTCCCGGACGATTGATCCGCAGCAGCCGGCGGTGGTGACGGTCGGCAAAATGACCGTCGGCACACGTTTTAATGTCATTGCGGAAAATGCGGAACTTGAAGGTACCGTACGCTGTTTTGATCCGGATATCCGCGATCATATTGAAAAACAATTGAAAATTTATGCTGAGCACACTGCTGCTGTTTATGGCGGCACAGCTCATGTGGAATATATCCGTGGCACCCAAGCGGTGATCAACGGTGCAGAAAGCGCGGAGCTGGTCCAGCAGGTGGCTGTCGAAGCATTCGGCGAAGGTTCAGTGTACGATGAAAAACCGACAATGGGAGGGGAGGATTTCTCCTTTTACTTGGATGAAGTTCCGGGCAGTTTTGCATTGGTCGGCAGCGGGAACGCTGGCAAAGATACCGAATGGGCTCATCACCACGGAAAGTTCAATATTGATGAAGATGCGATGGCAACCGGTGCGGAATTATACGCTCAATACGCCTGGGCATACTTGACCAAATGACTGAAAGCAAAGGGGCATGACTATGGCTTTAGAAAATCCGGTTTATGAAGACTTAATGAACGGCTACGATCAGAACTTGGATCGTTCAGGAATTAAAGGAGAGCGGCTGGCAAAGCGCCTTTATGAACTTTCGAAAATCGGTTATACCCAAATCGGGGGCGTACGGCGCCCTGGTTTGTCTGACGAAGAAAAAGAAGCGAAGGAATTAGTGAAACAATGGATGGCGGAAGCTGGCTTCTCCATAATCGAAGATGGAGCTGGGAACGTAATTGGCCGCTTGGAGGGAAAAGACAATGCCGCCAAAGCGATTGCGTCAGGATCACATTTGGACAGTGTGCCGAATGGCGGAAACTTTGATGGTCCGCTTGGCGTTTTGTCAGCATTGGAAGTCGCGGAAGCGTGGAAGGAAACTGGATATGTGCCAGAGAAACCCTACGAACTGATCATTTTCACGGACGAAGAAGGCTCTCGCTTCAATAGCGGGTTGACTGGCAGCCGGGCAATGGCAGGCGACATCACCGAAGAAGAAATACAGCAGCTGCGGGATTACAATGGAGAAAACCTGGAGCAGGTGCTCGAACATTATGGCAGTTCCCTGGGTGCTTTTAAAAAAGCAAAGCGCGATGTCAGCGAATTGGAATTATTTGTTGAAGTGCATATAGAACAAGGAAAACGCTTGGAACAAGAAAATCAGCCGGTAGGCATCGTCAGCGGCATTGCCGGCCCAGCCTGGCTTGAACTGGAATTTACAGGTGAAGCGGGCCACGCTGGGAATACACCGATGATAGGACGCAAAGATCCGTTGGTAGCGGCTGCTGAATTTATACACGGCATTCCCGATTTTCCAGCACAAGTCAGCGGTACTTCAGTCGCAACTATCGGAAAAATGGAAGTGTTTCCGAATGGCATCAACGTTATCCCGGAAAAAGTTGTTCTCCACGCTGACATCCGTGATATCAAAGAAGAAACGCGGGACAAGCTGCTTCAACAGATTAAACAATACGCTGAAGAAGTTGCCGGACGCCGCAATGTACAGTTGGCTATTAAGCAAAATACCAAAATCATGCCGGTGCCGATCGAAGAAACATTAAAGCGGAAACTGGAAGAGTCATTGAACGGGCTTGGCATAAAACCTGTCCATATTCCGAGTGGTGCTGGGCATGACGCAATGGTGCTCGGGCGTTATATTCCAGTGGCAATGCTCTTTGTCAGAAGCAAAGACGGCATCAGCCATAATCCGAAAGAATGGTCCTCGTTGACTGATTGTGTATATGGAATCCATGCTTTGAAAGATTTTATTGAAAACGCGATGAAAGATTGAAAAAATGAGTCCTGTCCTCTAAGACAGGGCTTTTTTTTATTTATTTTCACTAATATGAGGTAAACTATTAAAACTATAGAACAATATTCTGAATATGTTGAATAAATAAAGTAATTTAGGGTATATATGTAAATAAGATAATATAAAAGTTAATAAGTGGGAGGCGAGATAAAATGTCAGCCAGACATAACATTTACGAGACTCGGCCATTTAGAGAACAGAAAGTCATGAAGCAATGCATTAATTGTTTTGCAGGAGAACCAGACCGTATCGCAGAAATTGGACAAGCATTCATGGAATATTTTATGGAAAATGCAACTGCTGATGGCGTGCTGTTTAAAACGATAAAAGAAATCACAACGGATATGGATATACCGCATCAAACTTTATCCAAAGTGTTAAAAGCGCTTGAAGCTAATCGGATCATTTATCGGCGAAACGGCATTATCGGATTATGGGAGGATTAACAGGTGTAAGCCGCTTCTTAATTGAAGCGGCTTTTTATTATGTGGTGCCATCTCCCATTTATTACTATTCTATTGTCAGCTGTTCTAGCGATGTGGGGTAGATTTTGGATTTCAATAGAGAATTTAAAATTTTTAAAAGTGTTGAGTGCTTCTTTTATATACAGCAAGGCAAGAACGAAATGCTTTGATATTCAAAGGAATTTCATTGTATAAGGCTAAGAAACTAATCTTTTAGAATTTTTCGAAGTAGTTAAAAAGAACCATTACTTTATTTGTAACATAAATTTAAATTATACTAGTAGACTAATTACTTAAAAAATTCAAAAAAATTTAGTAATTTTTCATGATAAGAGTAGATTGTACTAAAAAAGTGTGATATAAATGAACTATAATTATCTGAATTTTAAGAAATGATTTCAATTGTAAGTCTTTTTGCTTAAAAGGAGGTATATTGCATGGGTAAAAAATCGCTTGTATTGAATATCGTCAAAAACTTAAGAATGCGCATCAAGATGATTTTATCGATTTCGCTTTTATCAGTTGCCCTCGTATGGATCTTAAACAGCTTTATCATTGTTCCTGAATACCAGGCGACTACGCAGATCTTCATCGAGCAGCCCCCTGAAGCCGCTCAGATGGCTGATGGACCTGCAATGGGCGCAGGCCCGGCCATAACCGATACCTACAGCGTGATTGTCAGAAGCCCTGAAATCCTGAGAAAAGTGATTATTGAATTGGGGATGGAAAAGGAAACGAATATTTCAGAGCTGCACGAACAAATCGTGGTCACTAGGCCGGCTGATTCACAAGTGTTGAATATCACTGTAGCGGGAGAAGATAAAATCAAAGCCGCAGCAATTGCGAATTCCTTAGGCGAAATCTTTATAGAAGAAATTCCGAATCTGACGCAGACGACCAATGCCGTTATCATCTCCAGTGCTTCGGAAGTGCCTGAGTCGACTTTATTTGAAGAAAATACGGTATTCAGCTTGGGGGTCGCAGGGGCTTTTGGATTAGTAATAGGAATTCTGCTGGCTTTCATTTTGGAAATGCTAAATACGGTATTTAAAACAGGAAAAAAAGAAAACCAATCTTCTGTGAACAAGATACAGACGGTATTCAAATAGGATTCAGCTGATAAAACAGGGGTGAGCGGGATGTATGAGGTGATTTCGATACAGGAAGGGATGCGCTGGAAGGAAATTCTGGATTTGATGCGGATAAGGGATGTTTATTATTCTAGCCATTATTTCTTTAGTGCATTGAGTTTGGATCCTGGCGAAGCACTGATGTTTTACTATTCCGACGAAGACGGCAGCATCGTATACCCTTACATTAAGCGCCGGATAGATGGGGAGCCTCTTGTTTATTTCGATATTACGACTCCATTTGGATATGGGGGGCCAGTAGTTCGGGAAAGTGGGGATCCCATTGCATTAGTGGAGAAGTTCCTGGAAGCATTTTCCGGCTATTGCCGGGAGGAGCGAATTATAGCAGAATACATCCGTTTTCATCCATTATTCGGCAATGCCGCTTATTTTGAAAAACATCTGAAACTGTTGCCGCTATATGAGACATACACCATCGATTTAGCTAGGTTCTTAAAAGATTCCGAAGTTCCAGCGCTTAATAATCCAGAAGAGCCAGTCATTGAAGTTAAAAAACTGGGAACAGTCCGCCACATGTTCGAATTCCTGGTGCTTTATTATTCAGAAGTGAGAAGGCGAGAAGAAGCGGACAGCTACTATTTTTTCACCGAGGACTATTTTGAAGCGCTTATAAGCAATATGGGTCCAATCTTGCATTTGTTCGGCGCTTATCGCGACAAAAAACTTATTTCTGCCTGCTACATATTGGCAGAGGGAAACACGGTCTACCAGCATTTAGATGGAACGCTTGAAGGGGAAGAGGCGACAGGGACGACAGAGATTCTCCAATTGAAAATCGCCGAATGGGGAGCTGATAACAATATGGCTTTCTATCACCTGGGCGGAGATTTCAAAATGGAAAAGGCACAAATCTTGCCCACCAAAAAAAGTTTAGCCAATCTGCAGCCGGACATGTTCTATATCTGCGAAAAAATCCATAACACTTCCGTTTACAAAGAACTGAACATTCCTGAAGAAACGGATACGATCAAGCGTTACCGGAATGTCTGATGCCATACGCCTTATAATAAAATAATTTTTTTCAAAAGCCAGGGGAGGTTTTTTATGAGATACTTACAGTATAAAGGACTCATTGAAAGAGAATATAAAAAATCCTTAAAGAAAATTATGTATGGGCTTTGCGTAGAAAAAGGGTTGAACGCTTCGGATGGAGCAAAAACGCTGGGCATCGCGAAAGAAATATTCGTCTACTGGCGCCATTATTATCGATTCGAAAGAAAGCAATTGCTATTCGATCAAACCGTAAGGGATTTAGACAGTTTTCAAGATCTCTATGCCGAAGACGTCAAATCGATGAACCTTAGTAAAAAGCTGGAGTTCGAAGACGAAGCGTCAATTCAAGGCTTAGAAGAAGTGATTGTCCATATGATCGATTATTATAAGTACCTGCATTATAAAAGTTCCGGGATGTCGCTTGATGCTGCGAAACTGCCTTTATTTGAATTCAGCCACAATGTTGTTGAAAGGTATCGCACAGGGGATTTAGTGTATGAAGCGAAGTCGCATAATCAGCATCTCGATCAATAACGATTAAGCAAAAGGATAGGATGAAAAGAAGTGCAAGCATTTACTGAAAGAGCAGTCGAAATCATCAAGAATATCCCAGAAGGGAAAGTCATGACTTATGGCCAGGTTGCTGCTTTTGCCGGGAGTCCAAGAGGGGCTAGGCAAGTCGCGAGGCTATTGCACAGCATGAGCAGCAAATATGGACTGCCGTGGCATCGGGTAGTGAACGCAGCCGGCCAAATTGTAATCAGCGACGAAGAATCCCGGTTTGCCCAACAAGCATTTCTCGAAGAAGAAGGCGTTGAGGTCAAAGCATCAGGAAAGGTCGACTTGCGCCTTTATAGATTCGAACCTCAATAACAGGCTATTCCTGATTGCTGGCAAAAAGGGAGCAGCAAACTACATATTAATGTACCGCTTTGAATGCAATCGAAGTTTATCAGCAGAGCATACGGGGTATAAACCTCCAGTATGCTTTTTTAGCTTAGGCTTTGTTAGCGGACTCTTTAAGTAGACAGTTAAACAGTGAGCCTTAGGGAAAGAGGGAATAAAATCATGAAAAACAAGAAAAAGCCGGTTATCGGCATTACAGCAAGAGTTGAAAAGGATCAGACGTACGCTCTTGATCCGGTTTATGGAAAAGCGATTTTACAATCCGGCGGCCTTCCGCTGATTGTACCAATAGTAGATGAAGAAGATATTCCTGCACTATGCGAACGCTTGGACGGTCTCATCGTCACGGGTGGAGGAGATATTAACCCGACATTATACGGAGAAGAACCGCATTTGAGATTAGGCGCGGTATATCCAGGTAGTGACCTTTATGAGAAAGAGCTGATTTTGAATTTCTTGAAGTTGGATAAACCTTTCATCGGCATGTGCCGGGGCTTGCAAATGCTCAATATTTCATTGGGCGGCACTAATTATCAAGACTTGGAAAGCCAATTTGAAGGAACGCTTTATCAGCATAAACAGATGGCGCTTCGTACCCACCGCACCCATTCAGTGACCTTGGAAGACGATAGCCAGCTCTTAAGCATCATGGGAGAAAAAAGCTTCCATGTGAACTCTTTCCATCACCAAGGTGTTAAAGATGTTTCCAAAGAATTGAAAGTTGCAGCGCGTGCAGCCGATGGCCTGGTTGAAGCCCTTGAAAGCGATAAATATCAATTTGTCATGGGAATCCAGTGGCATCCTGAAGAATTTGCTGTAGAAGGCGACGAGGCTTCTAAAAAGCTTTTTGATCGCTTTGTCAAAGAATGTGCAAGAGATAAAGATCAAAACCAATAATCTCTGGGCGTCCCAAACATGGGACGCTTTTTCAATTCCATATAGACGAAAGCTGCGCTGTTTAGCAACTCTTTTTTAAGCTGCTGGAAAATGGTAAACTGAATTCATCCTAAAAAGTGGAGGTTATGCAATTGACAGTTAAAATAAACACTAAATTCATCCAAGAGTTCGTGGAGACAAATGAACTTGCTGCATTAGAAGATTTCGTGGCAGCATCTCACAAGAAAATTCACGATAAGACCGGTGCGGGAGCAGAATATTTAGGCTGGCTGGATTGGCCATCAAAAATGGAGGAAGCTGAATTGAGCCGATTAGAAGAGGCTGCAGAAAAAGTGAAAAGTGATACTGATGTGCTAATAGTCATCGGCATCGGCGGATCTTATCTTGGCACAAAAGCCGTTCAAGATTTATTGCTGCCAGCATTTGGTGCAGGCGGAACAGAAGTGATTTTCGCGGGCCACAATATCAGTGGACGCTATTTAGAAGAATTGCTGTCTCATATCGAAGGGAAAAAAGTGGCATTGAATGTTATTTCTAAATCTGGTACTACAACAGAGCCGGCAATCGCGTTCCGCATCCTCCGCAAATGGATGGTTGACGCTTACGGAGAAGAAGCCGCGAACCGCATTATTGTGACTACTGATGAAAAGGAAGGGGCATTGCGCAAAGCAGCTGATAAAGCTGGCTATACTTCTTTCGTTATTCCTGGAGATATTGGAGGACGCTATTCGGTCCTGACATCTGTCGGTCTTCTGCCATTAGCGGTAGCGGGCGTGGATATCCGTTCGCTTTTGGAAGGCGCAGCATTGGCAGAGAGTACTTTAGCGAATCCAGCATTGATGGAAAATGATGCATATCTTTATGCAGCTTATCGCCAAATCCTCAATTCGCGCGGCTACTCGGTAGAAGTCATGGCAAGTTTCGAACCGGCGATGGCAGGCATCAATGAGTGGTGGAAGCAATTATTCGGTGAAAGTGAAGGGAAGCAAGGTAAGGGTGTTTTCCCGGCATCTGTCATTTACTCAACTGACTTGCATTCTATGGGCCAATATTTGCAGGATGGGCGCCGTATGCTTTTTGAAACAATGGTTAGCTTTACAGAAGACCAAAATCAGACGGAAATTCCATTCGATGAAGAAGATGGCGATGGCTTGAACTACCTTGTGGAAAAATCTCTGCATGAAGTGAATCAGACAGCTATGGAAGCAACTGCATTGGCACACGCAGAAGGCGGCGTACCAATCCTTTCGCTGGAGGTGCCGAAACTCGATGCACAGCATGCAGGATACCTTCTTTACTTTTTCATGAAGGCTTGTGCAATGAGTGCATATCTTTCAGGCGTAAATCCATTTGACCAGCCAGGCGTTGAACAATACAAACAGAATATGTTCGAATTGCTTGGAAAACCTGGATACGAAAAATGAGTCATATAAAAAACGGCAGCTCACGTGAGCTGCGTTTTTTATATTCGATTGTTAGTTAGGCTTTAAAAGATTGCTGGACGGACCAAGGTTCAGGGATGCGGCTTTGAGCAACCTCTGTCCCAACAGACCAAGGTTCAGGGATGCGGCTTTGAGCAACCTCTGTCCCAACGGACCAAGGTTCAGGGATGCG
>NZ_RQII01000089.1 GCF_004761975.1 Planococcus koreensis | reverse complement strand
TTTTTCTCTAATGCATCTTTAACTGAAACAAACGGTTCTTCTACTGCAACTTTTACCATTTCTTTTCCACTCCCTTTACCTTAATTGTGTATACTTGTTTATTTCCCCTCATTTTCCGCAGGGTAAACGCATACTTGAAAATGAAATATTTTTAATATACCGTAAATTTTAAAAAAGGAGCAGTCTGAACAGAACAAGTCAGTTATGAAAAATTGCAGCTTCTTCATTGCCAATAGCTGCATCGTTTTTAATCCGGTTGCCGCTTTCCGCATCAAAGAAATGGACATGCGACATATCGAACGCCAGGCGTGCGGTATGCCCAGGTTCGATGGCCGTATCGGCCTCAACGCGCGCGATAAATTCCTGGCCAGCATAAACCGCGTAAATAATGGTTTCTGCACCGGTCAGTTCTGAAACCGTGATTGTGGCATCGAATTCACTGACTGGCAGGTTCGAGAGATCTTCATTATTGACATGGATGTGTTCAGGACGGATGCCCAGCGTGATGTCTTTGCCTTCATATCCCTGATTTTTCAAGACTGCCAGCTGTTCAGGTAAAATAGCCACCGCTTTGTCGCCAAGCTTGAACGTGCCGTTTTCCATATGCCCCTCGAAAAAATTCATCGCGGGCGAGCCGATAAAGCCGCCGACAAAACGGTTATCCGGAAAATCATAGACTTCTTTCGGGCTGCCAATTTGCTGAATAAAGCCGTCTTTCATAATGACGATGCGTGTTGCCATCGTCATGGCCTCGGTCTGGTCATGGGTCACGTAAATCGTTGTCGTTTTCAGCCGCTGATGGAGCTTGGTGATTACCGCACGCATTTGAACGCGCAGCTTCGCATCCAAATTGGACAACGGTTCATCCATCAAAAACACTTTCGCATCGCGGACAATCGCACGGCCGAGCGCTACTCGCTGGCGCTGTCCACCAGACAACGCTTTCGGCTTGCGATTGAGATATTCTTCCAACCCTAAAATAGCCGCTGCTTCCGAAACGCGCTTATGAACATCATCCTTATTCATCTTGCGCACCTTCAAGCCGAACGCTATGTTTTCATACACCGTCATATGCGGAAACAATGCGTAATTTTGAAAGACCATCGCAATGTCCCGGTCTTTCGGCTCCACATCGTTCATGCGCTTGCCATCTATGTAAAAGTCTCCTTGCGTGATTTCTTCAAGCCCGGCAATCATCCGCAGCGTTGTGGATTTTCCGCAGCCGGATGGGCCGACAAAA
>NZ_RQII01000088.1 GCF_004761975.1 Planococcus koreensis | reverse complement strand
TTTTTTTATGAAATTGCCCTTAATCCTCGTGTGCAAAGGCCACAACGGCTTGAAGTTCAATCCAGTTCGACTGGAACGGACTTGACATGGGAAAACGAGTACCGTATCAATTTCGAGAGCAATCTCGCAGGATATAAGGAGGAGCTTTTTTTGACAAACCGTAAATTATTCACATCAGAATCAGTAACAGAAGGACATCCGGATAAAATCTGTGACCAAATCTCAGATGCCATCCTTGATGCAATCTTAGCAGAAGACCCGAACGCACGAGTAGCATGCGAAACGACAGTAACAACAGGTTTGGTGTTGGTTGCGGGAGAAATTACGACATCTACGTATGTCGACATCCCGAAAGTAGTGCGCCAAACAGTTAAAGATATCGGCTATACACGCGCGAAATACGGTTTCGACTCTGAAACAAGCGCTGTTTTGACAGCGATTGATGAGCAGTCAGCGGATATCGCTGCAGGAGTCAACGTGGCTCTTGAAGCACGTGAAGGCCAAATGACTGATAAAGAATTGGATGAAATCGGAGCAGGCGACCAAGGCTTGATGTTCGGCTACGCATCCAACGAAACAGAAGAATTGATGCCATTGCCGATCAGCTTGGCACATAAATTGGCTCGCCGCCTTGCAGAAGTACGCAAAGAAGAGATCCTTCCATATTTGCGTCCGGATGGCAAAACGCAAGTAACAATCGAATACGATGAAAACAACAAACCGTTCCGCGTAGATACGATTGTCATCTCGACTCAGCATCACCCAGAAGTGACGCTTGAGCAGATTCAGCGCAACATCAAAGAATATGTCATCAACGCAGTCGTTCCGGCTAACTTGATCGATGAAGATACAAAATACTTCATCAACCCGACAGGCCGCTTTGTTATCGGTGGACCTCAAGGGGATGCGGGCTTGACAGGCCGCAAAATCATCGTCGACACTTATGGCGGTTATGCGCGCCACGGCGGCGGTGCTTTCTCAGGAAAAGATGCGACAAAAGTGGACCGTTCAGGTGCATACGCTGCTCGCTATGTTGCGAAAAACATCGTTGCTGCAGGCCTTGCAGACAAATGTGAAGTGCAAGTGGCTTACGCAATCGGGGTAGCACACCCGGTTTCAATTGCAATCGACACATTCGGAACAGGCAAAGTAAGCGAAGACACGTTGATCGACCTTGTGCGCGCAAACTTCGATTTGCGTCCAGCTGGCATCATCAAAATGCTTGACCTTCGCCGCCCAATCTACAAGCAGACTGCTGCATACGGACATTTCGGCCGTACGGACGTGGATCTGCCATGGGAGCGCACGGATAAAGCAGCAATCCTTAAAGAACAATCAGGCGTCGCTGCAGAATAAATGAATATAATAGTAGAAAAGACGATCGGCAAATGTGCCGATCGTCTTTTTTTGAATAAAAACAGCCTGACTAAGCCATTGAATAGTTGGAGATAAATGGTAGAATAAATGGTAATAATTAAATATTCTAAAAATAATGGGTATCAATCTATTTGCATGCCATGAAAATACTCA
>NZ_RQII01000087.1 GCF_004761975.1 Planococcus koreensis | reverse complement strand
CGCAGGGAGCGAAGCGACTGAGGAGGCTTGGCGCTCGCCCGCGGCAAGCGCAGCTGCTTTGCGGAATATCGGCTCTATCAAAAAAATGATTCAACTTTCTTATCAAGCTCAAAAAGGCCGATTACGTGCATCGGCCTTTTCTTTGACTGCTTATTAATCTTCTCTCCAGGTTGCTTCTAGAAATTCATCGCGTCCTGAGGCGGCGCGGTCTTCCTTATAATGAGCCTCATTTTTTTTATAATAATCCTGGTGGTAATCTTCTGCCGGATAAAATGGTGCGGCGTCGAGAATTTCGGTGACAACCGGCTTGTTGAAACGTCCGCTTTCATCAAGTGCTCGTTTCGATTCTTCGGCTAAACGGCGCTGCTTGTCATTATGCACGAAAATAGCAGCACGGTAGGAAGAGCCGCGATCCTGGAATTGGCCTTCGTTGTCGGTCGGGTCTATTTGCTGCCAGAAAATTTCAAGCAATTGTTCATAGCTGAACACTTCGGGCTGGAATGTGATTTCGACAACTTCCAGATGTCCGGTCGTACCGGATTTCACTTGTTCATAAGTAGGGTTTTCGACGCTGCCGCCGCTGTATCCGGAAACGATGCTTTCGATGCCGTCAAATTGGTCGAATGGCTTGACCATGCACCAGAAGCAGCCGCCTGCGAATGTTGCTTTTTCTGTCATTCGGGGTTGCTCCTCTCAAAGGGAATAGAAAAATCTTACCATTGTCGCTGTTAGACGACAATTTATATGTTTATAATAGGATTGCCGAAACTTCTTCTTATGAAATGTCGTCTTATGTTAGGCAAGAAATAGAAAGGAACGTGTTAATTATGCAAGAAGAAATGCAGCCTGCCAGATCAGGACGGCGCAAAAAGAAACGGCTGCGGTTCCGCGGCGTGCTTCTCATCCTGTTTATCATATTGCTCGCAGTGGGAGCTTATGCGTTTGTGCAATACCAGAGCGGATTAAAATCAGCAGAAAAAAATACAGAGATTGAGCCGGTTAGTTTTGATGGAGATCCGGAAAATCCAGATTACTCAAACATCTTGATCATGGGAGTTGATTCCCGCGGGGAAGAGCAATCCCGCACCGATACGATGATGCTGCTGTCGCATAATAAAAAAACTGATGAAGTGAAATTGACTTCGTTCATGCGCGATATATACGCAGATATCCCGGATTATCAATCGTATAAATTGAATACGGCTTATTATTTAGGAGGCGCCGACCTTTTGGCAGATACATTGCGCTCAATGTTCGGTGTGGAAATCCATCATTATGCATTGGTCGACTTCTCGAATTTTGAACAAATGGTCGATATCGCTGCGCCGAATGGCGTCGAAATTGATGTGGAAAAAGACATGTCTAAGTTAATCGGTGTCAGCCTGAAGCAAGGCGTCCACGATTTGAACGGCAAAGAACTTCTTGGCTATGCCCGTTTCCGCGCCGACAATGAAGGCGACTTCGGACGAGTCCGCCGCCAGCAGCAAGTCCTGGCTGCAATGAAAGAAGAGCTGATCAGCCCGTCCGCTATTCCGCAATACCCAAAACTTGCGGGGGCAGTGAGAGGCTATGTACAAACCGATATCTCGACAGCCGATCAAGTGAAGCTTGCAGTTCAGCTTGCCTTGAATGGCGGCGGGGATTTGGAGCGCCTGACAGTTCCGGTAGAAGGAAGCTATAGCTATGGGAACTACTCGCATGCGGGTTCAGTGCTGGATATTGATATCGAGCAGAACAAACAAGCACTTTCCGAATTTTTGTCACAGCCATTGAATTAAACTTTCTGATAATATGCTAAAATTAAAGTGAACTTAATCAGAAAGTAGGAGTTTTTGTGGAGCCTGACAAGCAATCCTTTTTTTCGACCAACTTCATCCGGTTTCTGGGTGGAACGAATACCTTATTTTCATTGATTGCGTTGGTGCTTCTCGGCACGGTCATTTTCATCTTCCGGGAAGTGTCTTTTATCTTCCATCCGCTAAGTGTCTTTATGAAGACAGTGGTGCTGCCGGTGGTTTTGGCGTTGATCTTCTATTATTTGCTGCGGCCGATCCTGCGGCTGTTGATGGAGGCCAAAATTCCCCGGATTGGCGGGATTGCAATCATCTTCCTCGGGGGTGCAGGAATCCTGGCGTTGATCACGGTACTGGTGCTGCCATTTTTGAAAGAACAGTTTCAGACTTTGGTCATGGAGTTCCCAAAATACTTCATGCAATTGCTGACAGACCTCGATAGCTTTCTGCGGACATCGTTTGTCGGCGATTATTACAGCGGTTCCAGTTTTGATATTGAACAATTGATGGCTACACTGCCAGCGAATGTTTCCGATACGCTGCAATCCGTCGTAACCGGCATCATTTCCGGCATCACCGGTTTTATCTCGACAATCACCAGTGTCATCTTGTCGATTGTCATCGTTCCGTTCATTTTGTTTTATTTGCTGAAAGACGGGGACAAGCTGCCGGGCTACTTCGTTAAGCTGCTGCCGCCGCGCTTCCGCGACGATACTCGGGAAGTGCTGAGCGAAGCAGACAAACAGCTTGGCGCATACATACAGGGCCAGCTGATCGTGGCGTTCTGCATTGGCGTCATGGTCTACATCGGATTTTTGATCATCGGCATGGATTATGCATTGCTCCTTGGCGTCCTGGCGATGATCACAAGCGTAGTGCCGTATATCGGGCCGGCTATTGCCATCACGCCAGCCGCAATTATTGCGCTCGTGACTTCGCCGTTCATGCTCATCAAATTGGCAGTTGTCTGGACGGTTGTTCAGCTGGTTGAAGGCAATTTGATTTCGCCGCAAGTCATGGGCAAGACAATGTATATTCATCCCGTGACGATCATTTTCGTGCTGCTGACTGCCGGTTCATTATTCGGCATTGCCGGGGTCATTCTCGGCATCCCGATGTATGCTTTGCTCCGCGTTCTGATCAGCCATTTCTACAAATTATTCAAGCGGCGCTATAACCGCCATGAAACCAATCTTGAACATCAATACGATTACACAGAACTGAATTGAGCGGTTTAACGTTATTTCTTTAGTGGTATAGAATACTTACAAAAAGTTGGGGGTCTCCATTTTATGAATTTCAAAAAATTCCTTAGTTCAGTAGGCATCGGCTCGGTGAAAATCGATACAGTCGTCGAGAGGCCGCATTTAATTGAAGGCGAAACACTGAATGGTACGATTTACTTCGAAGGCGGCGACAGCGACCAGGAAGTTGAGTTTATTGAACTTCAAGTTGTGGCACAGATTGACGAGTATCGGGAAGACAGTGATTTTCAGATTATCGAAAAATTGATTACGAAACAGACACTCGAATTTTTCGGTACGGTGAAATCAAAAGGAACAGTCATGCAGCAATTTGATATTGTTCCGGATGAACGCTGGATTTTGGACAATCCTAAAGCGAAATTGCTGCTGCGCACAATCGTCCATATCCAAAACGGCGTTGATGCGCAAGACGAAGATGAAATCACCTATACACCGCAATAATAAATTTCAAGCTAAGGACGGCATCCAAATTGAATACTGATTTGGATGCCGTTTTTCTATTTTCCCGAAGGATTTAGGGAGCGGGAAGAAGCGTGTATTTATGGTAAAGAAGGGTGGCAGCGAATGATGGAATGGGGACAAAACAAGGAAACAACAAAAAAGATTGAAGACATTAAACGCAAAGGGACACAGGCATATTTTAAAGAATACCAGAAGCAAAGCCCTTCATTTACTGGAGAATATCTGGTGTTGAAAGGCAAAGGCGATGTGTTTTGTTCTGGGGATTCCTGCCACGGTTTCGGTTTCGGGACTGATGAGGTGCTTGTATCCTCAGACATCGATGAAATGGAGAATTTTGTGCGTAAAAAAAGAACGGATTTCTCGCTTTTCTTGGAAATTACGCCATATGCGGATGAAAAGCTCATCAAGCGCCTGCAAGTGCTTGGCTATACATTAGACCATTTCCTGAACGTTTGGCTGATTGACTTGCAGCAATGGCAGCCCAAGGAAGTCCAGCAAGACAGAGGGGCAATCGTCGAGAAAGTGGATGATGAAAATGTCCATGACTGGGCATGGGCGGTTGCGCTGGGAATTTCTGACGACGATTACCAAGCGGCAGTGGCGGTTGAGTCGGTCAGATCATTTTGGCAGGTGGAAGGCAATACGGCATTTCTGGTGAGGGAAAACGGAAAATGCACAGGTGGCGGCTGCATGGCAATTGACGGGGAGCTTGCGGAATTGTTTATGACCGCGACGCTGCCTGCTAAAAGGGGCAAAGGCTATCAGGCAATGCTGATTGAAGAGCGTCTGCAATATGCGAAAGAAGCAGGATGCTCGTATGCCACGGTCACGACAAAACCCGGAACGTCTTCAGCACGCAACGTCAGGCGCAGCGGTTTTCAATTGGCCTACGATAAAGCCGTGTTGCGCAGCCCGCGTTTGGAATAAATGAAAAGGCAAAAAAAGCCGGCTGCGAAAATTTAGAGTGACCCAATAAAATGAGACAAGGAAAAAA
>NZ_RQII01000086.1 GCF_004761975.1 Planococcus koreensis | reverse complement strand
GCAAAATGATGCGCTTCAATGCTTGGCTATAGGTCATTCCCATTGAGACCGAAGCTTCCATTTGGCCGCTGTCCACCGCCAAAATGGAGGCGCGGAAAGACTCCGAAAGATATGCCCCTGCATTTAAACTTAACGCCAATACACCGGAAGAAATCGGATCCAAAGCAATCCCTATTTGCGGCAATCCGTAATAGATGACGAATATTTGAACCAGCAGCGGTGTTCCCCGCATAAGGGAAACATACGTATTCGCCACTTCATTTAACACTTTCACTTTCAGGATCCGGATGATGGCTGTAAAAAAACCAATCACCAAGGCAATAACGATGGAAATCGCTGCTAAGAAAATCGTCATTAATGTCGCTTTTAATAATGATGGCAATGAATCGATAATAATCGTAAAGTCCATAGTTCCTCCATTCAGACAAGCGCTATGATTGTCATTCCGATGAAATGAAAACTTCTTCTTTATAGTCAATATCGATTCCTAAACGCTTCAATTCATCAAGAAATGGCTGGAATCGATCCCGAATAATCAAGCTTTCAATCGGAATAACCCCTGTCTCGGTTATTTTCTTTGTCGCAATCAGTTTCGCTATAATGAGCGCTGGAAGCGCAGTCGTCTTAGCCATCGAGGTAATATCCCGTTGATGATCATATAAATCAACCATCTCCCATCGATGCTTTGTCCGCTTTCCGTCTTTTGTGCCCGTCACTTCCACCCGCAGGACGGTAATGTCCTCATGCGAATCCCCTTTCATTTTCGAAACCAGCACTTTCTCGGCAAAAGCACGAGGTGTGGTCACGATCCCTTCAAGCGCAATGGGTATGTCATCAAGAAAGCCGAGCTCACCAATCACCTTCATTTTTTCCCAGTGCCCGGGGTAGCGGACCGTTTTTTCATACAAATTTTTCACTTTTCCTTTTAACACGAAAGCCGTACTATGGCATCGGTGATTACCGTTTCACATAGCCCGACCGGTTCGGGGAAAGTGATTTCCTGCAGATTGGAAAGCGGCGCCAATTCGACAAGTTCCCCTTCTTCAATGGCCGTTGCCGGTTTCGTATACAGCCGCAATAAACTTTCGAGGCGGTAAACCACTTGATACCATAACGGTGGAATCGGGTGCATCGGAATTCCGCCGCACGTCATGACTGCCTCGTCCGCTTCATCCAAGAGGTCTATGCCTTGGGCCGCTAAGAAATTTGTAATTCCGGGTGCGACACCGCATCCCGGCACAATAATGACGCCTGCCTGCTTCGCTTGTTCGTTCAAATCCATTTTCTCCATGAACTGAGAGCCCACTAGATCCACTAAATGGCAATGGGAGGCAATAGCTGCTTTTATGGCGGCCAAGCTAAGGGAATGAGGAAGACAAGCTATAGCCAAGTCAGCGCCAGTCAATACGTGCGCAATATCTTCTTCTGTCTTTAACGCAGCTACTTTGCCGATCACTTTTGCGCTACCGGCAATGGCCAAGCATTTATCGATGCTGGCTTGATTAACATCCACAGCCGTAATAACGTCGATTTCCGGAAATTTACTCATTTCCGTCACTACCGTTGTGCCAATCATTCCGGTGCCCAAGACAAAGATATGCAAGCTTCTCACCCTCCTTCACCATGCTTTGCTTCAATTATAGGGAAAGCACAAAGGAATCAAAGATGTTCCTTTGGCCGCTTCCAGCCTCCGTCAATTTTCTAACGGCTCTGTGCCGAACCATTTTTTATAGATTTCATTGTATGTTCCATCTTCTTTCATTTCTCCCAGCGCCACGTTTACTTTTTCGATAAAATCGTCATTGCCTTTATTGACTGCCATACCGATTTCATCTTTATTTAGAATATCGCTTGCAATCTTGATCGGCAGACCCTCTTCTTTAATGTTGTAGCTGATCAGCAATTGGTCGTTGATGATGGCATCCAGGCGCTTGTTTGTTAAATCCTGGATATAATCACTGACCGCTTTGTATAATTTCACATCAGCACCTTCAACGCTATTCGCCACTTCTTCAAAAGTAGTTCCCCCGCCAACGCCGACTTTCTTCCCTTTAATGTCTTCAAGTTTCGTAATATCAGTCGTATCCTCACGCGTCACTAGCACCGAGCCCGTAATTACGTATGGATCCGTAAAATCGACGCTTTTTTTGCGCTCTTCCGTCACGGTCATTTGGCCGATGATGATATCGAATTTATCAGCTTTCAAGCCGCCGATCAGCCCGTCCCATTTCGTGGCAATAAAATTCGCTTCAACATCAAGGCGTTTGGCGAGTTCATTTGAAATATCGACATCGAATCCTTGGAACTCATCATTGTCGTCAAGGAAATTAAATGGCGGGTATGTTCCTTCAAATGCAACATTCAATTTTTTGGATTCTTCAATCCGGCTGAGGACAGTATCTGCTCCGCTTTTTTTCTCCTCTTGCGCCGTTTCTTCGGCATCCCCAGAACCACAGGCTGCCAACATACTGATGATTAATAAAAGAATGAACGACCACACAACATTTTTCTTCACCTTATTTTCCCCCTTCTTTTTTAGCACTGCTCTTTTCTTTTGATGTGGAAAAATAACATTCTGCCGATTTGCCCATGAAGCAAACCCATTAACGATAAATCGGAGAACATGAATGGATGGCTTTTACGAAGAAAAGATTTAACCGAAAAGATTATACAAGCGAGGGAGTTCGAACGTCATTTTTCTCTTCCTTTTTTTAGAAGTTATTCTCTCCATTATTCTTCAAAAAATACCAAAAGTCAATTTAACTTTCAGATTTTTCAGATAAAATTGATTATTTCAAAGCTCATTTGGAATAAACGAAATAGTTGGGGCTGTTTTAGGAAAAGAAAAAAAGCTTACCCTAAGGCAAGCTTTTCTCTCTAGAACTTTGTTAATTGACACCGAGCACTTCTCCCGGTGACGCTTTCGGCGTCCGCACATCCTGAAGCCAGCATGCCGCTGTATGGCCTTGCTCCACTTCGGTATCCTGCGGCGTATACGAATGGCACACTTTCATCGTATGCGGGCATCTCGCCGCAAAAGCACAGCCTTCGCCGAGCGTCGCGAGCGTCGGTGGAGAGCCGGCAATCGGCAATAGCGGCTGCCCTTTGTCTTCATTGAGCTTGGGCATCGATTTCAAGAGCCCCAGTGTATATGGGTGCTGCGGATTATAGAAAATCTGATCCAGCGTCCCTTGTTCGACGATCTTGCCGCCGTACATGACAGCAACACGGTCCGCCATATTGGCGACGACCCCAAGGTCATGGGTGATCAAAATAATGGCCGTGTCTGTTTTTTGCTGCAAATCTTTCATCAAATCCAGAATTTGTGCCTGGATGGTGACGTCAAGCGCAGTTGTCGGCTCATCCGCAATCAGTACTTTCGGATTGCAGGCAAGCGCCAAAGCGATGACGACGCGCTGGCGCATCCCGCCGGAGAACTGATGCGGGTAATTGTCCAGCCGCTGCTCCGCTTTCGGAATGCCCACCAATTTCAGCATCTCAAGCGCGCGGTCGCGTGCCTGTGCTTTCGTCATGTTCTGATGGCGCTGAAGGCCTTCCATGATTTGCTTGCCGACTTTCATCGTCGGATTCAGCGACGTCATCGGATCCTGGAACACCATCGAAATTTCGGAGCCGCGGATATCGGTGATTTCTTTGGCAGACAGGCTCAGCAGGCTCTTTTCGCCATAGAGAATATCGCCTTTGCTGATTTCGGTATTGTGTTTAGGCAATAAACGCATGATCGATTTCGCCGTCACGGATTTCCCTGAGCCCGATTCACCGACAATTGCCAGTGTCTCGCCTTTTTTCAGCTCAAAGTTGACCCCACGGACAGCAGTGACTTTCCCGGTTTGGGTCTTGAATGAAACATGCAGATTATCAACCGTCAAAATATTTTCTTTCATCGGATAGGACCCTCCCCTATTTTCTCATTTTCGGATCTAATGCATCGCGCAAACCGTCACCCAGCAAGTTGAAGCAAATCATAATCGTACTGATGACAAGCGCCGGGAAAATCAATTTATACGGGAAATACCTCATCGATTTATAGCCGTCTTCAATCAGTACGCCGAGTGATGCAAGCGGCGCCTGCAAGCCGAGGCCGATAAAGCTCAGGAAGGCTTCAAAGAATATCGCTGTCGGAATCGTGAACATGACCGTGACAATGATCGGCCCCATGACGTTCGGGAGCAGATGCTTCGTGATCAAGCGGCCGTTCGACGCGCCAAGCGTGCGGGAAGCCAAGACGAATTCCTGGCCTTTCAATTGCAGGATCTGGCCCCGCACAACCCGTGCCATGCCGACCCAGCCGGTGATGACCATTGCCAAAATGATGGAACGGACACCCGGTTCGAGCACCAGGATAAAGAGGATGATGACAATCAAGTTCGGAATCCCCATCAGCACTTCGATGATCCGCTGCATGACGTTATCCACCCGTCCGCCATAGAACGATGAAATCCCGCCATAAATCACACCGATAATCAAATCGAGTGCAGCTGCCACCACCGCAATGAATAAGGAGATTTGCGTACCTTTCCAGACACGCGTCCATAAATCGCGGCCGAATTCATCTGTGCCGAACCAGTAATTGGTTTCTACTTGGCGCTCAGCGTAGACATCTGTGCCCTGTGCATTCAATCCATTAAAGCCGAGCCATTCCAGCCCTTCCACTTTCGGCGGCATATTGGAATGCGCCAAGTTTTGTTCGCGGTAGGTGAATTCATTCATGCTCGGCCCGATCAGCGCCAAGACGATCAAGAACACCAATAGCACCAACGAAATCATGGCACCTTTGTTTTTAGCGAGCCGGTGGAACGCTTCTTTCCAGAATGACTGGGAAGGCGTGCCAATTTCTTCGCTTTTGCTTTGGTCAAGCGGCGATTTCACAAAAAGGTCGGCGGGAATGCCGTCCGACGTGTTGCCACTTTGCAATTCGCTCCCTTGCCTGCGCGGCAATTTTGCGTCTAGTTCTGTCATGCTGATTCCCCCCTAAAATTGATGCGGGGATCCAGGAATCCGTAGATGATGTCGACGACAAAGACGACAAAGATGAACAGCGCGCTATAGAAAATCGTGATTCCCATGATAACGCTGTAATCGAGCACCAGGATAGACAATGTGAATTGCTCCCCCAGCCCCGGCACCGAAAAGATTTTTTCAATGACCAGCGTACCGGTCATAATGGAAACCGCCAGAGGTCCAAGCATCGTAACAACCGGAATCAGCGCGTTGCGGATAACGTGCTTGACCACAACCTGCTTTTCGGTCATCCCTTTTGCGCGTGCAGTAATGACATAATCCTGGCCGATAACTTCAAGCATTTCACTGCGGATAAACCGCGCGACTGTCGCCGTTACAGTCACTGACAGCGCAATCGAAGGCAGCAGTGTGCTCGAATAGCCTTCCCATAGCGCGACCGGAAGCCAGCCGAGCTTAACGCCTACATAATACTGCAGCAAAGCTGCGAAGACGAATGACGGAATCGACATCCCCAAAACGGCAAGAGCCACAGAACCGTAATCGAAAAGCGAATTATGCTTCAATGCGGAAATGATGCCGAGCACCATGCCGACAATCGCTCCAATGATCAGCGCCTGCAAGCCGATAAATGCCGAAGGTCCGATCCGGCTGCTGATCATGCTTTCCACAGTCCGTCCTTCATGCTGAAAAGAATAGCCCAAGTCGCCTTGCACCAAGTTGCCGATATATCGGAGATACTGGATGCCAACCGGCTGGTCCAGCCCATATTTCGCATTCAATACTGCCATTTGCCCAGCCGTCAATTTTTCCGGGTTGGTGAATGGAGTTCCTGGAAGCAGCTGCATGAGGAAAAATGTTGCAGTAACAATGATAAAAAGCGTAATAATCATGTAACCAATCCGCTGGATCAGATACCGTTTCATAGGAACACCCCTATTTCTGTATGGTAAGTCTGTTCTGGATGAAAAAAATACGAGGGGCGCCGATTATCACTCGGCTACACCCTCGTATCTATAGCTGCATAATCTGCAAATTATTCTTCGATAGATGTCCACTTATAAGAGAATGTAGCACCAGTCGGGTGGACGATTAAACCTTTGATTTTATCTCTCATCAAGATAGCTGATCCATCTTGGTAAAGCGGTGCAATTGCAGCATCTTCTTCCAAGAGGATTTTTTCAATGTTCAACAGCATTTCGTAGCGCTTCGCAGCGTCAGTTTCAGTGCGTGCCTGTGATACCAAAGCGTCAAGTTCTGGGTTGTGGTAGTCCATGCGGTTAGCTGAACCGTCTTTCAACCACATATCCAAGTACGTCATCGGGTCGCTGTAATCCGGGCCCCATGAAGACAATGACAAATCGTATTCAATCGCTTTTTCGATTTCCAAGCGTTGTGCGAATGGCACTGCTTTGATTTCAAGCTTAAAGCCAGGAAGGTTTTCTTCAAGCTGTGCCTGAAGGTATTCTGCCACTTTTTTATGGTCGTCAGAATCTGAAATGTTGATCGATGCCGTTACATCTTCAACGCCAGCTTCTTTAAGGCCTTCAGCAAATAATTTTTGCGCTTCTTCAACTGTACCTGTGTTGAAATCGCCGTTCAATTCGCGGAAGTCTGTCCCATCCGGGTTTGTAAAGAATCCAGCTGGCACCACTCCGTTAAGAGGTGTAGAACCATCTTTTAGAATAACATCAGTCAAGCTCTTTTTATCGATTGCCATATTCACTGCTTGGCGGACTTTCTTGTTGCCAAGCACCGGGTGGTTATGATTGAAGCGCAAGAAAATCAAGCTTGGCTCCAAGATTGTATTGAAGTTCGCATCGTCTTTGAATTGCTCTACAGATTCAGAGCTTAGGTCGACGCGATCCACTTTATTTGTTTCGTACAAATTGACGCCAGTAGTTGAATCTTTTACAACATAAGCATTGATTGTATCCAATTTAACCGCTTCTGCATCCCAGTAGTCGGCATTTTTTTCGTATTTCCAGCCTTGCTCGTGCGTCCATTCAACTAATTTGAATGGCCCGTTGAACAATAGGTTTTCTGCTTCAAGCGCGTATTGATCGCCTTGCTCTTCAACGAACTTCTGGTTTTGCGGCAAGAATGTCGGGAAAGTCAACAACGATTGAAGCAATGGGTTTGCGCTTTCGAGCGTTACTTCCAATGTTTTTTCATCGATAGCTTTAACACCCAATTCCTCAGCATCCATTTCTTCGTTCATGATCGCTTCAGCATTTTTGATGCTTGCTGTAACGAACATGAAGTTATACGGGCTCGCATCTTTCATGACGCGTTTCCAAGCGTATTCGAAATCTTGTGCTGTAACCGGTTCGCCATTGCTCCATTTTGAATCACGCAATGTGAACGTATGTACAGTCTGGTCTTCGTTTTCTGTATGTTCCGCTACTAAAGCCTCGATCGGCTCATGATTTTCATCTTGGCGGTATAAGCCTTCGTTGACGTTGTTCAGCACAGTGAATGCTACGCCGTCGTGTGCTTTTGTAGAATCCATTGTCGGAATATCAGCAACAGCTGAAACATTCAATACTTGGCCCGCTGTTTCTTCGCCGCCTTCTGATCCTGTACCTTCTGAAGAGCTTTCAGAAGAGTTAAAGTTACATCCGGATAATATTAAGACGAATGACATTAAAACGAATAAAACCTGGGCTTTCATCTTTTTCCCCATTTTTCTACCCCCTGTGTTTTCTAATAATTCTTTTTAATCATAATAGTAATTTACAATTTAGGCAACAAAATATTTAAATTTTCTAAAATTAGAAATGCATGGTAACCTATAATTATTCAAGGAAAGGAACATATATATGACTTCGAAACCAATACTGCTCAGCGCTTCCATCTTTTCTTCAATTATTCTGTCATTTATGCTGTATACTCCGTGGAGCTTCCTCAAATGGCTGGATGCCGTATTCTTGGTGGGACTCGTTCTCCTTATGGCAGCGGCGGCAATGTCGCTTATCGAAGGAAAATTTTTCGAAGCGTTCATCCACAGCACAAAAAACTTTTTTGCAAAAGTAAATAAAAAAGAACAATTGATTCGGGAAAGCGAAAAACGTTCGTTTGAAAACCCCAGCTTCGATAAAGTGTTTCCGGCGCGGAAAAACTTTTTTATCATCGGCATGCTGTTAAGCGGCGGTTCGCTTTTACTTTCTGCTGCATTCTATTATTTTTAAGACGGTGAAACATAAACAGGCGGGAAAAACTCATTGAGTTTTTTCCGCCTGTTTTATGAATGGATTTAAAGGTTCTCCTGGAATCCTTTTTTTAGAGACCAAAAAAGCAGCTCTTCATCCGACCCTGTGCGGTGCATACCCAGCTTTTCCAGCACTTTAATCGATGCCGCATTGCTATGCGTACATTCGGCGATCACCCGCTCTACTTTTCCCGTATGAAACGCCCAGTCGATCAAGCCTCTGACCGCTTCTGTCGCAAACCCTTGATTCTGTGCTTCCGGTGCGATGCCGTAGCCGATTTCCACCACGCCGGCGCTATCTGGTGGTCCTTTAAAACCGGCGTCGCCTATGGTTTTTCCATTATCCCGGCGCACAACCATCCATACGCCCCAACCCAATAGCTCCGGCTTGTCTTCTAATTCTGCCACATGCATATTAATATGCGGTCCCATTTCGTATTGCGCGGCAAAATCGCTGTAATTTTCAGCCGTACACGGCATCAAATCCAATCGCTGTGTTTGAATTTTCATATGTTCTCCTCTTTATTCCCTCACCTAACGTAATGGTCTATCCATTATTCTCATTTAAATCGTGCAATGCTTTGGCCATGCGATAGTTTTTCAAGCGGACACCTCGCCGCTCGATCGTCTGGGGTTCAATGACCGTAAACCCGCAATGCTCAAAAAAAGGTTTCGCCGTTATGCTTGCTTCCACCTTCAGCTCCACCACTTTTTGCCGCCTCGCTTCTTGCTCGATTTCCCTAAGCAGCCGCCCTGCAATTCCCCGTCCTTGATAATCCTGGTGGACATACAAGCGGTCCAATTTTCCGTCCGCTGCCAAGTCGGCGAATCCGGCAAGCTTGCCGTCTTTCCAAGCGACAAATGTCTTGTTCTCAGCAAGAGAAACGCGCCATTGTTCCACCTTCTCTTGCCTCAGCGCTTCAGGCGCCCATGCAGCGAGCTGTTCCG
>NZ_RQII01000085.1 GCF_004761975.1 Planococcus koreensis | reverse complement strand
AAAACACCTAGGCTGCCATTGTCCGATATTCAATCGGAGAGTGGCAGTTTAATTTTTGGAACGGTCGTATATAGTTGTAATAATACATGTAATCTTCGACTTTTTGTTGTACAATGGCATTGGTTAGACGTACCCCTGCAAGGGGGTAGAATTCTTCCGACTTTAGCGAGGAGTGGAAGGATTCGATGACGGCATTATCAAAGCAGTTTCCTTTACGGGACATGCTGGTGATAATGCCGTTTTCTCTTGTCGTCACTTGGAAGGCGCGGGAAGTATATTGGGCACCTTGGTCACTATGAATGATGGTGCCTGCGGTATTTCGCTTCTGACACGCGAGTTTCAAGGTGTCCAAAACAAGCTGCGCATTTTGTGTGCCGCTGACTTTGTAAGCAATCACTTCGTTGTTATATAAGTCCAGAATCGTCGACAGGTAAAGCATGCTTTCCCCGAAGGGGAGGTACGTAATATCCGTCACCCACTTTTGATTGGGCGCACTTGCGTTGAAATTCTGTTCCAAGAGATTCGGCACCACCAAGTGGCTTTCGCCCTTCATCTTTTTGGCTCGTTTTGGTTTGATCCGGCACTGGGTGTTGTATTTCTGCATGATGCGCTGCACCGTCTTCGGGTCGACTTGGAGGCCGTCATTTTTCAATAACCCAGTTACCGTACGGTAACCAACCCGGAACTTCAGCTGTTCACAGATCGCCACGACCTTTTCCTCCAACTCGGTCTTCGTGAAGTCTTTTTTGCGCCAACGGTAATAAGTGGCACGCGCGACGCCCATGCATTTACAAATCAGCGAGACAGAATATTTGTCTTTGAAACAGTCCACAAGCTCTAGGAAGAGGGCGGAATCCACCTTCTTTCCAACTCCCGATACTTTCCCATCAATTCTTCCTTCACTTCATAATAGAGCACCTTTTTCTTCAATTCTTCCAACTCACTTAACCCGGCATTGTAGCTGTATTGTTTTCCGCCAGGCTGCGCGAGCCGATGGGATTCACCTTCTCGGTGCCATTTCATCCAGGTTTTAATTTGCGATCTATTTTTGATCTGATGGATTTCCATGATTTCTGCATTGGTGTAGTTGCCGCTGAGTTTCATTTGAATAACCTCGAGTTTAATTTCCTCCGGATAGAATCGTTTCGTCGTTCCCTTTTTCGAGCCTCTTTTTGAATCCATACAGAAAAACACCTCCATCATGTCGTTGTTACTACATACGACGCTGGGGGTGTTTTTTCCTTGTCTCATTTTATTGGGTCACTCTACCGCGATTGCGGGGCTTTTTTATTTGTGGTGAAGCAGAAGATGCGAGTGAGCGGGCCTTGCTGCAAGTAAAATAAGGCTTACTTCAAATGAAATAGAGACGCTACAAGAACACTGAAAATGCCGCAGGCAACAGCTGATTTTCTTCAACTAAACTTGAATTCACCCCTTGAACTTATAAGCAAACACTTATATAATGTGACA
>NZ_RQII01000084.1 GCF_004761975.1 Planococcus koreensis | reverse complement strand
AAAACGGTTGACTGTTACTGCCGGTGTTGTATCCGGCAAGCCGGCCAATGCACCGATGTTCCGGGCGATGTTCATGCCTTGTTCCGCTTCCGGCATTGCACAGCCCATGATCAAATCATCGATCGGACCGTCATATCCTGCCCGGTTCAATGCTTCCCTTACAACCAATGCACCGAAATCATCCGGCCGCACAGTCGCTAGAGAGCCTTTTGTCGCTTTTCCGACCGGTGTTCTTGCTCCGGCCACGATTACTGCTTCGCGCATTTCTTTTTCCTCCTTTAATATCGAGCTATTAGTTCCGGAGCGGTTTGCCTTTAACGAGCATATGCTGCATCCGCTGCTGTGTTTTTGGTTTTGCCACTAAGCTTAAGAACGCTTCGCGCTCCAAATCGAGCAGGTATTGTTCGTCGACTAAAGTACCGTAAGGCAATTTACCGCCAGATAAAACATGGGCCAATTTTTTTGCAATCTTCAAATCGTATTCGGAAATATAGCCTGAGATGTGCATGCCTTCAGCGCCCAACAAGAGCGTTGCGTAACCTGGTTCGCCGGTGACAGGCACTTTGTCGCGTACTGGCGCCTGGTAGCCATTTTCATATAAATTAAGAGCGGCTTGTTTGGCGTCATGGATCAAGTGATCGCTGTTGACGCTGATGCCGTCTGTAAAGTTCAAGAAGTTGGTGTCGCGCGCTTCTTCAGCAGATGTCGACACTTTCGCCATCGCTATCGCTTCGAATACCTTGCTTGCAACGTTTTGGTAATCGAATGTCACGCCATGCGGCAAGCCTTTCAAATGCTTGATGTATAACTCTTTGTTTCCGCCGCCGCCAGGGATCAGCCCGACGCCTGCTTCCACAAGACCCATATACGTTTCCATCGAAGCTTGGATATGCGCAGCGTGCAGCGCCACTTCGGCTCCGCCTCCGAGGGTCATGCCGAATGGTGCGACGACGACCGGTTTCGAGCTGTATTTGATTTTCATCAACGCGTTTTGGAATGTTTTGATCGTAAAGTCCAGTTCGAAAATATTGTCGTCCTGAGCCTCCATTAAAATCATTCCCAAGTTTGCGCCGACACAGAAGTTCTTGCCTTGGTTGCCGATGACGAGCCCCTTATGGTTTTTCTCGACTTCATCGACTGCGTAATTGATCATTTGCATGATATCCAGGCCGATTGCGTTCGAACGTGAATGGAACTCAAGCAGCAGAATGCCATCGCCGATGTCGATCAAGCTAGCGCCTGAATTCGACTTCAAGACACCGTGCTTTTTCTTAAAGCGCTTCAAGTCGATCACTTTGCTATTGACCGGCACTGCCGTGTAATCTGAGCCATTGAAGAAATGAAGGTCGCCATCCACTTCTTTATAGAAGCTCTCATTGCCGCTGTCGAGCAAGCTTTGCGCGAACGCTGGAATCACATGCCCTTCTTCGGCCATCTTAGCGGCCGATTGGCGCACCCCGATAGCGTCCCATATTTCAAACGGCCCTTGTTCCCAGCCGAATCCCCATTTCATAGCGTTGTCGATGGCAACGATGTCATCAGCGATTTCGCCATGCAATTGAGCGGAATATCGCAATGTCGGAGCCAGCAAGTTCCACAGCAATTCGCCGGTGCGGTCATTTGCATAGACAAGCGTCTTCACTTTTGCGTTCAAGCCTTTTTGCTGCTTCGCCATTTCCTGTGAAGGCGTTTTCAAATTTCCGGCTGCACGGTATTCCATCGTTTCCGGATCAAGCTCCAGAATTTCTTTGTCTTTTTTCAAAAAGAAGCCTTGCCCCGACTTCGCGCCGAGCCAGCCGTTCTCCACCATTTGCTTTATAAAAGCAGGTGCTTCGAATACTTGCTGTTCTTCACCAGTCGTTTGGTCGTAGACGTTTTTCGCAACATGCATGAATGTATCAAGCCCGACAACGTCCAAGGTGCGGAAAGTCGCTGATTTCGGACGGCCAATCAATGGCCCAGTCACTGAATCCACTTCGCCGATCGAATACCCGCGGTTTTGCATTTCGCGCACCGCTACCAGCAATCCGTATGTCCCAATGCGGTTGGCGATAAAGTTCGGTGTATCTTTTGCTTCGACCACACCTTTGCCTAAACGGTCTTCCCCGAATTCTTTCATGAATTCGAGCACTTCCGGAGATGTCGTTTGAGCCGGAATCACTTCAAGCAATTTCAAATAACGCGGCGGGTTAAAAAAATGGGTGCCGAGGAAATGCTTGCCGAAGTCTTCCGAGCGCCCTTCCGCCATCGCGTTGATGCTGATGCCGGAAGTATTGGATGAAATGATCGTGCCAGGCTTTCTGACAGCATCCAATTTTTCGTATAAGGATTTTTTAACATCCAGGTTTTCGACAATGACT
>NZ_RQII01000083.1 GCF_004761975.1 Planococcus koreensis | reverse complement strand
TTTTTGTGCGTCCGGACACGATCCGGATCCCCGTGCTCCATTCAAAATGAAGCATAATAAAACGAAAACCTTCTATATTATTGTCATTTCACCCAAAAAAGCCAAATGCTGCTGAAAAGCTAGTAACTGCTACAAGTACTTTTTAGATTTCCTTTATTACAAAAACATTAAGTCTTTTCTGAAAAAGGGAAAAACTGAACTTCAGTCTTGCATTCGCCAATAAATTCTAATAGTATGAAACATAAATCTTTAATAAGTATTTAGAAAGGATGGGGCAATTGGATTTTAACCCTTGGCTGATGATCTTTATCATCTTTATGATAAATGTCATATACGTTTCAATTTCGACAATCCGCATAATCCTCACTTTAAAAGGCCATCGGTATTTTGCAGCATTCATCAGCATGTTTGAAACTGTCATTTACATTGTCGGTTTGGGATTGGTGCTTGATAACTTGGACCAACTTCAAAACCTTGTCGCATATGCGCTTGGCTACGGCTCAGGCGTAATTGTCGGTTCGAAGATCGAAGAGAAAATGGCGTTGGGCTATATTATGGTCAATGTCACGACAATGCAAGAAAGCAATTTCCTGTCCAATATTCTGCGTGAAAAAGGGTATGGTGTTACCAACTGGGAGGCCACCGGCAGAGATGGCGGCCGCCAAACCATGCAAATCCTCACGCCTCGGAAGATGGAAACGAGACTTTACGACACCATCAAGGAAATTGACCCCAAAGCGTTCATGATGTCCTATGAACCGAAAAATATTCACGGCGGCTTCTGGGTCAAGTCGGTACGGAAAGGGAAGTTATTTAAATGAATAAAAAGACTGTATGGTTCGAACTCCGCGAAGACGAAACGATCACTGATTGCCTCGAACGGATGAAAGAACAAGGCTACGCTGCAGTTGGGCGCAAAGAAGAACCTCTTTTCGAGGAAATCAATGGCAAACCAGTGCCGATTAGGCAAATTGTTAAGTTTAAAGGATCATGGATAACAGAATAGCAAAATACAATAGATAAAACCGAACAATTTAAAATTACACCAAGCAATCGTTCGACTTTAGGATTGACTCGTTTCAGTTATCTTGTTATGATTATTGAGGATACCCCATATATGCAGAGGAATTGGCCTCTGCGTTTCTACCAGGACACCGGAATGTCTGGACTATGCGGGAAAGCAACTTACGGAGACTTGGCGAAGGATGTGCGATTTCATGCCATCATTTTTAAATTCGTTCATAATCAACAAGCCCTTAAGTAAACTGCTTTTCACGTCATGTGAGCAGTTTATTTGAGGGCTTTTATCTGTTTAAAGGAGAGGTATTTATATGAATCCGCGAATCGGCGTCATTATGGGAAGTTCAAGCGATTGGGAAACAATGAAACATGCATGCGATGTATTGGATGAATTGCGTATCAGTTACGAGAAAAAGGTGATTTCCGCTCATCGGACACCGGATTTGATGTTTTCCTATGCGGAAGAAGCAAGAACTCGCGGGTTGCATGTGATTATTGCTGGGGCAGGCGGAGCCGCCCATTTGCCAGGAATGGTCGCTGCGAAAACGACTTTGCCGGTAATTGGTGTTCCGGTCCAGTCAAAAGCTTTGAACGGATTGGATTCGCTGCTGTCAATCGTCCAAATGCCAGGCGGTGTTCCGGTTGCCACTGTGGCGATCGGTAAAGCGGGAGCGATAAATGCCGGATTGCTGGCGGCGCAGATTTTAGGCACGGTGGATCCGGAGGCTGCAAAAGCACTTCAAGACCGGAGAGACCGGACGCATGATGAAGTCCTGAAAAGCACAGGTGATCTCATATGACGAAAACAATCTTGCCAGGACAGACAATCGGCATTATCGGTGGAGGACAATTAGGGCGCATGATGGCTTTGGCCGCCAAAGAAGCCGGTTTTAAAATCGCAGTGCTTGACCCGGGAATGGATTCACCGACCGGGCAAGTTGCAGACATCGAAATCATCGCACCTTTCAACGATTTTCAAGCATTAGAGGAATTGGCGGAAGCAAGTGATGTCATCACATATGAATTTGAAAATATCGATGCCAGTGCATTGGAAAAATTGATGGAACTCGCTTATATTCCTCAAGGAGCTGAATTGATCCGCATTACGCAAAACCGGATATTCGAAAAGCAGGCGATCCAAGCTGCGGGTGTTCCGATTGCCAATTACATCACGGCTGAGAATTATGCGGAGCTGGTCGAGAAAAGCGGGGAATTAGCTTATCCGTTTGTTGTGAAAACAGCGACTGGCGGTTACGACGGCAAAGGCCAACAGACGATTGCTTCTGCTGAGGAGCTGCCGCTTGCGGAGCCGTTGTTTGCGAGCGGTGCCTGTGTAGCTGAAGCATTCATCGATTTCACGAAAGAGATTTCGGTGATCATCCAGCGCAACGTACATGGTGAAACAGCAACCTTGCCGATCGGCGAGAACATCCACAAGCACCACATCCTGCACGAAACAATTGTTCCGGCCAGGGTAGCAGATGCAACAATCAGCAAGGCCCAAGAAGCGGCTGAAAAAATTGCGGGCCATCTGGACATGGTCGGAACTTTGGCCGTCGAGATGTTCGTGCTTGAAAGCGGGGAGATTCTGGTCAATGAATTGGCGCCGCGTCCGCACAACTCAGGTCATTATTCAATAGAAGGAACCAATATCTCACAGTTTCATCAGCACATCCGGGCAATCTGCGGTTGGCCGCTAAGAAAGCCGAAGCTGTGGTCGGATACGGTGATGGTCAATGTGCTCGGCGAGCATGTTGCGCCTCTGACAACGAGAATAGCGCGCTATCCGAATTGGTCGATTCATCTATACGGCAAAGACGAAGCGAAGCATAAACGGAAGATGGGGCATGTGACCATTTTGACCGATAACTTAGAAGCAACATTGAAGGAAATAGACGAATCCGGCATTTGGCCGGAATAATTGGAGGAAATGGATTATGATAGCACGTTATACACGACCTGAAATGGGCGCGATTTGGACAGAAGAAAACCGTTATAATGCTTGGCTGGAAGTTGAAATTTTGGCTTGCGAGGCTTGGGCAGAAATCGGGGATATTCCAAAAGAGGATGTTGCAAAAATCCGTCAGAACGCCTCGTTTTCAGTAGACCGGATTTTGGAAATCGAAGAAGAGACCCGCCACGATGTTGTGGCATTCACTCGAGCGGTTTCAGAAACGCTTGGCGAAGAGCGTAAATGGGTGCATTATGGCCTGACTTCGACGGACGTCGTGGATACAGCGCTATCTTACTTGATCAAACAAGCGAATGTGATCATCCGCAAAGACTTGGAAAACTTCATTGAAATCCTGGCAAATAAAGCAAAAGAGCATAAAATGACGGTCATGATGGGCCGGACGCATGGTGTGCACGCGGAGCCGACGACATTCGGTTTGAAATTGGCTTTATGGCACGAGGAAATGAAACGCAACCTGGAACGTTTTGAAGCGGCTGCAGCATCAATCGAGACAGGCAAAATGTCCGGCGCTGTCGGCACGTATGCCAACATCGATCCTTTTGTTGAAGCGTATGTCTGCAAGCAGCTCGGTTTAGCAGCTTCGCCGATTTCCACACAAACTTTACAGCGTGACCGCCATGCACAGTACATGAGTACACTGGCATTGATCGGTTCTTCAATCGAGAAATTCGCGACGGAAATCCGCGGCCTGCAAAAATCGGAAACGCGCGAAGTGGAAGAGTTTTTCGCCAAAGGGCAAAAAGGTTCTTCGGCAATGCCGCATAAACGCAATCCGATCGGTTCTGAAAATATGACCGGACTTGCACGCTTGATTCGCGGCTATATGATTACAGCTTACGAAAACGTCTCGCTTTGGCACGAACGCGACATCTCGCATTCATCTGCAGAGCGTGTGATTTTGCCGGATGCTACAATCGCATTGAATTATATGCTGAACCGTTTTTCGAACATCGTGAAGAATTTGACGGTGTTCCCGGAAAACATGAAACGCAATATGGATTCGACACTTGGTTTGATTTATTCGCAGCGTGTGCTGCTGGCGTTGATCGACAAAGGCATGGCCCGCGAAGCGGCTTACGATACGGTCCAACCTTGTGCGATGGAAGCGTGGGAAAACCAGACGCATTTCCGTACAATCGTTGAAGCGAACGACGCAATCACTTCTCAGCTGTCTAAAGAAGAGCTGGACGATTGCTTCGATTACAACCATCATTTGCAGCAAGTGGACATGATTTTCAACCGACTTGGATTAAACTAAACGGGGGCTTTGAACATGGAAAAAGGTCAGCTATTGTACGAAGGCAAAGCAAAACGCTTGTACGCAACAGATGAACAAGGCATTTTATGGGTGGAATACAAAGACTCGGCGACTGCGTTCAACGGCGAAAAGAAAGCTGAAATCGCCGGCAAAGGCATGCTGAACAATAAAATCACATCACTGCTTTTTGAAAAATTGCAGACGGCGGGAATCGCTTCCCACTTCGTCAAGCAATTGTCTGACCACGAACAGTTGGTACGCCAAGTGTCCATCATTCCAATTGAAGTGGTGGCGCGGAACGTAGTGGCTGGCAGCATGGCAAAACGCCTAGGGCTTGAAGAAGGCACCGTCCTCAAACAGCCGGTCGTTGAATTCTATTATAAAGATGACGCACTGGGCGATCCGTTGATCACTGAAGACCATATTCAGCTCCTTGGGCTTGCAACGCCGCAGGAAGTGCTGGAGCTTCGGGAAAAAGCATTGAAAGTAAACGAAGTGCTGATCCAGTTTTTCAAAGAAGTTGGGGTGCAGCTGATCGATTTCAAAATTGAATTCGGCCGGGACGACAACGGTGCGATTTTGCTGGCGGATGAAATTTCTCCGGATACGTGCCGCTTATGGGACATGGAAACCAAACAGAAACTCGATAAAGATGTATTTCGCCGTGACCTCGGCAACTTGACAGATGCGTATGAACTCATTTTATCCAAACTGGGAGGACAACATTCATGAAAAAAGTAAAAATCTACGTCACTTTGCGTGAAAGTGTTTTGGATCCACAAGGCTCGGCAGTAATGGGATCACTTCATAAAATGGGCTACGGCCAAGTGGAAGATGTTCGGATCGGCAAGTACTTGGAGCTGATGATTGCAGATGGCGAAAAAGATATCGACGCGTTGGTCAACGAAATGTGCCATAGGTTATTGACGAATACGGTAATCGAGGATTACCGTTTCGAAATCGAGGAGGCTGTCTCACAATGAAATTCGCAGTAATCGTATTTCCTGGTTCCAATTGTGATTTGGATATGTACCACGCGGTCAAGGATGAACTTGGTGAAGAAGCAGAATACGTTTGGCATGATTCGACCGATTTGAGCAAATACGACGGGATTTTATTGCCGGGCGGATTTTCTTACGGCGATTACTTGCGCTGCGGCGCGATTGCACAAACCTCGGCGATCATGGGCGAAGTGAAAAAAGCGGCTGAAGCCGGTAAACCGGTTCTCGGCATTTGCAACGGCTTTCAGATTTTGACAGAAGCGGGGCTTTTGCCTGGCGTGCTTCTGCGCAATAAAAACTTGAAGTTCATGTGCCACACGGTCGGTTTGAAAGTGGAGAACGCGCATACGATGTTCACGAACCAATACACACAAGGCCAAGAAATCAGAATTCCAATCGCTCATGGCGAAGGAAATTATTACTGCGACGATGAGACGTATGAAAAATTAAAAGCGAATAATCAAATCGTCTTCACTTACGAAGATGATTTTAATGGAAGCCGCAACAATATTGCGGGAATCATCAATGAGCAAGGCAACGTGCTGGGCATGATGCCGCATCCGGAGCGGGCAGTTTCCGATTTGATCGGCGGCAGCGACGGATTGGGATTATTTAGATCAATCGTAAAACAGTGGAGGGAATCACATGTCACTCATGCTTGAACCAAATACTGAACAAATCAAAGAACAGAAAATATATCAGCAGATGGGCTTGTCCGATGCAGAATTCGAAATGGTGGAAACGATTCTCGGCAGAACGCCGAATTACACGGAAACCGGCTTGTTTTCTGTTATGTGGTCTGAGCATTGTTCTTATAAGAATTCGAAGCCTGTCTTAGCCAAATTCCCGACAAAAGCACCGCGCGTGCTGCAAGGGCCAGGCGAAGGCGCAGGCATCGTCGACATCGGCGATGGCCAGGCAGTCGTCTTCAAAATGGAATCGCATAACCACCCTTCAGCTATCGAACCTTACCAAGGGGCGGCAACTGGCGTCGGCGGCATTATCCGCGATGTTTTCTCGATGGGCGCACGCCCGATTGCGATGCTCAACTCGCTGCGTTTCGGCGAATTGACGACACCGCGTGTGAAGTATCTGTTTGAAGAAGTGGTAGCGGGCATCGCCGGCTATGGCAATTGCATCGGCATCCCGACCGTTGGCGGAGAAGTTCAGTTTGACGCTTGCTACGAAGGCAATCCACTGGTCAACGCCATGTGCGTCGGCTTGATCGATCACAAAGACATCCAAAAAGGCGTCGCTTCCGGCGTCGGCAATCCGGTCATGTACGTCGGTGCCAAAACAGGGCGCGACGGCATCCACGGCGCGACTTTCGCTTCCGAGGAATTGACAGACGCATCTGAAGAAAAACGCCCGGCTGTACAAGTAGGGGATCCGTTCATGGAAAAACTGCTGCTTGAAGCTTGCCTGGAATTGGTGAAATCCGATGCACTTGTCGGCATCCAAGACATGGGAGCGGCTGGACTCACATCATCTTCAGCAGAAATGGCTTCAAAAGCAGGATCTGGCATCGAGATGGATCTTGACCACGTGCCACAGCGCGAAAAAGGAATGACAGCGTACGAAATGATGTTGTCAGAATCCCAAGAGCGCATGTTGATCGTCGTGAAAAAAGGCCGCGAACCGGAAATCGTCGAGCTTTTCGAGAAGTACGGTTTGGACGCTGTGACAGTCGGTACAGTAACAGACGATTCGACTTTGCGTTTAGTGCATAAAGGGAAAGTTGTCGCGGAAGTGCCGGTTGATGCGCTAGCTGAAGACGCCCCTGTTTACCACAAGCCATCGAGCGTGCCTGCTTATTTCACTGAATACCAGCAGCTGGAAAACGTTGAACCGAAAGTGGACAACTACAGCGACGCGTTAGTGAATTTATTGCAGCAGCCGACGATTGCTTCGAAAGAATGGGTCTACGATCAATACGACCACCAAGTGCGCACGAGCACAGTGGTTAGCCCGGGCTCGGACGCTGCAGTTATCCGCGTGCGCGGCACGAACAAAGGCTTGGCGATGACGACGGATTGCAATTCACGCTATATCTACCTGGATCCGGAAACGGGCGGCAAAATCGCAGTTGCGGAAGCAGCGCGCAATGTTGTCGTGTCCGGCGCGAAACCGCTGGCGATCACGGATTGCCTGAATTTCGGGAATCCTGAAAAGCCTGAAATCTTCTGGCAGCTGGAAAAGGCGGCAGACGGCATGTCTGAAGCCTGCACAATCTTAGATGCACCTGTAATCGGCGGCAACGTCTCTTTATATAATGAAACAAACGGCACAGCAATCTACCCGACGCCGACAATCGGTTTGGTCGGTTTAGTGGAAGACCTGAAGCATGTGACGACGCAAGACGCCAAAAAAGCCGGCGACTTAGTGTACCTGATTGGCGAAAGCTTCACGGAATTCGGCGGCAGCGAGCTGCAGAAAATGGTCGAAGGACGCATTTTCGGCAAAGCACCGGCAATCGATCTTGTTGTCGAAGCAGAACGCCAGCAGCAGATCTTGTCCGCTATCCGCCAAGGGCTTGTGGCTTCTGCGCATGACGTTGCTGAAGGGGGCGTGGCAGTAGCGCTTGCTGAAAAAGCATTCGGCAAAGGGCTTGGCCTGGAAGTCGCATTGACTGGTTCGCCGACAACCGCGTTGTTCAGCGAATCCCAATCCCGTTTCATCCTTACCGTTTCACCGGAAAATGCACAATCGTTCGAAGAAACCGTCACTGGCGCCAAGAAAATCGGAACAGTCACAGGAGACACGAACCTGGTGATCAAGGGCGAAGACGGTACGGCATGGATCAATGATTCGGTCGAAACGCTTCGCTCAGCTTGGAAAGGAGCAATCCCATGCTTGCTGAAATCAGAAGCTTAAACGAAGAATGCGGAGTCTTTGGAATTTGGGGCCATCCCAATGCGACCCAGCTCACTTATTACGGGCTTCATGCTTTGCAGCATAGAGGCCAAGAAGGTGCAGGGATCGTCTCGACAGATGGCAGTTCGTTAAAAGCGTTAAAAGGCGAAGGCATGGTCAGTGAAGTCTTTTCGCCTGAAAAGATCGAGAAAATTGCCGGCAATGCTGCAATTGGCCATGTGCGCTACGCGACAGCCGGCGGCAGCGGCATTGAAAATGTCCAGCCGCTGCTTTTCAATTCGACAACTGGCAGCTTGGCGATTTCGCATAATGGCAATTTGGTCAACGCGAACCATTTGAAAAGCCATTTAGAGCGCCAAGGCAGCATTTTTCAGACAACGTCCGATACCGAAGTACTGGCGCATTTAATCAAGCGCAGCGGTTTCGAATCGTTCGAAGAAAAAGCGAAAAATGCCTTGTCGTTATTAAAAGGAGCTTTTGCCTGTGTCATCTTGACGGAAGAAGCGATGTATATCGCACTCGACCCGAATGGCCTGCGCCCGTTATCAATCGGCAAACTAGGCGATGCCTGGGTTGTTGCATCCGAAACGTGTGCATTCGACATCGTCGGAGCGGAGCACGTCCAATCGGTTGAACCGGGCGAATTTTTGATCGTCAATGATGACGGTTTGCGCGCTGAGCGTTTTGCTTATCCGGAAGAACGTTCGATTTGTACGATGGAATATGTCTACTTTTCTCGTCCGGATTCCGATATCGATGGCATCAATGTCCATTCTGCCCGCAAACGCCTGGGCAAACAGCTGGCGAAAGAAGTACAGATCGATGCGGACGTTGTAACAGGCGTTCCGGATTCCAGTATTTCCGCAGCCATCGGCTATTCAGAGCAAAGCGGCATTCCGTATGAATTGGGCTTGATCAAGAACCGCTATGTCGGCCGGACATTCATCCAGCCTTCACAGGACTTGCGCGAACAAGGCGTTAAAATGAAACTCTCTCCGGTGCGCCAAGTTGTCAAAGGCAAGCGCGTCATCATGGTGGATGATTCGATTGTCCGCGGCACGACTTCACGCCGCATCGTGAATTTATTGAAAGAAGCGGGAGCGACGGAAGTGCATGTGGTCATTTCTTCACCGCCGATCAAAAACCCGTGTTTCTACGGCATTGATATCTCAACTGCCGGCGAATTGATTGCAGCGAATAACACAGTCGAAGAAATGCGCCAGATCATCGGCGCAGATTCGCTGACGTTCCTGTCGGTCGACGGCATGGTGCAGAATATCGGACGGACGGACCCAGGTTCGAAATGCGGCCATTGCTTGGCGTGTTTCACAGGGGAATACCCGACGAATATCTATCCGGATACCGTTTTGCCGCATGAAAAAGAAAAAGTGAAATAAGGGGGAACCGGTGTGTCAAAAGCATATGAAAAAGCAGGCGTCAATATCGAAGCGGGCTATGAAGCGGTCAACCGCATGAAATCCCATGTCGAACGCACAGCGCGCAAAGGCTTGATGGGGACATTCGGCGGTTTCGGCGGCATGTTCGATTTATCTGAACTGAAGCTGAAAGAACCGGTCCTTGTCTCCGGTACAGACGGAGTCGGCACGAAACTGAAGCTCGCTTTCATGGCTGACAAGCACGACACGATCGGCATCGACTGCGTAGCGATGTGCGTCAACGATATCGTCGCACAAGGAGCTGAACCGTTGTTTTTCCTGGACTATATTGCAGTCGGCAAAGCGGTTCCTGAAAAAATCGAGCAAATCGTCAAAGGCGTTGCGGATGGCTGCGTGCAATCCGGCGCCGCATTGATCGGCGGCGAAACGGCTGAGATGCCTGGCCTTTACGATGAAAATGAATACGACATTGCCGGTTTTGCGGTTGGGGCTGCAGAAAAGTCGAATATCGTAACCGGCGAGAAAATCCAAGCAGGCGACGTGCTGATTGGACTCGCTTCAAGCGGCATTCATTCCAACGGTTATTCGCTGGTGCGCCATATCGTCTTTGAACAAAACCGTTTCCAGCTGGACCAAATTATCGAAGGCTTTGAAGATTTAGGGCCAATTGGCAATGAATTGCTGAATCCGACGAAAATCTATGCGAAACCGGTGGCAGCAATCATGGCCGCGGCAGAAGTACGGGGAATGGCGCATGTCACAGGCGGCGGCTTTATCGAAAACTTGCCGCGTATGATGCCTGAAGGATTGGGTGCTGAAATCGAGCTGGGCTCTTGGCCTGTGCTGCGCATTTTTGACATGCTGCAGGAAAAAGGCGGGTTGGCTGACCGCGATTTGTATTCCGTTTTCAATATGGGCATCGGCTTTGTGCTGGCGGTTGCGCCGGAACAAGCAGAGCAAGTGATGGCAGCGGCGCTGGCGAGCGGCGAACAGGCGTATCGCATCGGCACCGTATCCGCGCAAACCGGCGTTCAATTTACGGGGGAACAGGACGGCACCCTCGATGGCGAATAAACCGAGAATCGCTGTTTTCGCATCTGGAAACGGCTCGAACTTCCAGGCGATTGCAGACGCAATACAAAACGGCGAGCTGCATGCCGAATTGGTGCTCGTGGTGACTGACAAGCCCCAAGCTTACGTCGTTGAACGGGCACAGAAAATGGGCATTGAGCCGTTCGCTTTTAACCCAGCGGAATACGGCTCGAAAGCCATGTACGAAGAAATGCTGAAAGGCAAGTTGTTGAACCACGGAGTGGAATGGATCGTGCTGGCCGGCTTTATGCGGCTGATCGGACCGATGCTGCTTTCCGCGTTTGAAAACCGCATTGTCAACATCCACCCTTCGGCATTGCCGGCTTTCCCAGGCAAAGACGCTATCGGCCAAACGCTTGCAGCTGGTGCAGAACTGGCAGGCGTGACGGTGCATTTTGTCGACGCTGGCATGGACACCGGTTCCATTATTGCGCAGGAAACCTTTCCTGTAGCGGGGCGCGGCCGAGCGGAAGTTGAAGATCAGATCCACGCAATTGAACACCGTTTATATCCTGCAACTTTACAGCAATTATTCAGCCGGTGATTTCACCGGTTTTATTTTTAGGAGGACTGACAGTGAAGAAAAGGGCGTTATTGAGTGTATCGGATAAATCAGGAATTTTGGAGTTTGCACAGCAATTATCGGCAATGGGCTATGAAATCTTGTCGACGGGCGGTACAAAGCGCTTTTTAGAAGACAATGGCGTGGCGATTACGGCAGTGGACGAAATTACGGAATTCCCGGAAATCCTGGAAGGGCGCGTTAAGACGCTTCACCCATTGATCCACGGTGGCTTGCTGGCTAAACCGGATGACAAAAGCCATCAAGTTCAGATGGAGGAAAACGGCATTTCGCCGATTGATATCGTATGCGTCAATCTTTATCCGTTCCGCGAAACCATTTCGAAACCGGATGTGTCGGTTGATGATGCGATTGAAAACATCGACATTGGCGGACCGACAATGCTGCGTTCGGCAGCAAAAAACCACGCGTACGTTACAGTGATCGTGGATGCGTCCGACTATGCGGCAGTGCTTGAAGAATTGAACGGCCAGCAGGCGACGACTCCGGAAACGCGCCGCCGCCTGGCAGCTAAAGTATTCCGCCATACAGCGGCATATGATTCTTACATCTCGAATTATTTGACTGACTTGATCGGAGAAGAATATCCGGAATCGCTGACGCTTACATATGAATTGGCGCAGCCGCTCCGCTACGGTGAAAATCCGCACCAGAAAGCGGCATTTTACCGCAATGCATTGGGATCGGATTTCTCGATTGCCAACGCCACGCAATTGCATGGCAAAGAGCTGTCTTATAATAATATCCAAGACGCCAATGCCTCACTTCAGATCATCAAGGAATTCAGCATGCCGGCAGCGGCAGCGGTCAAGCATATGAACCCTTGCGGCGTCGGTACTGGCAGCACGATTGCGGAAGCGTTCGCGAAAGCATACGAAGCTGATTCGACATCGATTTTCGGCGGCATTGTCGCGTTGAACCGCGAAGTGGACGCTGAAACAGCGCAGACTTTGAGCACGATCTTCCTTGAAATCGTCATCGCGCCATCTTTCTCGGATGAAGCAATTGAAATCTTGACACAGAAGAAAAACATCCGTCTGCTAACAATCCCATTCGGCCATGCACGCCAGGACAAATGGAATATTACAGCTGTAGAAGGCGGTTTGCTTGTGCAGCAGCCAGACGCTTACGGCTATGAAGACGCCGACATCCGTGTAGCGACGAAACGCCAGCCAAGCGATGCAGAATTGGAAGCGCTGAAACTAGGCTGGAGCGTTGTAAAGCACGTGAAATCGAATGCCATTGTGGTATGTGATTCGAATATGACATTAGGCATAGGCGCCGGCCAGATGAACCGCGTCGGGGCAGCGAAGATTGCACTTGAACAAGCTGGTGAGCAAGCTCGCGGTGCAGTGATGGCATCGGATGCGTTTTTCCCGATGGCGGATACAGTCGAAGCGGCAGCTAAAGCAGGCATCAAAGCGATCATCCAGCCAGGCGGTTCGAAAAAGGACCAGGAATCAATCGACAAGGCTGATGAATACGGCATAGCGATGGTCTTTACAGGCGTACGCCATTTCAAACATTAAGCGAGGTGTCAAATGATGAAGGTTTTGGTTATAGGCAAAGGCGGCCGCGAACACGCGATTGCCCGCCAGTTTTCAAGGTCCGCCTCGGTCAGCCGCGTCTATGCTGCTCCCGGCAATGACGGCATGCAAGGCGATGCGGAACTGGTGAACATCGATGAAATGGATTTTGCGGCATTAAGCGATTTTGCTGTCGAACATGAAATCGACTTTACATTCGTCGGTCCCGAACAGCCGCTTGCCGAGGGCATTGTGGACTGGTTTGAAAAACGTGAGCTGCGCATTTTCGGCCCTACAAAAATTGCAGCGCAGATCGAAGGCAGCAAAGCTTTTGCGAAAGAGTTGATGAATGGAGCGAATATCCCGACAGCTGCTTATGAAACGTTTACGGAAACCGGAGCCGCGATTGAGTTTATCCGCCGCCACGGTGCGCCGATCGTCATCAAAGCGGATGGCTTGGCGGCAGGAAAAGGCGTCGTTGTCGCCATGTCCGAACAGGAAGCGATTGCGGCGGTCAATGATATGCTGGAAGGCGAGAAATTCGGTGAGTCAGGCTCGCGTGTTGTTATCGAGGAATTCCTGGACGGCGAAGAATTCTCGTTCATGTCATTCGTTTACGGCGGCAAAATTTACCCGATGCCGATTTCACAGGACCATAAGCGGGCGTTTGATGGTGACCACGGTCCGAACACAGGGGGCATGGGTGCATATTCGCCGGTGCCGCAAATCTCTGAGTCGGTGGTGCAAGAAACGTACGCTAAAATTGTGCAGCCCGCAGTTAAAGCGATGGCAGCAGAAGAGGCTCCCTTCAATGGCATTCTTTATGCCGGCATCATCTTGACGCCGGAAGGCCCGAAAGTAATCGAATTCAATGCGCGTTTTGGCGACCCGGAAACGCAAGTCGTATTGCCGCGCATGGCATCAGATTTCGGCTTGTTCATGGACGCTATCTTGGAAAGCCGGCCTTTTGAGCTGGAATGGGACGACCGCTCTGTACTGGGCGTCGTCGTAGCGGCCGAAGGCTACCCGGACTCGATCCAAAAAGGTGCGCTGCTTCCTGACTTAGCGAAACTGGAAGGCGTCGAAGTCACCCATGCCGGCACGAAAAAAGCCGGCAGCGGTTTTGCCGGCAACGGCGGCCGGGTGCTTTTCGTCTCTGCGGCCGGAGAAGACCTCCAACAAGCCCAGCACAAGGTCTACGAGGAGCTCGGCAAGCTGGATTGGAAAGGCTTCTTCTTCCGTTCAGATATCGGCTGGCGTGCAATGTAAAACTCCATATGGTATACTATTAGGTGACACAAATTCTTAGGAAAATGTGTCATTTTTTTTTCATTATCCCGCCCTTGGGATATTGAATAATAGTTGAGGATTTTCAATAGCCCACTTTTACCTCTAAACCACTCTTCAGATTGACTTAGTCATACCAGACTCCGTGTAAAAATCAGCAGGGCATCAAATTTCGGAAGGAGCAACATTTATGAATTGGTACGAAAAATTAAATCAGTATTTCCCAGTAGAAGAAATGAAATCAAAAGAGCATATGGACACGCTTTTGAAAGAAAAAGGCAGCGTTTATTTTAAAGACGAGGGCCCTCACCACGTCTTGATGTTCGCAGAGTTTCCGACATTCTCGTTTGTCGATTATTTGTTTGTCTCAAAAGAGTCACGCGGCAGCGGGCTTGGCAAAAAAGCTTTGCAATTCCTGAAAGATAAGAACAAGCCGATCATCCTTGAAGTCGAACCTGTAGACTACGAAGATACGGACAGTGAAAAGCGCCTTCGTTTCTATGCACGCGAAGGATTCGAGCACGCCGCTTCGATCGGCTATTGCCGCCGTTCGCTTGCGACAGGTGAAGCGAATTCGATGGAGATCCTTTATTGGGCTCCAAACAATGAAACAGAAGAAGAAATCTTCGAAGCAATGAAGAAAATGTACGGTGAAATCCACACGTATAAAGACACTCATTTCTACGGTGAATCGTATGAGCCGGTATCGAAGGTCCTGACGTTCGAAGAAGAGGAAAAAGACAACGTCCTCGACCCATTCAACAAACCCGTCTCGAACTAATCAGCAAGAACAACCAAAAACCTGCGCAGATTCCATTCTGCGCAGGTTTTATTTTGAATTTTTAGCTTTCCTCTTTTGTAATATATTTATTTAGCGCAGGCGCGAACACGGGCTGGGCGCAGCAGAAAGACAGGCGTTCTGTGCCTGGCTTTTTGCGAAAGCCGTGCCCTAAGCGACCGAAGCGGCATATAGCACTTGTGCTACCTAAAAATAGAACAAAATGGATTTTTTGTGTCAAAATCAAATCTGAATGTTCTAATATTACGCAGTCTCGCCTGTATTTTAATGCATTGTTATGCTACGATATTATGTATGGAAATAGATTGAAAGAAGGTGCCGGCAATGGTGAATCCGTTATGGAGAAATAGGGAGATCAGGGAACAACTTAAAATAATTACAAAAGAGGCCTCGCCGGATCTTGTGCTGACAAACGCTACGTATTTGCATGGCATATTCAAGAAATGGGTGACAGGGAATATTTGGATAAAAGGCGACCGCATCGTTTACGCGGGCAAAGATATGCCTTTAATCGGCAATTCCACTGAAGTCCAAGACATGGAAGGGAAATGGCTCGTGCCGGGTTATATCGAACCCCATGTCCATCCATTCCAGCTTTACAATCCGCAGACATTTGCCGATTACGCCGCGCAAGGCGGAACTACGTCGTTCTTATCTGACAACCTGACATTGTTTTTGTCATTGGAAAACGAGAAAGCGTTTTCATTGCTGGATAAAATTGCGGAACTGCCGTTTACATTTTATTGGTGGACGCGTTTTGATTCACAGACGGAATTGCTTGACGAAGATAAATTATTCACATCGAAGTCTGTGGGGGAATGGCTCGACCGTCCGGATGTACTTCTTGGCGGCGAATTGACGGGCTGGCCCAAATTGATGGCTGGCGACGATCAGATGCTGTATTGGATCCAGAAAGCGAAAATCGGCCTGAAGAAAATAGAAGGGCATTTTCCAGGAGCTTCGGAAAAGACGCTTGCTAAGATGAAATTGCTTGGGGCTGACGGAGACCACGAATCGATGACCGCTGATGAAGTCGAAGCGCGTCTCTTGCATGGCTACGGCGTGACTTTGCGCCATTCTTCAATTCGCCCGGATCTGCCTTCCTTGCTGAAGGAAATTGTGGAACGTGACTTGAACGTTTTTGACAAATTGATGATGACAACTGATGGTTCGACGCCGGCATTTCATTTGGACGGCGTCATGGACCTGTGCATTAAGATTGCTTTAGAGGCAGGCGTGCCGGAAATCGACGCGTATATGATGGCTTCTTATAATGTAGCGCGGTATTATAACGTCACGAGTTTGCACGGCTTGATCGCAACGGGCAGATACGCCAACATCAACATCCTCGATACGCCGAGCAACCCGGTGCCATCGGGCGTCATTTCAAAAGGCGTCTGGCTGAAGAAGGACGGCGTGAAAGTGTATTCACTGCCGGCAGTTGATTGGTCAGTGCTGCCTGATTTGAATTTGGATTTCGACCTCACAGAAGATGATTTCCAGTTTTCGATGCCGTTTGGTATTGAGATGGTCAATGACGTCATTACAAAACCTTATTCGGTGAGCGTGGATACACATGATGGCCAATTATCGAAAAAGCATGAAGAAAGCTTCTTGATGCTGTTGGACAAACACGGCAAATGGCGGGTTAATACGCTGATCAAAGGCTTTGCTTCAGGCGTCAGCGGATTCGCCTCTTCCTATTCGAATACCGGTGATATAATCTTGATCGGCAAAAACCGGGAAGATATGAAAACCGCTTTCGAAGAAGTGAAGCGCATGAAAGGTGGAATCGTTCTCGTGGAAGAGGGGAAAACGGTTTGCTCGCTGCCGCTGCCAATCGGCGGAACGCTGTCCGACTTGCCGATGGAACAATTGATACCGAAAGAGCTGGAATTGAAACAGGCGCTGAGAGAGCGTGGCTATAAACACGGCGACGCTGTCTACACGCTGCTGTTCCTGCAAGCGACGCATCTGCCGTATGTGCGGATTACGCAAAGAGGAATTTATGACGTCATGAATAAAAAAATCCTGTTTCCCGCATTCATGAGGCAATAGCCATGAAAAAATGGACAATCGCACTCATTGTTTTATTGCTGGCAATCGGGGCAGGCGGCGTTTACTGGATGATGGTAAAAGATCAAGAACAAGAACCGGAAAATGGACAAGAAGAGCCTGCGGAACCTGGCGAAGAGCCGGGCGCGCAGGCCTTTGCGCCGTTCACTGGAGTAGCAGAAGGCGGTCCGTTCACGAGCCGGCCGGTGATGGCAGTCATCAATAACCATCCCGATGCACGGCCTCAAACAGGTTTGAATGAAGCGGATATCGTCTTTGAATTTATCGCGGAATACAATATTACGCGCTTTGCGGCATTGTATCAAAGCACATTTCCTGAAAAAATGGGTCCGATCCGCAGCGCCCGCGAATATTTTGTAGGTCTGGCGGCGGCATATGACGCTTTTTTCGTTGCCCATGGCTATAGTCCGGAAGCATATTCCATGCTGCAGTCGGGTATGGTTGACCATATCAACGGCATCGATTACGACGGCTCGCTTTTCCAGCGTTCGACTGATCGGGTTGCGCCGCATAATTCCTATATTACGTATGACAATATTAAACTGGGTATGGAAATGACGGACGCTTCACCCGATTACAGCGTTAAAGCGCCTTATGCTTTCTTTAAGGGTACCGGAAATGGTAAAATATCGGAACAGGCATCAATGCTTGAAGTAAGGTATGGGCAAGACCCTAATTTTACAAGCGCCTTTTCGTACGATGAAACAGCTCAGCTCTATAAGCGGTCTTCGGGAGGAATCCCGACGGTCGACAAAGAGACGCTGCAGCAGACCGAAGTTGCAAATGTCCTGGTGTTCGAGGCGGACCACCAAACGATTGACGCCAAAGGGCGGCAGTCGATCGACCTTGAAAGCGGAGGGAAAGCATTGCTTTTCCAAAGCGGCGGTGTCCGTGAAATAGAGTGGATTTCACAAGGCGGCATGCTCATTCCGGCCGCAAACAACGAGCCGGTCGAACTCGTTCCGGGGAAGACGTGGATCCATATCGTGCCCACTGAGCCCGGAATGGAACAATCGGTCCGCTATACCCCTTGACAACAAGGGCAGAAATGAAAGGACGGTTATGCCGCATGCAGGTTGATAAGATCCGTGGAAATCAGACAGACCAATTAATAGAAGCAGTTCTTGCATTAAAAGATAAAGAAGAAGCGTATCGTTTTTTTGATGATTTGTGCACCATCAGTGAAATCCAATCGCTGTCCCAGCGTTTGGAAGTCGCCCGTATGCTGCGCCTGAAAAAAACTTACGAAAAAATAAAGAACGAAACCGGAGCAAGTACGGCGACGATTTCACGTGTGCGCCGCTGCCTGAATTACGGCAACGATGGCTACGACGAGATGCTTGGCCGCCTTTATCCGGAAGAAAAACCTTTCCAGCTGCCAACAGACTGATTGCATCGTGCAGTCACTTTGCGATGCGCAGCGTTTGAAAAGGGGGCTATCCCATAAGTCGAATATCAGACTTATGGGATAGCCCTCTTTTTTTTGTTATAATGAAGAGATGAAATACGATTTATAGTTAGGTGGATGAATGTGGACTTCCATACATGGCGGCATGTCTTCAAACTGGATCCGGCTAAGCCGATTTCCGATGGACAGTTGGAACGAATTTGCGAATCTGGGACTGATGCCATCTTGATTGGCGGCAGCGATAATGTCACACTCGACAATGTCTTGGATTTAATGGTGCGCGTCCACCGGTATAATGTGCCGGCGGTGCTCGAAGTTTCGACGGTCGATTCGGTGGCGCCTGGATTCGATTATTATTTCATCCCAACCGTATTGAACAGCGAAGATCCGCGATGGGTCAAAGGGCTGCATCATGAAGCAATACGGGAATACGGGGACATCATGGATTGGGATGAATTGATTCCCGAAGGCTATTGCATTTTGAACCCCGCTTGCAAAGCGGCGGAATTGACGCAGGCCGACACGGAACTTACGACAGAAGATGTTATTGCCTACGCGAGGATGGCGGAACATTTTTTCCGGCTGCCGATTTTTTATTTGGAATACAGCGGCGTTTACGGCGATCCGAAATTGGTGGCTGAAGTGAAAGAAGTCCTGTCGAAGACGAGGCTATTTTACGGCGGCGGCATCGATGACACTGAAAAAGCGATTGAAATGGCCGGTGCGGCGCATACGGTTGTAGTCGGAAATATCATTTATGAAAATATAGAAAACGCGATTGCGACCGTTCAGGCGGTTGCGGAAATGGACAAGCAGTCGCTATAATAAAAAGAACAGACGTTCGAGGTGGTGCACAGTGGAAATGATTACAAATAGTTTATTGAACGGGATGAATCCCGAACAGGCAGAAGCCGTACAGGCAACCGAAGGGCCATTATTGATCATGGCAGGTGCAGGATCAGGCAAGACGCGTGTATTGACACACCGGATCGCTTATCTGGTATTGGAAAAGCAAGTTTACCCGTCCAATATCCTCGCGATCACTTTTACCAATAAAGCGGCGCGTGAAATGCGCAACCGGATTGACGGGCTCCTTGGCCACGGCACGGGCGTGCGCATGTGGGTGTCTACATTCCACTCGATGTGTGTTCGGATTTTGCGCCGGGACATCGACCGCATCGGCTTTTCGAAGAACTTCTCGATTTTGGATACGACTGACCAATTGACGGTCATTAAAAATGTCTTGAAACAGCTGAACCTGGATCCGAAGAAATACGAACCGCGGACCATGCTGAACGCGATTTCATCGGCGAAAAACGAATGCATCACAGCTGAAGAATTTGCAGCGAACATGAACGCCCATAATCCATACGAAAAAACAGTGTCGGATGTCTATGCGGCGTATGCGAAGCGCCTGCAGAAAAACCAGTCGCTCGATTTCGATGATTTGATCATGACGACGTTGACTTTATTCAACACGGTGCCGGAAGTACTGGAATATTACCAGAATAAATTCCATTACATCCACGTCGATGAATACCAGGATACGAACAACGCCCAATACCAATTGGTGCAGAAACTGGCGAGCAAATTCAAGAATATTTGCGTCGTGGGCGACTCCGACCAGTCGATTTACCGTTGGCGCGGAGCGGATATCACAAATATCCTGTCTTTCGAAAAAGACTACCCGAACGCGAAAGTCATCATGCTTGAACAGAATTACCGTTCGACGAAACGGATTTTGCAGGCTGCGAACGACGTCATCCAGAAAAACACGAGCCGCTACCCGAAAGAGCTGCGCACGGACAATGCGGATGGACCGGCGATCACCTTGCATAAAGCAGGCGACGAGCGTCAGGAAGCGCAATACATTGTCCAGGAAATCCAGAAGCTCATGCAGGAAGAAGGCTATAAGACGTCCGATTTCGCAATCCTTTACCGCACCAACGCACAGTCGCGGATACTGGAAGAAATGTTCGTCAAGTCGAATATGTCCTATACAATCGTCGGCGGAACGAAGTTCTATGACCGCAAAGAAATCAAGGATCTTTTAGCATATTTGCGTCTGATTGCGAATAATGACGACGATCTGTCGCTCGCGCGCATCATCAATGAACCGAAACGGGGAATCGGTGCGACATCGTTCGAGAAGATGGCCCGTTTCGCGATCGACCAAGACCGCACCATCATGGACGCGCTGCAGGAAGCTGATTTCATGGGGCTGACGCCGAAGACGGCGCAGACCGTGCTTGAATTCCATTCGATGGTCAACGGCTTTACACAAATGCAGGAATACTTATCAGTCACCGAACTCGTAGAAGAAGTTTTGAAGAAATCAGGCTACCGCCAAATGCTGCAAAACGATAAAACGATCGAAGGCGAAAGCCGACTGGAAAACTTGAATGAATTCCTGTCGGTTACGCAGGCATTCGAAAAGCAGAGTGATGACAAATCGCTTGTTGCGTTCTTGACGGATCTGGCCTTGATTTCCGATATCGACTCGCTCGATGACGATGAAGATGCAGACGGACCGATCATCCTGATGACGATGCATGCTGCAAAAGGGCTGGAGTTCCCAGTCGTCTTCATCGTCGGGCTGGAAGAAAACGTCTTTCCGCATTCGCGTTCGAACAACGACGACGATGAGCTGGAAGAAGAACGCCGCTTGGCATATGTCGGCATCACCCGCGCAGAGAAGCGGCTGTATTTGACGCACGCGACATCGCGTACGCTGTTCGGCAAAAGCAATTACAATATGCCGTCCCGATTCATCAGCGAAATTTCAGAAGAATTGATTGAGCCGACATTCGCGAACCACCGTGCCGGAGCGGCTACGAGTTACAGACAATCGCCGAAGCGCGCAGCGGTCACACGCCCTGCCTATAAACAATCCGGCGGAGACAAGCTCGGCTGGAAGGCGGGCGACCGTGCAACGCATAAAAAATGGGGCACAGGTACTGTGGTCAACGTCAAAGGCGAAGGTGAACAGGTCGAGCTCGACATCGCATTCCCAAGCCCGGTCGGCATCAAGCGGCTACTGGCGAAGTTTGCGCCGATTGAAAAAGAATAAGCAGGAGGATATCCAATGGACCGAATACAAGCAGAACAACGAGTGATTGAGCTGAACGAAACATTGAGGGCTTACGGCCATGCCTATTATGTGCTGGACAAGCCGGAAGTGCCCGATGCGGTATATGACCAATTGCTGAACGAATTGATCGAACTTGAAAACTTGTATCCCGATTTGATTTTTCCGGATTCTCCTACCCAGCGCGTCGGGGGCACACCGATTTCGAATTTCGAAAAAGTGACCCATTCAAGCCCGATGCTCAGCTTATCTAACGTATTCAATGAAGAAGACATCCGTGAATTTGATAAACGCGTGCGCAGCGGCGCAGGGGACAACATCGAATATGTCTGCGAGCTGAAAATCGATGGACTTGCCGTGGCGCTCCATTATGAAAACGGCAAATTTGTCCGCGGGGCGACTCGGGGAGATGGGCGTGTAGGCGAAGATATCACGGTCAATCTCCGGACAGTCCGGACCATCCCATTGAAACTGAATGATTCCATAGAGATTGAAGTCCGCGGGGAAGTCTTCATGCCGAAGAAATCGTTTCATGGATTGAATGAGGAACGCGGCGAGCGCGGGGAAGAATTGTTCGCCAACCCGCGCAACGCGGCAGCCGGATCGCTGCGCCAGCTGGATCCGAAGATTGCAGCAAGCCGTAATTTGGACGTATTCATTTACGGCATCGGCAGCGCAGGCGAATCATACGGTTTGAACGAACATGAAGAATCGCTGAAATACGTTGAAAAGATCGGCTTTAAGACGAATAACGAGCGGCGGGTCTGCAAAAGTGTCGAAGAAGTGCTGGCGTTCATCGCCCACTGGCAGGAGCAGCGCTCCGAGCTGCCATATGAAATCGACGGCATCGTCATTAAAGTGAACCGCTATTTGCATCAACAGGATTTAGGCTTTACTGCGAAAAGCCCGAAATGGGCGACCGCTTACAAATTCCCGGCTGAAGAAGTGATGACTACTGTCAGAGATATCGAGCTCAGCGTCGGGCGTACGGGCGTCGTCACACCGACTGCGATTTTGGACCCTGTATCAGTAGCTGGAACCACAGTGCAGCGGGCTTCGCTGCATAACGAAGATTTGATCAAGGAAAAAGACATCCGCATCGGCGATAAGGTAATCATCCGCAAAGCGGGCGACATCATCCCGGAAGTGGTGTCCGCGATTGTGGACCAGCGGACAGGAACGGAAGAGCCGTTTGAAATGCCGACCCATTGCCCGGCATGCGACAGCGACCTGGTGCGCATTGAAGGCGAAGTGGCACTGCGCTGCGTCAACCCGCAATGCCCTGCACAGATTACCGAAGGCCTTATCCATTTCGTGTCGCGCAATGCCATGAACATAGAAGGCCTGGGCGAGAAAGTGATTGAGCAATTGTATCGTGAAGGTTTGATCGCTGATTTCTCCGACCTCTATAAATTGACGAAAGAACAAGTGATGAATCTCGACCGCATGGGTGAAAAATCGGCGTCGAATTTGATTGCCGCAATTGATGCTTCCCGCAGCAATTCCATGGAGCGCCTGCTGTTCGGCCTCGGCATCCGCCACGTCGGTGAACGGGGAGCACGCATCTTATCCGAGCATTTCGGTTCGATGCAGAAATTGATGGAAGCCACAAAAGAAGAATTGGTTGAAATCCATGAAATCGGTGAAAAAATGGCCGATTCGATTGTTGCCTATTTTGATGCAGAAGAAGTTCAGCAATTAATGGAACGTTTAGCGGAAGAGAACGTCAATTTAACGTATACCGGGACTCGCGTAATTGTTGAAGCGGGGGCGAATGCTTTCGCCGGCAAGAAAATCGTTCTGACTGGCAAACTCGAGCAATTGACGCGCGGCGAAGCACAAGAACGCATCGAAGCGCTTGGCGGCAAAGTATCCGGCAGTGTCAGCAAAAAAACCGATTTGGTCATTGCAGGCGAAGAAGCCGGTTCGAAGCTGGAGAAAGCGCTGGAGCTGAAAGTGGATGTCTGGGATGAAGAACGCCTCTTGGAAGAATTGAATAAATGAGGAGATTTATAAAATGAAACGCATTTGGTGGATACCGGTCAGCCTATTGTTGCTGGCAGGCTGTGTGCCTTCCGCATCAGACGAAGCGGAAGTGCTGAGTACAGAAGAAGAAGCAGAGACAGCAATCATTCCGAGCATCCAGCTCGATGACCGGTATTACCGGACATTGCTGCCATATAAACAAAGTGCCACGCGCGGAACGATCATCAACCGGCTGAATTCCCGCTATGATATTGAAGAAGCGGAAGACGGCCTGCTGCGTTTGTCGCAGCGCCAATTTTCGCCTGATGATTATTATTTTCAGGAAGGCCAGAAAATCACCCGTGAAGATGCCAGTGCCTGGCTGAGCCGCAAGAGCAAGGAAAATGGCCTTGGGCTGAATGCAGCCGACTCGCGCGATGCGAAGGCGAAGGAAGCTGGCGACCGTCCATCACCGGAAATTCTGGCGCATATCGTCGAACAGAATTATCTGGTGAAGACCGATAAAGAAACCATCCGACTTGGCGGCGTTTCAATCGGGCTGGCGTTGAATTCGATCTATTACAATTCCATCGATGAAGTTTCTTATGAAGAATCGATTCCACAGGCCCAATTGGACAAAGAAGGCAAGCGCATGGCAGCTGAAATCATCAAGCGCCTGCGTGAAAAAGAAGGCATGAAAGACATTCCGATTACGGTTGGCCTATTCAAACAAAGCAGCCGCGGCGCTATTGCACCAGGGACGTATTTTGCCTTTGGTGTCGCGCCTGGGGGCGAAAACGACGTCGCAAACTGGACGCCGGTCAAAGAGGAGTTTGTCATCTTCCCGACATCCGGTTCAGAAGACAAATACCGCGATGTCGATACTTCGTTCCGGAACTTCAAGATGGACGTAGAAGAATATTTCTCGAATTTCACAAGCGTCATTGGAACGGGCTTTTATCAGGAAGACCAATTACGCAGCCTGAAAGTGGATATACCGGTACAATTCTACGGTTCTGCTGAGTTGATCGGCTTCACGCAATACCTAACGGGGCTGGTGCTGGAGCATTTCCCGGAGAACATTGAAGTGGAAGTCAGCGTTACTTCGACCAATGGGCCGGAAGCGCTTGTTATTCGAAAAGCAGGGCAAACCGAACCGATTGTCCACATTTATGATTAATTTGCATTGGGATAGGGGCAGCCAAGCGGCTGCCCCTATCCCAATTTTTGAGGGCAGGCTCCAGGATCCGCCGCAGCTGGATGTTTGATTTCGCTTTTCTTGTTGTCTAGACTTCAGCGCTGCCCGGGCGCTTTCGCTTTTCTTTTAAAAATGGTATGATATAGCGTATGTTTACTGAATCCGGAGGTGTAGAGAAATGGCGAAAATAACAAAAGAAGAAGTGATCGAAGTAGCACATTTGGCGCGCTTGGCCATCACTGATGACGAAGCGGTACATTTTGCGGATCAATTGCAAGCGATCACGAATGCGATGGAATTGCTCAACGAATTGGACACGGAAAACGTGGAGCCGACAACGCATGTATTGTCGATGGTTAACGTATTGCGTGAAGATAAAGCGGAAGCTGGCTTAGACCGTGAATTGGTTTTGAAAAACGTGAAAGAGCACGAAGCCGGTCAAATTAAAGTTCCAACTATTCTAGATTGATTGTGAGGAGGGAAAAACATGAGCTTAGCAGATAAAACCGCAGCACAGCTGCAGGAAATGATACATACAAAAGAAACGACGATCGCTGAAATGGCTGAAAAAGCTTTTGGGCGCATTGCTGAATTGGATTCAGACGTCGATGCTTTTTTGGCGCTTGATCAAGAAGGCGCATTGAAAAAAGCCGCGCAATTGGATGAAGTTGCAATGGACGAGCGTGGACCGTTGTTCGGCTTGCCGATCGGCGTCAAAGACAATATCGTGACTGAAGGCATTGAAACAACAGCGTCAAGCCGCATTTTGGAAGGCTTCAACCCGATCTACAATGCAACTGTCGTCGAGAAATTGAATGCAGCAGGCATGGTCATTGTCGGTAAATTGAACATGGATGAATTTGCCATGGGTTCTTCCAACGAAAACTCGTATTACAAAAATACGAAAAACCCGTGGAATTTGGAGACTGTTCCAGGCGGTTCTTCAGGCGGCTCTGCTGCGGCAGTTGCTGCAGGAGAAGTGCCATTCACATTAGGGTCTGACACAGGCGGATCGATCCGCCAGCCGGCTGCTTTCTGCGGCGTGGTAGGCATGAAGCCGACATACGGCCGGGTTTCACGATTCGGCTTGATCGCCTATGCTTCGTCATTGGATCAAATCGGTCCAATTACGCGCACAGTTAAAGACAATGCATTATTATTGAATGTCATTTCGGGGCATGATGAAAAAGATTCGACTTCCGCAAACGTCGAAGTGCCGGACTTTGCCGCTGCATTAACAGGCGACATCAACGGGCTGCGCATTGGCGTGCCGAAAGAATATTTTGCGGAAGGCGTCGGCGAAGCCGCAAAACAAGCGGTCCGCGATGCACTGAAAGTTCTTGAAGAAAAAGGCGCGACTTGGGAAGAAATTTCTTTGCCGCATTCCAAATATGCACTTGCTACGTATTACTTGATCGCTTCTTCGGAAGCTTCATCGAACTTGTCGCGTTTTGACGGCATCCGTTATGGCTACCGTACAGAAAAAGCGGGCAATTTGCTTGAATTCTATATGAATACCCGCTCTGAAGGTTTCGGCGATGAAGTGAAGCGCCGCATCATGCTTGGAACTTACGCGTTGAGCTCAGGGTATTACGACGCTTATTATAAAAAAGCACAAAAAGTGCGGACGCTCATCAAACAGGATTTCGACAAAGCATTTGAAAAATACGATGTCATCATCGGTCCAACAACTCCGACGCCGGCTTTTAAAATCGGTGAAAAAATTGATGATCCGCTGACAATGTACGCGAATGATATCTTGACGATTCCGGTCAACCTTGCGGGAGTTCCAGCTATTTCAATTCCTTGTGGATTTGAAAATGGCTTGCCGCTCGGCTTGCAGATCATCGGAAAATATTTTGACGAAGAAACAGTTTACCGTGTTGCGGATGTTTTCGAACAGGCAACTGATTTCCATAAAAAAACTCCTCAAGTATGGGAGGGAGCAGCCAAATGAATTTTGAAACGATCATCGGCCTCGAAGTACACGTCGAGCTGAAAACAGAATCCAAAATGTTTTCGCCTGCACCTGCCCATTTCGGTGCAGAACCGAATACGAACACGAACGTCATTGATTTGGGCTATCCAGGCGTCTTGCCGGTAGTCAATAAAACCGCAGTGGACTGGGCAATGAAAGCGGCACTAGCATTAAACTGCCAAATCAACCGCCACACGAAATTCGATCGCAAAAACTATTTTTATCCGGACAACCCGAAAGCTTATCAGATTTCCCAATTCGATGAGCCGATCGGTGAACACGGCTGGATTGAAATCGAAGTCAAAGGCGAGAAAAAACGCATCGGCATCACACGCCTTCATATGGAAGAAGATGCCGGCAAGCTGACGCATACAGGGAACGGCCATTCATTGGTCGACTTGAACCGCCAAGGCACGCCATTGATTGAAATCGTTTCGGAGCCGGATATCCGGACGGCGGAAGAAGCTTATGCGTATTTGGAAAAAATCAAGGCGATCATCCAATACACAGGCGTTTCTGATGTGCGGATGGAAGAAGGCTCGCTTCGCTGCGACGCCAATATTTCATTGCGTCCATTCGGACAGGAACAATTCGGCACAAAAACCGAATTGAAAAACTTGAACTCATTCAACTTTGTGCGCAAAGGAATCGAGCACGAGCAAATCCGCCAGGAAGAAGTATTGCTGTCAGGCGGCATCATCCAGCAGGAAACGCGCCGCTATGACGAATCAACAGGCAAAACATTGCTTATGCGCATCAAAGAAGGCTCAGACGATTACCGTTACTTCCCGGAACCGGATCTTGTCGACATCGTCATTGACGATGCTTGGCTTGAGCGTGTCCGCGCAGAAATTCCGGAATTGCCGGATGCACGGAAAGTGCGTTATGTAGCGGAAATGGGCTTGTCGGAGTACGATGCGATGGTCTTGACGCTTGCAAAACCGATTTCCGATTTCTTTGAAGCGACGGTTGCAGCCGGAGCGGATGCTAAATTGACAGCGAACTGGCTGATGGGCGAAATTTCAGCTTACCTGAATGCCCAACAGAAAGAGTTGGCCGATACGGCATTGACGCCGGAAGGTTTGGCAGGCATGATCAAGCTGATTTCCGACGGCACGATCTCCACGAAAATCGCCAAAAAAGTCTTGACTGAACTGTTTGAAAAAGGCGGAGACGCCAACGATATCGTCAAAGCCAAAGGGCTTGTCCAGATTTCCGACGACGCAACCTTGCGCGGACTGGTCACAAACTCGCTGGATAACAATCCCCAGTCGATCGAAGATTTCAAAAACGGCAAGGACCGCGCAATCGGATTCCTGGTCGGCCAGATCATGAAAGCGACAAAAGGGCAGGCGAACCCGCCAATGCTCAATAAAATCCTTCTCGAGGAAATTGCGAAAAGGTAATCTGAATGGCCCGCCTAGCGGGCCATTTTTTTCTTATAAAGGTGCTAGCCGATATTCCGCAAAACAGCTGCGCTTGCCGCGGGCGAGCGCCAAGCCTCCTCAGCCCGCTGTCGCGTGCTTCCGGGGTCTCGGCTGTCTCGCTATCCCGCAGGCAAGAGTTGACCGAAGCCTGCGAGGGCAATTCTTTGCGACGAAGTGCGCAGCACTGATGGAGCAGTATGGTTTTCTTCGCTGTTTTGCTCCATATCTGGAAATCACATAGAAAATACAGAAACTATATCTTTCGAACTTTTCATTCATAAAGAAATGATTTGCTACTAAGAAATACCTTTGAATGAAGCGGAAGACGGCGACTCCAGCGGGAGCAGTGATGGAGCTAAGCGACAGAGCGACGTGCTGAAGACTCTACTATGTAAAATAGATAGATGACAACATAAAGAACCATCCAGCCAACCGCCCGCTGCCAAGCTTTTCAGCTACAAATTTCATCAGGTCATCCAGTGTGCCAATCACCCGCTCCACTTCCGGCATATGATAGAACGTAGTCGTTGCCGAAAAATCATAGACGTCCGCCTCTTCGGAAAACAAATACACTTTTTTCCCAGCTGCCAGAGCCATTCCTAGCTCGATATGGCTCCCTTTGCCTGCAGGCAGCAAGATAAAGAATACATCAGCTTCAAGCACAGCGGCTTTTTCAAGCTGTCCGATTGCAGCTAAGGGCCTCCG
>NZ_RQII01000082.1 GCF_004761975.1 Planococcus koreensis | reverse complement strand
TCCAGCGTTTAATGTGAATTAAGTCAAGCGCTGTCTATGTCGATTTTTGACAACACAAAGCCAAAGATCAACTGGAATAAAATTGAAATCGACAATCACAGAACGTTCTAAAGGCATTTTTCCACAACGCACAAAGTCTTGTTTATTGTCTCCACAGGGATACAACCTACTTCATACAATCTAAGGGAATTTACGTTTTATTCGTATTTATGGAACAAGACCCATTCCGCTGGACTACGAGGTCAAAGTGCCTCAGGGGCTAAAGTCAATGTGGTCTGGCGTTCCAGAAAAATGCCATTCTTCCGTTGGCTAACCGGCAGGTTTACTTGTTCGCGCTGCTTCAGTTCAAAACATATCGATGAAAAAATAACGCTTGTTTTTCGTGAGTCCGCAGTTTACTGGCAATCACTTGTTGGAGGCTTTTGCCTCCGGGATCGGCCGGCTGGTACACTTGCTTCTTTTTCATCATGGCGAAAGCGATTCTCAGAAGCCTGTTCCCCAGAGCGATGAAAATCTGGCGCGGTTTTTTGCCTTTTGCTTTCAGCTCGTCCGCTTTTTTCCGCATCATCGGGTTTTGCCTATTCATAGACTTTCCAGCTCGATACACGGCGGCACGGAAATCAGCTCGCCCCTGTTTCGAAATTTGATGGGTCGTGGCTCTTTTGCCGCCTGATTGCCGGATAATGGGATTGGTTCCAGCCATCTTAATTAACTGCTCAGGGCGTGTGAAAAGTGTCAAATCGCCGATTTCGGCAGTCAATTCAGAGGCGGTGGTTACCCCCACCCCAGGAATGCTTAACAGAATTCCGCCATCGGTTTGAAGAAGAACTTGTTCCATCTCTTTTTTCAACAGCTCCACTTGTGCGGCCAGTAATTCCAGCTCATCGAGCTTCAAGTGTAAAATGAGAAGTTCCGCCTGCAGGCATTCTTTGGGCTTCGATACCGATTGATGTGCGAAACGGATTAGGCGCTCAATCGATTGGTCGCGTATTTTCAAGTTCTGTTCGATTGAAACCAGCCGTAATCCCTCTTCTCCCAACGCGAGAATATCTGAAGGGTGAGGGTAATGGCGCATCAAGTAAAGAGATGACTTGCAATCGAAGGTGGAGAAAATTTTCAGGTGAACCTGTTTTCCATCCACAAGCTCTACACTTCCTTGGTATTCCCGAAAGATATGATCCATATAAAGGCGGACGTAGTTGATGGTTTGCGAATGTGCATTAACTAGTGCCCGATGGGCGCGTGACAAGGTTTTGAGCTGAGCCAACAGTGGAATTGCTTTCTGGCTTGTCTGCCCACGACCATGCAAGATGGATTGGGTAATGGCCATCAAGTCCAGGTTGTCCGTTTTCGTGTAATTCAAGATGGTCGCTCGTTCTTGCGCTGTCGTCGCTGCGTTGATGATTCGGACGATAAACTTCTCCTGTTCACAAAGTCTGACAAGGTCTTCGTAATAATGGCCTGTCGTTTCAATGCCGACGACCACCTCCTCAAACCCGTAACCATCCTTAGCTTGGGTAACCTCCTTGATTAGTCGGGTAAATCCGGTGGAGGAGGCGTTAAATTCAAATGGTTTGATCAGGATATCGCCGTA
>NZ_RQII01000081.1 GCF_004761975.1 Planococcus koreensis | reverse complement strand
CATGGCACGAACGTCGGCGGCTTGGCTAAATTGCGTGCAGCCTTTTCTGCCCGCGGTTCGGTAACAGCTGGGAACTCGTCGCAGACATCAGATGGCGCAGGCGCGCTATTGGTGATGGACCGTGAAAAAGCGGAAGCGCTTGGGCTTAAGCCTTTGGCTAAATTCCGCTCATTTGCAACAGGCGGCGTGCCGCCGGAAGTTATGGGTATCGGGCCGATCGTGGCAATTCCGAAAGCGTTAAAATTAGCTGGCTTGTCAATCAGCGACATCGACGTCTGGGAATTGAATGAAGCCTTCGCTTCGCAATCGCTGGCGGTTGTCCGCAACCTCGGCATCGACATCGATAAAGTGAATTTCAACGGCGGAGCAATTGCCCTTGGGCATCCGCTGGGTGCAACAGGATCCATTTTGACGATCCGCATGATGAGTGAATTGAAGCGCCAAGGCAAGCAATTCGGTGTGGTAACAATGTGCATCGGCGGCGGAATGGGCGCAGCAGGCGTCTTTGAAATGCTATAAAATCTTTAATTTCATGAATAAAAACTAGGAGGAATTCACAATGGAACAAGAAAAAACATTGATCAAAGGCGGCAGTTTCTTAATCGAAGAGGCAGACCTTTCACGCGTTTTCACGCCGGAAGATTTTACAGAAGAACATAAAATGATTGCCAAAACGACCGAGGATTACGTCAACACAGAAGTAATGCCTGTCGTGGAAAAATTGGAAAACCACGAATTCGAACATTCCGTGCGTTTGCTGAAATCTGCTGGCGACCTTGGCCTTCTAGGAGCAGACGTTCCAGAACAATACGGCGGCCTTGGGTTGGATAAAATCGCATCAGCATTGATCGCTGAAAAAATGTCGAAAGCCGGCGGATTCTCGATCACGCACGGCGCACACGTCGGCATCGGTTCATTGCCAATCGTTTTGTTCGGCAACGAGCAGCAAAAACAGCAATATTTACCGCGCTTGGCGACTGGCGAAATGATCGCTGCTTATGCATTGACTGAGCCGAGTTCAGGGTCAGATGCATTGGGTGCGAAAACGACAGCTCGCTTGAACGAAGCTGGCACGCATTATGTATTGAACGGCGAAAAGCAATGGATCACCAACGCTGGTTTTGCTGACGTTTTCGTCGTTTACGCGAAAATTGATGGCGACAAATTCTCAGCGTTCATCGTTGAACGTGCATATGACGGCGTTTCAGTCGGGCCGGAAGAAAAGAAAATGGGCATCAAATCTTCATCGACACGCACATTGATCTTGGAAGACGCGCAAGTGCCTGTTGAAAACCTTCTAGGAGAAGCAGGGCGCGGACACATCATCGCGTTTAACATCCTGAATATCGGGCGCTACAAATTGGGCGTAGGCACAATCGGAGCTTCGAAGCGCGCGATGGAAATCACGATTCCATATACGAACCAGCGCCAGCAATTCAAGACGCCGATTTCGTCATTCAACTTGACGCGCGAGAAATTGGCGACGATGGCTTCACACCTCTATGCTGTGGAAAGTTCGGTTTACCGCACAGTCGGTTTGTTCGAAGACCGCATGAGCGAGTTCACGGATGAGCAGCAGGCTGACGGCAAATTGGTTGCCGATTCGATCGCTGAGTTCGCAGTTGAATGTTCGTTGAATAAATTCTTTGGTACGGAAACGCTTGATTATATCGTTGACGAAGGCGTTCAGCTTCACGGCGGCTACGGCTTCATGCAGGAATACGAAATCGAGCGCATTTACCGTGATTCGCGCATCAACCGTATTTTTGAAGGAACAAACGAAATCAACCGTTTGCTGGTTCCTGGTACATTATTGCGCAAAGCGATGAAAGGCGAACTTCCGTTGCTGCAGCACGCACAGAAATTGCAAGAAGAATTGCTCATGATGATGCCGGAAGAAGTCGGCACAGAAGCTTTGGCGCAGGAAAAATACCTGGTCCGCAACGCGAAGAAGATCGCTTTACTGGCAGCTGGCTTAGCAGCGCAGACATACGGTGCGAAATTGGAGCAGGAACAGGAAATTCTCGTGAACATCGCGGACATCGTCAGCAATGTCTTCGCAATGGAATCAGTCGTTCTCCGCACAGAAAAAGCGATCGCTGCATCAGGCGAAGAAAAAGCGCAGCAGAAATTGCTGTACACGCAAATTTATTGCCAAGAAGCATTCGATAAGATCGAGAAAGACGCGAAAGAAACATTGATCGCGGCAATCGAAGGCGACAACCAGCGCATGATGCTATCAGCATTGCGCAAACTGACGCGTTCGACTCCGTACAACGTCATCGCGAAAAAACGCGAAGCGGCTGTTAAATTGATCGAAGCAGAAAAATACGTGGTGTAACAGGGAACAACAGGCTCATTCGGTGAGCCTGATACGAAAAAGGGATTGGGCAGGGGGCCTAATCCCTTTTTTGCGTTAACCGGAAGGTACAGGCGAAGGGAGTATTTTACATCGACGCAGCGCTGGCGATTTGGTAAGCTTGGAAAAAAAGGAGGTTTTTTCTTGATTACTTATTACGCGTATCCGAAATGCACAACTTGCCGAAAAGCGAAGAAATGGCTTGACGATCAAGGGGTTGAATACAACGAAATCAATATCGCGGAAGCACCGCCTTCAAAAGAGCAGCTCAGCGAAATTTATGCAGCGAGCGGAGTAGACTTGAAGAAGTTTTTCAACACGAGCGGCATGAAATACCGGGAGCTTGGGCTGAAAGACAAATTAGCTGATATGGCGGAAGAAGAACAGCTCGAATTGCTGGCTTCTGACGGCATGCTCATCAAACGCCCCTTGGCTTATGGCGACGGAAAAGTGACGCTTGGATTCAAAGAACAGGACTTTGAAGCGAACTGGGGATAGAGCAATTGATTTCTTGTATTTCCGATTTGTTTATGTCAAACTTAGATATGAGTAAACTACATAATATGGAGGGTTTTCGATGAGCACACCACTAGAACTTCGTTATTCAAAAGAGCATGAATGGGTCAAGGTAGAAGGCGCGACAGCACGGATCGGCATTACTGATTTTGCACAAGCTGAACTTGGAGATATCGTTTTTGTTGAATTGCCGCAAGTTGGCGACGAACTGAAAAAAGACCAGCCTTTCGGCAGTGTCGAGTCTGTTAAAACTGTTTCTGAACTTTACGCTCCAGTCAGCGGTAAAGTGGTAGAAGTGAACAGTGAGCTTGAAGACAGCCCGGAATTTGTTAACGAATCTCCTTACGAAAATGCGTGGATGGTGGTAATCGAATCCCCTAGCGAAGCTGAATTGGGCGAATTGATGACAGCTGAGCAATACAAAGAAATGATCAACGAGTAATGAAAAGCGCCTATGTGGCGCTTTTTTTATACACAATTCTGGACATACTTTCCCAGTGAGGTGTTGCATGATGGAAAAAGTGATTTTGGTGGAAGGAATCAGCGACAAAGCGAGAATAGCGCCGCTTATTGCAGAACCCGTGACGATTCTTTGCACAAATGGTACAGTAAGTGCAACAAGGCTTGAAGAATTGCTGCTGCCGTTTGAAGAAATGGATATCATCATTTTGGTGGATGCGGATAAATCAGGCGAGAAGCTGCGCAAACTGGTGAAGCGCGAGTTTCCGGAAGCCCGCCATTTCTATATCAACCCGAGCTACAAAGAAGTAGCTGCTACACCTATTCGCATATTGATGGATATATTGATATCGGCAAACGTTCAAGTCAATAAGTTTATAGCTGAAGGATGAATTTGCATGAAAGAATGGACACATAAAGAATGGCTGAAAGAAAAAAATACAAACGACGTGGCTGCCTACTACCTGTATGCGCCGATGTGCGGCACTTGCCAGATTGCTTCGAAAATGCTGGATGTCGTGCAGGAACTGGTGCCTGATTTGCCAATGGGCAAAGCCAACTTGAATTATGTACAGGAAATCGCTTCGCTGTACCAAGTGGAAAGCGTTCCGTGCCTGCTCATCACACAGAACGGACAGCTGAAAGAAAAGATTTACGCGTTCCAATCCGTGCCTTATTTATATGGGAAGTTGAAATCAGTTGACGTATAAAACCAAGCGTGGTAAATTAAATTTCTGAAATTAATTAAATATCGTTACTCTTATTAAGAGTGGTGGAGGGAAGTGCCCTATGAAGCCCGGCAACCGTCATGAAAATGAAATGGTGCCAAGTCACGCGAAGCTGAAACTTCGGGAAATGAGAGATCGGTTCAACTTTTACAGTTACCCTTCTGCTCATTTCTGCGCAGAAGGGTTTTTATTTTTGGATTAGGAGTGTTTGGGAAATGATTGAACTTAAAAAGTTATCGAAAGTGTTCGATACGGGCAAAGGCTCGTTGACAGCGGTCGATGGAGTGGAACTGGACATCGCGCCAGGCGAGATTTTCGGAATCATCGGCTATAGTGGAGCGGGCAAGAGTACGCTCATCCGCCTATTGAACGGTTTGGAAAAGCCGACGTCGGGATCAGTCGTCATCAATGGCCAGGACATTACAGCGATCAACAGCAAAGACTTGCGCAAAGCACGCCAGAAAGTCAGCATGATTTTCCAGCATTTCAATTTGCTGTGGTCGCGCACCGTCAAAGAGAATATCGAATTTCCGCTTGAAATTGCAGGAGTGCCGAAAGAAAAACGTGCTGAGCGTGTCTTGGAACTTGTGGAACTCGTTGGCCTCGCTGGAAGAGAGAATGCGTATCCTTCGCAGCTATCCGGAGGGCAAAAGCAACGCGTCGGCATTGCCCGCGCTTTAGCGAACAACCCGGAAGTGCTGCTATGTGATGAAGCCACTTCTGCATTGGATCCCCAGACGACGGATTCAATCCTGGATTTGCTGGTCGATATCAACAAAAGGCTCGGATTGACAATTGTGCTGATCACGCATGAAATGCACGTCATCCGCAAAATCTGCCACCGCGTCGCCGTAATGGAAGGCGGGCGCATCGTCGAATTGGGCGATGTACTGAACGTTTTCCAGGCGCCAAAGGAAAACATCACGAAACGCTTTGTGGCCCAGGTGACAGATACCGAAGATTCCCAGGAAACCATCAAGCATTTGCGTGAACTGTATCCGTCGGGTGTCCTCATCAAGCTGGTATTTGTCGGCGACCAGACCGAGCAGCCGATCTTAACGAAACTGATTCGCAAATACACTGTCGATATCAACATCGTGCAGGGAAATATCGCACATACGCAAAGAGGGGCTTACGGTACATTGATCTTACAAATAAAAGGCTCTCAACCTGAAATTGATGAGGCGATCGCCTTCCTCAATGCAGAAGACGTCCAAACGGAGGTGATGGCAAATGATTGAGTCATTATTCCCTAACGTCGACTGGAATGATATGTGGGAAGCGACGCTCGAAACTTTATACATGACGGCCATGTCGACATTCTTCACTTTTGTCATCGGCTTGGTGCTCGGCGTCATCCTGTTTTTGACTGCGCCAAAACAATTATGGGCCAACAGCATCGTCAATTGGCTGACCGGTGCATTCGTTAATATTTTCCGTTCAATTCCGTTCATCATCTTGATCATCTTGCTGATTCCGTTCACGAAGTATATGATCGGAACGATTCGCGGACCAAACGCCGCATTGCCAGCATTGATTATCGGCGCCGCACCATTTTACGCACGCATGGTTTTGATTGCGCTGAAGGAAATTGATAAAGGCGTTATCGAAGCCGCCCGTTCAATGGGTGCAAGCACATGGACCATCATCCGCAAAGTGCTGCTTCCGGAATCCAAACCGGCACTTATTTCCGGCATCACGGTGACAGCCATTGCTCTTGTTGGTTATACCGCAATGGCAGGCATCATCGGAGCCGGCGGCCTGGGTACCTTGGCGTTCCTTGACGGCTTCCAAAGAAGCCGCCAAGACGTCACGCTAATGGCCACAATCCTTATCTTGATCATTGTATTTGCCATCCAGTTTATCGGTGACCGTTTGACTGTCAAGTCAGACAAGCGCTAATCATAAAAAACACATAAAAAGGGAGATTGACAACATGAAGAAATTTGTAGCAGGAACAGTATTAACAGCATTTGCACTAGCAGGATGCGGAGCAGACGAAGGCGGCTCAGGAGAAGAGTCATCAACATTGAAAATTGGTGCATCCAACGTGCCGCATGCTGAAATTCTTGAACAAGCTCAACCGATCCTTGAAGAACAAGGCATCGAGCTTGAAATCGAAACATACCAAGATTACATTTTGCCGAACCAGGATTTGGAAGCTGGCGAAATTGACGCAAACTACTTCCAGCACGTCCCTTATTTGGCTTCACAAGTTGAAGAATTCGGCTACGAATTTGAAAACGCTGGTGGCATCCACATCGAACCAATTGGTGTTTATTCGCAAAAATACGACTCTTTAGAAGAACTTCCAGAGGGTGCTACTATCCTGATGAGCAGTTCAGTTGCTGATCACGGCCGTATTTTGTCTATGCTTGAAGCGCAAGGCTTGATCAAGTTGGATGAAGCTGTAGAGAAAACAACAGCAGAAGTCAGCGATATTGCGGAAAACCCTAAAAACTTGAAGTTTGAAACAGATTACGAAGCAGCAATTTTAGTGCAAATGTACGAGCAAGGCGAAGGTGACGCTGTGTTGATCAACTCCAACTACGCAATCGATGCCGGCTTGAACCCAATGGAAGATTCCATTGCCCTTGAAGATTCAGACTCGCCATACGTTAACATCATCGCAGTCCGCAAAGGCGATGAGGACAATGAAAACGTAAAAGCATTGGTTGAAGTATTGAAATCAGATGAAATCCAAGACTTTATCCTAGAAGAATGGGGCGGCTCTGTCGTACCTGTAGACTGACCAAAAAGCATCCGAGAGGGTGCTTTTTTATTTTGCAGAAATAATGAAAATATTCCGCGTTTTTT
>NZ_RQII01000080.1 GCF_004761975.1 Planococcus koreensis | reverse complement strand
TCCGTGAAAGATGATACTCATAAAGTGACGATAACCACTGCAGCTGAAGAAAATACCGAAACGCTTGAAACTCAACTCGAGCAAATGGTGCTGGCGGCGTCCACTGCAGCTGTCAAAAGGGATATTGATGTCCATGTGAAAAAAGCGACTATTGCCCAATGGGAAAAGTCGGTTGAAGAAGATGTTCCGGTCGGGAAGAAAGTTGAAAACTACACCTCACTTTCTAATGAAGAAAACGTAGAAACCGACGGAGATGCCATAATGGATGTAGACAAGGATATTAAAGCGTTGAAAACTGAAAAACATGAGTCTCGCGTCAAAAACAAAGTGATGGAACAAGAAATGAAAGTGAAATTTGAACCGGCAGCAAATCCCGGCAAAGGGCAAGGGCAGATCACTAAGGACAAAGCTGAACAAAAGCCACTGGAGAAAGTTGTTGAACCGCCTGCAGCGGCTAAAGCAGAAAAAACTTTCCCGCCGGCCCAATCAGAAAAAGTGAAGCCGAAAGAAAATGCGGTAAAATCCAAGACAGCCGAAAAAATCCCTGTAAAGAAACCTGCATCAACCGAGGGGGCCGATCCAGCTGCAAAAGGGCAGCCGGGAAAAGCGCCGTCAGTTTTGAAGCAGGATCAACCAGCGGCAGAAAAACCAAAAACCGTTGAGAAAGCAAAGCCAAAGCAAAAAGCGGAGCCAAAGCAAAAAGCGAAGCCAAAGCAAAAAGCGAAGCCAAAGCAGAAAGCGAAGCCAAAGCAGAAGGCAAAAGCGGCTAATGCCAAACCGAAAAAACCGATCCAAGCGGAAGCGAGGCATTCACAGAATCAGCAGCGAAAACAGCATGTTAAAGACGCTAAAGGCGCGAAAACTGGCAAAAAGCAAGAGCAGAAGTGATTCTTCTGCTCTTTTTGAATGGAAGAAATATGATTTGCCCTTTCTTTTTGCCATTTCTTTTCATAGAATAGGGAGAGGATAATGTGGCCGAAAGGAAATGAACTCCATGAATAAAACGTTTCAAAAAATTAAAAGTCTAACTCCGGCCCAAGTGATCGTGTCTTATTACTTTGCAGCAATTGCAATTTCCTTTTTGCTGTTGAAACTGCCGAATGTCCACCTAGAGGGAGTACAGCTGTCATATATGGATACGATGTTTACAGCCATCAGCGCTGTCAGCGTCACTGGATTGACGGTGGTGAATATTTCCGAAACCTACTCGGTTTTTGGAATCGTGGTTCTCATGTTCATCTTGCAGCTGGGCGGAATCGGAATCATGTCTATCGGCACGTTCTTCTGGCTGCTGGTCGGCAAGCGCATCGGATTGCGCGAACGCCAATTGATTATGGTTGATCATAACCAATTCAGTATGTCAGGTGTTGTGAAGCTGATCCGGGAAATCATTAAAATTCTATTGATGATTGAATTGATCGGCGCTATTATTTTGACTTCGTATTTTACACAGTTTTATGACACTTTCAACGAAGCGCTGCTCCACGGGGTTTTCGCTTCGGTATCAGCGACGACAAACGGCGGATTCGATATCACTGGCAACTCGCTCACCCCCTACTTCAATGATTATTTCGTGCAGATCATCACCATGATTTTAATCATTCTAGGGGCAATCGGCTTTCCGGTATTAATCGAATTGAAAGAATTCCTGTCCAATAAAAACAAGAATTTCCGTTTTTCGCTGTTTACGAAAATTACAACAAGCACATTCGGCATTTTGCTGCTTGTCGGAAGCATCGGCAATCTGGCATTGGAATATTTCAATGCTTTTGCCGGCATGTCTTGGCACGAAAAGTTATTTGCATCCATCTTCCATTCAGTATCATCCCGCTCAGGCGGCTTGACGACAATGGATATTACTGCTTTTAGCGATGCGACGAACGTCTTTTTGAGCGCATTGATGTTTATTGGGGCTTCCCCAAGCTCTGTCGGCGGAGGCATCCGGACAACTACCTTGGCTATCGCTGTCTTGTTTTTGATCAATTTTGCGAGAGGCAAGAACAGCATCCAGATATTCAGAAGGGAAATTGAATTGATTGATGTTTTTCGGGCATTTGCGGTCATCATTTTGGCCGGATTCATGGTTCTTGTGGCCACAATGGCGTTGTTAATTTCAGAGCCTCATGCGACGGCAGTTGAAATCCTATTTGAAATCACATCCGCGTTCGGAACTTGCGGAATGTCGCTTGGCATAACGAGTGACTTGTCCGATTTCGGTAAAGTCATTGTTATGCTGTTAATGTTCATCGGGCGTGTCGGCCTGATTTCGTTCCTCTTCACCATCGGGGGCAAGACCGACCCGACGAAGTACCATTACCCGAAAGAACGTGTAATCATCGGCTAATAAAGGCAAAGGCTAAACAACCGTGCCTTTTTCCAAAAAAAAGAATATAATTGTTTTAAGAGGATCTTTAAATCGGAAATGAGTGGATAAATTATGAGCGAAGATGTGAAACAGTCTTTGAAGCTTTTTATCGTCTTGTCGCGGGCGCATAAAGCGATAACAGAACAGACCAACCAATTTTTTCAGGCACATGGTGTCAATCCGACTGAATTTGCGGTATTGGAGCTTCTATACCACAAAGGCCAGCAGCCGCTTCAAAAAATTGGCGGGAAGATTTTATTGGCAAGTGGCTCGATCACGTACGTTATTGATAAACTTGAAAAGCGCGGCTTTATCACGCGGGTGAATTGCCCCACAGACCGCCGCGTCACGTACGCTGCGATTTCACCGGAAGGCAAAGAATTCATGAGCGAGATTTTTCCTGAACATGAAAAGAATTTGCATGAATTGACCAATGCATTGACGAGCGAAGAAAAAGATCAGGCAATCGAGCTGATGAAGAAACTCGGCTTGTCGATCAAAGATCTTTCCTATTAATGGATTCAGGAAGAACCAATCAAAAAATGAAAAAATGCGCATTGGACTTTGTCCAGTGCGCATTTTTTATATACTTTATCAAGGGCGCTCGATTGTGCTGCCCATGTCGATGAAGTCTGCAGTTGCATTAACTTCTGTTGTGTCAAAAACGGTGAGGCGGACAATCAGGTTTTCTTTCTCATACACGACGCCAGTGACTTTTCCTTCAGCCGTAGGTATTTCATAAGCAACTGAGTTGAGGAATTTCGCACCTTGTGGAGCTGCGGCTTCTGTTATTTCAGCATCCGGGTTTGAAGCTGCTAACGCTTCCTTCATTGCGGCTTCTGCTTGTGCAAATTCAATGTCTTCTTTGTTGAAAGTTTCAATGCGCATGAATACCGCAGAATCTTCTTCCCATAGCAAAGTGTCTTTGCCAGGCTCTTCAGGAGTCAATTGGAAGCCAGGCAGCACATAAAGTTTATACTGCTGTTCGTCGCTCGTTGCCAGTTCGCCTTCAGTTTCAGCTTTCGAAGGTTCTTCTTCGGCTATTTCAGGCTCTTCTGCAGGCTCTTCTTCTGCAGGTTCTTCCTCCGCAGGCTCTTCTTCAGCTTCCGGTTCTTCAGTTTCTACAGGTGTTTCAGTAGTTTCTTCAACCGGATCCGTTTCTTCTGGAGTTTCTTCAGCCCCATTCGGCTCTTGTTCGGTTTCAGAACTTCCACATGCAGCCAATAGGCCGCCGACCGTCAATACCGCTGCTGCCAAAAATAAATTATTTTTTTTCATAATAATTCCTCCCTTTCCTATAGTTGACGTTTAATGCGCACAAGACGTTTCACTTATTGCAAAGGTTTTACCAAAAACAAGAGGATGACCATTACCAGGTGAGTGATGATCAATAGCGGCATACTGCGTTTCCATTCATAGAGAGCACCGAGAATCATGCCCGCTGCTGCAGCGGCTAACATGCCTGGAATAAATTCGCCGAGCCCCAGCGCAAGTCCGAAAAGCACAGAAGACGTTAAAATTGCGAAGGAAGCCGGCATATATTTCTTCAATTTTTGTTGGACATAGCCGCGCCAGAAGATTTCTTCTCCAGGAACGATGATGAACATTAGTAGAAGATAATGCCAGATGGATATGGGCGCAAAGTTCTCCAAGAAGTTTGAAATGGAATCCTCGATTGGAAACGGCAATAATTGCAGCACTCCATAGCTGCCCGCGATCAGACCGTAAATCAGCGTCCCATAGCCGAGCCCGAACAAAAGCGACTTCCATGTAGGCAATTCATCGAAAATTTTCGTGAACAGCAACGCATAAGACATGAGTAATAACAAAGCGAATGTATACATATACCAAAAAATTGCTGTATTTTGAAACGCGATGAAATAGAGCAGAAAAGCTGAAGGGATCAGCAGCAGTAAATGATGTTCTTTCATAAAATTCAACATAATATTTCCTCCTAGATAACAGCCGTTTTTCATGAGAGCTAACGGCGAAGCCAAAGATGTTCAACTTCAGATGATGCTGTATAATCGAAGTTATTAACATTTCTTTGAAAATAGCTAATGCCAAACCAGTGGGAGCACCCGCTGGATCTGAATGCCTTCTTCCATTTAGTAATTATAGCAGAAGCTGATTGGCGAATCGAAGATGAAAGGGGAAAGGGAAAATGACAGATTACACAGAATTGCTGGATCAATTGAAAAGCGGGGCATTGGAATCTTTGACAATCGAGAAAGAAGATTTCCTGGAATTCCGCCAAGTTTTAATAGCGCGTGAAGATTTCAAGCATTTCCGCGGCGTTGCACACCATCATGGCGTAACGATCTACAATTACACAGAAGAACCATCGAAATGACTTGACGCATACATAGGGGGAAATGAAAAGTGGAGAAATTAACGTTAATAAGGGAGCATTTAAACAGCCTGATTGTTGGCCGTGAAAAAGAAATTGATTTTATGCTTATCGCGCTGCTTCAAGAAGGGCACGTATTGCTTGAAAGCGTTCCGGGTTCAGGCAAGACATGGATGGCAAAAGCATTTGCCGGGTCTTTCCAAGGGGGATTTCAGCGCTTGCAGTTCACGCCGGATGTTTTGCCATCGGACGTGACGGGAATCCGCTTTTTCAACCCGCAGACACAAGAATTCGAATTGCGTCCAGGAGCAGTGTTGACGAACCTGCTGCTTGCAGACGAAATCAATCGCGCCACACCTAGGACACAATCCAGCCTGCTTGAAGCGATGGAAGAAAAACAGGCGACCATCGACGGGGAAACGCTGCAGCTGCCTGATCCGTTTATCGTCATCGCTACGCAAAATCCTGTGGAGTCGCAGCAAGGGACGTTCCCCCTTCCGGCAGCTCAATTGGACCGATTTTTATTCCGATTGGAAATCGGCTATCCGAGTTTCGAGGAAGAACTGAAAATCATCCGGGATTTCCGCGGAAATGCATCGCATAAAAAAGAAATCAGCGCAGTGGCATCCATCAGCGAAGTTCAGGCGTGGACACAAGCTGCCAAGAAGGTATCGATTCATGAAGACATCGAGCATTACATCATCAAGCTCGTCCAGGCAACAAGAGCGCATCCGTTGGTCGAGCTGGGCTTGAGTTCGCGCGCAGCGCTCGCGCTCGTCCATGCCGCGCAAGGGCGTGCGTTTATCGAAGGGCGCATATTTGTGACGCCGGACGATGTGAAATACGTATTGCAGCCTGTCGCTTTGCACCGCCTTCTCCTGACAGGTGAGGGGATGCTCATCGCCAAGCCTTCGGAAGTCCTGCAGGAAATCGCCGAATCCATCCCGATGCCTGTTGAGGCGCTTTAAGATGGGGTGGGTCCGCCATGAAGAAGGGACGAGGCAGCAAAGCATCATTTTAGGGGTGCTGGCCGTAGCCCTTTTTATGGCTTTTGTGTTTCTCCAGTATGAAGCAGCGGCAGTGCTGTCGTTCGGGACTGCCGTATTCGGCCTGCAATGGGCTTATATAAAACAGGCAGGAAAAAA
>NZ_RQII01000008.1 GCF_004761975.1 Planococcus koreensis | reverse complement strand
TATCGAAGCTGCTGATACACAACGAACGAATGTAACTTAATTCCTAATAAGTTACATTCAAAACTGGTCAAGGCATTAATATTCCCTAAAAGTATCGTCGATATTTCTTGCTTTTCCATTCCTTTTTAAAGCGTCTGTAATTCCATGATTCAAACAGAAGAAACCCTGTTAATGAACCAATAGGGGCTGAATATGTCACAGGACCACCAATCAAAATTGGCGTCAACCAAGCATTTGTAGACCGTATGCTTGCTCCATTCGGAGGAGATGCCGGAAAATTATTCCCTAGCAATTCCAAGTTCTCGAATGTCGTATCCGGCGCTACGCTTGAGCATGACGGTGTAGCACCTGCTGGAGTCGGAGCCAAACTCAGCGGATCCACGATTTCCTGGAGCGATTCACCATCGAATGATATCGTCGGATACCGCATCTATCGCAGCGGCGGATCCACAATAGCTTCTATTTCTGAATCCAAAGGCAACTCTTATAGTCTGCCGGGTCCAGGAAGCTACACAGTCGTAGCGGTAGACATTACTGGTAAACAGTCTTCTCCTTCCAACGCAGTAACGATTGAAGAACCGAAGCCGGAACCGAAAGAAGAACCAAAAGAAGAGCCTAAAGAAGAACCAAAAGAAGAACCTAAAGAAGAACCGAAAGATGAAGAAGTGAAAGAAGAAGAGAAACCAGAAGAAACACCTGAAGAAAAACCAGAGGAACCTGTAGAACCGGAAGAACCTGAAGAGCCGGCTGAACCTGAGCCGGAACCAGAAGAGCCGGAAGAGCCAGAGGAACCGGAAGAACCGGCCGATCCAGAAGCGGAAGCTAAACCCGCTTCTGAACCATCAGATGCAGAAAGCGTCGATGAAGAATAAAAAAAAGAAGCCGCAGCTGAATTTCAGCTGCGGCTTTTTTCTATGCTCGATCAGTCTTCCATTGTGGATAGATCGCCTGTCGGCAAATCGAGTTCCCAAGCTTTCAACACGCGGCGCATGATTTTGCCGCTGCGCGTTTTCGGAAGCTTATCCTTGAATTCAATTTCTTTAGGCGCAGCATGTGCTGCCAAGCCTTTTTTCACGAATTGCTGGATATCCTGGATCAATTCCTCGGAAGGCTCAAAGCCCTCATTCAATGCTACGAACGCTTTGATAACTTCCCCTCTAACAGGATCCGGTTTTCCGATAACGCCCGCTTCGGCTACTGCTGGATGCTCCAGCAGCTTGCTTTCCACTTCAAACGGACCAACTCGTTCTCCAGAAGTCATGATGACATCATCAACGCGTCCCTGGAACCAGAAATAACCATCTTCATCCATATACGCGGAGTCGCCGGATACATACCATTTATCGTTCATGAAATAAGACTCATATTTCGCTGGATTGTTCCAGATCTGTCTCATCATGGACGGCCAGCCTTTTTCAATCGCCAAGTTCCCCATCTGATTCGGCGGCAATTCGTTTCCGCGGTCATCGACGATGGCAACCTTGATGCCAGGAACAGGCTTGCCCATAGATCCCGGTCTGATGTCCATTGAAGGATAATTGCAGATCGTCTGTGCACCGGTTTCCGTCATCCACCATGTATCGTGGATGCGTTTATTGAATACTTGTACACCCCAGCGCACAACTTCCGGATTCAAAGGCTCTCCGACCGACAGCACATGGCGCAGTGTTGAAAGATCATATTCTTTCACCAATGCATCCCCTGCCCCCATCAACATGCGGAAAGCGGTCGGCGCACTATACCATACGGTTACGCCAAAATCTTCAATCGCTTTATACCATGCATCAGGCGAGAAGCGCCCGCCGATTATCACGGTTGTTGTACCCGTCAGCCAAGGAGCGAACACGCCATATGCCGTCCCAGTGACCCACCCTGGATCGGCAGTGCACCAATAAACGTCCTGCTCTTTCAGATCCAATACCCATTTAGCCGTCTGGTATTGCTGCACCATTGCATATTGCGCATGCAGAACCCCTTTTGGCTTGCCTGTAGATCCGGACGTGTAATGCAACACGAGGCCGTCTTCTTTATCCAGCCATTCGATTTCAAAACGGTCCGAACACGTGTGCAGATGCTTTTTAAAGTCTACAATTTTACCATCCTCTTCTACATTCTCCCCGACGAGAAATACAGTTTTCAAATTCGGCAAGCGGTCCAGTGGGATGCGCGGCAATAATTCAGGCGTCGTAATGATCGCTTTTGCTTCACTGTCATCCAGCCTGTCGTAAATTGCACCTTCCATAAAGGCTTCGAACAAAGGGCCGACAATCAATCCCATCTTCAATGCGCCGAACATCGCAAAATACAATTCCGGTGAACGCGGCATGAAGATGAAGAAACGGTCGCCTTTTTCCAAATCGGAATGCGCTTTCAAAAGATTTGCCGCACGGTTCGTCATGCGCTTCATTTCGTAGAACGTATAGGATTCATGGCGCTTCTGGTCTTGATAGTAAAGAGCTACTTTGTTTTTCCGGTCTGACTCAGCATGGCGGTCGATCGTTTCATAAGCCATATTGATCTTCCCTGTTTTGGACCAGCTGAATTCCTTCTCAACATCAGCCCAGTTAAAATCCGATGAAACCTCTTCATAATTATGTAAGTTGTGGTCTCCTTGGACAGCTGCAATAGTTTCGACTTTCATACCCATCATCCTTTCGAATTGATTCTCTTCCATTCTACAACAATCGCTCAATCGATTGCTAATAATTTTAATTTTTTAGAATATTGAACGGACAGTCGAGGAAACTTTACAAAATTTAAGCGGTTTCATGTATAATGGACCTAATTGTACCCTATAGGCGGTGAAATGATGGAACATAAGAAAACTTACAATGCATTAGAGCTGAAAACGAAACACGGTCCAATCATTATTGAAGGACCAATTTCATCAAAAGACTTGAAAGCGCTTGAATTCCATGAAGACTTGGTCGCTTTCCGCCCCCCTGCCCAGCAGCATAAGGCGATTACGGAAATTGCCGATCTGCCGGAGGGCCGCATCCTCATTGCCCGAGACCAAAATATGATTGTCGGCTATGTCACTTTCTTGTATCCGGACCCGCTCGAACGCTGGTCGGAAGGTAAAATGGAAAACTTGATTGAACTCGGCGCTATTGAAGTCATACCGAAATTCCGCGGCACGGGCGTTGGAAAATCCCTGCTTAAAGTGTCTATGATGGATGATGCCTTTGAAGATTTCATCGTCATCACGACCGAGTACTATTGGCATTGGGATTTGAAAGGAACCGGCTTGAACGTCTGGGAATATCGTAAAATCATGGAAAAAATGATGCAGGCTGGCGGTTTGGAATATTATGCGACCGATGACCCTGAAATCAGTTCCCATCCCGCCAATTGCCTTATGGCGAAAATCGGCAGCCGCGTCGATCCGGAATCCGTCCAAAAATTCGATCAGCTCCGTTTCATGAACCGCTACATGTACTAATCCGAATCCAAGGGGTGTTTCTATGTTACTTGAGGAAATTATGAAAACTGATGTACATACCTTAGCTCCCAGCCAAACCGTCCAGGATGTGCTGGACCTTTTTGAGGACAACCGGATCCGCCATGCTCCTGTCGTCGAAGACGGTAAAGTGGTTGGCGTCGTCACTGAGCGCGACTTAAAAGATGCATTGCCATCAAGATTTTCCGTTTCGCCAAAAATCAACGCCTATGAGATGAAAGTTTCTGAAATTATGACAAAAAATCCAATAACCGGACATCCGATGGATTTCGTTGAAGAAACTGCGCTGACTTTTTATGACCAGAAAATCGGCTGTTTGCCAGTTGTCAGCCATGAAAAGCTTGTGGGATTTCTGACTGAAACCGATCTTCTTTACAAGTACATCGAATTGACAGGCGCCCATCAGCCAGGCTCACACATTGAAATACGTGTGCCAAACCGCTCCGGAGTGCTCTATGAAGTGTCAAAAGTGTTCTACAATCATAAAGTCAATGTATTGAGTGTTCTGGTCTACCCCGACAAACAGAATAACGCCAATAAAGTTTTGGTATTCCGTATACAAACCATGAATCCGCTAGCAATTATTGACGACTTACAAAAAGAAGGTTTCGATGTTTTATGGCCAAACACACCACAAATGGACAAATGAAGCACGCAGTATTTATTTATTCGGAGGATCAACTGGGGTATAAATTCTCTGATACCCATCCATTTAATCAGAAAAGGCTGGAGTTGACTGTTGACCTTCTGCAAAAAATGAAGGCGCTTCCAGAAGAGCTGGTCGTCGCCCCTCGCATCGCGACAGACGAAGAACTGCTCCTAGCCCACGACCAGCGTTATATTGACATCGTCAAGCAGGCCAGCATCGGCAAAGTTTCTCCGGAAGCCGGTGAAAGCTACGGCATCGGCACAGAAGACACGCCGATTTTTGCTAATATGCACGAAGCAAGCGCCCGGCTTGTCGGCGGTACTTTGACAGCGGTCGATTGGGTTATGGAAGGCAAAGCGCAGCACGCATTGAATCTTGGCGGCGGTCTGCACCACGGCTTCCGCGGCAAAGCTTCCGGCTTCTGCATCTACAATGACAGCTCTGTCGCAATCAATTACATGAAGAAGAAATACGGGGCACGCGTGCTTTATATCGATACCGACGCGCACCATGGCGATGGCGTGCAATGGAGCTTTTATGACGATCCGGATGTCTGCACCGTGTCGATCCATGAGACCGGGCGCTATCTATTCCCTGGGACTGGCAACATTAACGAACGCGGCAGCGGGCAAGGCTATGGAACATCCTTCAACTTCCCTATCGATGCGTTTACGGAAGACGAATCGTTTCTGGAAATTTACCGGACGGCAATGAGAGAGATTGTGGAATTTTTCAAACCTGACGTCATCTTAAGCCAGAATGGCGCTGACGCCCATTATTTAGACCCTCTAACGCATTTGTACGGAACTATGGACATTTACCGGGAAATCCCGAAAGTGGCTCATGAGCTGGCCCACGAGTTCTGTGAGGGGCGCTGGATTGCTGTAGGCGGCGGCGGTTACGATATTTGGCGCGTCGTTCCGCGTGCATGGTCTTTGTTATGGATGGAAATGAACAATTTTCCAGCTCCAACAGGTCCACTGCCTGCTTCATGGCTGGCAAAATGGCAGCCGGAATCACCGGTCCCTTTGATTGAAGCGTGGGAAGACCCGCAAAAGATGTATGAAGCGATACCACGCAAAGAGGAAATCACGGAAAAAAACCACGAAATGCTCAATAAAGCCCTGTATATGATTAGAAACGCATAAAAGCCTCCAAGCGGAGCTTTTATGCGTTTCTGCGTTTAACCGTTTTTAGTTGATTGGCGCTCTTCAATTCGATACGGCAAAATAACTTGTTTTTCTTCAATTTCTTCTTTGTTCATGTATTTCGTCAGCAGCCTCATTGAAACTGCTCCGATGTCATAAAGCGGAAGTGCGATTGACGTCAGCATCGGCCTTGCCATGCGCGCCAATTTCGAGTTTTCGTAGCTGATGATTTCTACATCGTCCGGAATCTTCTTGCCATTCGCTTCAACAGCGTGGATGACACCGATGGACATTTCATCATTGCTGACAAAATAGGCAGTCGGATCGCTTTCTTTCAACGTTTCCACGGCTTCGATTGCCTCATCGTAAGAATTATCGCATTCGACGATCAGTTTCTCATCGTAATCCATGCCTGCATCTTTTAAAGCGGTTTGGTAAGCTTTCAATTTATAATCTTTGTTCACTTTAGATGTCAGCGGTCCAGATATGAACGCTATACGTTTATGGCCATTATCAATCAATTTTTTCACAGCTTCATATGCTGCCCCATAATAATCGATATTTACAGAAGCAATGCTCGCCGATTCATCAATCGAACCTGCCAATACGATTGGCGTTGGGGAACGCTCCATTTCAAAAAGAAGTTCACTTGAAATCACATCGCTCATGAAAACAATGCCATCCACTTGTTTGCCAAGCATCGTCTCAAGCAATTGAAGTTCTTTGTTCTGGTTTTGATCCGAGTTCGACAAGATGATGTTGTATCGGTACATTGTTGCTATGTCTTCAATTCCACGGGCAAGTTCGGCATACATGCTATTAGAGATATCCGGAATGATGACACCGACCGTGGTGGTTTTTTTGCTGGCCAGCCCTCTTGCTACTGCGTTCGGGCGGTATCCAAGCTCTTCAATCACTTTTAATACTTTCTTCCTTGTAGCAGGTTTCACATTCTGATTGCCATTGACTACACGCGAAACGGTAGCCATGGATACATTTGCTTCCCTTGCTACATCATATATTGTAACGGTCACGGTGCGCCCTCCTTCCCTTATATCTTTTATCATACGATAAAAAGTTTCCTATTTTCAACTATATAAGTAGAACTTATCATTTTCATGTGTCGATATTCCGCCTAGACGACCAATGCGGCTAATAAAAGCTATGAGATGAGTGTTCTTCTTGGCTCATAGCGAGAGCCAAGGAGTGCCAAATACTTTTGGCAACTTCTTTGCGACGAGCTTGCGCAGGAGCAATCGTCTTTGCCCTTCCCAAAGCGTCCGGAGCGGCTTAAAAGCGTTAACTTCTTTAGTTCAAGGTATGTATTTTTTTCAATTCACATAAAAAAGAAAAAGCCGGGTAGCTACCCGGCTCTTCGGATTTACATTTTGAACTCGTATTGCTTCATGAACTTCATCAAAGCATCGTAGTAATCATCGAATTGGTTCAAATCCATCTGCTGGGCAGCATCGGATAATGCGACCGCTGGGTCTGGATGAACTTCAGCCATAACTCCATCAGCACCGATTGCAATTGCAGCTTTTGCTGCAGGAAGCAACAAGTCGCGGCGCCCTGTGGAATGCGTGACATCTACGAATACTGGAAGATGCGTTTCTTGTTTAAGGATTGGCACTGCTGAAATATCGAGCGTGTTGCGCGTCGCTTTTTCGTACGTGCGAATTCCGCGTTCACAAAGAATGATTTGGCTATTCCCTGAAGCGATGATGTATTCAGCAGCGTTGATGAATTCATCGACAGTTGCAGACATTCCGCGTTTCAGCAATACAGGCTTGTTGATCTGCCCAACCGCTTTCAACAATTCGAAGTTCTGCATATTCCGTGCGCCGACTTGGACAACATCAACGAATGGCAATGCTTCTTCCAAGTGATGCGGCGTAACGATTTCTGAAACGACCGCAAGTTTGTATTGGTCTGCGGCTGCTTTCAGCATTTTCAACCCTTCAAGGCCAAGGCCCTGGAAATCATATGGGGATGTACGCGGCTTGTACGCACCGCCACGGATCAACTTAAGCCCTTTAGCGCCAATCGCTTCAGCGACTTTTGAAACCTGATCCTGGGATTCTACTGCGCAAGGACCGAAGATGAACGATGGGGTGCCGTCGCCGATGCTTTCACCGTTGATTGTGATGATCGTATCTTCGGCTTTTTTCTTGCGTGAAACAAGAAGTGCTTTGCGGTGGTCTTCTTCCTGCATATCAAGTGCAGATTTGAAAATCTCCTTGAATATATGGTCAACCGTCTTCTGGTCTAGTGGTCCGTTATTATTTTCTTTCAATAAGTTCAGCATATGGCGTTCACGCAATGGGTCGTAACGATTTACACCCTGCTTTTCTTTGATCTTACCAATTTCCTGGATTACTGTTGCGCGTTCGTTAATAAGTGTGAGGATCTCGAGGTTTACGGCATCCACTTTTTCTCTTAGCTGTTCTAAATCTAAATGGCTCATTCTTTACTGCTCCCTTCGCGTATCATCATGTTGGTGACTTATCTTAACATGTTTAGACTATTATAAGCAAAGTATTCGGTAAAGTCACGCATTATATTTTAGCGATTCAACGCGCTAAAGTATTTTGAATAAAAAAAGCCGGAGCCTCAAGGCTCCGGCATCTTTTTTAAGCGATAAATTCCTGCATCGCTTTGCTGGTGATTCTGCCATGCGACGCATTCCAATCAACTTTCTGATTAGCAAAGTGAAAGGCTTGCGGAGAAGCATGTTTAACTTCTGTCAACGATTCAATGTTTTTGGAAAGCTCACGGTCTTCCTGAACCACTAAGTATAAAAACAGCTGGTTCGGGTGCAGAGAGCAATACTCATTGTATTCGTTCCACGCGGAAGCCGATACCGGGCATGTGCTGCTGTGCTTCAGCAGCCAGTAATGCTCGGTGTGGGCAGTGGCATTTTTTAAATCGTCTAAATCATGTACACGTACTAAATTTTCCATTTAATCCGCTCCCAGATCATTTCGATGATTTATTGTTGTTGCTGTTGCTGTTGTTGCTGTTGTTCTTGTTTGTGCTGCTGCCTGAATTATTGTTCGAGCTGTTTTTATTCGAGCTGCTGCCGGCGCTGCCAGAAGTGCTGGAATTTGATGTGTTTTTGTTCGAGTTGTTCGAGTTATTAGAACTTGTCGAAGCATTAGTTGTTTTGTTGCTTGTGTTGCTTGTGTTGCTTGTGTTGCTAGTATTTGCAGATTTCTTCTCTTCTTTAACTTCTTCTACTGCTTCTTTCAAAGCGTTTGCAGTTGAAGTGAAGGCTTCGTGTCCAGCTGTTTCAGTTTGGCCGATCGAGTTTTGTACAGTGTCTAGCATTTCAATCGTCTCTTCGCCTTCAGATGACGCTGTGCCATCGTCCATAGGAGATTGGCCGGATTTCATGCCTTTTACTTTATCAACCACTTTAGTCGACTGTTCTTTTACTTGTTGCGTCAATCCGCTTGATTTCTCTTTAGCAGTATCTGTATAGCCTGAAGTTTTTTCTTTCAACGTGCTAGCTTGAGTATTCAAGTCCGTGCGCAATTCTTTGCCGGATTTCGGTGCTAGCATCAATGCAGCTGCAGCTCCGATGATTCCGCCTACGATTGCCCCTAATAGGAAGCCTGATGAACCTGACTCATCTTCGTAATCATAAAGATCATCGTAACGGTTGCCCATGCCATATGATTGTGGCACGAAAGCGCTTTGCTGGCCATTGTAATCGTTTTGTGCGTAATAGTTCTGGTTCTTGTATTCAGATTCATTGTAATTTGGTTTCTGGTAATTATTATTATTGTTATTGTTATTGTTTGTCATATTAAATTCCTCCATTTGGTTTAAGTTTATAGCGTTTGGTCGTTATGCGGCAATTGTTTTTGCCCTGGTACTGGAGCGTAAGACTGTGAAGCGCGTGCTTCATAGATTTTGCGCTCTTTCCATTTGTCGCGGATGCCCATTGCAACATTTCCCCATTGGACAACCTGAGCGATTTTATCTTCGTTTTGTTCCACATGAGTAGAAACAGTCGAAGTGATGCGGCGGACAGATGAGTTCAAATCAGTTACGGAATTTCCGACACCTCTGACTGCGTCCACCACTGTATTAAGTTTTTCTGATTTCACTTGGATATCCTCTGCCAACTCATTTGTTTTATGCAAAAGGTTCGTCGTTTCCAAGGTCACACCCTGTAATTGGTTTTCAAGTCCTGAAACAGTTCCTGAAACTTCTTTAAGTGTGTTTTTCAACGAGTTTAATGTCATAGCCAACGCTACGCATAAAACTAAAAATCCGACAGCAGCAACGATAGCCGCTATGTAAAGCAATATTTTCCAATCCATGCTGTTTCCTCCTTTTTGAATACTGGTATATCTCTTTTGTACCCCACCATCAATTGGTGTAAACACTGGCACTTTAGATTTATTCCACTTATACACCTGTTAATCCTGCTTAAAATCAATTGTTAGTCTATTCAAAATTCGGTTTATGATTGGCTTTAACAAAAAAAGGCCACAGACGCTTCCGGATTTCCGGTTGCGCCTGTGGCCTTTTGCTTGAGTTGCTATTAAACCGTTTCTTCGGTTTTAATGAGGTTTTCAAAAGCTTTCTGGAATTTCGTAACGTCTCCAGCACCCATGAACAAATAAACCGCATTTTCATGCTGCAGCAATGGCGTAACATCATCAGATTGCAGGATGCGGCTCCCTTCAATCTTCTCTTCAAGATCGTGGATTGTCAGAACGCCAGCTTCTTCACGTGCAGATCCAAAAATATCGCAAAGATACACTTGGTCAGCTCCGCTTAAGCTGTCCGCAAATTCCTGAAGGAACGTTTGCGTACGTGTAAATGTATGCGGCTGAAAGATAGCCACAATTTCACGCTCAGGAAACTTCTGGCGTGCGGATTGAAGCGTCGCGCGTATTTCTGTCGGGTGGTGTGCATAATCATCAATCAAAATACGCCCATCAAGTTCGGTTTGAGTGAAACGGCGTTTGACGCCTTCAAAGTCCGAAAATTGCTGCTGAATGATGTCAGCAGGAATGTTTTCATAATGGCAAAGTGAAATAACAGCCAGCGCGTTCATGATGGCGTGGTCGCCGAACATTGGAATCATGAACGTATGGAAGAATTCATTGCGGATCATGACGTCGAACGTCGTGCCTTCAGTCGTTTTCACAACGTTGCGGGCCTGGAAATCGTTTTCTTCGCCGAAACCATAATACACCACCGGAACCGGTGCCTGAATACGCTGAAGGTATTCATCGTCGCCGCAGGCAATGATGCATTTCTTGACTTGCTGCGCCATCTCTTCAAACGCATTAAACACATCGTCGATTCCCGCAAAATAATCAGGATGGTCGAAATCGATATTGGTCATGATTGCATAGTCCGGATGATAAGCCAGGAAATGGCGTCGATATTCACACGCCTCCGCAACGAAGAAATGTGAATTCTCCTTGCCGAATCCCGTGCCGTCGCCGATCAAGTAAGAAACTGGTTTAAAACCGTCAAGCACATGCGCCATCAAACCCGTCGTAGAAGTCTTGCCATGGGCACCTGTAATGGCAACCGAAACATACTGTTTCATCAAGTCTCCAAGAAACTCGTGGTAACGGATGATCGTCGCCCCAAGTTCACGCGCTTTGACAAGTTCCGGGTGGTTGTCGTTGAACGCGTTGCCAGCGATAATTGTCATATCCGCCGATATATTGTCAGCTTCAAAAGGCAGAATGGTGATGCCTCTTTCACGAAGACGGTCTTCTGTAAAGAAATACTGTTCGATATCGGAACCTTGCACTGTCTTGCCCATATCATGCATTATCTGCGCGAGCGGACTCATGCCGGATCCTTTGATGCCGGTAAAATGTAACACTGTCATAAATGAACCTCCTGTGGAAGTTGAAAAGAGTCTATAGAAATCGCCGAGCGAAATTCATAGCTAGTCAACAAAACATAATCACTCGATTATATCACTTTTAAAACATTATCGATATACCCGATATTTCCTGTCCTTAAAGAATTTTTGGGCATATCTTACTGAAAGACGTTTTCGATATCATCTTCCGTTATCAATACCGCTCGTGCCTTACTGCCATTCTGTTCGGAAATAAAGCCGTGCTGCTCGATCAAATCCATGAGCCTCGCTGCACGGTTATAGCCGATATGGAACTTGCGCTGCAGCAACGATGTCGAAGCACTGCCTTGGGACATGATGAACCGGCAAGCCTCTTCGAATAAATCATCTTGCACTCCTGACACACCGCTCCGTTTGATGAGTTCTTCTTCATTGAAGAAATACTCCGGCTCGCCTTGCGCACGGACATGGGCGATTACGTCTTCGATCTCATTGTCTGTGACGAACGTTCCTTGGATCCGCACAGGTGCAGACATGCCGTTTCCGAGATACAGCATATCCCCTCTTCCGAGCAGCCGCTCCGCTCCTTGCGAATCCAGGATGGTGCGGCTGTCCACTTGGGAGGATACGGAAAACGCGATGCGCGTCGGGATATTCGACTTGATGAGGCCCGTAATCACATCTACCGACGGACGCTGTGTCGCAATGACCAAATGGATTCCGCAAGCCCGCGCTTTTTGCGCAATGCGGCAAATGGCGTCTTCTACATCGGATGGCGACATCATCATCAAATCTGCCAGCTCATCGATGACAATCAGAATATAAGGGAGATGCTGGGCATGATTCCCTTTTTCTTTTACTAATTTATTGTAGCGGCTCAAATCGCGGACGCCGGAATGCGCGAATAATTGATAACGGCGCTCCATTTCTTCGACTGCCCATTTCAAGGAAGCTGTCGCCGCTTTGACATCGGTAATGACCGGGCTGACAAGATGCGGAATGTGGTTGTATGGCGCAAGTTCAACCATTTTCGGATCAATGAGCAGCATTTTCAGATCGCGCGGTGATGATTTATAAAGAAGGCTCACCAATATTGAATTGATGCAGACACTCTTGCCGGAACCTGTCGCGCCAGCAATCAAGCCATGCGGCATTTTGCGCAAATCCAGCGTCACCGGCTTTCCAGTCAAATCGAGGCCGAGCGCGGCTTCAAGCGGCGAATCCGATTCTTGGAACACGCGGCTTTCGATCACTTCGGATATACGGACTGCACGGGAAGTGCGGTTCGGGATCTCGATGCCGATCGAGCTTTTTCCGGGTATCGGAGCTTGGATCCGGATGTCTTTGGCTGCCAGGGCCAGTTTCAGATCGTCCGCCAGATTGCGGATTTTGCTGACTTTCACTCCTTGGGCAACGGTCACTTCAAACTGGGTCACAGCCGGTCCCTGCACGATGCTGAGAATGGATGCCTGGATCTGGAAGTGGGACAACGCTTCAATAAGGCGCTCTCCCTGCTCTTCCATCCACGCTTCATCTATCAAATCGTTTTCAGGTGCACGCAAAAAGTCGCTTCTCGGATGCTCATAGACAATCGGCTGTTCCGGTTCCGTTACTGGTTCCGGTGCCTGCTCATTAACTTTTAATGGTTCTTGTAACGGTTCTTGCTTTTTCTCAGCAAACTCAGACATCATCTGCTTTTCCACGAGTGTTTTCTGGACAGGCTCATTTGCCGGTTTTTCCTTTTCAACTGGAGCAGCGGGAACACCGGTTGCGGCCGGCTTCGTTTTTTTCAAACGATCTTTATCGGATTTCAACATCAGCACATTGAATGGCACGATTTTTTCACGCTTTTTCTCCGGTTGGCGGATTTCTTCGGCTTTAACCGCCTCTTCCAAAGCGCCATTATGTACCTTTTGTTCTACAGTTTCGAGCTCATCAATTTCTATTGGTTCTTTGCTTTGTTCCAGATCTTTGGCTGCTGCTGGTTCTTCGATAAGCACAGGTTCTCCTATCTCTATTGGTTCTTCGCTTTGTTCCAGTTCTTTGACTTCTGCCGGTTCGTCGATATGCACTGGCTCTTCTATCTCTGCTGGTTCTTCGATTGGTTCCGGTTCTTTCACTTCTGCCGGTTCTTCGATATTTACCGGCTCTTCTATCTCTGCCGGCCCTTCGATTGGTTCCGGTTCGTCGTCAAATAACAGAACAGATGCCTTTTGCTTAACCGGCGCTGGCTGTGGTTCATCAAGCTGTTGTTGTGCTGCAATCTCCGCCTGTTGAGGTTCTGCCAACATATCTTTTTCCGTGGCTGGCAGCTTCTCTTCAACAATCGCCTCTTTTTTAATTGAAGGCAATTGGTTATGGAACCCTTGCAGTTTCAACGCTTCCTTAGCCGAAGCCAAAGAGCTCAAATTCGGCTGTTCATTGCGCTGCTGTTCTTTTTTCTCGAGCAAATTCATGATCGGCTCGGGGCGCGACTCGTTATAGCCATGGATTGGAGACGGCACCCGGCTCGGTTCAAACGGCCGTGTACTTTTGCTTTGCGGCTCGTATGCACGGGTTGCCGGGCGCTTCGTAGCTGGAACCTCCCGTACTTTGGTCTTCGGCTGGCTGTTTTGGCTCGGCCTTGGCAAAGTTTTCGGTTCTGCCGCACGCGGAACTCTAGGAGCCGGTTTTTCATACACACGAACTTCCCGTGGCTCACGCCGTTCCCGCGGCTCGCGCACCGGCGGGCTATGGTATGCTTCGCCTACTTGCGGTGCCGGTGGTCCAAAACCTCTCGCTTTGTTCAAAGCAGGGCTTGATGGACGGCGTTTAGGCACGGGCTGCTCCGCTGCAGGGTCTATTTCTTTGAAACGGTCTTTTTCGTTATCTGAAATAACTGGAAAGCGGAACGGCGCCTTTTTCGGCCGCTCAGTTACGGGCTTGTCTTGTTTAAGGACGTTTTCCGCAGTTTCCTCTTCCTCGGCTTCAGTGAATAAACGATTCCAGATATTTTTAACCCAACTCATAACGCGTCACGCCTTTACTTCGAATGAAGATCCGATTTCTGCATCTTCCGGCAAGACCAATATCCCTTTTTCTTCAGGAGCATCCGGCAAAGCCAGTTCTTTCGCCGAGCAGATCATCCCGCTAGATGGAACACCGCGAAGTTCCGCGTCTTTGATCAGCATTCCAGAAGGCATGATTGCCCCTACCTTTGCCACAACTACTTTTTGTCCTTGTTCAACGTTTGCAGCACCGCAGACAATCTGCAATTCTTCGCTGCCGACATTGACACGGCAAATATTCAGCTTGTCCGCGTTCGGATGCTTTTCTTTCGCTTCTACAAAGCCCACGACAAATTTCGGAGACAAATCGACTTCAAGAACATAATCTACACCATTTTTAGCCAAAGCATTCTGAAGCTCTGTAACCAATGCTTCCGAAAGTTCCACTTTCTCTCCGTCAGCCAGTTCCACGTAAGTAGAGGCATTGAAAAGATTGAATCCGGCAATGTTTCCTTCGCCATCTTTGATCAGCGTAACATCGCCGAATTGTTCAGGGTGGATTTTCTCCGGTGTTTCCGTTTGTAATTGGACCAATAGGACATCGCCTATTCCGTGTTTATTGTAAAATGCATTCATTTCTTATCCTGCTCCTCGGTCGGTTTATTCTTGGCCATGATGAAAATCGGCTCAAGTTCGTCATTTTCATAGATGAACGACAATGACGTAATCGGCACTTTGCCGTTAGTGAAAAAGTGCATCGCCATTTGCGCCAATACATCGTATCCGGTCTCGTTGCGGATATCTCCGATGATCAGCACATCCTGATGCGGCACTGATACAGTCATGTCGCCTGTGATTTTCGTTTTCATGTCTTTTAGGAAGTTTTCATTCAGCAGACGGGAAGCATCGTACCCATCATTTTCGTTCAAAAAGTAAAATACATTGCCTGCGACGCGGTCTTCTTTTACAGCGGTTTTCAGTTTTTTCACTTGGAACCGTGCAATTTCTTTGACCTGCTCTTCACTCAGACTTAATGAATTTAACATATTTTCGTCAATTAAGCGATAGGTAGTGCCAGCATCCAACGCGTAAAAAACCCGTGTTTCAGCTGTATGGTCCGAAGTGATGAAGCGATGGCCTTCCTTCGATTCCAATGGGAACGACGTCGAGCGGACGACTGGATAGATGTGCTCCGACGATTTCAATTCGCCTTTCGCCTCTTTTTCCATCGCACCGAAAGTTTCCAGGATGGTATAGACGATTTCATCCAACGCGCTCTCCCCTTTTGCTTCATACCGGTTTAATGCCTGCGGCAGGGAAAGCGTCATGCCATTACCCAAAGTTTTATGCCGGATGTCCAACACATCTTTTTCGCGGTCAAAATGCCAGATCAATTCCGGATTCGTCATTCGCTGTTTCAATATATTTACTAATTCGGATGATTTCATCATGTCGGTTCCTCCTCAAAAATAAACGGCTCAGCCACAGTATGGCGAACCGTCATTTTTTTATATTTTCTCATCTAGCGAGAGCGGCCAGGAAATTTTCGATTTCCTGCTTTGTTTTGCGGTCCTTGCTGACAAAACGGCCAGCTTCAGTGCCATTCGTATAAGCCAGGAAACTCGGAATTCCATAAATGTTCTTTTCAATGCACAAATCGATAAATTCGTCCCGGTCCACGGATACGAAAGTGAATTCCGTGTGAGCTTCTTCAATTTCAGGCAGTATTGGTTCAATAACACGGCAATCCGGACACCAGTCGGCCGTAAACATAAAGACAACCGGTTCGCTTTCCGCCAGTTCATTGAATTGCTCAATAGAAGTTAACGTTCTCATTCAGTCAATCTCCCTTCTCATTATCGATGGAACGTGCAGTCTGCATCATCCATTCCATATTTTCCTCAATTTTGCCTGCTTCCGATACGGCTGTCAATTTGGCGCCGCCAGCGCTGGCCACCACTTCAAACCGGTCGTCCGCGATTTTTCGTACAGCGGCAAAACCGAATCGTCCATTTTCCTCGAAAGTTTCATCAGCCGCCCATTCCTGCTGCGGCTCGGATTTTAAAAGGTCATAGAATAATGTGCTGTCGCCCGCCTCGTTCGGGTTGGCGGTCAGCATATACGAATCGCTGCCTTTTGTGATATTGATGCTGCGTTCATCAGACGGCTCTTCCACCGTATAGCCTCCCGGCAGATAGAACGCTGTGCCGTCGGAAGATTCGTTAGCTTCCCGCGGTTCTGCAGAAAATGCCTTGTGGGCATTCTCCAAGGCGCCGGCAATCTTTTCTTCCGGAGTTGCTGTACAGCCAGCCAACCCAATGGCCGCTGCTGTGAATAAAACCAATAACCCTTTACGAGGCACGCCTATTCCTCCCTAACTTTGCTTGTTCTTATTTTAAAGATGTTTCTTTGCACATGCAACTTAATCGCTGCCGCGGACGTATTGTCCTAGCAGCAATTTAACAATATGGCTGAACATTTCATCCCGGTTGACCAAGCCTGCAGTCAACACGCCGACAGCTCCTTTGTGATGCCTCACACCGATTTCATTGGCATAAGCGTCCATCACCGGACCAAGCTCGCCGCCCGCCCGCAGTTTTTCTGCAATTTCTTCAGGAAGCGGCAGTTGGGCTCCTGCGGCTGTATAAATTTTGCCGTCATTCGTTGCGAGCGCCCCCCAATTGCATAAATACATTTCGCCTTCAAGTTCATAGACGCCGCCCTCCAAGCCGATTGCAATGTCCACGGACTCAGCTGAAAGTGTTTTAGCGCGGTTTATTGCACCTAGGCGTGTCTCTTCCAGTGACCTCGGCTGCTCGGATACCCCTGAAGCCGCTTCCGCTGAAGCCAGGTCAAACGCATAGCCCAGAGTTTCCATTGCTGTCGCAACTGCGTTAATTTTGGCTGGATTTTTCGAGGCGATGCTTGCTTGGATTTTTTTCATTTCCTCATCCCTTTCAAAAAAAAGAGCCCGAAGGCCCTCTTTTAGCTGTTTTGTTTAATTGTCTCCAACGTCGTTTTGTCAGCAGTTCTGACAAGCTTCGTCAGCAATTCTTTTGCTGCCGCGTAATCATCGGTGTGGATGATCGATGCGGACGTATGGATATAGCGTGAGCAGATGCCGATGACGGAACTCGGGATGCCTTCGTTTGCCGTATGGACTTTGCCTGCGTCCGTCCCACCTTGGGAAATGAAATATTGGTATGGGATGTTATTCGACTCGGCTGTATCCAAGATGAATTCGCGCATGCCGCGGTGAGTCACCATGCTTTTATCGAAAATACGCAAGAGCGTACCTTTGCCCAATTGGCCGAATTCGGTTTTATTGCCGGTTGCGTCATTCGCCGGGCTTGCGTCAAGCGCAAAAAACAGATCTGGCTGTATCAAGTTTGCCGCAGTCTGTGCGCCACGAAGTCCCACTTCTTCCATTACTGTTGCGCCGGAGAACAATTGGTTCGGCAATTTTTCGTCTTTCAATTCTTTCAACAACTCAATTGCCAGTCCGCAGCCGTAGCGGTTATCCCACGCTTTCGCCATGATTTTCTTGCTGTTCGCCATTTCCGTAAACGGGCTGAACGGCACAACCTGCTGGCCTGGGCGGATGCCCATTGCGAGTGCGTCCGCTTTGTCATCAGCACCGATATCAATCAGCATATTCTTGATGTCCATCGGCTTGCTGCGCAATTCTTCACTCAATAAATGAGGCGGGATCGATCCGACCACACCTGGAATCACTCGATCTCCCGCGATAATCTCAACACGCATTGCTAGCATAACTTGGTTCCACCAACCGCCAAGCGGCTGGAAACGCAGCATGCCGTTTTCTGTAATTTGGGATACCATAAAACCGACTTCATCCATATGCCCCGCTACCATGATGCGCGGACCAGCCTCGTCGCCATCTTTCACGCCGAAAACGCTGCCCAAATTATCCTGGATCAATCGATCTGAATACTTTTCAAGTTCTTGGCGCATGAATTTACGGACTGCATGCTCATTGCCCGGTGCTCCTGGCAACTCGGTCAAAGTCTTGAATAATTCTCTCGTTTCACTGTTCATATGTATAACTCCTCCTAAAATGCATTGCTTCCCTTTAGTGTAGAGCTTTTTTCTGATTATTTCCAGTTTTATATTTCGACATGCGAAAGAAACAACTAGAGTATTTATGTATAGGCCGCTTCGGACGCTTTGGGCATGGCTCTCGCAAAAAGCCAGGCAAAGAACGCCCGTCTTTCTGCTTCGCCTAGCCCTTGGCCGCGCCTTCGCTAAATATTCACTTTAAAAAGTATATTCATATTTGTCTTTATTGAATTGTAGATACGGAGCAAAACTGCCGAGACGCCTGCGGGATAGCGAGACAGCTGAGACCCTGCAGGAGCGCAGCGACGAAGCGGCTCAGCGCTCGCCCGCGGCAAGCAAGGCAGTTTTGCGGAGTATCCATATCAAACAAAGCTTATATTTTTCCCTGTACATCATTTATGGTACAATTTGTCCAGAAAGCTTAGGAGGGATTTTAGTGAAAAATCGTGATTTATTAATCGGATTTGCAACAGGTGTGGCAGCGACTTATATTGTCAAAGAAGTGTATGACCGCAAGGAAAAGCTTTATCCCGCAGATGATGTCCTGAAAAGTGTCAAAGAAGCTTTTAAAGAAGAAGGCCCGATTGACGGTTCGTGGATTTACATGAAAACAGAGCCGTATAAACAGCACGCAATTGAAACAGAAGTTTATAAAGGCGGCATCACTCGCCACCGCGATGATGAATTGGAGCAATTCGAATTCATGGCAGATGCCTATTCAGGCGCTATCGTCGAAGTGAATAAAGTTTAATAACGTAAAGAAAGAATGCCGCGCAATTTCGCGCGGCATTCTTTCTTTTTTTTCTTGAATTTATTTTAGCGGTTCTTAGAATTGTTTTTCTTTGTATTGCACGGATTCGGTAATTTCTTTGCCGTCTTCGCTCCATTTGAGGATGCGGTAATAGGCATCGTGATAGAACGTGAAATAATAGCCATTCGCCAAAGCTTCTTTCATCAGCTTTTCTTTGGCATAGATGGAATCCATCGGGTAATCGTCAAAAGCGAGCACCCACAGCGGGTTTTGGTGGGAATGCGTTGGCATGATGTCGCCCATATGCAAGATCGTTTCGCCGCCGCTTTCCAATTTAATGACGCTGTGGCCGTTCGAATGGCCGCCCGTGTGGATCATCGTAATGCCTTCCACTGGGCTTGCCTGCTTATCGAAGGTTTCTACTTGGCCTGCAACCGGCTCCCAGTTCTCTTTCCAATACGTGTTGCGCGAGCGGATATTCGGATGCTGCATTTCTTCCCACTCAACAGCAGATACGTATATTTTCGCGTTCGGAAAAACGGAAACATAGCCATCGCCTTGCGGTTTCGTCAAACCGGCTGCGTGGTCGCCGTGCAGATGTGTCATAAGAACCAAATCAATGTCTGCTGCAGACAAACCAAGCTCCGCCAAATTCTCTTCGACTTGCGATTCCGATGACACCCCAAGGTTGCGTTTTTGGCGATCGGTCAATTTGCCATCGCCAAGCCCGCTGTCGATGATGATGTTGTGGCCATTGTATTGCACCAATATCGGGTGCGTCGGCAATTCAATCTGGTTTTGTTCGTTGGCCGGATAACGCTTTGACCAGATCACTTTCGGCACCACCCCAAACATAGTGCCTCCGTCCAGCCAAGTCGTTCCCCCATCCAGCCAAGTCAATGCCATGTCGTGAAATTGAAATTTATCCACCCTGAATCCCCCTTATGCTTTATTCGTTTGATATTGCGCTTCAAGCCGGTAAATCGGCTGTCCTTTTTTCGAGAATTTTTCTTCGTACTCTGTCATGATGTTCCATTCCGGATCGCCGGCGTGCAAATCCAATGACACGTATTTCAACAGCATGCCGTATTCCGAAACGCTGGTCAGCGAATATTCGAACAGGCCGCGGTTGTCTGTTTTGAAATGGATTTCGCCGTTTTCCGGCAGCACAGATTCATATAATTTCAAGAAAGTATCGTGTGTCAACCGGCGTTTGGCATGGCGTTTTTTCGGCCACGGATCTGAGAAATTCAAATACAAGCGGTCCACTTCACCCTTTTCAAAAAACTCGGTTAAGTCTTTGGCGTTGACGCGCAGCAATCTTAAATTCGGAATGCCGCCTTCTTCTTCCAAAATCGTTTCAAGCGCGCTGACGATGACGCTGTCGAACAATTCGATGCCAATGTAATTAATTGACGGATTCTGCTTCGCCATGCCGATGATGAAACGGCCTTTGCCAGTCCCTGCTTCGATATGAAGCGGGTTGTTGTTGCCGAATACTTCGTGCCATTTGCCTTTTTGCTGTTCCGGATTCGGAATCAGGATTTCTGGATGGGCTTTCATCAAATCTGCAGCCCATGGTTTAAAACGTGTTCTCATAATACATCCTCTTTCTTTCCATTATTTATCGCATTCCATCGGCTCTTGCTGATGCCGTAATGGATTGGCTCATTTTTAGGGCTTTTGCCGGCATAATCGCCGTCGATGTGGCGATATACTTGCCGATCTGTTGTCAAGCGGAATTGGCTTCCACTGAGCTGAATCACTTCTTTGAACCTCGTATGGGTTCCAGTAAAAACCGTACCAAACACAAGCAGTAGTTTCAAGCGTGATATGCCGCTGACGATGGTCAATTCCAGCAAGCCGTCACCGGTTTTCGAGTCCGGTGAAATTTTCATGCCGCCTCCGAAATAAGGCTGGTTGCTGACAGTTGCCAGCCAAACGTCTTTAAACTGTTGATTATTGCCGTCCGTTTCCACGGCCAAATCAAATTTCTTAAAGCGGAATAATGTGCGGATGACGTAAAGCAAGTAGACCAGTTTTCCGGCTCCGACCTTATTGAGCCCTTTTTTTGCTAGCGAGCGATTGACCAGTGCCGATATTTCAGCGTCAAAACCGATGCCTGAGCTGCTCACGAAACGGAATAGTTCAGAATCGATGAATTCCCCCAAGTCTTGCTCAAGGCTCGCTGGCTCCTGCAAAAACAGCTCAACCGCCTCAGCATCCTTAAATGAATAAAATCCCCGACTGAAATCGTTGCCTGAACCGGCAGCGACCGAACCGACGATCAAATTGGGCGATCCCGCAGCTCCAGCGACGATTTCACGCATCGTGCCGTCGCCGCCGAAGCCGATGACCATCACCGGTTCGTCGGCATCACGGAGCCGCGCAGCCACTTCTTCTGCATGCCCCGCGTATTGCGTCATAAGCAATTCATGGGGAAACGCCGCGGTGTTTTTGAATTTATTCCATTTTTTTGCTGCATTGCCGTTGCCGGCTGCCGGGTTGACGATAATGATTGTTTTCATATGACCCCTCTTTTGGCGTCAGACGCCTTCCTGCAATCGGTAAGTTGCTTGCGGCACATATTTGCGCATATTCTGCGGTTCAATGCGGAACAATGAAAATTCCTCGACGCGAAATGAAATGCTTGGCATTTTGAACACCGGTGCTTCTTCCATCTCGCTGCCGCCTGCCCATTTGGCAGCCAGTGTGATGTGCGGCACAAAAGGCTTCTGGTCCGATGACAAATTGAATTTTCGCGTGATTTCTCTGACCTTTTCCTGCAGTTCCATCAGCGGAGCGCTGTCCGCAATTGCAGCGTAGATGATGCGCGGCGTCTGCGGGTTGCCGAAGGTCTTGACGCCATTTATCGCCAAATCAAAAGGCGCTTGCGAGATTTCCTCCAGCGCTTGAGCCGCTTCCTGCAGCTGAGTTTCTTCTGCACTGCCGATGAACAGCAGCGTTATATGCATATCCTGCGGCCGCGTATATTTTTTATGGCTTTGCAGGTTCCATTGCCCTCGCGCCTCTGCCAACTCTTTTGCAGCCGCTTCCGGAATATTGATGCCGATAAAATAATGTGTTTGCATAATCATCACCTTTACCAAGTTTACCACTTGCGCGTCTACAAAAAAATAGTGATCGGCTTTCGCCGACCACTTTTACATTTTAACTGCCAGTTTCAAGTTCGCTTCAAATGCTTGCTGAAGATTTTTCGTCAACTCGCCTGGAATGCCTTGCCCTATCGGGTTGCCGTCGATTTCGGTGATCGGCATGATTTCAGCAGTTGTCGAAGACATGAAGAATTCATCCATTTCCAAAGCTTGGGCTTTGGTGAATGCCATTTCCTGCACTTCGATGCCGAGATTTTGGCTGAGCTGTAAGATCACTCTTCTCGTAATGCCATTCAGGATTAAATTTGTAGCCGGATGCGTATAAATAATGCCGTCTTTCACGCCGTACATATTCGAGGAAGAACCTTCAGTAACGACTTCGCCTCGATGCAGAATGGCTTCAAAACTGCCTTTTTCATGTGCTTCCTGTTTCGCCATGACATTGCCGAGCAAGTTCAAGCTCTTGATGTCGCAGCGCAGCCAGCGGACATCTTCGATGAACGCGCCTTTTGCACCGTTTCGCATCAACTCAAGCGGACGTTCCACCGTTTTCGTATACGCGACCACCACCGGCGAAGTAGACTCCGGGAAATGATGCTGGCGGAGTGCATGTCCACGGGTGATCTGGACATAAACCTGACCGTTGTTGATATCGTTCATTTCCACCAAATCGTACAGCATTTTGTGGAAAACGTCTTTCGTATAAGGGATGACGATCTTGATTTTTTCCGCGCTTTCGTAAAAACGGTCAATATGCTCTTCCGCAGTAAACAAATTGCCTTCGTATACGCGGACGACTTCATAAATGCCGTCTCCGAATTGATAGCCTCGGTCTTCTTTTGAAATGTTCAGTTCTTCCTCGCGAATAAATTCTTCATTGTGTAAAATCCAATCCATACAGCATCCCTCTTTCATTATTGTTTGCAAGCCAATTGATAAATCGCTTCAGCGTAAATTGCAACGGCCTTCAGCAGATTTTCGATATCCACAAATTCATCCGCCTGGTGGGCGACGTCTTTCTCACCAGGAAACAGCATTCCGAATGCCACCCCTTTATCAAGGACGCGCGCGTAAGTTCCCCCGCCGATGGCAAGCAAATCCGCTTTGTCGCCGGTCTGCTTTTCATAGGCCGTCTGCAATATCTTGATGAACGGGTCCGCCGCGTCGACGTGGTGCGGCGGGGAATTTGAATCAACCGTGAGCTCAAAGCCTTCCGGCATGTCGATGCCGATCCGTTCTTCAAACGGGAAAGAGATTGAATAACGCATGCTTACCTCGATTGCCGCTTTCTTGCCATGTTCATAACGGATGACGCCAGCGTTCAGCGTTGTATCGCCGGACACCTCATCCTTGAAATCGAGCCCAAGCTTTCGGCCCCGTGAATCGTTGTAAAAATGATCCGCCAGAAAAGCGGTAAACCTCCCGCCGTCACCTGCAAGCCGTTCTTTCAAAAACAGCGCCAGCAAGATTCCAGCATTAACGCCATCTTCCGGCTCCATGGCATGGGCCGATTTGCCGTGCACCGTTAATTTCACTCCATCATCAATGGCTTCCGCAGCTCCTGCCACACCATGCTGCGCCAGGAACGCTTCGAACGGCGGCTGCCAGTCGGTGAGTGCTCCTGTAACAACGGCTTCCGCCAAATCCGGCACCATATTGGTCCGGTTGCCGGCAGCGAAACTTTGCAGCGCGTCCGCCGATTGCCAAGAAGACATCGTCAGCGCGACCGACGCAATCCCTTTTTCCGCATTGATGATCGGGAAATCGGCATCCGGCGCAAAGCCGATCGTCGGCATTTCTTCTGTTTCGAAATAACGGTCGACACAGCGGAAGCCGCTTTCTTCATCTGTACCGATAATCAGGCGCACGCGCTTTGTAAATTCAAAGCCGGCGTCTTTCACCATATTCAACGCAGCCCAAGCTGCGATTGTCGGCCCTTTGTCATCAATCGCTCCACGTCCGTAGAGTTTGCCGTTTTCCACCATGCCGCCGAACGGATCTTTCGTCCAGCCGGCCCCAGCAGGCACGACATCAACATGGCCGAGAATTCCCAGAAGCTCTTCGCCATTACCGGTTTCGATATGGCCAGCCACGTCCGCGACGTTTTTCACTTTATAACCCCGCACGGCTCCTTGATCCAGAAACCAATCGAGCGCCCGTTTGACGTCTTTGCCGAACGGCGCACCCTCTTCCGCTTCATCGTTCAACACACTCGGAATTGAAATGAGTTCCTGCAAATCCTTGATGATGCTGTCTTTGCGCTTTTCCGCCTCTAGTTGCCAATCCATAAACCACACTCCTGTATCAAACTCGTTTGCCTTTTTATTTGTCCGTTAATTAAAGCTATTGTACACCTTTTACGAATAAATAAAAGAACTTCGGGCTAATTTGTCAGAAAATGCTTTGTAACAATTGTTGAACTTATGTTAAGTAAAAGGGAAAATCGTAGATATCTTATTGGTAATTAGCTATAATTAAATTGTCAGACAAATACATCTGGCATAATTTTTAAGAAAAGGGGATGTCGTTGGCATTAATTTCAAATCAGCTGGGGTTCGCCCGGCGCTTCGTCCGCTTGTCTTTGCCAAATGGAAAAAAGATGAAGGAGTGGTCTCTCTTTGAAACCAACTACTGATCGCATGTTAATTCGCATCAAAGATATGTATAAGTACATCCGTGATAACGGAACTGTAACTACGCAAGATCTTGTCGATGAATTCGGCATCACTCCTCGCACCATTCAAAGAGATTTGAATGTGTTAGCCTTTAACGACTTGGTGGAAAGCCCAATTCGAGGCAAATGGACTACGACGCAAAAAAAAGTCAAAATGACATCCTAGAAAAATCTTGAAAACAAAGAAAATGACCGCAGCTTATGCGGTCATTTTCTTGTTTTCAAAGAGTCGAGCTCTTCTTCAGTTAAGTGTCTGTATTCGCCAAGCTCTAATGACGGATCCAGTTCGAGCGCCCCCATCGACAGCCGCTTCAAGTAAACGACTTCTTTGCCGACACTTTGGAACATGCGCTTGACCTGATGGAACTTCCCTTCCGTGATCGTCAATTCAATTTCCGACTGCGCAGCACTGATGAGGATCTCGAGCTGTGCGGGCTTTGTTACATAACCGTCATCGAGCATGACGCCGCGCTTGAATGCTTCCCCGTCCTCAGCCGTCACCAGCCCGTCGATTTTTGCGAAATAGCGTTTGTCGACGTGTTTTTTCGGAGACAGCAATTCGTGCGCCAGCTTGCCGTCGTTCGTCAACAGCAATAAGCCTTCGGTATCCTTGTCGAGCCGGCCGACCGGAAACGGTTCGTATTGCTGTTCTTCAGGCCCCAGCAAGTCGATGACCGTCTCATCGTATTTGTCCTCGGTCGCCGATATGAAACCTGGGGGTTTATTCATCAACAGGTAGATGAACTCGGCGTATTCCACCTTTTCGCCCCCGACAGACACTTCGTCTTTTGTTTCATCAACATGGACTTTCGCATCCCGGACGGTTACGCCGTTCACTTCCACCGCTTTCGACTTCAATAAAATCTTCACTTCTTTTCGTGAGCCATAGCCCATGTTCGATAAAAATTTATCTATGCGCATGTGGACCTCCTAGAAACCGAATCTCTTCGTGTATTTCGTCAACCGTTCGCCAAGCAATTTCTGCGCAATCCCTGTCTTCAAACCAAGGAAGCCGTAAACCGCTCCGCCGACCGCGCCGACAATCAAAATACGGGCAACCGAATGCAATTTCGTGTCCATGCCGAGGAATAGATCAAGTACAGCAAGCGTGGCGTAGACAGCCACTGCCATCGCTGCGCTCATCAGAGTGATGAGGAACAAGCGGCGCAGCACCATATCTGATTTGTACTTCAGCGTCACTTTGATGACAATGAGGTTCATGCCGATTGCGACAACATAGCCGATAATCGTCGCGGCAATCGCGCCGTCTGTTTCAAAAAGCTTGATCAGCGGAATGTTCAACGCCAATTTCAGCAGCAAACCGGTCAATAAATTCAAGATGATCCATTTTTGCTGGTTGATCCCTTGCAGAATCGACGCCGTTACCGGGAACAAAGCGAAAAGAATCGCAACCGGCAAGTAATGGGCCAGGATTTCTGAACCTGCATCGCTAATTTCGTAGAAGATGTGGTAAAGCTCATCGGATAGTAATGTCATGCCGACCACTGCCGGCAATGTCAGAAACAGGAGGATTTGAAAAGCCTGGTCGAGCGTGCGGTTTACAAGGCTGAATTCCTGTTTGGTAAAATAGCGCGTGATGAGTGGAATGAGCGCCATCGAGAAGCCCGTTGCCAGCATCACCGGAATCATCACCAGTTTATGCGCAGTGAAGTTCAGGATGCTCAAGTAAATGCCGGAAGAGGCTGCATTTTCCGTCCCGCCCATCGCACGGTTGAACGTCAGCATGTCGATAAACTGGAACAGCGGATTGGCAATTCCGAGAAACACGACAGGTACAGCATAAATGGCGATTTCCTTGTACATGTCACGCAAATTGACGTCGTACGATTCAACCGAACTGGCGCGCAGCTCGTTGTACTCGCCTTTTTTCTTGTTCCAATAATAGAACAATACGAGGACGCCGCCGAGCGCGCCGACAAAAGCGGACAATACTGCGACTTCCACTGCGGTTCTTGCAGAGCCGCCGAAGATGTTCAAGACCGCATAAGCACCGGCAAGCAGGAAGATGATGCGGACGATCTGTTCGATCAGCTGCGATACCGCAGTCGGCATCATGAAGTTATAGCCCTGGAAGAATCCGCGGAACAAGCTCATGAACGGCACAACGATCAACGCGAATGAGACCCATTGGATCACTTCTTTGACGTCCTGGACCGAATGGATTTTTTCATTTTCATCTATCGTAAGTTCCGCCAGCGGTCCGGCAAAAAAGTAAAGCGCAAGGAATGATACGAAACCGGTGATCATCATGGTCAGCAAGCCGGATTTCAATAACCTGCGGCCGGTTTCGTAATCACCGAGCGAATTGTATTTTGCTACGAATTTGGAAAAAGCGATCGGCGCTCCGGATATCGCCAGCGACAGCATCAAATTATAAGGTATGTATGCGTATTGGTAGAGGCCGATATTCTCTTCCCCGACCATGCCGTAAAACGGGATGACGTAAATGATGCCAAGGACTTTGGATAAAAATAAACCCATCGTTAAGATGGCGGTTCCTTTGATTAATGTTGACATTTTGCACTTCCTGACTTGAGATGATAAAAAAACAATCTACACGATAGTTTACACCTATAAACTAAATTACTCAACGAGTTTTGACGCATCGTGTATACTTGAGAAAAGCGAAAGCGCCTGTTCAGCTCGAAGAGGTGCTGGAGTCTGGACACTAATAAAAACGAAAGCGAGTTCTTATATTATGTATGACGTAATCATCATCGGCGGCGGACCATCAGGATTGATGGCTTCGATCGCCGCGGCTTCTAACGGCCAACAGGTTTTATTGATAGAAAAAGGCAAAAAGCTCGGCAAGAAACTGATCATCTCCGGCGGCGGACGCTGCAATGTCACGAACCGCCTGCCATTGGAAGAAATCGTCAAGCACATCCCCGGAAACGGCCGATTCCTTTACAGCCCGTTTTCCGTGTTCAATAACGAAGACATCATCAACTTTTTCGAAGGGCTCGGCGTAGCGCTGAAAGAAGAAGACCACGGCCGAATGTTCCCGGTATCTGACCGGGCACAGGACGTCGCGGAGGCAATGTTCAAGGAAATGGATCGCCTCAATGTCAAAGTGATGCTCGATTCCCCAGTCAAGAAATTATTGATGACCGACGAGAAAATCACCGGCGTGCGTCTGCATTCCGGCGAAGAGTTCACGGCGAAAGCCATCGTCGTCGCAGTCGGCGGCAAAGCGGTGCCGCAGACGGGTTCGACCGGCGATGGCTATCCGTGGGCGGAAAAAGCGGGCCACACGGTGACCGATTTATATCCGACGGAAGTTCCACTGTTGTCAAAAGAGCCGTTCATCGTCAGCCGTGAATTGCAGGGTCTTGCCCTGCGCGACGCCGCTGTTTCCGTGTACAATAAAAAAGGAAAAGTGCTCGTCACCCACCAAATGGATATGCTGTTCACCCATTTCGGCCTCAGCGGCCCGGCTGTGCTGCGCTGCAGCCAGTACGTCGTCAAGGAAATGAAGAAAAACGGCGGCGAGCCGGTGGAAATGCGCATCAATACGCTGCCGGGTGAAAATGCCGAATCGGCGTTCCAAATGCTCGTGAAGATGATGAAAGACGAGCCGAAAAAAGCCGTCAAGAATGTCTGGAAAAGTATCACCCAGGAACGCTGGCTCCTATTCCTGCTCGCTCGCGCCGGAATCGATCCGCAAGCGGTCGGTGCCGAACTCGCAAGCGACAAAGTACGAGTGCTGGCCCAACAATTGACTGCGTTCTCGATGTTAGTCAACGGCAGCCAGCCGATTGAAAAAGCGTTCGTCACCGGCGGCGGCGTTTCCATCAAGGAAATCGAGCCGAAAACGATGGCTTCACGCAAAAAGCCCGGACTTTATTTCTGCGGTGAAATCCTTGATATCCACGGCTACACCGGCGGCTATAACATCACCTCCGCTTTAGTGACCGGCAACGTCGCCGGCCAAAGCGCAGCCGCGTTTGCCAAAACAACTTAATTTTTATATCTGGCCGTCCGCTTTTGCGGACGGCTTTTCTTATAGGACCGGAATGACGATGAAAAAGATGCCGGTTTTTGATTTGTTTGCGGAATAAAGCAGTTTGTTTGCAGAATACCGATTTTGTTTGCAGAATCCGCTGGTTTGTTTGCAGTATCAGCGATTTATTTGCAGAATCCCCGGTTTACTTGCAGCAAATCGAAAACACTTGCAGCATCCATTGGTTTACTTGCGCCATCTTCATTTTACTTGCACTATCCCCTGCGTTACTTGCAGCAAATACTTGCAGCCGCATAAAAAAGCCTGTCCACCATCGGACAGGCTTTTCTATATATATTATGAAATGACGACGTTGACCAATTTCCCTGGAATCGCGATCACTTTGCGGACTTGTTTGCCTTCCGCAGCTTTCACGATTGCTTCGTCAGCTAACGCTGCTGCTTCCAATTGTTCTTTGGTGCTGTCTTTAGCAACAACGATTTTCGTGCGCACTTTGCCGTTCACTTGCACAACGACTTCGACTTCGTCCTCGATCATTTTCGACTCGTCGAATTCCGGCCAAACGGCGTACGTGATGGTTTCTGCATGGCCCAATTTCTCCCATAGCTCTTCAGCTACGTGCGGCGCGATCGGCGACAGCAATTTCACAAAGCCTTCGACATATTCTTTCGGAATCGAATCGGCTTTATAGCCTTCATTGATAAAGACCATCATTTGCGAAATGGCGGTATTGAAGCGCAAGCCTTCGAAATCCTCGGTCACTTTTTTAACGGTCTGGTGATAGACTTTTTCCATCTTGCCGTCATTTGCATCGGTGACTTTCGGGCTCAATGTACCTTCTTCGATCAACAAGCGCCAGACGCGGTCCAAGAAGCGGCGCGCGCCGTCCAAACCGTTCGTCGACCAGGCGATTGATGCCTCAAGCGGCCCCATGAACATTTCGTACAAGCGCAGCGTATCCGCGCCATGGCTTTCGATGATCTGGTCCGGGTTGACGACATTGCCTTTCGATTTCGACATTTTCTCGTTGCCTTCTCCCAAAATCATCCCTTGGTTGAACAATTTCTGGAACGGCTCTTTCGTCGATACCACGCCGATGTCGTAAAGCACTTTATGCCAGAAGCGCGCATACAATAAATGCAATACCGCGTGCTCCGCTCCGCCGATGTAGACATCAACCGGCAGCCAGTGTTTCAATAATTCCGGATCCGCCAACGCTTCTTCGTTGTTCGGATCGATGTAGCGCAAATAATACCAGCAGCTTCCTGCCCATTGCGGCATCGTGTTCGTTTCGCGGCGGCCTTTCATGCCCGTTTCTGGATGCACGACATTGACCCATTCCGTGATGTTGGCAAGCGGTGATTCGCCTGTACCGCTCGGTTTGATATCTGTCGTCACCGGCAGCATCAATGGCAAGTCTTTTTCATCGACCGGCGTCATCGTGCCGTCTTCCCAGTGGATGATCGGAATCGGCTCACCCCAATAGCGCTGGCGGCTGAATAGCCAATCGCGCAAGCGGTACGTGATTTTCTTCTCGCCGGCACCGTTTTCTTCCAGCCATGAAATCGCGCGCTCAATCGCTTCTTTTTTGTTCAAGCCGTTCAAGAAATCGGAATTGACCAGCTCGCCGTCGCCCGCATAAGCTTCCGATGAAATATCACCGCCGGAGACAACTTCAACAATCGGCAAATCGAATTGCTTCGCGAATTCGTAATCGCGTTCGTCGTGTGCCGGAACTGCCATAATGGCACCAGTTCCGTAAGTTGCCAGTACGTAATCAGCGATCCAGATCGGCATTTTTTCGCCGCTGACCGGGTTGACTGCGTAAGAGCCGGTGAAAACACCCGATTTCGATTTCGCCAGATCTGTGCGCTCCAAGTCGCTCTTCGTTTTCACGTCGTCGATGTATTTTTCGACTGCTTCTTTTTGCTCAGCCGCTGTAATCGACGCCACCAATTTATGTTCCGGTGCCAAGACAGCATACGTTGCCCCGAAAATCGTATCCGGACGCGTTGTAAATGCGCGGAATGAATGCTCCGTGCCGTCGACTTTGAATTCAAGTTCTGCGCCTTCGGATTTGCCGATCCAGTTGCGCTGCATGTCTTTCAAGCTTTCAGGCCAGTCCAAGTCATTCAAGTCTTCCAGCAAACGGTCTGCGTATTCGGTGATGCGCAGCACCCATTGGCGCATCGGACGGCGCTCGACCGGATGGCCACCGCGCTCGGACAAGCCGTCGATCACTTCTTCGTTCGCAAGCACTGTGCCAAGTGCCGGGCACCAGTTCACTGCGACTTCGTCGACATACGCCAAGCCTTTATTGTACAGCTGGATGAAAATCCACTGCGTCCATTTATAGTATTTCGGGTCTGTTGTATTCACTTCTCGGTCCCAATCATACGAGAAGCCAAGCTCCTGGATCTGGCGTTTGAACGTCGCGATGTTTTTCGCCGTGAATTCGGCCGGGTCGTTGCCCGTGTCGAGTGCGTATTGTTCAGCAGGCAATCCGAACGCGTCCCAGCCCATCGGATGCAACACGTCGAAGCCTTGCATGCGTTTCTGGCGGCTTAAAATATCCGTAGCCGTGTAGCCTTCTGGATGCCCGACGTGCAAGCCGGCTCCTGATGGATAAGGGAACATATCCAACGCGTAGAATTTCGGTTTCGAAAAATCCGTTTCCATTTTGAACGTCTTATTGTCTTCCCAATGTTTCTGCCATTTCTTCTCGATTTCCTTGTGCTTGAATGTCATTTCCAGTTCCTCCTCGAATTAAAAACGAAAACAGCTCAGGCACCTGCGGCAAAAAATAAAAACTCCCGTCCCTTGGAATAAGGGACGGGAGTTTTCCCGCGGTTCCACCCAAATTAGCGGTTTCCCGCTCAACTTGACTCCTTAACGCGGAAAACGGTGCGGCCTACTTGGTTTCGGCTGCACAGACTCTAAGGCGAGTTCAATTGTTTTTGACACCGGCTCGCACCTGCCGCCGGCTCTCTGTCGACAAAAAACAATTTACTGATCCTCTTCACTGTCAAAAGCTATTAAAGTTAATTTTAGCGGACACACCGTTTTTTGGCAATAGCTTACGATACTTTCACGTTATCCGTATTCAACGGCGCATCGGTAGAGTCGATGATGTCCTGGACTGTAAAGCCTTCAAACACTTCGATCAGCACCAAGCCGTTTTCCGTCACTTCCATTACTGCACGCTCCGTGATGATTTTGTTGACGACGCCTTTGCCCGTCAACGGCAGCTCGCATTGTTTCTTGATCTTGGAAGAACCGTCTTTCGCCACATGGTCCATGATGACGATGACTTTCTTCGCGCCGTGCACCAAGTCCATCGCACCGCCCATGCCTTTGATCATTTTCCCTGGAATCATCCAGTTGGCCAAATCACCGTTCTCAGCCACTTCCATGCCACCTAAAATCGCGACATCAATATGGCCGCCGCGGATCATCGCGAACGATTCCGCGCTGGTGAAATACGCCGCGCCTGGAATTGCCGTGACCGTTTCTTTCCCTGCATTGATCAAATCAGGGTCCACCTGGTCTTCTGTCGGGTATGGTCCGATGCCAAGCAAACCGTTTTCCGATTGCAGCACGACGCTTTTATTGTCAGAAATGAAATTGGCGACCAATGTCGGCATGCCGATTCCCAGGTTGACATAGTCTCCGTCTTTGATTTCCTGCTCCGCGCGGCGGGCAATGCGTTCTCTCACTAAGTTCTTATCCACAGTCTTCCCGTCCTTTCTATATCTATCGAGTTGTCAGGCGTTCGATGCGTTTTTCCTGTTTCGCTTGCAGCAAACCTTGGACGTAAATGCTTGGCGTCTGAACGTGGTTCGGATCGATGTCGCCCGTCTCCACGATTTCTTCCACTTCCGCAATGGTGATTTTCCCTGCAGCTGCAGCGAGCGGGTTGAAGTTCTGTGCCGTTTTGTTGTAGACGAGATTCCCCATCTTATCGGCTTTATGAGCACGCACCAATGAGAAATCCGCTTTCAACGCATGTTCAAGGACATATTCCTTGCCGTCGAATTCGCGGATTTCCTTGCCTTCCGCAATCATCGTGCCAACGCCAGCTGGTGTGAAAAATGCCGGAATTCCAGCGCCGCCTGCACGCATTTTTTCAGCCAATGTGCCTTGCGGCGTCAATTCCACTTCGATTTCGCCGGATAATACCTGGCGCTCGAATTCTTTGTTTTCGCCGACATACGAGCCGATCATTTTCTTGATTTGTTTATTTTTCAATAACAGGCCTAAACCCCATTCATCGACGCCACAATTATTGGAGATTACAGTAAGTTCTTTAACCCCTTTATCTACTAACGCCAAAATCAATTGCTCGGGGATTCCTACCAATCCAAAACCGCCGACCATGATTGTCGCGCCGTCTTGAATTTGGGCAACTGCTTCTTTCGCAGATCCATATATCGGTTTCATTTCAAGTGGCCTCCATTCTTCTATGTACAGAATTTTTTAAATTAAAGCGCTTTCCTTTTTAATTTAAACAAACTCCTCTACAAAACGCAATATCTAAGAATTGCGAATAGGGCCTCTGCGGCATGCCATTGCCGCGTCTTTTCCGGCCGTGATACAATAACCGCAGAGGAGTTGTTAGACAATGGATCATCTTTTGCCTTTTTCTTCCGACGGCAAACGTTATTATACGTGGAACCGCCATTTGCGGGACCATTTTGGCTTCAAGGTCATGAAAATTGCTTTGGACGCGGGCTTTGACTGCCCGAATCGTGACGGTACCGTAGCTTTTGGCGGCTGCACATTCTGCAGCGTGGCTGGCTCCGGCGATTTTGCCGGCGACCGCGTCGACCCGATCGATGTGCAATTCGAGAAAGTCAAAACGACGATGCACCGCAAATGGAAAGATGCGAAATACATGGCTTATTTTCAAGCCTATACGAATACCCACGCGCCGCTCGCAGTCATCAAGGAAAAATTCGAAGCCGCTTTGGCACAGGAAAATGTCATCGGCCTGAGCATTGCAACCCGTCCCGACTGTTTGCCCGACGACGTGGTCGACTATTTGGCGGAGCTGAATGAACGCACATATTTATGGATCGAGCTCGGCTTGCAGACAGTCCATGAAAAGACTGCGCTATTGGTCAACCGTGCGCATGACTTTGCGCTTTATCAAGAAGGCGTCGAGAAATTGCGGAAACGCGGCATCCGCGTCTGCACGCATATCATCAACGGCTTGCCGCTTGAAGACCGTGATATGATGATGGAAACCGCGCGCGAAGTCGCGAAACTGGATGTCCAAGGCATCAAAATCCATCTGCTTCATTTATTGAAAGGCACACCAATGGTCAAGCAATACGAAAAAGGCATGCTTGAATTTCTTGGTAAAGAGGAATACATCCGCCTTGTTGCTGACCAATTGGAGATATTGCCGCCAGAGATGGTCGTCCAGCGCATCACGGGAGATGGGCCGATCGATTTGATGATCGGGCCGATGTGGAGCGTCAATAAATGGGACGTCTTGAATGGCATCGATAAGGAACTTGCTGAACGCGGCAGCTGGCAAGGAAAACATTTCAAGAAGCGTGTGAAATCATGACATTGCAGCGCGTCCTGCCTTTCACTAAAAACTTATTGCAGCAAGTGGTCTCAGCCGGCGATTCGGCAATCGACGCGACAGCCGGCAACGGCCACGACACCCTTTTCCTGGCGCAGCTCACCGGCCCCGCTGGAAAAGTGTTTGCCTTCGATATCCAACAGGAAGCAATCGACGCGACGCGCGAGCGTGTCGCAGATTACCCGAATGTCGAGCTGTTCCACGCGAGCCATGCGGAAATTTCGGCGCGTGTCCACGAGCCGATTGCTGCAGCCGTTTTCAATCTCGGCTATTTGCCGAAAGGCGACCACAGCATCATTACGAAATCCGACAGCACGCTGCAAGCGATCGAGCAATGCTTGGAATTGCTGAAGGAAAACGGCTTGGTGCTGATCGTTATTTATTCCGGCCACGAAGGTGGCAGCGAAGAGCGCGATGCCGTCATGGATTTCGTCCGCGCTTTGCCCCAGATTTCTTATGACGTCATGCGGTATGAATTTATCAACCAGCAGCATTCCCCGCCTTTTTTGGTTGCCATCGAGAAAAAACGGTCCAAGAACGCATGATTGCTCTTCTCGCATGTTAATGCGGTGTGCAAAACGGGTATAAGATATCCAATACGCCAATAATATGAAGGAGGAAACAAAATGGAACCAGCAATGTATCTGTACATAGCATTAGCACTCGTCGTAATTGGATTGATCGTCGCAGGAATCGGGGTTTTCCTTTTGATCAAAGGAATGAAGGAACCGGTGAAAGAAATGAAAGGTTCCGCCAACAACTTGAAAGAGCGGATGGATAAGCTCAACCTGGAAACGACGAGCTTGCAGCACCGGACAAACGAAATAAAAGAAGACATGAACATGAAATCCGAAAAAGTCGGTTTTACAGTTGATGCATTAAAAGGCACAAAGAATTCAGTCGTTGACTTGAACGCATCGGTTCATGCCATCACTACGAACATCGCTACTAAGGTTGACCATGACAAACGCAACGCTGCTCAAGTCGACCAGTGGAGCAGCCAAGCAGTTGGCCTGATCGATATGGTGAAAAACCGCAAAACTTCGTAACAGCAAACGGTTTTCCAAGCGAAAACTCAAAACGAATCGAAAAAGGCAGCCTCAATGGCTGCCTTTTTTGACGTTCACCTACTTTTACGCTTATCCACTTTTTCAAGAATTTTGGTAATACCAAAACCGTTTAATGATAGAAAAAACATAATTATCCCGAAAACTCCTATGTAATAATCGTACGGTTCATTCAATAAATAACTCAGTGCAAATATAGGAATAGAAGCAATAAACGTCGATAGGAATACCATTTCCCCTATATGCCGTTTTAATCTTTTCCTTTTTTGTAGAGCATGCAAAAAGTATGCCGTTATATAGGTGGCCACAAAAAAGGCCAGTATGATTAAATTCTCCATTTGTCTCTCCTTCAAACAAGATTTTTATATTTAATCTGTAACTCCGCGTTATTCTACATTTACCCTAACTTTCTTTAGATAAAAGGCATTTACATAGAAACATCTGTAGGCAAAAAATCAGCAACGCTCCGTTTTTCATTGCCCAACTTCCATATAAAAAAAGAGCGCAGGCTTTAAGTTAGCCTTGCACTCTTTAACACACAAGTTTTTTTAAAAAGCACCCAGCCCTCTATCCCCTCATAAAGCCCCCTTCGGAATGGATGATTTGACCCGTGATCCATTCCGCATCTTCGCTGGCGAGAAATTTCACAAGCTTCGCAGCATCCCGCGGCTGGCCGAGCCTGCCTGTCGGGAATTTCGTTTCCAAAAAGCGTTTTGTTTCCCCAGTTGCCCATCCGGTATCGGTCGGACCCGGGTTCACCGCATTGACCGTGATGCCGAGCGGCGCAACTTCAGCAGATAATGTAATGGTCAATGCATCAATCGCACCTTTTGTCGCCGCATAAGCCAGCTCTCCAGCCATTGGGCCTTGAAACTGGCCTGAGGTCATATTGATGATTCTGCCCCCTTCTTTTTTCTTGAAACGCTGTGCAAATCCCGCACTCAGCAAAGCCGTTGCCCGGACGTTCACCTGGTAATGGCGGTCTAATTCGGTTGCCGTCAAACTGGCATAATCGGTAGCTGTCGAATACGCAGCGTTATTGACCAAAATGTCTGGTTCTCCGAATTCAGCTGAAACCCGGTCCAATAAAAGATCCACAAAATCGATTTGAGCCAAGTCCACTTCCAGGCTCGACACCTTAACGCCTGATGCCGTGAGTTCCTCTTGCAGCTTTTGGGGTTCTTCTGCACCTACACCCCACGGCATGCTCCTGTCGTATTCTGTCCAATAGGTAAAAAAGAGATGGCAGCCGCTTTCTGCCAATTCCCGGCAAATAGCGGCTCCGATGCCATTCAACCGGCTGGCTCCCGTGACAATTGCGATTTTAGCGTTGCTTTGTTGTTTAATTTTGGCCACTTTAACGCCCCCTTCTTCTTAGCACCCTTTTCTTAAGCGCTGGGATGCAGAATGCTTTTGTTGAGAAAATCATAAATTCAACTCTTTTTTTAATAAATTACAGGAACACTCTTCTATTCTGCGCATAATGCTAAATGATTTTCAACTTGCTTAAAATCGGGAATGGAAGAAGACAATTCCAATTGCAAGGAGATGTGCGGATGGGAATCGAACTGGCTATATTAATCTTATTGGTTTTGCTGAATGCTTTTTTTGCCGCTTCCGAAATTGCTTTGATTTCATTGTATGACAATAAAGTCATTAAAATGGCTGCAGAAGGCAACCTAAAAGCTGACATGATCGCTAAATTATTATCAGAACCAAGCCGATTTCTCGCCACAATCCAACTCGGCATCACATTTGCAGGATTTATGGCGAGCGCTTTAGCCGCCGATAGTTTTTCAAGTGATATGTCGATATGGCTCTTTGGCATTGGAATCCCAGGCAGCATGCAATTGCTCGAAACGGTGTCTTTGGTCGGCATCACGATAATTCTTTCTTATTTCACTTTGGTTTTCGGTGAATTGGTGCCGAAGCGACTAGCGATGCAGCGGGCAGAAACTGTATCTATGGCTGCAATCTGGCCGCTCTATCTATTGTCCAAAACTGCTGCACCTTTCGTAAAACTATTATCTTGGTCGACCAATACGATTCTCCGGTTATTCGGCGTCGACCTCCATAAAAAAGAGGAAGAAGAGATAGAAGAAGAAATCCGCATGCTGCTGGCAGAAGGCATCGGAATGGGCAGCATCCAGGAAATGGAACAGCTTTTGATCACTAATGTATTTGAATTCAATAATAAAACTGTCGCTGAAATCATGGTTCCTTTACAAGATTTGGTTGTAATATCAAAAGATCAAAGTTTGGAAGAAATCAGCCAAATCATGAAAGAACAGCGCTTTTCACGTTTCCCTGTTTACGAAAGCGACGTCAACCACATCATCGGCACTTTGCATGTCAAAGATTTATTCCGCTATAAGGAGCAGCCGGCATTGGGGCCTTTCGATATCCAAAAAATCATCCAGCCGCCTTATTTTGCGCACGAATTTCAGAAACTCGATGCATTATTCAAGAATATGCAAAAGGCCAATGTCCACTCTGCCATCATAATCGGATCAGACGAAAAAGTTTCAGGAATGGTTACACTCGAAGATTTGCTGGAAGAATTGGTTGGCGATATCAAAAATGAATTTGAAAAAAAACAATGACCACTTCCTTCGCAGCATTCGTTTTATAAAGAGCATTTCAGCGAGGCTGTCTGCCTTTTTTCTTTCTGCTTGGCAAAAAAACGCCAGACGAATCAACCCGTCTGGCGTTTTCTCATTTCTTCTGCAATCAGTTTATAAGAAGTCAGTTTATCTTTGAAATCATAAGTAATAGTTACTAGCATCACTTCATCTGCTGCATATCCCGCAGCCAGCTCTTCCAGCGCATCCACTACCTGAACCGGATCGCCAACAATCATACGCTTGCGGTTTTCCTCGACAAGTAATTTCTCGAATTTCGAATAATTGTACGCCAACGCTTTTTCCGGCGCTGGCGTCCCTGATAGCGGTTTGCTTTGAGCGCCGAATGCCAATGCCATATCCATCGAAGAAGCAACCCGCTCCGCCTGTTCTTCAGTTTCCTGGCAGACTGCGAAAATAGCGACGCCTTGATAAGGTTTGCTTCCATTGAATGGCGCAAAGCGCTCGCGGTACGAGCGCGCGAAACTTTGTCCGCCTTCGCCATTGATGAATTGGGCGAACATATAAGGCAGCCCTTTTTCCGCTGCCAATAACGCGGAATCTTGTCCGGAACCCAATATCCAAATAGGCGGTGCGTTGTCCGTCACGGGTGTCGCTTTCATGCCGTAATACGGATGGTCTTCCGGTATCGCATCGTCCAGGTACATCCGCAATTCATCGATTTGTTCAGGGAAACGGCTCGCGTCCCGCGCTTTGCCTTCATTCAAAGCGTAGCTAGCGCGCGGCATTCCGCCCGGCGCCCGGCCCATTCCGGCATCGATCCGCTCCGGGTACAACGCCTCCAGAAGCTTGAAATTTTCTGCGACTTTAAACGCTGAATAATGCGGCAGCATGACGCCGCCAGAACCCAGCCGGATGGTTTTCGTTACCGCTCCGAGATGAGCAATCAGCACTTCCGGGCTCGAGCCTGCCAATGTAGCCGCGTCGTGATGCTCGGAAACCCAAAAGCGCGTATAGCCACATTCCTCTGCATGGCGCGCAAGTTCCGCCGTATTTTTCAACGCTTCCTGCGGCGTACTGCCTTCTGCTATAGGTGACTGATCTAAAATACTGAATTTCAATGCCACATTATTCCTCCTTGCTTAGGGTTAATTCACAACGTAGCCGACCAAACGCAATGCATCTTTGACAAATGAATGGTTTGCGGCGAATATTTCTTCCCGCTGCTGCTCCAAAAACAAGTCGTGGCTGCAGCCGGTCCATTCTTTGTAGCTGAAATGTCCAAGCTGGCGGTCATGCAGCCAGCGCTTGGCATAACTTTTATCTGCAACTCTGTCATTTCCTGCAGTCTGGACCATGACCGGGATATCCGGAAAATGCCTTTTCGCAGAAATGGATTTTTTCATATAAGCATGCAGTTCGCGGTACCAGCCCATCGTCACAACTGTGCGGTAAAAAGGGTCGCCGCTTTCGGATTCGATCGATTCCGGATTGCTCGTTAAGTCTTCGATTTTCAAAGCGTGGTCAATGCGGAGGCTGCCCAAGTTGGAAAAGGCAGACGTCAAGACAGAAGGAGTTTTCAGCAAGTGGAGCCATGGCGAACTCAATACCACTCCAGCTATAGGAAAAGCCTTGCCGCTCAAAACATTCATCGCGATTGTCGCTCCGAGGCCGTGGCCTAAAACAAAGACCGGCAGCTCATTTTCTAAAGCAACCGCAATCGCCTGCTCCACTGATTTTTCGTAATCGCTGAAAGCTTCGTTATGCGGCTTGCTGCCGGGAATTCCGCGGCCATGCCCAGGCAGGTCCCCCATGATGACATGGAATCCGGAAGCCCGCCATTGTTCAATCAGCCACGCATATTTCATGTGGTGCTCATACGCACTATGTACAAGGACCATGACCGCTTTCGCCGGTCCTTCCGCTTCCCATTTCCACAAATCCATCATCCCCTTATCTTCATATGAACGCCAATATTTTGACCTTTGCATCGAATTTGATAGGATTAAAGATAGCTACTAACTTATTTGGAGGTTTTCCCATGATTTATCCGTTCCACGGCAAACAGCCGAACATCCACCCTTCCGTCTTCATCGCGGATTTCGCGACGGTTACCGGTGACGTCACCATCGGCGCAGAATCTTCCGTATGGTTCAATACCGTCATCCGCGGCGATGTCGCACCGACCATCATTGGCAATAAAACCAATATCCAGGATCTCTGCGTTTTGCATCAAAGCCCAGACAACCCGCTGATTTTAGAGGATAATGTCACGATTGGCCACCAGGTCACCTTGCACAGCTGCAAAATCCGCAAAGGCGCGCTTGTCGGCATGGGTTCGATCATCCTTGACGGCGCAGAAGTTGGCGAAGGTGCATTTATCGGAGCGGGAAGCCTCGTACCGCCCGGAAAAGTCATCCCGCCTGGCATGCTCGCACTTGGCCGCCCAGCAAAAGTTGTCCGTGAACTAACTGTCGAAGATAAAACGGACATGGAGCGGATCGTCCGCGAATATGCGGAAAAAGGCGCTTATTACAAATCGCTGCAAGAAAAATAAAAAGATTTTCGAGCCGGCCAAAAGCCGGCTTTTTTTATGCTGAGTATTTTCATGGCATGCAAATAGATTGATACCCATTATTTTTAGAATATTTAATTATTACCATTTATTCTACCATTTATCTCCAACTATTCAATGGCTTAGTCAGGCTGTTTTTATTCAAAAAAAGACGATCGGCACATTTGCCGATCGTCTTTTCTACTATTATATTCATTTATTCTGCAGCGACGCCTGATTGTTCT
>NZ_RQII01000079.1 GCF_004761975.1 Planococcus koreensis | reverse complement strand
AAAAAACATTACACGGAGGTAATACACAATGATTATCAACAACAACATCGCAGCACTTAACACTCACCGCCAAATGGGCCAAGTGAGCGGCAACGCAGCAAACTCAATGGAAAAACTTTCTTCAGGTATGCGCATCAACCGTGGTGCAGACGACGCAGCAGGTCTTTCAATCTCTGAAAAAATGCGCGGACAGATTCGCGGACTAGAACAAGCTTCTAAAAACTCGCAAGATGCAGTATCTTTGATCCAAACAGCTGATGGCGCTTTGAACGAAACGCATGCAGTTCTTCAGCGTATGCGCGAATTGACTGTACAGGGAGCAAGTGACACTAACAGTGCGGCTGAGAGAGACGCAATTGCTGGGGAATTAACGCAATTGACTTCTACAATTACTGATATTTCTGCTACTACACAATTCAATGGTCAAAAACTTCTTGACGGAACTTCGAATGGAGGTACAGCGATATTAACAATTCAAAGTGGGGCAAATAATGGTGAAACATTATCACTTGACTTGAACAATGTTGATTTGACAGATACTTTAGCAGCTCTTGCAACTGTAGATGTAACAGATGCTACAACTTCAGCTGCATCTTTGACAGTTCTTGACACTGCAATCCAAACAGTTTCTAATGGCCGCGCTTATGCTGGTGCTGTTCAAAACCGTTTAGATTACACAATCAACAATGTTAACGCTTCAGCTGAAAACACACAAGCTGCAGAATCACGTATCCGTGACGTTGACATGGCGAAAGAAATGATGAACTTGACTAAGAACAACATCTTGACTCAAGCTTCACAAGCGATGCTTTCTCAAGCAAACCAAGCTCCACAAGCAGTACTTCAATTACTTCGTTAATCCTTAATATATAGTAATTGAAACATGGAACAAGAGGCTCCCAATCTGGCAGAGCCTCTTATTTTCACTGTTTAAAGCCTTTAATTAAAGATAAATGTTGCTGGTTTTTTATTTGACTTCAAAATAGGTATAAAGGTGGATTAATTAACATGAGAAAGTATAGTCTAATATCAATGCTTTTAAGCATATTGCTAGTACTTCAGTTTGCATTGCCGACCATTAGCGTATTTGCTGCTTCTACAGAAGCGCCAACAAACTTAACAGTGTCCGTTAATAGTGGCAATAATCTAATTCTTAAGTGGACAGGTGTAGTTGCTGCCCAAAAATACAATGTATATTTGATAACCAATGGTGAGAAAAAGCTTATTGGCTCCCCAACAAACAATCTGTTTGGTTATTCAAATAAGCCGGAAGGCGATTACACGTTCGAGGTTACAGCATTAAACTCAGCAACCGGTGAGTCTCTTCCCTCAAATCAAGTTTCTTATACATTGGTCCATCCCGATATGGCCGCTCCGCAAGATTTGAGTTTAACTATCCGGAACGGCAACGATCTTGCCTTGAGATGGTCAGCTTCAGAGTTTGCCGATAGCTACAATATTTATCAAATCCAAAACGGCGTGAGAAAACTAGTTAACAATACTGCAAACCTTAGCCGCACATTCTCGAATATGCCAGCTGGTTCGTTTATATATGAAGTGACGGCAGTCAGCGCACGTTTTGGGGAATCCCTAACAGCAAGTCGAGTTGAAACGGATTTGGTTCATCCGACTATGGCTGCACCCGCTGATTTAACGCTGACAATCCGCAACGGCAATGACATTTTCTTAAAGTGGTCAGAAGTCGAATTTGCAACTGCGTATAACATCTACGAAATCAAAGATGGCGTAAAAAAACTGGTCAATACGACAGAAAACTTATCCCGCACTTTGACAAATAAACCTGCAGGCGAATATCAATACGAAGTGTATTCGGTCAGCAGCCGTTTTGGCGAATCCAAAACAGCAGCTTATGTATCAACTACACTAGTTCATCCTATCATGGTAGCACCTGCTACGCTGACGGTTGCTGTACGCAACGGCAACGATTTGTTCCTAAGATGGCCAGAAGTGGAATTTGCCACAGGCTACAATATCTATCAGATCACTAATGGCGAAAAGAAATTCCTTTATACAACGGAAAACTTGAGCCGCTCATTCATTAACCTGCCTGCTGGAGATTATCAGTATGAAGTGACGTCAAACAGCGATCGCTTTGGTGAATCTCAAACGGGCGTCCAGGCGAACTATTCGCTGGTGCATCCAGAATTGGCAGCTCCTGCCGATTTGCGCATCACTGTTTCAAACGGCAACGATTTGTCAGTGCGTTGGTCAGAAGTGGAATTCGCAACAAGCTATAATGTTTATCGGATCAAAGACGATAAAAAAGAGCTAGTCGCTAACACACCTAACCTTGCCCGTACTTTCACCAACATGCCAGAAGATTGGTATGAATACGAAGTAACAGCAGTAAGCGATCGCTTCGGCGAATCCGCACCTTCAAAAATCGAATATACTTTAGGCCATCCGACTGTACAAAGTCCGGAGCTGAAGTTGCTTTCTTTTGATGAGCAGACTGCTGCTTTGAGCTGGACAGAAATTACCGGTGCTTCTGCATATAACGTGTACGAAGTCGTCGGAGAAGAATATGTCCTGTTAGGCACGACAGATAAACGCAATTACATTGTCACAGATATCGCTGATGGCAAACACGAATACGTCGTAACCGTAACACACAGCCGCTTCGGCGACTCAGGCTACTCGAATGCAGTAGCAGTTGAAATGCAGAATGACCTGACTCCACCAGTGACATCTTCAAACGCAGTCACTGATTGGATCAATAAAGATTTTGCGGTAATCCTTACTGCAGAAGACGATAAGAGCGGCGTCGATAAGACGTTCTACTCGCTGAATGGCGTTGATTTCCTTGAAGGCACTGAGTTCACGGTAAGCGGCAGCCAGAAGATTTCATTCTACTCAACGGATCTTGCGGGGAATGTGGAAGAAGTCCAAACAGCTCAAGTGAATATTGATAAGACAGCTCCGGAAACATCATCCAACGCAAACAGCAATTGGCACCAGGAATTCACGGTCCAGTTGAAAGCGGAAGATGAGCAGAGCGGAGTAAACCAGACCTTCTATTCTGTAAATGGTTCTGAATTTACGGAAGGCGACAGCGTTGTGGTGAATGAAGAAGGAATCAACACGATTTCATTTTACTCAACGGATGTTGCTGGAAACGTAGAAGAAGTGCAGACAGCGGAAGTGAAGATCGACCGCACCGCTCCTGAAACGGTTTCAAACGCAGATGGCGATTGGCATGCAGAATTCGCATTGGAATTCACAGCGGCAGACGATAAAGCCGGCGTCGAAACGACATTCTACTCTGTGAACGGCGCTCCATTCAAAGAAGGCACAAATGTTGCAATCATTGAAGACGGTGTGAATTCAATCGAATTTTACAGCGTTGACAAAGCAGGGAACACAGAAACTGTGAAAACAGCACAAGTGAATATCGACCTTTCGGCCCCTGAAACGGTGTCGAATGCGGACAGCGAATGGCACCAGGAATTCGTGGTGGAATTGACTGCAACGGATGACAAGAGTGCAGTTGAAAAAACATTCTACTCGATCAATGGTTCGGAGTTCACGGAAGGTAGCAGCTTTACCGTAGACCAGGACGGCATCAACGAAATTACGTTCTATAGCGTCAACAAAGCTGGCGGCACAGAAGAAGTAAAGGCAGCTGAAGTGAAGATCGACCGCACGGCGCCTGTTACAGAATCGAACGAATCCGCTGACTGGTTGAAAGAAGCAGTAGTCGAATTGACTGCGGCTGATGACAAGAGCGGCGTCGACAAAACTTACTATTCCGTAAACGGATCTGAATTCGTTGAAGGCACGACTGTGGCCGTTACGGAAGCAGGCGTTAACGAAGTTTCTTATTACAGCACCGACAAAGTCGGCAATAAAGAAGAAGTGCAAACAATCAAAGTGAACATCGATGGAATCGCTCCAGAGACAGCTTCAAATGCAGTCAGCGAATGGTTCCAGGAATTCGCGGTTGAATTGACAGCGAACGACGAGCATAGCGGCGT
>NZ_RQII01000078.1 GCF_004761975.1 Planococcus koreensis | reverse complement strand
GGGGAATACCGATGATTTTGCGGGTCGGCAACCGCTTCTTGCATTTCTTTGACAATATGGGCAGGCGTCGGCTGGTCCGGATTGCCCTGCCCGAGGTTGATGATGTCGCGCCCTTGCAGCATCGCTTGTTTCGTACGGGATGCAAGTTTCGAAAAGAATTGGTCCGGCAATTGCTGCAGGCGGTTTGAAAATTCCATATAATAGTCCCTCATTTTCTAAATAATTGCACTTCTATTCCAAATCTTATAGAGTTTAACTTAACTTGTCTACTGGAGGAGAATGAAATGAAGATTGCGTGCGTACAGATGGATATCGCTTTTGGGGAGCCTGACGTGAATTTTGAAAAGGTGGAGGCTTATTTGAAAGAAGCTGCAGCGAACGGGGCAGAAACCATTGTCCTGCCGGAAATGTGGAATACAGGCTACGCGTTGACGGAATTGGAAACGCTGGCGGACGGCGATGGCCGGACGCTTAAATTTCTGCAGAATTTTGCGAAGCAGCATGGCGTCAATATCGTGGGAGGCTCCGTGTCCACTAAAAAACAGGATGGCTTCTACAACACGATGTATGTAGTGGATAAAAACGGCAGCCTGGTGTCGGAATATGACAAAGCCCACCGTTTCGGGTTGATGGATGAGCATATCCACCTGGAAGAAGGAGCAGGCCTCGGTACGTTCGAACTCGAGGGCACGGTTTGCGGCGGCGTCATCTGCTACGACATCCGTTTCCCCGAATGGATCCGGACGCAAGCGCTGAACGGGGCGAAAGTTATTTTCGTGCCGGCGGAATGGCCGGAAGCCCGCATTGACCATTGGCGCATTCTGCTGCAGGCGCGCGCTATTGAAAACCAATGCTTTATCGTCGCGGTGAACCGCATCGGCCGCGATCCGAAAAATGAATTCGGCGGCAGCTCGATGGTCATCGCGCCATGGGGAGAAATCCGTCTGGATATGGCTAAACAAGAGGGAATCGGCTACGCAGAGATCGAGTTGGCTGAAGTGGCAGAAGTTCGAAAACGCATACCGGTATTTGCAGACCGCCGGGAAAAGCTGTATATGAAATTCAAATGAACAAAAAAGAGGGGCTGTCCACTAAGTCGAATAACAGACTTAGTGGACAGCCCCTTTTTCTAATGTTGGGCAATGGAATACTATTGCTCTTGCATCGCTGCGTTAGCTTCGTCGCAAGGGGATGCAGGTATGGCTTTGACCATATGGTGAAATGGTTCTCCGATAATGGTCCACGGTTCGGAAATCGTATAGCCGAGCCTTTGGTATAGGCGGATGGCTGCTTCTTTTCCTGTATCGACATTCAGCGACAGCTTCCCGCCTCCTTCGGCTGAAACAACTTTTTCAGCGTGGCTCAATAATGCCGTGCCTATGCCTCTTCCTTGGAAAGCGGCATCAACCGATACGGTATCGATATACCATTCATCGAGATGGGCTTCCTTTTCAATCGTCCGATCATGACCGCTTTTTTTTAGCTCATCATACAAAAAGCGGTCAAGCGCTTCCGCTTCGCTGCCATGGTAAAGCACCAGCACACCGGCAATAGCATCTTGGACTTCCGCTATATACGTGAAGCGGTGACTATGGCGTGTGTGCTTGCCGCGCACCATATCACTGATTTTGGCCAGCACCAATTGCGGCTCTTGCTGTGCAGTCATGTGATTGGCGATGTCTCCGATGGCATTGACGATGAGCGGAGCTGCCGCTGTTCCATCCTCAGGCCGGGCTTGCCTTAGTGTGATATCCATTCTAGTTAGCTCCTTTTGCTTGCTTAATGCCTATGTGCACTGAAATAATAAAGAAATCGGATGAAATGATTTTATCTATATAATGACGTTACCATTAAAGGAGAGAAACTGCATGGCTTTACACAGTTTTCATTTAAAAGCGGATTGGCCGGGCTTGCGCAATGATGTCGGAGAAATCGAATCGGGGAATTTGAAGACGCAGATTTCCATACCGCCGGAAATGGACGGTCCCGGTGTCGGTACCAATCCGGATGAGATGCTGCTTGGAGCAGCCGCGACTTGCTACATCATTACACTGGCAGCAATGATGCAGCGCAGCAATTTGGAGAAAGAATCCCTGACAATGCAATCGGAAGGAATCGTAGAAGTGGAAAAAGGCGTGATCACTTATAAAAAAATCATTCATCGCCCGCAAGTGGTCTTGAAAACAGATGCCTCCGAAAAAGATATCGAACTGGCGCACCGGCTTGCGGAAAAAGCGGAATCTTCCTGCATGATCAGCCGAGCCATCAAAGGCAACGTCGAACTCGAGCTGCAGGCTGATATCCAGCCCTTTTCTATATAGTAGAAGCGAGTGGAATGTTTAAGCTGAATTATACCGGGTAGGGTAATGGGGAAGATCAAATTAGAAGAGGAGTGCTGCTACATGTTCAATTACACGGTGGAAACGGATAAAACGATGGACCAAGCAGTTCAGTCTTTAGAAGAAAAGCTGAAAGATGAGAAATTCGGTGTTTTATGGAATTTTGACTTAACGGCAAAACTGCAGGAAAAAGGTGAAGATTTCAGCACGCCGTATACCATTCTCGAAGTGTGCAACCCGAAAGAAGCGAACAAAGTGCTATCGTCTAACTTAATGATCGGCTATTTCCTGCCTTGTAAGATTGTTGTCTACGAAGAAGGCGGCAGCGTGAAAATCGGTATGCCAAAACCGACAGCGATGATTTCAATGGTAGAAGATCAGGATGTCCAAGCCATCGCTGAGGATATTGAAAAACGATTGATCAACGCAATCGACAACAGCATCCAGTAATCTAATAGAAGAGACAGGTGCGAACTCGACTGCTGCGAAAAAAATAGGATTCAAATGATTGACATTATACCCTAAGGGGTATAATATAAAGGGTATAAACAACACATCTCTTATATTTATTTCGAGGAGGAACGAAAGATGGCATACGATAAACGCATTGAAAATCGGCTGAAACGGATCGAAGGCCAATTGCGGGGCGTACTGAAAATGGTTGAAAATGATGGCGAATGCCGCGATGTAGTCATGCAGCTTTCCGCAATCAGAAGTGCTGTCGACCGCACAATCGGCGTGGTAGTCAGTGATAACCTGGAATCTTGCGTCCGCCAAAGCATTGAAAAAGGCGAAGGCACAGAAGCAGTCGTAAAAGAAGCAGTCGAATTATTAGTGAAAAGTAGATAAAAAAGTTTCCTGTTGACATAGAGAACTATATGCTTTAACATACCCTGTAGGGTATATGAAAAGTGCGGCGACACTTTAAAACGCTCTTTTTTTTGAAGAGAAAAATACCCCTACGGGTAAAAATATGGAGGCAATTAAATGACTGAAACTAAAAGAACGACCATCGTACTCTTCAGTGGGGATTACGACAAAGCAATGGCAGCTTACATTATCGCAAATGGTGCTGCAGCATACGACCACGAAGTGACGATTTTCCATACATTTTGGGGATTGAATGCATTGCGCAAAGAAAATCCGCCGGAACTGAAAAAAGGCAGACTGGAAACAATGTTCGCGAAAATGATGCCAAGAGGCGCTGATAAATTAGGGCTTTCAAATATGCATTTTGGCGGAATGGGACCGAAAATGATCAAGCAAGTCATGAAAAAGCACAACGCCATGACACTTCCTCAATTAATCGAGATGGCACAAGAGCAAGATATTAAAATGGTAGCTTGCACAATGACAATGGATCTTCTTGGGTTGGACAAATTGGAATTGCTTGATGAAATCGAATATGCGGGTGTAGCAGCATATCTTGGCGATGCAGAAGACGGCAACGTAAACTTATTCATCTAATTGGCTCGGCCAAACCGAATAGAGAGGGAATGATGAAAATGGATATTCTTTTATGGATTGTAGTCGGTGCAGTAGTTTTGTGGCTCGGATACCGTCTCACATCTCCGCAAAAAGGCGTGCAGTCGATTTCAACGGAAGAACTGAAATCCCAGCTCGGCAGCAAAAACAAACAATTCGTTGATGTACGGACGCCAGGCGAGTTTAAAGGAAACCATGTTAAAGGCTTCAAAAACATTCCATTGAACGACCTGCCGAAACGCATGGACGAATTATCGAAAGACAAAGAAGTGGTGGTTATGTGCCAAAGCGGAATGCGCAGCAGCAAAGCCAGCCAAATCTTGATAAAGAACGGCTTTGAAAAAGTTTTGAACGTACGAGGCGGAATGAGCAGCTACCGCTAAGGCGGAAGCTGTCTCTAAAAACGATAGAGGAGGAAAAAAGATGAAACAGATCTCACCAGAAGAAGTGCAAAACCTAGTGGAAACCAATCAGGAAGCGGCGATTATCGATGTCCGGGAACCTGCGGAAGTAGCGGCTGGAAAAATTCCGGGAGCTGTCAACATCCCTCTGGGCCTATTGGAGTTCCGTATGAATGAATTGGATAAAGCACAAGAATATATCATGGTCTGCCGTTCAGGCGGACGCAGCAGCCAAGCCACAAACTTCCTTGAGAACCAAGGATACAACGTCATCAACATGGACGGCGGAATGATGGCTTGGGAAGGCGCTACAGAATAATTCAAAATAAATGCGGCTTGGCCGCAGCGATATCATAGGAGGATAATTCATGATTCAAACTGAAAATGTATTAGATGCAAAAGGGCTTGCTTGCCCGATGCCGATCGTAAAAACAAAAAAAGTGATGAAAAACCTAGGTTCAGGCGAAGTGCTTGAAATTCAGGCAACTGATAAAGGTTCGACTGCTGATTTTCAAGCTTGGGCGAAGAGCTCAGGACACGAATACATCGGCACTGAAACAGAAGGCGACGTTTTGCGCCATTTCCTGCGCAAAGATGGGGCTGGTTCAAAAGAAGAAACAATCGCAATTCCTGAAATCTCTTTGGATGCGTTTAAAGACAAAGTTGAAAACGGTGAATCACTGACGATTCTTGACGTCCGTGAGCAGGATGAATTCGAAGAAGCGCATATTCCTGGCGCAATCCACATCCCGCTTGGCGAAGTGGAAAACCGCATGAACGAATTGCAGGCGCAAGATGAAATCCACATCATTTGCCATTCTGGCCGCAGAAGCGGAATTGCTGGCGAAATGATGGCGAAAAAAGGATTCGGCAAATTATTGAACGTAGTGCCGGGCATGCGCGACTGGACAGGCAAAACTGAATAATCCAGTCCGCAACATCTCTATAACTCCAACTAAAAAGTAATATTTTGAAAATCACGCCGGACGTTTTGGGCATTGCTTCATTAGCCCTTGACGCACCGTTGTTAAGAAATATCAATGTAATGGATCTTAAACTAGAACCTATTAAAAGGAGTTTGGAAAATGACTAAAAAAACAGCAATCATCGCCTCTAACGGCGGATTATTCGAAGCATATAAAGTATTCAACATCGCGACAGCTGCAGCTGCAACTGATCACGAAGTAGCTATTTTCTTCACGTTCGAAGGCTTGAACTTGATCCACAAAGAAGCGAACCAACAGCTTCCAATGCCAGAAGGCAAAGAACATTTCGCAGAAGGATTTGCAAACGCGAATGTCCCTGCGATTCCTGAACTGATTGAAATGGCAAAAGAACTTGATGTGAAATTCATCGGCTGCCAAATGACGATGGACGTTATGGGCCTTGAAAAAGAAGCATTTGTTGACGGCATTGAAGTAGGCGGAGCGGTAACTTTCCTTGATTTTGCACAAGACGCTGACGTAACGTTAACTTTCTAAGAAATGAATATTTTTTTACCTAAAATAATACCTATGGGGGTACTTGATCTATGGCTGTAAAAGCAATGGCTGCTGGTGAAGTAGCAAAAAAAGTAATCAATAACGAGCCTTTATTCATCCTGGATGTACGCAATGGCGATGCTTTTGCGGATTGGAAAATTGAAGGCGGCAATATCCAATATTTGAATATCCCTTATTTTGATTTATTGGACGGCGTCGAAGAAGTGGTTTCAGACCTGCCGACAGACAGAGATATTTTAGTTGTCTGCGCAAAAGAAGGTTCTTCCATCATGGTAGCGGAAATGCTGTCTGAAGAAGGCGTCCACTCGGCCTATCTTTCAGGAGGCATGAAAGCCTGGAGCGAACACTTGGAACCAGTAAAAGTCGGTGATTTGAAAAATGGCGGGGAATTGTATCAATTCGTCCGCATCGGAAAAGGCTGCTTGTCGTACATGGCCATTTCTGAAGGCGAAGCCGCTGTTATCGATGCAACACGCATGGCTGATATCTTCTTGGACTTCGCGCAAGAAAAAGGCGCTGTAATCAAGCACGTATTTGATACGCACCTTCACGCCGACCACATTTCCGGCGGCAGAACAATTGCTGAAGCAACAGGCGCAACGTATTACTTGCCGCCAGCTGATGCAGAAGAAGTTGTATTTGAATACCAGGCATTGGTGAACGGCCTGGAAGCGTCCATTGGCAGCACGAAAGTCGAAGCGCTGTATTCACCAGGACACACAATCGGTTCTACGTCATTCATCGTTGACGACCAATACTTGATGACGGGTGATATCCTGTTCATCGACTCAATCGGCCGTCCAGACCTTGCAGGGCTTGCAGAAGACTGGGTAGGCGATTTGCGCGAGTCGCTGTACAGCCGCTTCCAGGAATTAGCTGGAGAGCTTACAGTATTGCCGGCGCATTTCATGATCATCGAAGAATTAAACGAAGACGGCAGCGTTTCGAAAAAACTAGGCGAATTGTTCAAAGAGAACCACGGCTTGAACATCAGCGACGAACAGGAATTCCGTGACATGGTCACGAAAAACCTGCCGCCACAGCCGAACGCTTACCAAGACATCCGCAAAACGAATATGGGCAAAATCACACCAGATGAAGAAGTCCAGCGTGAAATGGAAATCGGACCGAACCGTTGTGCAGTCCGTTAAGTAACAATTTATAAAAGAAATTGATTTTAAAAGATTCTTCGGCACAATAAGATATGACTAGATGTGCAGCAAAATAATGGTAAAACCTAACTGCTCCTGCAGCGCAGCGATGAAGCAAGCGGGGTGGAAAGCGCAATTATTTTGCGGAACATCGACTAATAAAACAAACCCAAAGGAGAGAATATGATGAACGCAGATAAAGTATTAGACGCAAAAGGCTTGGCTTGCCCAATGCCGATCGTAAAAACAAGAAAAGAAATGAAAGCAATGGATTCAGGGCAAGTATTGGAAATCCTAGTAACTGACAAAGGTGCTAAAGCGGATTTGACTGCATGGGCAAAATCAGGAGGCCACGACCTTCTGGATCACCAAGTAGATGGCGACGTCCTTAAATTCTGGATTCAGAAAGGCTAAGAGTTTAAAGGAGGGGCGTCGGAAACGATGCCCTTTTCTCTTATGAAAAGGTGGGATTCAAATGAGTATTGATTTTATTATTGTCATTTTTCTGATTGGATTCGTCGGATCTTTCATTTCCGGAATGGTCGGGATTGGCGGCTCAATCATCAAATACCCGATGCTGTTGTATATACCGGTAATGCTTGGCTATACGGCATTCAGTGCGCATGAAGTTTCCGGAATCAGCGCGATTCAGGTGTTCTTTGCAACGATTGCCGGCGTATGGGCATACCGGGGCAGCGGTTATTTGAATAAAACCTTGATCACTTATATGGGTGGGGCTATCCTGATCGGGAGTTTCATCGGGGGTTATGGCTCGACGTTAATCTCTGAAGGGGCGATCAATTTCGTTTACGCGATTTTGGCGACGCTCGCGGTCATTATGATGTTCATCCCGAAAAAAGACTTGGATGATAAACCGGCTGATGCGGTGACATTCAATAAATGGCTGGCGGCCGGTTTGGCGTTTGCAGTCGGGATTGCAGCCGGCATCGTCGGCGCAGCGGGTGCATTCATCCTTGTGCCGATCATGCTAGTCGTTCTGAAGATACCGACACGCATGACGATTGCCACATCTCTTGCAATCACGTTCATCTCGTCAATCGGTTCAACAATCGGCAAGATTGCAACAGACCAGATTCTTTACGGTCCAGCGGCAGTCATGATTGTGGCTAGTATCATCGCAGCTCCAATCGGGGCGAAATTAGGCCAAAAAATGAATACGAAATATCTGCAATGGATTTTGGCGCTGTTGATTTTAGGGACAGCCATCAAAATTTGGTCGGATATTCTATAAAGAAGAATGGCACTGGAAATTATCCAGTGCCATTTCAGACTGTAGATAAAGTCTAATCAAAATGAATAACTGTGTATACCCCAACCGTTCTGGCCACTTCGCTTTCCGTGGGCTCAGCTTCAGCCTTCGCTGTCCCAAAGGTGTCTACGTGGCCAGACCGGTTGTTAGCATGTATTTCTTATTAAAGAGAGTAACTACCTCATCTACTTTTTCATAAGAAATCTCTCAAGGATTCGGAGCGCAATGCGGCGACTCCAGCGGAAGAACGGAGTGATGAGACCCCGCAGGAAAAACATTGGCCGCAGCTTGCGAGGCCAATGTTTTTGCGACGAAGCTAGCGCAGCGATGCAGGAGCAGCTCTTTTCCGGCGACGAGGAGGCTCAGCGCTTCGTCCGCGGAAACATACTAACATTAGTAGCACAAACCATGGCCATGGTTTGTGCTACTATTTTTTTGGGTTCTACACTAAATGTTGGGGTGTTCACACAATTTATCCCAAA
>NZ_RQII01000077.1 GCF_004761975.1 Planococcus koreensis | reverse complement strand
AAAACCTAGACTATTTTATAATAAATTCCGGCAAACTTCAACTTTCTCATAATTGAAAACAGCTTCACCAAATTCTAACAGACACGGTTTTCCACCGATTTGCCTTCAAGGCATGCAGCAATTGCTTGTGCATTCATTTCCATCATCGCCAATCGCGTCTGGACGGTAGCGCTTCCGATATGCGGCAGCACCGTCAAGTTCGGCAATGACAGCAGTGGATGGTCAAGCGGCACTGGCTCTGTTTCAAAGACATCTAGGCCTGCGCCCCAGATTTTCTTCGCCTTTAGTGCTTCGTATAAGGCTTTTTCATCAACAATTCCGCCTCTCGCAACATTGATGAGGCAAGCGGTTTCTTTCATCAGAGACAATTCACGTTCCCCGATCATGCCTTGCGTTTCCTGCGTCAGCGGCGTCAAAATGACGACATAATCCGATTGCTGCAGCAAATCATCAAGCTTCGCGTATTTGACGTCTTCAAAGCTGCGCCGTGTCCGGTTATGATACAGCACGTTCATGCCAAAGCCCTGCGCGCGCCGAGCAACCGCTTCACCGATGCGGCCCATGCCGACGATGCCAAGTGTCGCGCCTCCGACGTTGCGCCCCGCCATTCCCATTGGCGACCATGATTTCCAGTCGCCTGAACGCACGGATTGCTCCGCTTCGATAATGCGGCGAGCTGTCGCCAGCAATAATGCGAATGTCAGATCCGCTGTACTTTCCGTCAGGACATCGGGCGTATTCGTTACCATGACGCCTCGTTCATGGGCTGCGTGGATATCGATATTGTTATAGCCAACAGCCAGATTCGAAACGATTTTCAAATTCGGTGCGGCTTCGAGCAATTCGCGGTCCACCTTATCGGACAGCATCGTCCATAAAGCATGTGCTTCCCCAGCCTGTTTCATGATTTCTTCCCGCGGCGCCGGCGCTTTCTCATCGTGCCACATGCGCACTTCGTAAGACTCATGCAAGCCCGAGACTGCTTCATCCGGTAATTTCTGTGTGATAAAAATGATAGGTTTCATTGGGACCCTCCGTCTCTTTATTATCAAACAATTATATCAATTTAAAAAACTGCTGGCAATTGCCGGCAGTTTTTGGAAAATCTATTTTGTTCAGTCCATTGGCCGGCTGCGGATTTTTTTCACGTAGAACCATACTGCCGCTAATGCCACGAGAACGATCAACACATAAACGACGTTGGAATAAATATCGAATTGCTCCATAATAGCTGCACGGTTTTCCCCGACTGCTTCGCCAATAAAAACGAGGACTGTGTTCCAGAGCAAAGTACCGAGCGTCGTAAAGGTGATGAATAGCCAGAATTTCGTGTTCGCCATACCTGCCGGGATCGAAATCAAGCTTCGGATCAGCGGAATCAGGCGAGCGAAAAAGATGGTCCAAATGCCGTAGCGGTCGAACCAGGCATCCGCCCGGTGAATGTCTGCCCGTTTGACGCGCAGGACGCGCCCATATTTATCGACGATTTTCTCCAGCCGCTCAACATCAAGCAGCAGGCCGAGTCCATAAAGGACCACTGCGCCACTCACCGAGCCCGCTGTTGAAGCCAAAATCACTCCGGGAATCGTCATATTGGTAGTGGTGGTCATAAAGCCCCCCACTGTCAAAATGACTTCCGAAGGAATTGGCGGAAACACATTTTCCAACATGATAAGAAAAAATATACCAAAATAACCGTAATCAGACATGACGTCTATAATCCATTGTTCCATTTGCTGTCTCCTTTACTGCTCTTTCCCGAACTTCATTTTTACCGACCATAATTCCGAGCGGCTGCCAATCCGAATCGGCGGCCCCCAGAATCCGAATCCCGAAGAAACAAGAAAATGGGTTTTCTCGATCAAGCGGTGGCCATAATCCAACTCGAACACTTTTTTGGTGATCCAGCCATTCGGCCACATCTGCCCTTTATGGGTGTGGCCGGAAATGTGAAAGTCCGCTCCCAGCTGCACCGGCATTTTCAAATCCGATGGCGTATGGTCCATGACAATCCATGGAAAGTCTTTTTTTGGCTCGAGCGTCTTGAGCGGATGGCGTTTTCCATTGGTTCGGTCTTCCCGTCCCGTTAAATAAAAACGTTCCGCAACCAAAATAGTTTCATCACGCAAAATCCGGACTCCGGAATCTTCCATCACTTTGACGAGCAGCGGAATTTTACGGCCGTAATATTCATGGTTGCCCAGAACGCCGTATACGCCGAAGAGCGCAGTCAATCGCTCCATTTCTTCCTGCATGCCATAGCGTGCGTACCATACCGGATCGTCATCGACCAAATCCCCCGCTAAAAAAACAGCATCCGGCTTCAACGCATTTGCCCTGTCGACAAAACGCTTTAAATGCCGTTTCCCTGACAATACGCCCAGATGAAAATCCGAGCCTACGACGACATGCAGCGGTTCTGCCGGCACATCGCCAACCGTTATCTCCAGCTCGCGCACAGCCGGGCTATATGCTAAATAAGAGCCAATCAGTAAAATCCCAAGCATTATTACCGCAACGGCATTGCCGATATAAAATGCTTCACGCGGCCACTCCACCAAAACGCTCACCAAGTTCGCGACAGGAAACAACACGATTGCGTATTGCAAAAAGGCAAACCAATATGAGCCGATGACGGTAAATGCCAACCAGTTATGGCCGATGCGGCCGATAAAGAAACTGAAAGCAATAATCGCCCATAGGCCAGCAAACAGCCACGGTTCCAAGGAGATCCATGAAGCAACCCATAAATACGTATTCCATCCCAAATAACCGATAAGTGCCATATAAATGCTCAAAGCACCAGCAATGGCGACGAACTGTTTCATACACTTTTTCCTCTTTTCCTGCTGTCTAAAAATTATTATAGCACTTACTTGAAAAAGTACCTTCCCGAACACCACTACACCCCAAGACCTAGTCAAAGATGCAGTCAGGGTCCGTATTCTGAAAACGGTGTGCTTGTTAAGATGAAGATACAAATTGAGAGGAGGAAATAACAATGAATAAGTTTTGGATGATCACACTCGGCATCATCGCCGGAATCATCGTCTTGTCGAATCTGGGGGCAATTGTCGGGCTTGCAGTATCCGCGTTGATCCTGTATGCAGGGATCCATTATTACCTGCGAAGCATTTCACTTGCCGCTAAAATCTGGTGGGGCATCGTCGGTGCCGTCGGTGCAATTTCAGCCATTTCGAATGTCCCTGCTTTGCTTGGCGTCGCGGCAGCAGCCGGTCTATGGATGATTTACCGCAACTGGAACGGACGCCCTGTTGCGTTTCAAGACGCAAAAGACCCTTTCACAAACTTTGAAAACCAATGGCAGAAACTAAACAAATAAGGAGGAATCGGCATGACAACTTTATGGGAACGCTTAAAATTCGCTGTAGCCACTGACATGGACATGGTGATGACGAAAAAAGAAGAAAAAAATCCACTGGCTGCTTTGAACCACTTTATTGCGGAAGCCCAAAAACAGACGGAAATGACAGGCAAATGGGTGGAACGCCAAGCCCAGCTGACAGTGAAACTGGAACAGGAGCTGGCGGAAGCATCCGCGATGGCTGAGAAGCGCAAGGCGCAGCTCGAGCTCGCACAAGCTTCAGGTGAAAGCGACTTGTCAAGGTTTGCTGAACTGGAAGTTGCAGCTTATTCGAATCGTGTCAGCGAATTGGAACATAGCCTTGCAGAAAATCTTGAGGAAATCACCCGTCTGGAGCAGCGATTCGAAGAAATGCAGCATAAAGTAAAAGACATGAAATTGCGTCAGCTGCAATTGATGGGGAAAGAGAATGCTGCTCGCGCGCATTATCAGATGGACAAAGTGCTGGCTTCCGGCTTTGAAGCGGAAACTTTGGAATCAGATAATATGTCCGCATTCATCGGCGGCCTCGGCAGCGAAGCCGAAGAGGTGCACCAACGCTCAACGATGGAGCATCGCTTGGAATCACTTGAAAAAAACAGCGCACAGCAAAAAGAAATTGGGTAAACTAGAGTGAGAAGAAGGTTTCCTTCTTCTCGCTTTTCCGCTGCAAAGAAGGAGGCAAAAAACATGTTGGACCACTTGGCCACCAATAAAAAAGCACTGATTTTATGGAGCGCTTTATTGCTCATTTTTATAGAAGTTGCCTTTTTCGGAAATGGCAGCATATTTTTGGTTCTTCTTGGCCTCGGAATCTTGTATTACGCGATGAACAAAGAGCAAGAGTCCCGCAAAGCTTATGTTTGGACCGCCGTCATCTTAATCGGCATTGCCGTGCTGTCGATGTGGAGTTTAAGGCTGATCGTTTTTGCGGTGGCCATTTACTTGCTGATCCGCCTTTGGAAAGGTGAGGAGTGGGAGCAGCAGCTGCCAATCGGCGGCGGCGTTGACAAAGGGCTGATTCAAAATAAATTTTTCGCAGCCCAGCAAACACCGATTGAAGCATATGAATGGAAAGATATACACATCCAAGGAATTGCCGGCGATCTGCTTATTGACGCAACCCAGACGGTGCTGCCAAAACGGACATCGTTGATTTCGATTCGCCAAGGCTTCGGCAAAGTGAAAATCATCGTTCCCTATGAAGTTCCGGTACGCGTCTACTACTCTGCCATTCTTGGCGATGCCCGCTTTTTCAACGGCGCCAAAGAACGAATTTGGAACGGTTCTCTTCATGCAGAGGATGGCTATCCTGATGACGGCAAAGTTGAAATGATCATTTCAATCACTACGTGGATGGGAGATGTCGAGGTGATCCGCCGATGAGACAGATCCTGCCGCGCGGCCTTTTCTTCATGGCCTTGTTCGCTTTTATCGTATTTTGCATCCTGGCAGTGCTGCTGGGGCTTCCTACCTTCACTGCCTGGTCCGTGCTGTGGGAAGATTTCGTTGCCGGTCTGCCGTTCGGCATCTGGCTGCTCGTTTTGGTGCTTGCGCTTTCAATCGGCATTGCCTGGTGGTCGGAATCGATGTCACGCGCAAAAGTACAGGATATCGAGGAAATTTTCCAAGCTTTGCTGCGCAACGAAGACCACATTGTCATTGAAGCTGCTCATATGAAATCGCTGCCTGCCAATTTGGCTTCTTCTATTTTAAAACTCCAGAAGTTGCTGGAATCTCAGCGCAGAAGCTTAGCCCGCATTTCCAATGAACGCGCGGAAACCCAGGACAAAGTGATTCAGGAACGCCTGATCATGGAACGCCAGCGGCTGGCGCGCGAATTACATGATTCGGTATCACAGCAATTATTTGCCGCATCGATGCTCCTGTCTTCCATGACAGAGCGTGAACAGGCTGCTCCCGCACTATTGCAGACGGAAAAAATGGTTCAGCAGGCACAATTGGAGATGCGCGCGTTGCTGCTCCATCTCCGCCCGGCAGCGCTGCACAATAAAACCTTGCGACAAGGATTGGCTGAACTGATCGCCGAACTGAAGGAAAAAGTCTATTTCGACATCGATTCCAAATTGGAAGAAGTCCCTTTGCCAAAAGGCGCAGAAGACCATCTCTTCCGCATCGCCCAGGAAACGCTTTCGAATACACTGCGCCATTCCAAAGCCACTGAAGTCCATATCCTTTTTGTCGAACGGGATAATTTCGCTATTCTGCGCATCCAGGACAACGGTGTAGGCTTTGAAAGCGACCAATCAAAATCCACTTCATATGGCTTGAAGCATATCGAAGAACGGGCCATTGAAATCGGCGCCGTCAGCAAAATCGTTTCTGTGCCTTCTGAGGGCACAATCATTGAAGTGAAAGTCCCTATTGAAAGGAAGGTTTCCGATGATTCGAATCTTATTAGCCGATGATCATGAGATGGTCCGAATCGGCGTTTCCGCCTATCTCCAATCGCAGCCGGATATGGAAGTCGCCGGCGAGGCAGTAAATGGTGAAGAAGCTGTAAAGATGGCGCTCGAATTGCGGCCGGATGTTATTTTGATGGATATGGTCATGCCCGTCATGAACGGCGCAGAAGCGACCGACGCCATCATCACCCAATGGCCGGAAGCGAAAATCATGATTGTCACCAGCTTTCCTGACGACGACAAAGTTTATCCTGCATTGAAAGCCGGTGCGGTCAGCTATATTCTGAAAACGTCCAAAGCATCCCGCATCGCGGAATCCATCCGCTCGACGATGAGTGGCACACCGGTCCTTGAACCGGAAGTGATGACCAAGATGATGAAGCAGATGCGCCACAGCCATGTTCCTCATGAAGATTTGACAGACCGCGAAATGGAGATTTTGCTGCTGATTGCATCGGGCTACAGCAATCAGGAAATTGCGGATAAGTTGTTCATCGCGCTGAAAACAGTCAAGACCCATGTCAGCAATCTGTTGGCGAAGCTCGAAGTCCATGACCGCACCCAGGCGGCCATCTATGCGTATCAGCACCGCCTCATTTCCCCTCCACAATGAGGGGTTATTTTTTTACAAAAAAAAAGCTGGAAGCATGGGCTTCCAACTTTTTTCAGATTCCATTTAAGACGGCACGACGATGTAATAAACGCTTGCTAAAAATAAGAACGCCAGGAATGCCGCCAAATACGCTTTCTTATTGGTGAAGTTCTGTGTTGTTTTCAAGATTTTTGCACTGACGAAATACATCCATACAATGCCTGCCACCAGCAGAGCGGCGACAATGAAGGTGCCTTCTCCCCAACCGGCTAAGTATGGGACACCCAGCAACCCGGGAAGCAGCGCAACAGGGGAAGCCAGATTGATTTCCTTGAACAGCGCTTTGCCGCCCAACCCTTTTGCCCCCGCCCATAGCAGCAGCGCAAGTCCGATTTTCGTGATAAACGCCGACAATAGGCCAAAAAGGATGAAAATCAGCGGCACTAGGACATTTTGCAGCACGGGTGAATCGAAGTTCGCTATGTATGAGGCATTCGACGCGATTGATATCGCGCCGTAGCCCACTCCGGTAAACAGCAAAATGAGATTGCTGATCACTTTGATGTTCGGTGAGTTTAAAAATGCCCCAAAATATGTTTCATTCAACACCACCATATTTCTGACCATTTTAATCACTCCTTTTTCCATTCTTACATGCCCCAAGGCATCAATGCCCAGACAGCAACAACCGCGGATAATACGACCGTGATGCCCGCACCGACTTTGCTGTTGTAGCGGTAAGTTTTAATGTCTTTCCAGCCGTGGATCCGTTCGACCAATTCGATATCCGATTGCTTGGTCAAGTTTTTCGCCAGTGACGGCATGCGGTTCGTGATATACGACACCACAATCAGCAAGATAAAACTTACGGGAACGGCAAGCATTGCGCCTGAAAGCCCCATGCCGTCTGTCACAGCATGTCCAGTCAAGACAATGCTCGGGAAGACGAAAGGCGACACGACAATGTACAGAATGCCGCCGACGATTGAAGCCGCCATAGCACCGTATTTATTGGCTTCTTTCCACCATACGCCGACGATGATAAGCGGCGCGTTCGTCACTCCAGCAAGGCCGAATGCCCACAGGATACTGACCACCAGGAATGCGGGCGGTTGGATTGCCAATAGAATACTGACGACGCCGCCAAGGAAAATCGCCACAAACCCGAGTCGCAAATTCACACGCTGGGAAATATTCGGCTTCAAAGTAGCGACAATGTCTTGGGACAGCAAAGCGCCGATTGCCAGCAAGTTTCCGCTCAAGGTAGATACCCCGGCTGAAATGGCTCCGGCGATAACCAATGCTGTAACCCAGTCAGGGTTATAAACCAAATTGAGGATGATCGTCAATTTGTCCGCATCTTCTGGAGAAATCTGCAGCCCTTGTGTGGTCGTTGCAAAGACTCCGACAAACCCCATCGCGTAAGTGGCTGAAAATACCAATCCGAGGATAAAGGCGAACCAGACCATCGCTGCCCGTGCGCTCTTCAGGTTTGAAGCCGTGTAAACGCGCATCGCTAAATGGGGAAGCCCCAAAGCACCGATTGTCAGAGCCGGGATGATTGAGAAATACCATTTTGGTGAAAATTGATAATCGAAGAAAGTCGGCAATGCGTCCAGCATTGCCGGAACCATATCTGCGTACAATAATGGCGGGAAATACCAGCCAGTGCCGCCGACTGCTTTCATGATTGCCCCTAAAGGAACGATGAACATCAAGGCCATGATAACCATCTGGATTGCCGCGTTATTGGTCGCTCCTGCCATGCCTCCTACTGTGATATAGCCGACAATAAGCAATCCGCCGACGATCAAGCCCGTCAAATAAGGAATGCCCAATAATGTTTCGAACGTCACGGCGATGCCGATCATCTGCCCGAGCGCATACATGATGGAAACGAGGATCATGAACAGCGCGGCAATGATGGAAGCCGATTTGCCGTAGCGGTCGCGGATAAAGTGCGTCGGCGAAAACGCACCCATGCGGCGAAGGCTTGTGCCGTAAATGATCGTAATCAGCGGAATTGCTAAGATCAGCTGGATCCACAGCATGATAAATGGTACCTGCAATTGAAGAATAAGTGCGGTAATTCCTAGAAATGTCGCTAAACTCATATACGTAGCCGACATTGCCAAGCCGTTGACAAGCGCTCCTGTATTTGAATTGCCGACATATAATTCTTTAGCGGAAGTACTTTTGCGGTTCGATATAAAACCGACTATGTAAAATAACAGGAACGTGGCGATAATGACGCCCAATCCCATCCAAGGATTATCTAATTGCCAGTTTTGGTTTTCCATCCGTTACACCCCTTCCGTATCGCGGGAGTTGTCGAGCAAATCATTTTCTGCGTCGATTTCATCATCGATGCGATTGCCAATAATACCTGCAACAATCGTTAATAGGAACACACCGAACCACCCCATTAGGATCGGCAAAATGTACTTTAATGGAAACCCTAAGAAAATTGCATCGGTTGGAAATATCGAGAAAATCAGCCCAACATTTCCTACCAGGATGAAAGCCGCTGTCATCCAAATAGTGAACTGCACTTCTTTTTTGTACGCCTTCATATACTCTCCCCCATTTCGTGAAATAAACTACTGCCCCTTTGCATAAACAGCTGAGCGAACGCTCAGTTTCAACCCAGAAATTCCCTCCCTTTCTTTATTTTAAGAGTATTGACCTTTTGATTGTAACCGCTTTCCCAATTTTAAGTCAATCGAATTTTCTAATAATTATAATAACTTATGTATACTTCATAATCCGAACTAAATAGAAGCCAGCCTATAGCAGGGGCTATAGACTGGCTTCTTCTAGCTATTATGCACTTTTAATGGTTACTGTCACTTTGAATAAATCCCCGTCTACTTCGATCTTTAAGGCTCCGCCGTGAAGATCGACAATCGATTGCGCAATAGCAAGGCCCAAACCTGAACCCTCGGTCTGCCTTGAAGCATCGCCGCGCTTAAAGCGTTCAAATAGCTCATCGGGATTTTCGCCCAGCTCATAGCGGGTGATGTTTTTGATGATGAATTCCGCCTCACCGCCCGTGCCGTTAAGCGACACGAATACACGGGTGCCCGGAAGCGCGTACTTCAGCGAATTCAAAATCAAGTTATCCAGCATCCTCCACCATTTTTGCCCATCCGCATAGATGTACAGTGGCTTGTCGCCGATCGATACACGGAAATCCAAACCGGATTGCTCAATATCTTCCGCATGCTCAGCAAGCGCCTGTTGCAGCAATTGTGCAAAATCAAGCTTTGAACGATGCAGCTCGATATTGCCGCTGGCCATTTTGGATACTTCAAACAAATCTTCAATCAGTGTTTTCAGGCGCTGTGATTTGCGGTCGAGTATGCCAGCATAGGACAAACGCTCTTCATCCGACAATACCGGCGCTTTCAACAAATCAGTATAGGTGATAATCGAAGTCAGCGGCGTGCGCAAATCATGGCTGACGTTTGTGATCAATTCCGTTTTCAGCCGCTCGCTTTTCGCCTGCTCCGACATCGATATCTTGACGCCTTCTTTTAAGCGGTTCAACTGCCGTGCATGATTGGCAAGCGGCGAAGAGCCGCGGATTGGCACCGCTTGGTTCAGCTGCCCCCTCGCCATCGCTTCTGTCTCCTGCATCAGCACATTCAAATAGCTGAAGCGCTTCAACATCAACACAAGTACCGGGATGCCGATGAACAGCGTCGCCGGCAGCCATACCAGCAGGATTCCTGGAATGATAATCGACATCATCGTGCCGAATCCCCAAAAGAAAATCACCGTCAATAAAACCAGCGATTGGACGCCGATCGATTTGTTCAAGAAAACCTGTTTCAACCCCTTCACATTGCGGTGGATAACGCTCTTTTGAAACTCCTGTTTGAACAAAGCAGGCGTTTTGTAATAGGCAGCCAGCCAAATCACCTGCAAAATCGCAAGCGCAGTGACAGCTAATGCGACGATGAACTCGCCGCCAAGGCTGAGCCCATAGCTCGCGTAGTTGGTTGACCAGCTGTTCATCAAGCTCGTGTTGAAGTTGCCTGCAGCGAATAAGGCATAAACTACCGTAAGAAAAGCTGTGAGCAGCCGCCATTCCATACGCCAGCCCGCCCATTTTTCAAACAGCGGGCTGAATGTGAACCATTCCCAGCGGAAAGGCAAAAACATTATCACTGCAATCATTACTCCCGCTACAGCTATAGACAAAAAGTAAGTAACCGACTTGATAAAATTGAATTGATTGAAGCTGCTGCTGCTATCTGACGCTGCGAGCAGTTCGCGATCGATTTGGATCACGCCTTCAAAAGTTGCTTCGTTGACGGCCCCATCCAAATAAGAGTTAAAATAATCGGGTTCACGGTCACTCAACGGCCTTGCTGCTGTATAGTTTTTCTCAAACACTGGATTTTCCGAAAGTTCTCCTTTTGTGAAAACTTCCCCAGTTTCGGTATTTTTCAATTCATAGGCATAATAGGCGTAGTCAGCATTGAATGCAGGTTTATTGGCATTCAAATCTCTCAAGGAATTGGCGATTTCTTCCTGCCTTTCATCTTTTATTTTTCCCTCCACGACTTCATTGTCCGAAAAATTGCTTTGGATTGCCGCTATTTTGCGATCGCGTTCTTCAAGAAGAATTTTTTCTACATCTTCATTTTTTGCAGCTTTGGCCTCTTCAATATCGGCTGCATATTGGCTTTGGATATTCTCGACTTGTTCAGCGAGCGATCCGTAGCGGTTGCGGTATTCTTCTATTTCACTTTGCGTTACCGGCCGGTCTGCCAATTCTTCTGCATCAGGCGGCGCAAGTTCATAGGTGATCAAGCTATCGGTATAATAGGCGTAATCCATTTTGAATTCATCGGATTCGGTGTATTGCTTGCCAAAATAACCGGGAACCGTTTCCATGAGAATAAAAAGGCCGAGAATAACAAAAGCCGTTGCTGCCAGCCATAACCATTTCTTCATCTTCAAATATCCCCTTTCGACAACAGGCGCAGCGATGCCAGCAAGTCAGCAGTTGATGTATTTTTAATCATATCCAAGATGAATGAGCAGCAGTACAGCAAAGAGAATAACGCAATAATGACTGCTGTAATCGACCATAAATCATTTTTCCATTTTGTAGCCAATGCCCCACACCACCTTCAAGTATCTTGGATTTTTTGGATCTGCTTCGATCTTTTCACGGATTTTCCGGATATGCACGGCCACGATGTTTTCTGCATTATAGGCCGGTTCGTTCCAGACGCGTTCGTAAATTTCCTGGATGGAAAAAACACGCCCGGCATTCGCCATCAATAACTCGGTCACTTTGAATTCAATCGGCGTCAATTTAATTGCCTCATTGTGCAGCGACACTTCTTTGGATTCGGAATCGAGTATAAGCCCGTCGATTTCAATGCGCTGTTTTTTATCTTCGTATGTGCCAAGGCTGACGTAGCGCCTTAACTGTGATTTCACTCTCGCCACCAGCTCCATTGGATGAAAAGGCTTCGTGACGTAATCATCTGCACCGACCGAAAGACCATGTATTTTATCGGAATCCTCCACTTTCGCACTGAGCATAATGATAGGAATATTACGTTGTTCACGTATTTTAAAAGTAGCAGCGATACCGTCCATTTTTGGCATCATGACGTCAAGGATGATCACATGCACATCATTGACGTCCAACAATTCCAGTGCTTCAAGGCCGTTTGCCGCTTTCAGCACCTTATATCCTTCGTTTTTCAAATAGATCTCGATGCCATCCCGGATATCCTGGTCATCGTCAGTCACCATTACAGTAAATTGTGCCATTTCCCCACCTCTTTCATCTCTGTAATTTATTGTAAACGAAATTTCTTAAGGGCAACTTAGGAATTTTATGAAGAAATTCTTAAGAAAACAGCGGCAATCCATAGGATGCCGCTGTTTCTCAAGAAATGGGTTTCTTTTTGGCCAATGTTAAAATGAGAATTCCGCCCAATAACAGCAGGACGCCAGCCCACGAAATCCCACTCAACCGTTCACCGACGATGAAAACACCGAGCAGCGCGGCGGTCAATGGTTCTCCGAGCGATAATGTGACTGCAGAGGAAGACGGAATGTTTTTCAAGCCGTGTGAAAAAAGAATATACGATAAGCTTGTCGCACCGATGCCCAAATAAGCCAGGACCGCCAGATTGCCTGGTTGCGCCAAATAGGAAATGTCCAGCACCCCTAAAAACGGCAGCAATGCTAATGCGCCCAGCGAAAAAATAACGGCCACCGCTGGCACCGCATCCATTCGGTCGAGCACTTTTTTACTTGAAATTGCATATCCTGCGAAAGACATGCCCGCGCCCAGCGCCAGGACAATGCCGAGGGGATCAATCACTGCTGCTTGCTTGTCGGAAAATAACAGCAGGCACCCTGCAATCGCCGATGCGGTCGCAGCGGCCCATACGCGGTCCGGCCGCCTTTTCAAGATGAGCCATTCCAATAACCCGGAAAATACCGGTGCACTGCCGATTGACGCCACCGTGCCGATGGCAATGCCAGTCAGCTGCACCGAAGAAAAGAACAGCGGCTGAAATAGCGCCATCAATGCCGCCGACACCAACGCCGCTTTCCACGGAATCTCTTTCCAACTCAATTTTTTCGCAAGCAATACAAAAGCCAGCAGCGTAAAGCCGCCGATTCCAAGCCGCATCGCACCGATTGTCAGCGGATGCGCGTTTCCTTCGATGAAACTTTGGGCAGTGCCAGTCGTGCCCCACAGCATTGCGGCCAGCAGCACCCATATGTATGGTAAATAGTTCATGAAATGCACCTCTAGGTAAAGCAAGCACTCCCGCTCGCTTATTTATTATGTATGAAAAGCCATTATCCTTGTCTGTGCCAGCCATTCTGCCATTAGCTTATCATTAATTGAATGGTTTGAGATAGCTCCCTTTTTCCATTATAATAAAAGAAAAAAGAGGAGATGATCCCATGTATATGACAGTCTCGGAAACTGCCGCTTTTCTGTCGATGCCTGAAGAACAGGTAGCTCGCTACGTGTTAGAAGGCCGCATACGCGCAGTCCATGACGGTGAACAGTACTTGGTCAACACCTCTCAGTTCGACACGCATTTCCAGCAGCTGGAGCTTGCCAAACAAGCCTTGGAAGAATGGCAAATGACACCGATTCCAGAAGACGTGGACATTAAAGACGAAGATTGACAGCTAAAATGAAGCATCCCGGCACACCAAGCCGGGATGCTTTTTACTGCTCTTTCTCTAATAAATTAACATGATCCGTCGAGCCATTTCCCCCTATGACAAACTGCAGTTCATAATCGCCTACGTAATAGATCAAGTTGGTTTCTCCCGTATCCGGAATTTTTCTTTCGGCATCAGGTTCCCCATGCTCTTGGAGCAAATCTTCCCGTGTAATCCCCCCTAGATTTGTCTGCCGCTCCACATTTGTTCCGAAGTACCTCGCTTCTTTCATCACATCATTTTCATCAAAGAGAATTTTATAAGAAGCTTGCCCCATCGATCCATGGTAGTAGTCGTATCCTCCAATCCGTTCTTCAGGTTCTGAAATTTGTGCATAGACTTCACTGCGTGTACTTTCTCCAATTGTAAAGCCGGATGACAATCTGTAAACTATGCCCTGTTCTGCATCGTTGAAAATCGCATTCAGCACATCAAGGGCCATTTGTTTCTGTACGGGTGAAATCTCTTCTCCGCCTGTCTCTCCCTTGTCTTCACCAGCATCTTCTGCTCCTGTTTCCCCGCTGGTGATCGGTTGTTCCGGAGAATCATTATCCTCTGCCTCTTCTGCAGGCTCTTCCGGAACGGGTTCGCCTGAACAGGCGGAAAATCCAAGAGCCAGTATCACGATTAGGCTAACAGCCCTTCCTTTCTTAATCATGCAGACCCCTCCTACTTTTTCACCTTTATAGCAGTAGTTGTTTCTGATCCAATATGGTTTCAATATGAAGTAAAGCATCCTGGCATTTTCCGCCGGGATGCTTTTTCTTTTAGACTATTTCGGATAGCGGATATACTGACGCTGGCCTTCGATGATTTTCTTATTGTCTTCAATCATTTTTCCGTAATTCAACTTTTTCATTTCGTTAAAATCTTCAACGATAATAAGATCGAGACCCTCTAAATTTTTACGCATTTTGTCGATGTTTTCGGTTATTCCTTTAACAAATATCCGTTCATCTTTGGTCAAATCGCTCCATCCATTTGTGCGTTCCAAGGAATTAATAAACGATCGAATCTCAGCGTTTTGGTCCAATAAGGTTTTTAACGTCAGATATTGATACATATTGACCATGATGGCTGTTTCTTGAGTTTTGCTGATATCTTCCTCAGTTATGCGGCCTCGAGCCAATACATCATCATAATAATTTTTATAGTCTTTCACTAACGCTTTGAATTTCTGCTGAACTTCCCATAATTGGACGAATGCTTCTCGGCCCTGCATTACTGCAGGCTCTTTTTCTGTGATTGCAATCCCTAGAGGTTTCGTATAAAAAGCAGCCTCTATATTTGTCCGTTCTGCTCCAACCGAAAGAATATTGGAACTTAAATCAGCGAAAAGAGATAATTTGGGCTGGGCAATCAAAGCTTCTTCAAGTTTTTCTTCTCCAGTGGTTAAGTATGCACTCGCTACGGGCTGATTATTTTTTGTAAAGCCTGCCATGTAATAAGGCGTGCCATTCACTTCCCAATAAATCGGATTAACAAAGACGGTTTCTGTCCATTTTTTATGCTTTTTCACTTTTTTTAGGAGCAACTTAGTTGTTTGATCGTCCATGAATAAATCTCTCCTTTACTAATAGGTAGCTAAATCATAGCATTAACCAAACAAGCCAGTAAACGAATTCCATCCATCAGCTATCTTACTTCCTACTTTAGAAGCTGTACTTTTAATGCCTGTCCAATTATTCGCTACATATCCAGTGAGTTTGGATACTCCCCAAAGCGCCGCTCCTCCAATAACTAAGCCAACTCCCAAAGCCTGCCCTCCCGGAATTGCAGCAGCTACAACTCCAGCACTCATCAACGTAGAACCGAAACTTGCAGTGGCATCGGAAATTTCAGCTGTTTTTTTTGCCCCACTGGCATTAGAATCATGCCAAGTATCGTATGCTCCGCCTTCTCCGAAAACTTCGCCAAATGTTTCAACTGTACCGAATACTACCCCAGCTGCTGCCGTGGCAACATTTAGCTTCCCTAAAGCTCCCATTGCCGGCGCCGCTACTGCAGCACCTTGCATTGCAGTAGCCCCGGCGGCAGATGCCTGAGTTGCCGTTCTTGCACCTTGTACCGCAGCGACTACCGTTTCGCCTTTATCATAAGCATCAATTCCGAATGTGACAGTTTCCACTACAGGATTATTTACACCTAATTTCAAGCCATTGAGCAAGACACTGGATGCAAGATATTTCATTGCGCTCCCTGCCATGCCCGAACCGCCGTCAGTCATTGACTCGCCCACTAATTCCACTTGCCCAAGCAGCACATCTTTTCCGATATAGTTGAAAACTTCATAACCTGTTGGACCTTCATTTGCATCGGTAGCAGTACCATCCGTGCCGTCTCCGCTCGTGCTGTCGCCCGACGTTCCGTCTCCGCTCGTGCCATCGCCTGACGTTCCGTCTCCGCTCGTGCCGTCACCTGACGTTCCGTCTCCGCTCGTGCCATCGCCTGACGTGCCATCGCCTTGCCACGTATCGCCTTGCCACGTATCACCGGTCCAGGTATTGCCTTGCCACGGCGTCCCTTCCCAAGTGTCGCCGCTCCACGTATCACCCGTCCAAGAATTGCCGCTCCACGGTTGAACAGAAGCAGCTGCAACCGAATAGAAGAAAGATTGAGCGACAGTCAATAAAATAATCGCAATCACTACACTTCGTTTCATTAAATTCTCCATAATGTTCCTCCCTTGTTTTACTCTTATAAGCCGACTTCTTTGTTCTCAATCGTGAACAAACTCATGTCTTCTCTCCATTTCGCTGTGAATGTCGTAAGAATCAAGTAAAACAATGGAAGGAAGATCGTATTCAAGAAAATATGGCAAATAGCAATTGCCAGGAAGGAACTAGTGATATCCAGAATAATCAACTGCAGGATATAGGAACCAATGAGTTCTGTGAAACCGAAAATTCCTATCAGCAAGACAATTTTCCAGTGATGCGCTTTAAATATCCGCGTACTTTCACGAACCGATGCCCAGACTGACTGATTGTCCATAACCGCCAGAATCGGGGCAATCGCGAATATCCCAAGCAATATGACCCCTGGAAGTATGAAGAACATAAAGCCGATTGTAATCACTATTCCTGCAACGACCGAAAACAGAAAGATATGAAAAGCTTTTAATACAAATTGGAAAAATGCCGCCCGCAGCGGATTTTCTAAACCCATTTCTTCGTTATGCCAAAAAGCCGCAAACGGCATTAAGGTGAACAAAAAAAGCGAAAATACAATATAGGCGTTATAGACGTCCGCAATCGAAAACAAAGCTCCGAAAGTCGGGGTAACCGCCAAAATATAATTAGCTGCAAAAAATTGGATCAAGATGACGGGCAGCTGAATAAACAGCACCAGCAGCAGGATGCGCTCATATTTATGGCCGAAAAAAGTTAACGCTGACCGGATTGGCCGTTCCATACCAAAACCTCCATCCTTTTTTATTGTTTTTGAAGTTGAGCCAAATGGTTTTTCCGCATGAAGGGCAGTGCCAGCCCCACCGCAATGGCAGTAAATGGGAACCCTCCGTCGCCGGACAGCCATTCCAAGACCGTGACCGGAACAAATACGCAGTAAAAGAAAATCATCAAAACCAAATAAGTTCGTTGCCATTTTTTCTGTTTGCTCATTGGAAACCTCTATTCCAGGGAGTATGTTCTCCCTTCCCATCCGGGGATTTTCTGTACAAATTTCACTTCGGGCCCTTTTGATGATTTAAAGAGATTTTCTTTAACATTTGCAAAAAAGCCGTTATAGCCGATTGCACCGGCTTCATGCGATGATTCAACAACCACTTGCCCGTCATCAAATACCGTCATGACCGCGCCGTCGAGTTCACCGCCATTGGCGATGATCGTATTGCGTGCACTTTCTTTCATTGATTTGATCCAATCGAATTCCAGCTCTTCGCTCAACTTTTTCTTCAGCATGCCGTTGCCTAAACCTTTGTCCAATTCTTTGGCCAGCATGCGGTCAAGTGCTTCGTTGCGTATTTCGTTGAGTGTATAACCTGCCATCTCGCCAGCAAGCTTTTCGGTCTCTTCATCAAGCAGTTCATCAAGGGTCTTTTCTTTCTTTTCTTCCCCGGGCTCCTCGCCTTCTTCAGGTTCCTCAGGATCCGCTTCTTCTTTTGCAGCTTCCTCTTCCTCAATAAATTCTTTCAAGTCTTTTTCATAGGTGAGGATAAATCCCGGAAGTTCTTCATACAAGGCAGCAGTGGCAGCCAGTGCTGCCTGTTGTGAAGTGGACAGCGCCTGCTCTTTCACTACCAACGCGCCTGCCAAATTCAAAATCAGCAGGAAAAGGATAATCATGATGCTGATCAGCCCCAAAACGAAAAGCGCCACATTTCCTTGTTCATTTGCAAGGCGGATCCGGATTCTGTTCATTTGATCACCTTGCCAGACGTATCAGCGCTATACGAAAATGAAGGTTTGCCCCCGCCGAACATGCTGGCCGGCAGAAAGACGAAATCGATGTTGACGTTGACGGCTGCTGTAAATTCGTTGGTGCCCGAAATTGGGGCGCCGGCAAAGCTGATGTAACTGCCCCCGGCGTCCACTATGTTCTGTGCCGCAGCCGTCGCTTCTCCCGCGTCCGCTGTCACTGAATAGACCTTTGCCGCCTCGCTTGCGGCGGATTCCGCAATCATCAAGCCATGGAACCCCGCGATAAACTGCCAGGCAATCATCATGACCGTGAAAATCAATGGCACAACCCCTAAAAATTCAATTGTCGCTGAACCTCGTTCATTCATCAGTTTTTTCATGGCCTCCACCTTTGCTGGCAGACTCCCGCTTTTCCGGCTTATCTTGCAGGGGGATGCATAAATAAGCCGAAAAAGGGGAGTCCCCTTTTTATTGTTGATCTGCTTCATCCGGATACTTTTTATCGATCTCAGTGCGCATTTTTTCAAGCCCTTGCTCTTTTACCCGGTTCAGTTCAGCAACCAGTGTTTCCCTTGACTCTTTTGCAAGCTGCTCAATTTCTGCTGCTCTCGCCGTCAAAGCGTCGACTTGTTCGAAAGTAAGGTACCCTTTCTCCCGCAACAATCCAAACACGCGGATCAGTCCTAAATGCTGCTGGTCCGTACTTGCATGCCAGCGATTTTCAAATTTTGTGATGGCCAGCCAACTGGCATTGCTGGCTGCCAGCACATCCACTTCCGAATCCACTTTCCAGGCTTCCCATCGCGCCAGTACTTCCTGGGACTGCTCGAATTCCTCTGTCAATTCCGTGCCGCTCGTGACATTCGAGAAAATGCCGTTTGCAGCCGCCGCTACATCTTTTAGCTGTTGCTGTGTTTCACTGTCTGCATTAAAGCCGATGACATTGATGATCGGCGATACATCGCTTTCAGAAAATGTTTTGGCTACAGCTACCGGGTCTCCGCCGCACGTTTCAATGCCGTCGCTGACAAGATACACCAGGTTTGTATTGGTTTTCGCATCAAGCCCGGCAAAACTTTCTTTTGCCGATTCCAACGCTCCGGCTACCGGCGTCCATCCTGCCGGCTCAAATGCATCCAATGCCTGATTGAATTTCGCCTGATCAAATGTTCCGCGCTTGTACACTTCATCGATCGCTTCGCACGAAGCGGCTTTTTGAGCTTCGGTACCGTCTCCTTCATGCCCATAAACCCGCAGCGAAACATTCGCTTCTGCCGGAACCTGGGTCATGAACTCACGGATGGCTTTTTTCGCCAAATCCATCCGGGTCTCCCCTTCGATAAGATTGGCCATCGAACCGCTTGAATCCAGGATGATTTCAACATTGTAATTTTCTTTAAAAGCAAAGCGCGGATCTGCTTCTGGTGTTCCGGACAATGCAAATTCCATTTGATCCAGGACACTCTGAGGGTCCTGAAAATCATAGGCAATGAGAGAATAAATATAATTGAAATACAAATCCATTTCTTCTTCAGAGGCATCTTCCGGCAATGGCGGAACTTCTCCGAATTCTTCCAGGAAAGCTTCTTCGACTTGCTTCCGTTCTTCTGAGCTGACGACATAGATATCATTGATTTTTCCTGAACGCTGATCGATCAAATCTTTTTCGTCTGTCGGTAGAGGCAGCATTTCCTTTTCTGCAAGAATCGCTGCCAAGCCTTCTCCATTTTCTATCGCTGCTTCTTCAGGAGCCTCTTGTGTTTTTGGCTCTTGTTGTTCGGTGGCTTCCGCTTGAGGCTTTTCTGGCTGCGCTTGTTCCTGGCAGCCTGCCAGAAACACAGCAAGCAAGCCCACCAGCAAGTATCTTGTTTGCTTCATCGGATGCTCCTTTCTAAACTGGCAATAACCAAACAGGAGGGGTTAAGCCCCTCCTCCGATTTTGCTGATGAATCCTTCAAATTTTGAAACGAGTGTATCGCCAAAACCTCCACCTGCGAACGCTTGGGAAACAACTCCCACGACAATGACGATGACTGCTGCAATGCCGATCCATTCCAATGTTTGAGATCCTCTTTCATTTGCCACTTTCGCTTGTACCGATGATGCCAATTGCAGGCTAAGTTCGTTTAATTTTTTTTGCATGTCAATTCCTCCTAAGTTTTTAATCCAAAATGTTGAATATGCTGTTTTCTCCGTAAATCATGTTCAAAAGCATCAGCCCCGCGATCATCATGATCGAAACCGGTGCGACGACAAATGTCGTGACGAGCGTCACTTTCGGCGATGCTTTTGCTGCCAGCTCTTTGACGCGTTCCTGCCTCAGCAAGCGCATGTCTTCTGCCTGAATCTTGAAGGTTGTTGCAATCGGCACACCCAGCTTCATGCCTTGCAACAGAGATTTGATCAGTTGCTGGAATTCTTCATTGTCGTTGCGTTCCAGCAAGTTTCGATAAGCCGTTTCACGCTGCACTCCCAAGTCTATTTCTTGCATGAAGCGCATAAATTCTTCCTGGAGCGGACCGTCGAAAAAGCGAATCACCTCCCTTAATGCCTGATCCATGCTGACCCCCGCCTGAATACTGGTGCTGATCGTATCCAGGAAATCCGGAAGGTCCCGGCTCAGTTTCTCCTGCCTCATTTTGGCTTGGCGCCTGACGATGTAGATCGGGGTGAAATAGCCGATCAGCGGCAGAAACACTAGGCCGTATTTGGAAAGCGGGAAGCCGATGACGAAAGCCAGCATCGCCGCGAAAAAACCGATGATAAACAAAAGGATTTTCAGCCCTTGGAAGCGGGCCAATGTGAGGTTGTAGGGATTTCCTGACTTTTTCAGCCAATCCGCAACTTCAATGTTTTCGCTGAAAAAGTTAATACGCTGCCCAAGCTCTGCAAATTCATCTGCATGGCCTGTCATGCGCTGAAACAGATTCGCTTTCTGCTTCCGTTTTTTCTTCTTTTTATCAAATGCATCAATGCTGGTCAGTTCTGAGACGTGGGCCAGCACGCCGCGTTTTTCTTGCACATAGACCGACCAGTTTCGGATGCCCAGCACCACCATGAACCAGAACACAATTACCGTAAAAATTATGAGAGCATCCAAGCTAATCACCTACACTTTTATATTTGTAATCTGGCGTATGAGGAAAAACGATAGAATAATTCCTAGGCCGAATGCAATCATCAAGACAATGCCGATGGGCGTGGTCAGAGGATCTGTAAAGCCTTCTATTATGTTGTTCATGAACAATAAGATGAAAATCGGCATTGCGGGAACGATCAATGAAATATAGCGCTGTTCCGACGTCATCGTCTGAATGGTCTGGTGCAATAATTTGCGGTCTTCCAAGGTATGCGACATCGTTTCCAATGTCGTCGCCAAGTTCCCGCCCGTTCTTTTTTGTATCAATAGAGTGGCGATAAACAACTGGAAGTCCCTCGACTCATTTCTTTTCTGCACGGATCGCAGCGCTGTTTCAAATGGTACGCCAAGTTTTAATTCATTGGAGAGGCGTTTGAATTCGTCTTTTGCCGGTTCATTGACTTCCCTGGCCACCAGGTCAATTCCTTGCGTAATCGTCATGCCTGATCTTGCGGCGTTTGCCAGTAACCGGCACACTTCGCTCAATTGGCTATTCAATCGCTCTTCATACTTGTTCTTGCGGATATAAAACAATAAAAAGTGGCTTCCCACCAGAATGCCTGCTGTCAGAATGATGCTCGGCAGTGCAGCCATACTAAAAATCATGTTGAACACGACATAAAACATTAAAATGCCGAGTGCGTGCATTCCGATATACTCAGAAGCAAGCAAATTGACATTTGCGCTCTTCAATTTTCTAGCCAGCCCTTGAGACATTTCTGACTCATCAAAGCGATCGCCCCAAACGCTGATTGCACTTTTTCTTTTTTCTTCGGGATACCATGTTTTCAGCTTTTTCTTCCATTCCTGCTTTTTCCGGCGATAATCGAGAAATAGATAGCAGCCAAACAGCAATGCCAAAACTGCTGCCCCATATAAGATGCCAATGCTTAAGTCCATTGCGCCACCTCTTCCCGCTTGTTGAAGATGGCTTCATCAAGCTCGATGCCGAACATCCTCAAATGCTCCCGAAGAAAAATACGCCGCAAGACACGCTGCAGCGCCCAACGACGATGTACGGCGTCAACAAAGTGGCCGGCGAATTATTTATGCGATTATTATTTCCAGAAATTCGGCATCGATACACGCGGCGTTCGCTTTCCTGGACTGGTGTCCTACGTGGCACAGCCAGGCGGCGGCACGACGGATTACGCAG
>NZ_RQII01000076.1 GCF_004761975.1 Planococcus koreensis | reverse complement strand
AAATGGATATGGAAAAATGACAGGCAGAGCTTCTGCCTGTTTTTTTCATACTGTTGAAACATTTAGTTGATTGTTTGGCATTTCGCTTCAGACGGATGCTTTCCGCGGGCCTGGCTTCAGTCTCCTCGTCGCTGGAAAAAGAGCTGCTCCTGCATCGCTGCGCTAGCTTCGTCGCAAACGAGGTTCTTCAAACCTCGCTTCCTGCGGGGCCTTCTGCTCAGGCTTTGCCCGCTGGAGTCGCCGCCTTCCGCTTCATTTAAAAGTATTTCTATTTAGAGCGTTATTTCTTTTACCAAAGCACACGAAAGATACTCTTTCTGCAGTTTCTCTCGCATTCTCCAGATATGGAGCACAACAGCGGAGACGCCTGCGGGATAGCGAGACAGCCGAGACCCCGCAAGAAGCGCAGCGACTGAGGAGGCTTGGCGCTCGCCCGCGGCAAGCGAAGCTGTTGTGCGGAATATCAGCTCCATCAGAAAAAAATTTACCTTTCTCAACAAGCTATTAAAACAGGCGGAGCTTCTGCCTGTTTTTTTCTTTGGCTTCCGGGTATTGTATTAAATGACGTTGTGGTAAACTTTTAGACACACGAAAGAATAAGAGAGAAGGATCGACGATGGCCCAAAAATCAAATAAATTCGCTTTATATGTGCTGATGTTCAATATGTTCATCGCGATGAGCGGCATCGGGCTGATCATCCCTATCATGCCCGAATACCTCGATACATTCGGGGTTGCCGGCCAAGCGCTCGGCACATTGATTGCCACTTTCGCCTTGGCACAATTTCTGTTTTCTCCGCTGTCCGGTGAACTTTCGGACAAATACGGCCGCAAGAAACTGATCATCATCGGCTTAATCATCTTCGGCTTATCTCAATTGGTCTTCGGCCTTGCTTCCGATTTATGGATTTTATACTTGGCACGCTTTTTCAGCGGATTAGGGGCTGCTTTCCTGATTCCGCCGATGATGGCTTTTGTAGCGGACATCACCACCTACGATGAACGCGGCAAAGGAATGGGGCTTCTCGGGGCTTCGATGTCGCTCGGCTTTATGGTCGGCCCTGGATTCGGCGGCTTTCTCGCAGAAGTCAGCCTGCAATTTCCGTTCTTCGTCGCAACCGCAGTCGCTTTGATTGCAGCCGTGATTTCGCAATTCGCTTTGCCGGACGTTGCTCCGACAATCGAAGCTGCCCCCGCCAAACGCGAAAATCTCTTGCAGCAATTGAAAAGGTCCACCTATACGCCTTACTTCGTGATGCTGATTGTCATGTTCATCTTCGCATTCGGATTGGCCAATTTCCAATCGACGATCGCTTTATATGTCGATAAGAAATACAGCTTTACGCCGAAGGAAATCGCGGTGCTCATCACCGTAGGCGGTTTTGTCGGCGTCATCGTCCAAACATTCGTCATCGACCGGCTGTTCAAGCGCTTCGGCGAAATGAAAGTTATTTTGGTCAACCTGCTGGTTTCTGCCGCAGCGATGATTGCTGTACTTTTCGTCAACACGTTCTGGACGATCCTGCTGGTATCGGCCATTTTCTTTACAGCAGCTTCCCTGCTGCGTCCGGCCATCAATACGCTCATTTCCAAACTAGCCGGCAATGAACAGGGATTTGCCGCAGGCATGAACAACGCCTATATGAGTTTAGGGAACATGATCGGGCCTGCGCTTGCCGGAATCCTTTTCGATATCGATATGAGTTTCCCGTATATTTTTGGAACAGCCATCTTGATTACTTGCTTCTTCCTGGCAAATACGTGGTCATTGCGAAAACGCCAATTGCTGGCTGAAAGCCGGTCCAGCTGACGGCCTAATCGAGTGGCTATAATGAAAAAAACAGACAGACGGCCAAGTGGCTGTCTGTCTGTTTTTATTGGCTTTTGAAATATTCATAGATGAATTGCGGCAGCGTTGCCAATACCGCTTCATCCGGATCCAATTTGGAATGGTGAAGGCCGTAAGGAGAACCGACACCCGCCCAAAACATGAGGCCCGGAATCTGATTGGTGAAATAACCGAAATCCTCTCCAGTCATCGCCGCTTCGGCGCGCTTTGCTGAAACGCCTTTATAAGCACCGGCAAACTGCAGAAATTGTTCGGCTAATTCTTCGTCATTATTCACTTCCAGGTAACTTGAGCCGTAATCGATGGTGATTCGGCAATGGAAACCTTCTTCTATTGCGCGGCAATGTGCTTCAATGCGGGACTTCATGTTCTGCATCGATTCCAAATTCAAGGTGCGGATCGTCCCTTCAAGCCGCGCGTGTTCCGCGATGACATTCTGGACGGTCCCTGCAGTGAATTTGCCGACCGTCAATACCGCGGAATCCATCGGGTTGACGTTGCGGCTGACGATTGTCTGCAGCTGAAGCAATAGCGAAGCAGCTGCCACCGCCATGTCTTCCGCATGATGTGGAAAAGCGGCATGGCCGCCTTTGCCTTGAAGGTCGATGAATAATTCCGAGGTGTTGGCAAACAGCAAGCCCGGCTTTGTCGATACCGTTCCTGCTGGCATTTCCGGCGCGATGTGCAGGGCAAAAATTCGGTCCGGCAAAAATGAAGGCATGTCAGCTTTCAGCCATTCCCGGAAAGGCAATGCCCCGCCTGGCCCTTCTTCGGCCGGCTGGAACAAAATCACGACGTCATCTTTGATCGGCTCGTCGGCCAACTTCTCCAGCAAACCGAGCGCAACCGCCATATGGACATCGTGGCCGCATGCATGCATGCGCCCTGGATGGACCGACGCAAAATCATGTCCCGTTTCTTCCGTAATCGGCAAACCGTCGATATCCGTGCGCCAGCCGATCAATTTGCTCGGGGCCGTGCCGGAAACCTTTACTGCCAATCCGGTCTTCCATTCCACCACTTCCAGGCGCGCTTGCGGAAGCTCCTGGATGATGCTTTTCAAGAGCGCTTGGGTTTTGACTTCCTGGAATCCGATTTCCGGTATTTGATGCAAAGCTCGTCTGATTTTTACTAAATCCATCGCAAATCGCCTCTTATAACTGGCGAAGTTCTTGTTTGATTTCGGTTTTCGAACGCGTTTTTTCGTCCATCAATTTAAGGACGCGCGCTGGTGTGCCGCCTACTACTGAGTTGGCTGGAACGTCTTCGATGACAATCGCGCCCGCCGCAACTACTGCGCCTTCGCCGATGCGTACGCCTTCCAATACCACTGCGTTCGCACCGATCATGACGTTGTCTTCTACAATGACAGGAGTCGCTGATGCAGGCTCGATCACGCCAGCCAGGACTGCGCCTGCTCCGATGTGGCAGTTTTTGCCGACAGTCGCACGGCCGCCAAGAATAACGCCCATATCGATCATTGTGCCATCGCCGATGACCGCTCCGATATTGATGACAGCGCCCATCATGATGATGCAATTATTGCCGATTTCCACATTTTCGCGGATAAATGCGCCTGGCTCGATGCGGCTATTGATGTTTTTCATATCCAATAACGGAATCGCTGAGTTTCTGCGGTCATTTTCCACTACACTATCTTCGATAGCTGCGCTATTCGCCTCAAGTGCTTTTTGCACTTCCGCCCATTCGCCGAACACGATGGCATGATTGCCTTCGCCGAAAACTTTAGAGCCTGTGCCGTAGTCCAAAGAAGCAACGTTTTGCCCTTTAACATATACTTTGACTGGCGTTGATTTTGTTGCATTCTGTATGTACGAGATAATTTCATTTGCATCCATTTGTTTCATCAATTAAAACCTCTTTCTATGAGTGATGGTGTTATTATAACGGATTCAGAATAATAATTCAGTACTTTAGCTTAATAAAGCGGCATGTTTTTTCACGATATCGACAAATGCTTCTACTTGGCGCAGCTGGAATGCGGATTCGTAGCCGATAAGCCACGTATCGCGAGTCAACTCCAATTCTTCCGCGCTGCTCGACAGCGGAATCTTGTGGACGCCTTCGGTCCCGGTCAGCGTGATGGAAGGCAGAATCGCATAGCCAATGCCGTTGACGGCCATTTGCTTGCACGTTTCAATCTGGTCGACCGTAATTTGGCGCTTCGGGCTTGAGGAAAAATGCTTTTGCCACCATTGCTGGATTTCCTCGTAATAATTCGAATCGCTTTTAAACTGGATGAACGGCCGTTCCGTCTTTTCCACTTGTTCGAGCGAAGTGATTTCCTTATCGACCAAATACAGCGTATCGCGGAATAAATGCATCTTCGTGCCTTTCCAATCGGTCTGTCCCCGGACGATGCCGACATGCGCTTCGCCTTCATAGAGCGCACGGACGATGTCCGAACTCCATCCGGTGATCAGCTGGATTTTCGCTTCCGGATAAAGCGTGACGAAATCTTTCAGCACTTTCGGGAGCCAATTCTGGCCAATGATTGTTGCGCAGGCGATTTTCAATGTACCGTGGACTTTAGACGTCAATGTATGAAGAATCTCGAATACCTCTTCTTTTCGCTCGATCATGTCAATCGAATAATTGATGACAAGCTCTCCCGCAGGCGTCGGCGTCAACCCTTTCTGCGAGCGGATGAACAATTGCTGCCCCCAGTCTTTCTCGATGGACTGCAGGCGCTGCGACAAAGCCGGCTGTGACAAGAACAGCCGTTCAGCCGCTTTCCGCATATTGCCTTCTTCCGCCAGCACTTTGATGATCAGTTCTTCATTAGCCATCGCTTTTCAGCCCTCTCTTTCGCGGCAGCCCAAAAATCAGCAGCAAGCTGATCAAGGCAAAAACCGCGGTCAACCCGTAAACGTTCTGAGATCCTAATTCGAGCCCTTCCTGCAGCACGCTGATTGTCTCCGGGGATAACGCTGCCCGGCTCTTCTCTGTCAGCAACTCGTTGACCGAGTTCAGCGTAAGATCTTCCCCGGTGCTGCGGAAATAATTCAGCAGCGTCACATTCAATACACTCCCCAACAATGCTGCGCCAATCGTACTCCCTAGATTCCGCATAAAAATGTTTGAAGCAGTCGCGGAGCCGCGCTGTTCATAGGAAACCGCCGATTGGATCGAAACGATGAACGCGGTGCTAGTAAGCCCCATCCCGACGCCGATGAAAAAGCTCGACATCGCCGCCCACCACGGGCCGAAACTTGCCTGCATCAGGACGAACAAGACGGTGCCGATAACCAATGACACGCCGCCAAGCAGCGAGGTTTGGAAATAACCGATTTTCAGCAGCAGCTTGCCTGAAAAGAACGCGGCGATCGGCCAGCCGATCGACATCGCGGTCAGCGTGAACCCGGCAATTGTCGCGGACTGTTCCATGACGCCCGTGACGTAGGCAGGCAAATAGCTCGTCACGCCAATTAGGATAATGCCTGTAAACAAGGAAACCAAGTTCGCGAATAAAATCGATTTATTGCGCCAAATGGAAAATGGCATCATCGGATCTTCCGCTTTTCGCTCCACAAAAACGAACAGGGTGAAAATGGCCGCCGCCCCGCCGAATAGCAAGAATGACTGAATAGATGCCCAGCTGAAACCGACGCCGCCTTCCACTAGCCAATAAAGGAACATGGACAGCGCAAGCGTCAGAAGAGCTGCTCCAGCGAAATCGATCGCCGGTTTCTTATGGTTCACCGGTTCCACCAAAAAGAACAGCACTCCCAGCAACGCCAGAATGCCGAGTGGGATATTGACCCAGAATACGTATTCCCAGCCGACTGTCGCCACTAAGACGCCGCCAATTGCAGGTCCGGTGACTGCGGAAATTCCCCAGACACTCGACAAATAGCCTTGTATTTTCGCACGTTCTTCATTCGTGTAGATATCTCCGACGATTGTCGTGGCAATCGGCAATACAGCTCCCGCTCCAATTCCTTGGACAAAGCGGAATAAGATCAATTGGTCCATTGATGTTGCCAGCCCGCAAAGAAGCGAACCGATCAGAAACAAGATGATCCCGACAGCGAATATCGGCTTGCGGCCAAAAATATCAGATAGCTTCCCATACAGCAGTACCGTAACCGTACTCATCAGCAGGTACGCCGAAAACACCCAGCTGTATTTGGAAAATCCGCCAAGCTCTGCAGATATGCTCGGCATCGCGGTCGAGACGATCGTCGCTTCCACTGCCCCGATGAACATCGCCAGCATGACGGACGCCAGCACCAGCGGACGATTTGTTTTTTTCATATATTATGCCCTCTCTCTTGATGACAGAAAAAAGGCCTCGCAATGAGACCTCAAATGGCTATCCGATTCTTATTTTTTTAACTGGTAAATTTGCTTTTTCAATTGTTTCAGGACGACTCGGCGAGTCAAAATCCCCATAAACATTCCATCATCATCGATGACACATAAAAAGTTCTGGTCAATCAGCAGGTCCAATGCCCGCCGGAAGCGTTCATTAATATGGATCAGCGGAAAATCCCGCTCCATGATATCGTCTACTTTGATGTCAGGCAGCCGTTCATACTCAATGTGGTCGAGCCCCAGAATGGCGTCAGTTATACGCTGGGCGTTGATCAAACCGCGAAAACGGTATTTCGGATCCAGTACGGGAATCGCGGAATAGCCTGTTTTTGTCAAAACCAATAATGCGTGCTCTGCGCTATTGCCGACTTGGACATGGGCAACTTTTTCAGAAGAAATGATGAATTGTTCGATTGGCATATCAAGAAAATCTTTGCTAGGTAATGAAATCATGTACTCTACTCCTTTAACTTCATAAACGAGCCAACCTAATTCCGGTCGTTTTCATCATAACATATTACGGTAGCCGAAACTATTTTTCACTTTGCATTTGGCGAATAAACTGTAAGAATTTTCTAGAACGGGAATTTGTTCAGACATTGTCCGCCGTCCAATGTGACAATCTCCCCGTTCATATAAGAAGCCCTTTCTGACATGATGAACGCTGCCAGTTCCGCCACTTCTTCCGGCTTCCCAAGGCGTCCAAGCGGAATAGATTCAAGTGTGCGTTTTGCCGCTTTCTCGGATTCCCATAATTTATCGGCTCCGCCTGTGCGTTCAATCGGCCCTGGTGCAATGCCGTTGACCCGGATGCCGTATTGCGTGCCCCATTCCACTGCCAATGTACGGGTCAATGACATGACGCCTGCTTTGGCGGCCGCAGAATGGGCAACACCTGCTCCAGCGTTCCATGCATAGGTGGCGAGCATGTTCAGGATATTTCCTTTCGCGCCATTTTCAATCCAGTAATTACCGACCGCATGTGAACAGAAGAACGTGCCGTTCAATACGATATCAATGACAGAACGCCAGCCGTTAGGCGACAGCTTTTCTGCGTGGACGATGAAATTGCCTGCCGCATTATTGACCAGGCCATCGATGCGCCCGAATTTCTCGTGTGCGAAGCTTACCATCGCTTTTGCGTGTTCCGGTTCACGGACATCCATTTGGAATACTTCCACAGAACCATTAAGCGCTTCCATTGATGTGACAGCAGCATTCAACTTTTCCATATCGCGCCCCGTGATGATGACATTCGCACCTTCTTTTGCAAAACGTTCTGCCATATGATAGCCCATGCCGCTCGATCCGCCTGTTACAATAATCGTCTGCCCTTTGAACATTTCCATTTTCCCAATCCCCTTTTATGTGGTATTTTTCAATCCGGCGCCGCTGCCCGTCCAGTATACAGGTTCCCATTTATTTGGTATGATGGACATGCTTAATTAAGCAAATTCCAACTACAGAAAGGAATGGGTCCATGGCTACACAAAAAACGGATGCGGAAATTGCCCAAGCTATCTTCACCGTCAACCGGCACGCGAAAACCGCCCCTGACAACCAGTATTTATACGCCTTGAAAAAAGAAGCCTTATCGGCGATGATCAACAAAAACCGCGCCAAAAAAATCGGTCTTCACTTCAGCAAAAATCCCCGGAAAAGCCAACAACAATCATCAGTCCTCGTTCAATGCGGAAACTACTATTTTCACATGCTTCCGAAAAAAGAAGACTTTGAACAGCTTGACCATTTAGGCCAGTTGGATGAATCCTATCGGAATCCACCCAGCAGGATGAACCTGAAAACCGCCAAGGAGATCCTCAGCTCTTTCACTGGCCTTCAGCCGCAAAAGAAAGAAACTCCCCAAGCGCCTTTCGCCAAAACCTACCAGCCGAGAGACGCTGACCGGTTTTATTCACCTAAAAA
>NZ_RQII01000075.1 GCF_004761975.1 Planococcus koreensis | reverse complement strand
TTTTTTGACAAAGATTTGAAGTGGTGTTATTCATACATAGTAGAAGAAACCCGAGATATCAGTAAGCTGCGTTTACTTTGAAGAAAAAAGGAATAACTGCAAAGATACTTTTGAATTAACAAGTTGAAAAAATGACGATGAAAATCCAGGAGAGTGCCAACATGATCGAGTCTAAGAGAAAAGCCATTATCTTCTTTTTTCTTGCAGCAATTCTTGCAGGAACAGCAGGATTTCTAACTTTGCAAAAAGTGAAGGAATTGAATACGGATTTGGGGACGATGGTCAATGTTTATGCGGCTGGCCAAGATATTGCTTCACGCAGTGTCATTACCCCGAAGGACATTACTGTAGAAAAAATCCCTAAGAAATTCGTTACCGACGAACATATCACCAATACAGACGATTTGCAAAATAAGGTGTCGGTCATTCCATTGTCTTCCGGAGATTTGATTACAAAAAATATGTTGAAACAGGCATCTGCGGTTATGGAAGAAAATAATCGCTTGATCACATTGATGTCATCTGAGCGTGTCTTTTTTGATGAAGAACTGGAAGCTTTGGACCGCGTAGACATTATCGTGTCACTGCGTGAAAAAGAAGACAATAAAACTGAAATCTTCATGCAGGATGTAAAAGTGGCAAGAGTAGCGAATGACAGCAAAAAGTTTGCTGGGGTCCAGCTCGAAGTTTCACTAGAGCAAGCACCCAAATTGATACATATGCAAAATTACGCAGACAGTGTACGCATCATTAAGGCGAATGTCGGTACAGCGGGGTCAGAAGAAGCTGAAGAAGTGGAAGCGGCTGCCGCAGCAAAAGAAAAAGCTGAAGCAGAAGCGAAAGCTAAGGCTAAGGCAGAGGCAGAGGCTAAAGCAAAAGCTGAAGCAGAAAGTAAGGCCAAAGCTGAAGAAAAAAAAGCTGAAGAGAAAAAGCCTGCTGAAAAGAAAACTCAGGATGACGCTGCCAAAACGTCTTCGAATAACTAAGGGGGCCACGGCATGAAGCAATCACAATTATTGATCGTCGGACAAAAAAATGAACTATATACCCTGCTGACTCAGCAATTTGGCCAGGAATTCGACTTCATCGGCCTTGAACCGATTCACTTGCGTTCAGAATTGAAAAATACGAACCCCGCTTTGGTGCTCCTGCTCCACAATTCCGGAACGGATTTGGAAACGCTGGCGTACCTGCAGCAGGAACTTGACGATGTGCCGGTGGTTTTTGCCCATGAAAGCCATGATTTCCAATTATTTCGTGATTTAGTCAGGGCAGGGGCGATCGATTATTTCGTCATTCCGGAAGATTTAAATGGCTTGGCCAATCAAATTTCAATCATGCTTGCGCGCCTTCAAACGGCTCCCGAAAAAGAGAAGCAGTTAAGTTTCAAGCGGGGAAGCGGCCAGGTTTTCGCTTTTTACAGCGGCAAGGGCGGCAGCGGAAAAACTTTGTTGAGCACGGCGTTTGCACAGACCTTAAAATTCGAATCGACTGCACAAGTGCTGTACATCGACCTTAACCTTCAGTACGGCGGTGGAGAATCTTATCTAGGCGTAGAAACCACACGCACGATTTTGGATTTGGAGCCGGTCATTAAAGAGATGACTGAACAGCATTTGCGCAACGTAGCTGAAAAAGAGCCGCTATCGAAAATGGAATTGCTGATTAGCCCATGTGATGCAGAACTGGCTGAATACATTACCGAAGATTTTATCACTCGCTTGCTTCGTGTCTGCCGACGGGCCTATGACTTCATTGTGGTGGACTTGCCAGTGAACATGGATGAACGGACGTATACGGCATTAGTGGAAGCCGACCGCATTTATTACACTACATTGATGGACACGCCTTCTATCCGGGTGTTTAAACATACGGAAGAATTATTCCAGAAACTTGGGATTCCGACCACTGACCGGCTCGAAGTCGTGCTGAACGAAGTTGGACGCGAAAATGAGTTGTCGAGAAAAGACTTCGAACGTTTTATCGAATACCCGGTTGCGGCGGAAATCAGGCGCGACATTAAAGGTGTTCAAACGGCGATCAATAAAGGCGAAACCCTGCGTAAGATGCCAAAAGAGAAAAAGTTGACTCCCGCCGCAAAGGATATGCGGAAATGGGTGGTATCAATGCTAAAATAACCGTTTTTAGAAAGGTAGGATAGGGATGTCGCTCTTTCAGAGAAAAAGAACCGAAACAGCTGCAGCGGTCAGCGAACTTGTTTCAACGCAGACTTCACAAGTCCTTAGCCCTTTTTTGGAAGAATTGCTGGAACATTACAAAGCCCGTCTTTTGGCAGAAACGAACCTCGAGCCGCTGATTGCCGCCGAGGAAACGGAACGGCGATTGGCGATTGAAAGGCTGATCAGCCAATTCATGCTTGAAGAAAAAGTGGTCATTTCGAAAACGGATCGGGAAATGCTGCTGACCCGGCTGATTGATGAAACGGTGGGATTCGGTCCGATCGAACAATTATTAAAAGATCCGACCGTTACGGAGATCCTGGTGAATGGACCGCAGGAAATCCACGTTGAACGCAACGGCAGGCTAGAAGTTTCACACATAAAGTTTAAAAACGAAGAACATGTCCGGCATATTGTTGACCGGGTGATAGCGCCGCTTGGCAGGCGCATCGATGAAAGTTCGCCAATGGTCGATGCCCGGCTTCCGGATGGCAGCCGTGTCAATGCGGTGATACCGCCGATCAGCTTGAATGGAACCTTGTTATCCATCCGGAAATTCCGCAAAGAACCTTTTGAAATGGCTGATCTTCTGCATCTGTCTTCATTAGATGAATCGATGGCCATTTTCATCCAGGCATTGGTGAAAGCGAAATTGAATATCCTGATATCCGGAGGAACAGGCAGCGGTAAAACGACCTTATTGAATGCAGTGGCCAAGGCCATTCCAGTAAGTGAACGGGTCATTACGATTGAAGATTCGGCTGAACTCCGGCTGAACCGAGGAAGTGTTGTCGGCATGGAAGCACGTCCGGCCAATGTTGAAGGCCAAGGAGAAATCAGCATTCGCCAATTGGTCCGGAACTCGCTCCGGATGCGCCCGGACCGCATTATTGTCGGGGAGGTACGCGGGGCGGAAGCCTTCGACATGCTGCAGGCGATGAATACGGGGCATGAAGGTTCGCTGACAACTGTCCACTCGAATTCGCCGGCTGATGCCATCAGCCGCGTCGAAGGGATGGTCATTATGGCAGGAATGGATTTGCCGAGTGAGATCATCCGCGAATATATCGTCGGTGCATTGGATTTTATTGTCCAGGCGGATCGTTTGGGCGATGGGCAGCGGAAAATCGTCAACATTTCAGAGGTTTATGTAGATGAAGAAAAAGGCGTGAAAATTCGTGACGTCTTTATCTTCAAACGTACCGGTACCGGGAAAAATGGAGAAGTGCAAGGCTATTTCACCCCGACAGGCTATGTTCCGCAATGCATGGAGCATTTGAGGATGTTCGGCATCGAGCTTGATGAAGCCATCTTCAACAAGCGGGAAGAGGTGGCGCAATGGACTTAAGCATTGGCATCTTATATGGGGCAGCAGTTTTGGCATTGCTGTTTGGCTGCTATCTATTTCTCGATTATCGCCGGAAAAAGCAGGAATGGAAGAAAAAGCTGAAAACATGGTATCCCGAAGAAAAAAGAAAAAGTGCAATCAGCGTTTGGGGCGATCGCTTTGATGAGTCAGAAATGTCTCAAGGGCTGGCTAGAAAATTGAAGAGCGCAAATGTCAATTTGCTTGCTTCTGAGTATATCGGAATGCACGCACTCGGCATTTTAATGTTTTATGTCGTGTTCAACATGATTTTTAGTATGGCTGCACTGCCGAGCATCATTCTGACAGCAGGCATTCTGGTGGGAAGCCACTTTTTATTGTTTTATATCCGCAAGACAAGTATGAAGAGCGATTGAATAGCCAATGAGCGAAAGTGTGCCGGTTACTGGCAAACGCCGCAAGATCAGGCATGACGATTACGCAAGGAATTGACCTGGTGGCCAGGGAAGTCAATGAACCGGCAAAAGACGAATTCAAACGCTCTCCACTGAATTAAATCTTGCGTTCGATTGAACCATTGACGCTGCGATCCGTGCAGAAAAGAAATGAGTCGAGGGACTTCCAGTTGTTTATCGCCACTCTATT
>NZ_RQII01000074.1 GCF_004761975.1 Planococcus koreensis | reverse complement strand
TTTTCTTCAGCTGCAGTGGTTATCGTCACTTTATGAGTATCATCTTTCACGGAGATGGCGATAGAGCGTTCAATCAGTTTGTCCAGCGCTTCGCCTTTCCAATCTCCCAATCTGCTGATGAGCTTCTCCCCGCCCTCATCAAGTTCCCTAATGGATATGACGTGAATCGCTTCATCCACTCCGAATTCAATGCTGGAATCCATTTCAAGTTGGACGTAAGCAAATGCATCTTCAGAAGGAAGCACTGCACTTACAAATAAACCCAGTGTAGCAACTGCTGCGATGGCAGGAGCAAATACTGGCCGCCACTTCCATTTTGATTTTGCTGCTAGTGGATAAAAGAACCCTTCTTGTCCAATTACAAGCGGTGCTGCCGGATGGCCATGCATAAATCGGCCATCACTCATGAGGAAAACGGAGCGGTTTTTCTTTTGTTCTATGTATAAACCTTTTTGGATTTCCCTCAAAGCAACCGCTCCTTTAAATAGTCTTTTAAATAATGCAATTCACTATCGATCAATATTGCCATGGCGATGATGTATTTTCTATTTCGTTCAAGCGTTTTGCGCGAAACCCGGACAAGCTTTTCAATATCTTTGATCGGCAATTTTTTCTTGTCGGTCAGGTAATCAAAAAAATCATCGGTTTCGGCAACCAGCTGAGCAATTTGCATACATGATTGCCGCGCATCTTCATGGGCGGGAGACACTTTCACCAATTGCTGAAAGTCCAGCCCAAATGGCGCTATAAGCTGCTGGTATGCCAGAATCTCTTCTTTCCGCTTTTCAGACTGCTGCTCTTCCTTGTAAAATTTCTCCGCTTGGCGCCCTTCAATCCAGCCGTTTGAATCTTTTTCATCAAAGGCGGCTGTAAAGTCATGGCTGTACTCCTGGCGGCTGCTTTCTTTGCGGATGAAATCAATAATCCGGCGGCGTATAATCATATGGGCAAATGTCAGAAATGAAGCATTCTTGCCTTCTTCATATCCCAGCACCGCTTCGTGGAAAGCGGACAACGCGATGCTGTATTCATCGTCGCTGCTGCTGACAAACCGTTTGCACACTTGTGAAGCCGTCTTTTTCATAAAAGGTCCATACGATTCGAGCAACTCATCCAGTGCATCCGAATCTCCCTGTTGTGCAAGTAATGCCAATTCTTCCGCTGTGCATTTTACATTGCGGCCGAATATACCGCTGATTGCAGTTATCAGCACGCTGTTCACCTCTTCTCTGACCTAACGTTACTATCATTGATTGTAACGGCAGATATTGTAAAAGAAAAGGGGATAACCGCTTATATCATAGGTATTCGGCTATTATTACATTTTTATGTCGGTAGCATTAAATAATTATTTCAAAAGAAAAAAAGACCATCAGCTGTCCGGATTATCCGAACGTGCTGATGGCCTCAGGAGTGCTGCAATCGCGCCTATCTCTTAACTCTATTAAGCATTTTCTTTTTTGTTTTTGCGAACGGATACAAGACCGCCGACTACCACGATTCCCATCAATACTGTCCAGAACGTCAACGTCCAAGGAGTCGAGTGCGGGAAGTCATGCGGCAAAACGCCGACTTTATCGTGAGACAAGGTCATAACAAGAAGTTTTACCCCTACCCATCCGACAATAACAAATGCGGCTGTTTCCAGCTGTGGATATTTTTCAAGCAATTGAACGAATTTGTGGGCTGCGAAACGCATAATGATTACACCCATCAAACCGCCGGCTAGCATGACCGTGAATTGCCCTGCATTGATGCCGCCGATGTCGTCGATGCCGAAAACAGGAAGATGCGGCAAGGTCACGGCAAGCGCAACAGCTGCAAGCATTGAGTCAATAGCAAACGCGATGTCGGCCAATTCGACTTTCAATACTGTCATCCAGAAACCAGAACCTTTTTTCGGTGCTTTTTCTTCGTCGAGGCTTTCGTCGCTATCCCCTTTTCGCTGGTCATAAATACTCTTAATCGAGATAAACAGCAAATATGCTGCCCCCAACGCTTGAATCTGCCAAATGTTCACTAGCAGCGTGATCATGAATAATGCCGCGAAACGGAACACGAATGCCCCTAGTAAACCGTAGAACAATGCTTTCTTCTGTTGGTCTTTCGGCAAATGCTTGACCATTACGGCCATTACTACAGCGTTATCCGCTGCAAGCAATCCTTCAAGCCCTACTAACACTAATAGGACCCATGCATACTGTAATAATTCTGCTTCCATTCTTTCTCCTCCTGTTTTTTGCCAGCAAAAAAGACCCCTGCCTAAATAAAGGCAAAGGTCTCGCTAAGCAATTAAAATCGCTATCATAACCGATGGTTACTAACCATGTATTGACGATTATGAAATAGGTTTCCCTACAGCTACTCCCCCTTGACTGAAAGTCAAAGTGTATTGAGTTGTAATGTTATTATAGCATTATTTTTATTGTTGTAAAACATTAGTGTATGACAATTTGGTATTTTTTGTCCGTTTTGTGCGATTCATAAAACCGGACCATCTGCGGCATAGTCTCCAGGAAATCGGCGCATTGAATCCCGCTGCCTTTCAGAAGGGCCTGCGCCTCAGCTGTGTCAAATGACGCCTGCCAAGTCAGGTAATCCAAGGTTTCTTTTTCTACGCCCAAAAACTTGCGGACCGGCGAAGCCGATAACGACCATTCAGCTAAGCGATGCGGCACACGGGCTTTCGGCATTTTCCCGGTCATCTCATTCACCATTTTACGGTAAACTTCTTCGACCGGATGCGGATTCGGGTCAGTCAAATGCACCGTTTTCCCTGCCCCTTCGGGCAGTGAACTCAAGTAAATGCTGGCGTCCAATATGTAATCGATCGGCACAATGTTGATATAAGCCGATGACCGGCCGAGATACGGGATTGCTGGAAGTTTACGGACCTTGTCAATCATGTTCAAGAAGAAATAAGGCCCATCAAACTTAACCGTTTCGCCGGTAACCGAATGTCCTCTCACAATGCCAGGGCGGATAATAGTGACCGGCACCTGCTTTTTCAGTTCTTCCGTCAGCACTTCTGCTTCAAACTTGGTTTCCTCATAAAAGTTCTTGAACTTTTCGGGACGGATCAGTTCATGTTCATATAGCATTCCTTGCCTTGAGCCAGCTACATAAGCGGTGCTGAAATAGATGTAGCGCTTCAGCTTTGGCAGGGACAGCACGAAGTTATTGACGTTCTTGGTGCCTTCCACGTTCACTTTCCACGCCGCCTGACGCGGCACCGCCAAATCATAAATTGCTGCCAAATGCCAAAAAACCACTTCTTGCCCTTTTAGGTATTCGGCGTCTTCAGCAGCCAGGCCCAGCCCCACTGCGGTTATATCTCCCGGGATCAAGCGGATCGGCCCGCAGCCGGTTTCCTGCTGGATTTTTCTCCCTTCCTGTTGAGCTTTTCCAATCTCCGATGGCAATACTATCGCTGAGATTCCATGTTTCCCGTTCACTGATCTTCGTATAAGCTGGCTTGCGATAAAACCTGGAAATCCTGTAAAAACAATTTCAGACATGATTGACACCTCCTCTATTTGATTATACATAATATTCCAACATAAAAGACAATAAAAAAAGAGCCCGAGGGCTCATCTTTTATTCATCTTTCTCGTTTCCCGATCAAAAAGGCTATAGACAATCGGTACGATGTATAAAGTTAGGAACGTGGAGCTGATTAACCCCCCAATAACGGTGATTCCCATCGGCTGGTTGATTTCAGTTCCTTCACCGATTCCCAGTGCCAGTGGCAGAAGGCCGAGAATGGTCGTCAATGCGGTCATCAGAATCGGCCGCAGGCGATCACGCACCGATGTTAAGATGGCTTCGTATGACGCCATGCCCGCATGTTTTCGTTGGTTGATGTAATCGACAAGGACAATGCCGTTATTGACGACAATCCCAACAAGGACGAGCAGCCCGATGACTGCCGTGATGCTGATCGGCGTGCTTGTGACAAACCAGGCAATCGCTACACCGATGACCATAAGCGGCACAGTGAACATGATGACAAGCGGGTATTTGAATGATTCGAACTGCGCTGCCATGACAATGTACACAAGTACTATTGCAAGCACTACTGCAAGCAGCATGTCGTTGATGGCATTATCGAATAGTTCACGGTCCCCTCCGAACGAAATGGATGTATTGTCATCAAGGTTGAGCCCTTCGAGCGCTTCGTCCACTTTATCAGACATATCCCCCAGTGTGACATCGGATCTATGCTGCAGCGTAAACGATACGCTATCCGCTTGGTCAACCCGTTTGATGTCTACAGGCCCTTGCGAAATTTCGATATCTGCCAGTTCCTGAAGTTCAAGGAATTGGCCAGAAGGTGCACGCAGCTTCAGCATACGCAATTTTTCGACACTGTCGCGGAACTGCGGATCCATTTCTGTGAAGACACTCAAAACCTCGTCTTCTTCTGTCAATACCTGGGTTGTTAAAACCCCTCTGGTCAAGTTATTGACTGTCTGGGCAATTTGCGCCGGAGCTAATCCATTTTCAGTAGCAGCTTCTTTTTTAACAATCAGCTGAATCTCCTCGACCGTCTCTTCACGGTCATTGGTCAGCTCGGTCACTTCCGGAACTTCCCGAAGCTCATTGCTGATTTTTTCGATAGCTTCATCCAGCCTTGCCTTGTCAGTATCTGTCACAGTGAAGGACAGGGTATTCGGCGAAGAACCAGCTGCCGTTTGCAAATTAAAGCTGACTTCTGCCTGTTCCCCTATTTTTTCCAGTATGCGTGGTTGGACGTCGTCGACGAAATCGAATACCGATCGGTTTCTTTCATCAAGCGGGATCAATTTAATGTAAAGTTCAGCGATATTGGTTTGTGCTGTTCCTTGCGCCTGTCCTTGCTGGGTGCTGCCGATAAGGCTGACGTAGACATCGACATCGTCTTCTTTTTTCAATTCTTCTTCAATCATATTCACGACTTCATTTGTCGCTGCGGTTGAGGAACCATTTTCAAGTGCTACAGAAACTGTGACGAACCCTTCATCGGTTGCCGGCAAGAATTCCGTTCCAACCCGGAACACGCCGAAAGTTGCCACCCCTAAGAATATCAATGTAGTCAGCAGCACAATCAAGCGATGGGCCAATGCCCATTTGATTGAACGCTCGAAATTCTTCAGGCCTTTCGAGCGGCGCTGCCTTGCTTCGATGTTGCCTTTCGGCTTGTCAAGCATCCTTGATGCCAGCATCGGAATGACTGTTAAAGCAACGGCCAGGCTGGCAAATAAGCTGAAGGAAATCGTAACAGCAAATTCAAAGAAAATTTCCCCGATCAAGCCTGTAATGAAGACGACCGGAACGAAAACTGCGACAGTGGTTAAAGTAGAGGCAGTGATTGCGCCTGCCACTTCTTTCGTGCCTTCCGATGCCGCTTGCTTCGGATTTTTGCCCATGGATAAATGGCGCTCAATGTTTTCAATAACTACAATGGCGTTGTCTACCAGCATCCCGATGCCGAGTGCCAATGCGCCTAGCGTCATGATGTTCAATGCGAAGTCCGAAAAATACATTAAGACAAATGTAACAATGACGGAATATGGAATCGCTACTCCGATGATGATCGGGCTCTTGATGCCGCGCAGGAAGAAAAACAGCACGAGCATCGCGAAAATACCACCGTATATAAGCGTTTGTCCAATATTGCCAACGGCCAGTTTCACATAATCCCCTTGGTCAAAAAGGACATCCGTTTCGACTCCTGCAAAACGTTCTTCTTCTAGCAATTCATCCAGCTTAGCTTGAAATGCTTCCGACACATCTGCGGTGTTCGCACCGGATTCCTGCAACGCTGACAAGAGCACGGCGGGTTCTTCATTTGCTCTTGTTTCGCTGCTAAGCTCTTGCTCGCCAAGCGTCACTTCCGCCACGTCGCCGACCGTGACATTGCCGCCGTCCATTGGGTTAACAGTGACAACCAAATCACGGATTTCGTCTTCGCTGGCCAATGAACTGAGGACACGAGTCGTTAACTGGCGGCCGTCATCTGTCTGAATCGGCTCGCCTGGCAAGGAAATATTATTGGCTTGAATAACTTGGACAATGTCAGATTGCTGCAAGCCCTTTTCTTCCAAAAGCTCCTGGTCCAAGGAAATGAGAATCTGTTCAGTCAATGAACCGGAGATGTTAACACTGGCTACACCTTCCGTCTGTAGCAATTCCGTCTCCAGCTCTTCAGCTAGCACACGGACATCTTCACCGCCTTCAGTTGCACGGACTGCCAATTGAATAACTGGAAATTGAGATGGATCGAATTTAAAAAATTGCGGTTTATTGGAGTCGTCCGGAATCGGGGTCTGGTCAATACGCTGCATGATATCCGTTTGGACATCATCTATATTCGTCGACCAGTCAAATTCCAGCAATATGAAGTTGGAACCTTCTTCTGAAGAAGATTGCAATGATTCTATTCCTGGCAAAGTCGATAAACTTGCTTCAAGCGGCCGTGTGACTTTTTCACTGACTTCTGTCGGACTGGCGCCTGGATAATTGGTCACGACCACACCAATCGGCGGATTCAATTCAGGAATTAATGTGACGGGTATTTTAAAAAATGAAACGGCCCCTAAAATGATGATTAAAAACATAATAACAATGGTGAAAACCGGTCTCTTTATCGAAAAATCGCTTATTTTCATAAACTCATACCCTCTCTTTAACTCGTGCTTTAATCATAAAAAAAAACAAATGGAACCGCAAACTTAAATAGCCTCCGCCACATATTTGTCACTACTGCGCATATTGGCGAAAAAAAAACCTGCCTAAGCAGGTTTTTTTAAAGAAGGCTGTATAATTTGATTTCTGGATTTTTGTCTTGGAACCAACGTGTCGCGAATTCGTTTTCGAACAAGAAAACAAGGTTGTCGTAGCGGTCTTTCACCAGCATCGAGCGGCTGCTCGACATCGATTCTTTGACATCTTCTTCGTTTTCGATCCAGCGGGCGATTTTATTGCCGACCGGCTCCATCCGCACGTCTACGTTGTACTCATTTTTCATCCGGTGTTCGAACACTTCAAACTGAAGCTGTCCGACCGCGCCTAAGATGACTTCCTCCAAGTGAAGCGTTTTATAATATTGGATGGCGCCTTCTTGAACCAGCTGCAGAATCCCTTTATGGAAATGCTTCTGTTTCATGACGTTTTTCGCAGTCACTTTGACGAAAAGCTCAGGCGTGAACTGCGGCAGCGCTTCAAACTGGAATTTCTTTCCGCTCGTTATCGTGTCACCGATCTGGTAATTTCCGACATCGTGAAGGCCGATAATATCGCCCGCAACCGCTTCACTGACCATTTCACGGTCATCCGCAAGAAATTGCGTCGTTTGCGTCAGCTTGAACGATTTGCCGGTACGGGCCAATGTAACATTCATGCCTTTTTCAAATTTGCCGGACACAATGCGCACGAACGCGATGCGATCGCGGTGTGCCGGGTTCATATTTGCCTGGATTTTGAAGATGAATCCTGAAAACGGATTTTCCAGCGGATCGATCAATTCCGTGTCTTGCGTCAGGCGCGGCTGTGGCGGCGGTGCAAACTGCAGGTACGTTTCCAGGAACGTCTCCACGCCGAAGTTCGCCAAGGCACTGCCGAAGAATACAGGCGTCAATTCGCCTTTTTTCACTTGTTCGATCGAAAAATCATTGCCTGCTTCGTTCAGCAGATCAATGTCATCAAGCGCTTGGGTATAATAAGACGTTTTGGTCATTTCGTGTTCGCCGGCAAGCCTGCCATTTTCGTCCAACGGCATGAAACGGTCCCCTTCAGAACGGAACGGTTCGATGCGCTTGTTGTAGCGGTCATAAATTCCAAGAAACTCTTTCCCCATGCCGATCGGCCAATTCATCGCATACGATTGGATGCCCAGCACTTCTTCCAGTTCTTCCATCAATTCAAGCGGTTCTTTCCCTTGGCGGTCCATTTTGTTAATGAACGTAAAAATAGGAATACCGCGCATTTTACAAACTTTGAACAGTTTGACTGTCTGCGCTTCGATTCCTTTGGCAACATCGATAATCATGACAGCACTATCCACCGCCATCAATGTACGGTAGGTATCTTCACTGAAATCTTGGTGCCCAGGGGTATCAAGGATGTTGACGCGATGTCCATCGTAATCGAATTGCATGACGGAAGACGTCACGGAAATTCCGCGCTGTTTCTCGATTTCCATCCAGTCGGATGTCGCGAACTTGCCGCTCTTTTTCCCTTTGACAGTTCCGGCATCGCGGATCGCGCCGCCGAAGAGCAAGAGTTTTTCCGTTAAGGTCGTTTTCCCGGCATCCGGGTGGGAGATGATTGCAAAGGTTCTTCTATTTTGGATTTCGTTTTTTAATTGGTCAGACATAATTATACGCTCCTTTAATTCTACTCTTCCCATATTAGAGAAGGGTGCCGCAAAAGACAAGAAATTTCAATAGCCGCCAAGTAAAAAGAAGCCGTGTGCGGCTTCTTTTTACAGGAATTTTTTCATTGCTTGTTCGACTGCTATATCCTTGTCGCTATGCGGATATTTTGTGGCTCCGATAATTTGGTAATCCTCATGCCCTTTGCCGGCAAGAATGATGATGTCGCCCGGCTCCGCTTGGTCTACGGCGTGTTTGACAGCTTCAGCACGGTCTCCGATGCAGGCGAATCGGGAATGCGTCATCCCCGCTTTCAAATCCGTCAGTATGCTGTCGTATTCTTCATGCCTTGGATCATCAGTCGTTAAGACGACGTAATCTGCGACAGATGCTTTTGCTGCCATGATTGGCCGTTTCGTCTTGTCGCGGTTGCCGCCTGTGCCGACCAGGAATATGATGCGGTTCGTTTTAAAATCCGTTACTGCATCGATGGCTTTTTCAATTGCATCTGGTGTATGGGCGTAATCGATGAAAATCGATACTGGCGCTTCCAGTTCGACTTTTTGCATACGCCCTTCTACCGGCGCAATGCGTGATAAAGCTTCCAGCACAGAATGCAGCTCGTAGCCTTCCGCGTACAAAGCTGTGATTGCGGCCAATGCATTGGACACATTGAAATGGCCCAGCAACTTCATGGAAACCGTGAATTCACCTTCCGGGCACAATAGTTTGAACTTCGTTCCTTCATTGTCCATCGCAATTTCCACTGCTTGGAATTGCGCAGGCTCTTTTACGCCATACGTATAGACGGGATGGGAAGTCATTTCGGCATAGCGTTTCGACCAAGGATCATCGGCGTTGAGCACCGCCCGCTTTTTCTCTTGCAGGTTCTGGCCGAGCTGGGAAAACAGCAAGCCTTTTGCATGGCCGTATTCTTCCATCGTGCCGTGGAAGTCCAAATGGTCATGTGTCAAGTTCGTGAATATAGCTGTGTCGAATTCGACGCCCGCTAATCGGCCGAGTACCAGCCCATGGGACGATACTTCCATCGTCATATGGGAACAGCCTTCATTTTTTGCACGGGCAATCATTTTCTGAGTGGTCAATGCATCGCTGGTCGTGTTCGCTGATTGATGCAGTTCACCATTCAGATTAAAGCCGATTGTTCCTGACAGCGCCGATGTTTCGTCCAGCTCCATCAACATCGAATGCAGCATGCCAGCGACACTCGTCTTGCCATTGGTGCCTGTGACGCCAATCATTTTGAGTGCTTTTGAAGGGTAGCCATAGAATTTGGCAGCGAGCAATCCAAGCACACGGTCCGAATCCTCGACAATCACTACCGCCGCACCAGTTGCTTCAATCGGCCGTTCCGCCACGATCAATGCGGCTCCTTGTGCTGCTGCCTGTGCTGCGAAATCGTGGCCATCGACTGTGTAGCCTTTGATGCAGATAAAAAGAGAGCCATTTCTTGCATCCCTGGAATCCATCGTGATGTGGTCAATCGTTTCAGGCAGCTGCCCTTGCAAAAGTTTATAAGGAATATTTTCGATCAATAATTTTGTGTTCATGAAAATCCTCCTACTCTGTTACTAGCGGAGACAATACATATGCATGAAGCAATGCTGCCGCAGCTTTAAGTGAATCGACATGTGTCCGTTCGTACGAATGGGAAGCTTCGATTCCCGGTCCGAAAAGCGCATGTTTGACGTCGTATCCTGCGCGGATTGCTGCGGATGCGTCAGAACCGTAATATGGATAGATGTCTACTTTATAATCGATATCATTGGTGTTCGCCAAGGCGATCAAATGTCGAGTCAGCCCATAATGATAAGGGCCGCTGGAGTCTTTTGCGCAAATCGATACGGTGTACTCATCCGATTGCTGGCCGTCGCCGATTGCGCCCATATCAACAGCGATATATTCCACTGTTTCTTGCGGGATATTCGAATTGCCGCCATAGCCGATTTCTTCATTATTGGAAATGTAGAAATGGGTGGTGTGCGGCAGCGCTACATTGCCGCTGCTCAATTGCTTCACCAATTGCAGCAATAATGCCGTACTGGCTTTGTCATCAAGGTGGCGGGATTTGATAAAGCCGCTGCCGGTTTCAGTATAACGGGGATGGAACGATATAAAATCCCCTACTTCAATTCCAAGCGCCTTCACTTCTTCGGCTGAAAACACTTTTTCATCCAGCCGCACTTCCATATTGTTTTCGTCACGGCTTGCGGTGCCGGCATCTTTGTATACATGGACAGTTGTCTGGTGCATCAGAATCGTGCCTTGCACAGTATCTCCGTCCGCTTTATGTATAAGGCAATTTTCCCCTTCAATCGCGTTGAATTTAAATCCGCCTACTAAAGATAGCTTCAATCGGCCGGAAGGTTTGATTTCTTTCACCATTGCGCCAAGCGTATCGACATGCGCGGTCAACAAACGATGCGCTTTTTGGTCCGTTCCAGCGATAGTTGCTATTATAGCCCCTTTATGGGTTTCAGTATACGCTACATTCCACTTTTCCAAATGATTTTTGATGGTCTTCATGATGTCCATTGTGTACCCAGATGGACTCGGAATTTCTGCAAGCTCTTTTAGCAAATCGAGCGTTTCTTGTTGTTTCCATTCGAATGACATAGCAAATGCCTCCTCTATATCTATTTATCATATCAAAACACGGCATTTTCGCACAGGAAATTGTGGATTTACTGTGCATTTATTGAAATTGGAAGCAAAAATCCTTGCACGAACCGCCAAGCACTGACTTTTCTTCCTGAAAATTGAGTGAGAACCGAAATTATATAGTAATATTAAATGCAAATCGATTTTTTGAGGTGAATCATGGAACGCATTGCAACGAACCGCTACAGGAACAGATTGTTCATCCACTTATTCGGATTGGCTCATTTGATACACACCTTTATCCATTACGTAACTGGAGAAACTCTTCCCTATTATTCAATCGCTTTCGGCATTTTATCATACATATTGCTTGTGGTGCTTTATCGGATGAAAATCAACGAGCGCGCGCTGGAAATCACCATTCTATTGCTGATGAATCTGTCGGTGTTCATTTTGAATTTCGAAACCGTTGCGGCAGTCAATATCGTCTATTTTGCCATTCCGATTGTGGCATCAGCATTATACTACGATACTTTGCCCATTATTGGCCTCGGTATTTTGTCCGCAATTGAAATCCTGTTGCTGGCATTCGTGTTCGACCAGTTAGGCGGGCGGGCACCTATGTTTTACGTTAACCTGACCCTTTTCGTTTTCATCTTTTTCGTTCTTGCCATGACGGTCCTTCATTCTGTTTTCTTCAGAAAGGTATGGACACAGATTGAAAAAAAGAACGAATCGATGGAGCGGGCATTGTTGTCAAAAGAAGGCTACCTGCATCTGTTTTTTGAAACTGCGAAAGACGCCATCGCGGTTTTTGATGTGGACAATAAAATCATCGCCATAAATCCTGCCTTCGAAGAGCTCTATGGCTGGACACAGGAAGAATGCCTCGGCAGATCGCTGCCGCTGGTTCCCGAAGACCGCTATGACGAAGTCGCCGAGCGAACACTCCGGGTCCAGCAAGGGGAAAGTTTCTCCCTGTTGGAAACACAGGACTTGAAGAAAGACGGAAGCCGATTCGATGTGCAGATCACCCTCTCACCAATCACGGATGAAGCTGGCAATGTGATTGCCACGTCAATAATTTCAAGAGATATATCATATAAGAAAGATGCAGAAAAATTGATTCTGCAAGCGGAAAAATTAAAGCTGACAGGCGAAATTGCCGCTGGCGTCGCCCACGAAATCCGCAATCCGATGACCGTCATTTCGGGCTTTGTCCAGATGATGGACAACGATGAGGATTACCCATACAAGGAATACACAAAACTCATTCATTCTGAAATCGAGCGCATCAATTTAATCATCAGTGAATTCCTGGTCCTCGCCAAACCCCAGCCTTCATACGTGCGGAAAATAAGTTTAAAGAAAGTCATGGGTGATATTATCATGCTGTTTGGTCCTGAGATGAATATGCGCGGCATTACCTTCAGTTCCTGTTGGGAGCAGGAAGATTATTTCATCAATGGCGAAGAACATCAAATGAAGCAAGTTTTCATCAACTTGATTAAAAATGCCATCGAGGCGATTGACGGTCTGGACAGGACAGGCATTATTGAACTGAGAGTCGAAGGGCATACCGACAGCCACGTTTCAATGCGGCTGCATGATAACGGGGCGGGGATTTCTCCTGAAACCTTGGCTATGATCTTTGAACCGTTTTATACGACAAAAGCCACTGGCACCGGCCTCGGATTACTGATTTCCCAGAAAATTGTCCAGGAGCACAACGGCACGCTGACAATTGAAAGCCGGGAAGGAACAGGTACAATCGCCACCGCTTTGCTGCCATGCATTTAAAAAAGGGCCTCCAAGGGGCCCTTTTTGTGTTTTAGTCGTCGAATCGATCATCATCATCGTTGTCATCATCATCATCATCATCTTCATCGTTATCAATTTCGTGTTTTAAGATGGACCCATCTTTTGCATTTACATAAACTTCATGTTCTGTTCGGCCGTCTTCAAATTTGATTTCGTAATAGGCCACGCCGTCATCGTTATCCAGTTCCACATCTTCGATGGTGCCGCTTGCCACTTTTTCAGCTGCAGCGATAGCTTCATTTGAAGAGATGTAATCGCCAGTTGAGGCCGCTGCTGAAGATGATTTTTCATCCGATGAGTAATTGTCATCCCGGTCATCATCGTTATCGTCTTTTTCCCGCTTTTGCTGAAGGATTTCACCTGTAACGGCGTCCAGCTTCAAGTCATAGTCGTAGCCATCTTTGTCGATGTCAATTTCGAAATGCGGTACACGGTCATCGCGGTCAAGTTCGATATCCGTAATTTTGCCGTCAACTTCCTGAAGCGCTTTTGCAGAAGCTTCATCGAATGTCAGAAAGCCGGGCTGGTTTGTTGATGGTGAAGCGTCTGCCTTAAGGTCTGTGCTGTTTTCTGCCTGCACCTTGCTGTCCGTCGGTGCTGCATCCGTGTTCGCCCAAGCGACTCCACCCAATGCTAGAATACCTGCTGCTGCTGCTGGAATGTAGATCATTTTTTTCATATTCATTCTCCTCCTCATTTGGTATACCTTTACTATAGCCGCCCCTTCTGTGAAAACAGTTAAGGCTTTATGAGAATTTGATGAGAACTCCATGAGCTGCTGTTAATGATCAATCATCCCATTCCACAGTCATCGTTTCTCCCCGGATGGCGTGGATCTGGACTGTCGCTTCTTTATCCAGTTCTTCGTTTTCAATTTCGATCAAATAATAGCCGCCATCTGTGGTTTCCGTAAATTCCACTTCCTGGACTTCCCCGTCAAGCGTTTCTTTGGCAATCGCTATGGCTTCTTGCTGGCTGAGCACGGGTTCCGGCTCAGGAGCAGGTTCTGGTTCCGGCATTTCAGCAGCAACATCCGTGATTTTTCGGATATCTCCTGAATCAGCCACAACAAAAACGGTTTTCTTTGTTGAACCTTCCGTGATGTCCACCTCGTACTCATTCGCCTCTTCTGCGTAGCGAATTGCCCCTGCTACGCCACCAGCTTCTTTCACGGCAATCGCCTTCGCTTCATCTTCAGTCAATTTCTCTGGTACGGGCTCGGAAGCTTTTTCAATAAGCTCAACTGACAGCACACGCCCCGTCGACCTGTCGACTCCCGCTTTGTATTTGCCATCTTCCCTCGTGAACCCCACTTCGTAAATCTCTCCTGTAAGGGCAGTTTCTTCAATAACACCGCCGTATTGCGAAATGACCGCCTCGCCTGCTTGTGCAGCGCTGATGCTGTCATCTTTTCCGCCAGCGGATAAGAGGTAGACCATCGCTGCAATCGCTATTATGGCCGTGGCAGCAGCCATGAACATCCATTTTTTCATCGCAATCCCTCCTGCTTCAAGTTTACAGGCTGAACATTAAAATCTCCTGAGAAAACGATGGAAACCGTGGTGCCCATATTTTCGATGCTTTCGATTTCCAGCTCGGCATGGAGTGCGTCGGCCAGCTGTTTAGCCAGCGACAAGCCAAGGCCGAAACCTCCCGAATCCCTGCTGCGCGCTTTGTCCACCCGGTAAAAGCGTTCAAAAACGAATGGCAGCGACTCTTTCGGAATGCCGATGCCAAAATCCCGGATTTGAATGGTCGGCGCACCTTCGTTTTTGACAATAACTTCGATGCGGTCTGAACTGTACTTTCGTGCATTATCGAGCAAGATATACAGCAATTGCTTAAGTTTCGGCACATCTGTTTTCACGACAATCGCCTGTTGGCCCCCGATCAGCCGGAATTCCCGATTGAAAGAAGTCTGCATCACTTTGACCGTCTGGCCCAGCACTTCCGGCAAATTCACATTCGCAAGCTCCAATTGCGTTTCGCTGCGCCTCGCGATATGGAGCAATTGCTCGATCAGCGAATTCATGCGCTCGGTTTCCATACGGATTGCCGCTAGGCTTTCTTCCGCAATCGCAGGATCTTCCATGCCTTGGCGCTGCAGCAGCTTTGCGTAGCTGCTGATAACGGTCAATGGCGTTTTCAGTTCATGCGAGGCATTCGACACAAATTCTTCCTGCTTGCGGTAATTTTCTTCCAAGAGCTCCATCATTTCATTGAACGTACTGCCCATCTCGCCGATTTCATCTTTTGCTGTCTCGGTGAGCGGCAACTTCTCGAATTGCCCACTTTTCTGGATGCGCGTCATCGTATTGGTCAAATCCGTCACCGGTTTGGTCACGAGACGGCCCAGCACCGCACTTGAGAGGATGATCGGAATCATTGCAACTGCAACTGCCGCCAACAATACGAAGCGCAGCGATTGCAAATTAGCGGATACTTCGTCCAGTGATTGCGCCATCACCAGCTCCGCCACTTCGCCGTCCGTCCAGATGATCGGTGCCGTCACATATGCGAACCGGCTTTCCTCCACTTCGATGATGCCGGCATTTTCCGGCAGCGCTGCAGGAAATTGCACCGTCACATCCGGATCCTGAATGTCCCGGATCAATTTGGTGCCGCCTGAAACTGCACGGACCAATCCGTCCGCCGGCACATAGCCCCGTAAAATATCGACCGGATCATCAGCGGGATTGTCATTGACTGCGGTGACGACGGTTTCGAGCTCGGTCTGCAGCTGGCTCACTTCCGTATCAAAAGCCAATTCGCTGAATGAAAAATAAATAACCGCGGTGAGTACACCTAAAATCACCAGCATCAGCAGCGATGACCATAAATGAATTTTCTGCTTAAGCTTCATTTGCCTGCTCCTTTAGGACATAGCCGATTCCCCTGACCGTTTGGATATAGGTAGTCGATTCACCGGCATCCACTTTTTTGCGCAAATAACGGATATAGACATCGATGACATTCGTATCGCCGTAATAATCGTAGCCCCATACTGCATTCAGCACTTGTTCCCGGCTAAGCACCTGCAAGGGATTCCGCAAGAAATACAGCAGCAAGTCGAACTCGCGCGGCGTCAATTCCACTTGGCGGCCCGCACGGGAAACTTCCCTTGTGCTTTCGTTCAGTTCCAGCTCCCCAAACCGGTGCAGCGAAGAATTTCCTGAACCGGTCGTCAAACGGAGGCAGGCACGGATGCGCGCCAATACTTCTTCGATTTCAAATGGCTTGGTGACGTAATCGTTTGCGCCAAGATCGAGTCCCGCCACTTTGTCTTTGACATCGTTTTTGGCCGTCAGCAAAATGACCGGAATCACGGGATCTGATGCCCGTATTCGTTTAAGCACATCCAGCCCATGGATTTCAGGCAACATCAAATCAAGCAGCACCAAATCCCACGGCTCTTCACGGAATTTAATCAGCCCGTCAGCCCCAGTATGGGAAACACCCGTTTCGTAGCCTTCATATGTAAGTTCCAACTCAAGTACACGCGCTATGCTTTTTTCATCTTCGACGATTAATATGCGCTCCGCCATCGTGCCACCCCTTTCTTTTTATCATAATATCCGGAAATAAAAAAAGCGACCCGAAGGCCGCTTATTTCAATAATCGTCTGACAAATTTCACTTTATCTTTATAAGGAGGGAATAAAACATTCGTCGATAATCTCGTCGATTTTTTCAAAATCGATTTGGCATGCGTGAATGTTTCAAAGCTGTATTTGCCGTGGTACGAGTTCACGCCGGACGTCCCGATTCCACCAAAAGGAAGGTGGGCGCTGCCGACATGGGAAACCGTGTCGTTGATGCAGCCGCCGCCGAATGGCAGCTCGTCCAGGAAAAAGTCGATTGCCCGGTCATTCTCCGAAAACAGGTAAGCCGCAAGCGGTTTTGGCAATTTGCGGATTTGCCGCAGCAATGCCGGAAAATCATTGTACGTGATGACCGGCAAGATTGGGCCGAACAATTCGTCTTCCATCGACGGGCTGTCGAAATGGATATTGTCCAGCACAACGGGTTCGATGTACAAATCTGCCCGGTCGCTGTGGCCCCCGACAATGATGTTCGCTTTTTCTTTTTCAATGATGTCAACGAGGCGGTCAAAATGGCCTTGGCTGACGATGCGCCCGTAATCCGGGCTCTTCTGGGCATCTTTCCCATAAAAATTGCGGATGTTCGCCAATAGTTTTTCCATGAACTCATCTTTTACCGATTCATGCACACAGACATAATCCGGCGCAACACATGTCTGGCCTTTGTTCATCAATTTCCCCCATGCGACGCGTTTTGCCGCAAGATCGAGATTTGCTGTCTGGTCGACGATTGCCGGGCTTTTGCCGCCCAGCTCCAAGGTGATCGGCGTCAATCTTTCGGACGCAGCTTTCATGACGATTTTCCCCACATTGACGCTGCCTGTGAAGAAAATGTAATCGAACGGCGCATGGATCAGCGCGCTCACTTCCTCGCGTTCTCCCTCGACCACTCGGACGTAATAAGGCGGGAACGCCTCTTCCAGAATCGTGCGGATGACTGCGGCGACGTTCGGCGTCGTTTCAGATGGTTTGACGATGGCGCAATTGCCGCCGACGATGGCACCGACCAGCGGTTCCATCACCAATTGGAACGGGTAATTGAACGGGCCGATGACAAGCACCGAGCCATATGGTTCACGGATGATCATGCTTTTCGCCGGATGCAAGTGAAGCGGCGTTTTGACAGGTTCCGGCTTCATCCAGGAATCCACGTTTTCAATCATGTAATTGATGCTGTCGAGGACAAAGCCGACTTCTGTCGCATAAGCTTCAAATTCACTTTTCCCTAAATCTTGCTTTAACGCTTTGACGATTTCGCTGTCGTGGGCTGCAATCACGCTTTTCAAGCGGGCTAATTGGGCTTTTCTGAAAGCGGCAGGCTTGGTTGCACCCGTATAAAAATACTCCCGCTGTTGTTCAATCATATTCTCGACGTCTGTTGCTGTGAAATTCATCCTCTTACCTCCATTTTCGTTCATGCTCTTCTTTACCCTTTACGCAATGCGGCAATCATCCGTTATTCAATAAATGATCGACGTGCCGTTGGACGATCAGCCCTTCTTCAAACGGCACCAGCAAAGTGGATTGCTGCTGCAGCGATTCAAACAAGGTCGGCACTGGATCGAATTCAGTCAGCTCCTTGCGTTCTTCGTACTTTCTTTCTTCATACAAGTTCGACCAATTTTCCAGCGTCAGCACACCTTGATCGCCGTAAACCTTGAATTGCAGCAACTCTTTTTGTCCGATGCCGCTGATTCCCGACAACAAAAGCGGAGTGCCGTCCGCAATCACGCCATGGGCGAGCAACCCGGTTTCGCACAGGTCCGCTTGTTCCGGATACGTAACGATGTGGTGCTGAATTGACAAGCCGCCAAAAATGCGGTGGATCAGCTGCAGATAATGCGGGAAGACTTCGCGCACAAAACCGCCTTGGCTCCGCGAGCCGATCCAAGGGGTCTGCTGCCATCCGCGCGGCCAATCCGGGAAAAATGTCTGCAGTTCGACGCGCGTAATTTTTCCAATGCTTCCGCCGCGGATCCGTTTCACCATTTCATGCACTGCCGGCTTATACATCAGCGGAAAATGCATAGCGGTCCGAATGCGGTTTCTGTCTGCAGATTCCGCCATTTCCTGGCCTGCCTCTGCATCATGGGCAAGGGGCTTTTCGCTCAGCACATTGATGCCCGCGCTTGCCGCAAGTTTGGCGATGGAGGCATGGGAAGCTGGCGGCGTGCCGATATACAGCCAGTCGATTTCCGAATGCAATACTGCTTCCAGCGAGTCAGCTATGGGAACGCCGTAAGTTTCATTCAAATAATCCAGCCGCTCCTGCTGCTCATCAAAAACCGCTTTAATGTCCACTTTTCCTTCTTGTTGGATTTGCTTAATGATGCGTTCACCAACGATGCCCGCTCCGATCATACCGATTGAAATCATAATTCTCCCCTTTTCTGAAAGCCGAGTGGCTTATTTTCAATGTCCTTGTTTATTAGTGTAACCTTTCGGGGTATAGAATAGTCAAACAATTCAACTGGATTAGAGGAGGAATAGACGATGGAAAAACAAGCGAATTGGTGGGAACCTATTTTCTCAGGCGAACTTGAAGTCGGTATTGACAAAGACAAGATGGAAACAGCCGATCAGGAGTCCTTTCTGTATCATGCAGCTATCCCTTCCGACTTGGAGCAACAAGCATAATTGGCTAAGCTGATCATCAGACTTCGCAGCCACAGTACATAAAAACGCCTTTCCAGAAGCATCATGGAAAGCGTTTTGCTTTGTTGTCTATTCGACGCTGCGCCAAAGATAAAGCGCCGCATAAGATAAATAAGGGCTCCATTCCGGCAAATGCTGCAGGATTTCTTCAGCTTTCGGCTTATCTGCCCGCGCCCATTGGATTTTCAAGGCATTCTGCAAGCCGATGTCCGCCAGCGGGAATAGATTCGGCCGGCCAAGGCCGAACATCAGAAAACTCTGTGCCGTCCATGGTCCGATGCCGCGGTATGAAACCAGCTCAGCCGCAGCCTCTTCATCTGATTTTTGTGCCAGCTCGTCCAAACGCAGAGTTCCGGACGCGACCGCCTGCGACAGGCCGATGACGTATTCCGCTTTACGTGTGCTGAATTGGAGCTTTCGCAGCTCTTCAGGCTGCAGCGCTGCGATTTTGCCGGGCTCCGGGTAAAACCACACCCCTTCCTTTTCATGGCCATAGGTCTGGACGAAGCGGCTGGAAAGTGTGTGGGCGAACGACAAATTCAATTGCTGGTGGATAATGCTTTTCATCAACGCCCCGTATAAGGAGAATTCACGCACCAATGGCGTCCCTTTATGCTGCTCGAATAAAAGCGCCAAGCTGGTGCCGCTGAAATGTTCTGCGACCGGCTCCAATGATTGATTGAAATGGAAAATTTCCGAGAGATGTTCCAATTGGCCCATCTCCATGCCTTCCAGTAAAAAAACGGGATTCTCGCTTGTGCCTTCAGCTTTCACGGCCACAATATTGCCTTCGGGCATGGGAATACGAACGAGCCGCTCAGAAAGCGACACCGCGTGGAGCGGGTCGAGTGACAGCCGTTCGAGCACCCGGTCAAAGTCGTAATAGAATGGTAGTGTCAAATGCATTGCGATCCCCCTCTTTTTTCAAAGTTAGCCGAATGTGTTCGGGTTTGCAAGCAGCATCCTTGGAAAATATAATGGAGGAATAGGAGATGGACTAACTATGAAAAAATTTGCTGGTTTACTGCTGCTGATAACAGCCCTTTCGGGATGCGGTCTCGTTGATTCCACGGATACGGCGGGAACTGAAGACCAAATCGACGTGGAAGTAAGCTCCGTCATCGACGGCGACACCATAAAAATCATGTACGAAGGCAAAGAAGAGACCGTCCGCTACCTGTTGGTCGATACACCCGAAACCAACCATCCGCGGCTTGGCGAACAGCCGCTTGGCAAAGAAGCAACAGCGGAAAACAAGCGCATCATAAATTCCGGGGATGTTTCGATCGAATTTGATGTCGGAGAACGTTTCGATGATTACGGCAGACTGCTTGCCTACATTTACGTAGACGGCGAAAGCGTCCAGGAACAGCTGCTGGAATCGGGTATGGCGCGTGTCGCTTACGTTTATCCCCCGAATACCCGCCACCTCGACGCTTTTGAACAAGTGGAGCAAAAAGCGAAAGATGCCGGAACCGGTATCTGGGAATATGAAAATTATTCGACGAGCCGCGGCTTCAACTCGAATGCTTATGGAGGCACCACTCCACCGGCAGCAACTGATGACTGCCGGATCAAAGGCAACATCAACCGCAGCGGCAAGAAGATATACCATATGCCAGGAGAAGGTTCCTATGAACAAACCAATCCGGAAGAATGGTTCTGCACCGAACAAGAAGCACAGCAAGCCGGCTTCCAAAGCACCGGCCAATAATGGAGGAAGATATTGATGCAAGCAATCGTTTTAAGGTTCGACTACACAACGTCCAATAAAATAGAACACCTGCAAAAACAAGCGAATGCGGCGAGCCTCGACTCTACTGCGATGCTGCCGCCGCATATGACGTTGCAGGTATTTGAGCAAACCAATCCGGCTGACTTGAAAAATGCTCTTGCCCCTTTGGCTGAACAAACTGCACAATTGCCTCTGCAATTCGGCTCTCTTGGCTTTTTCAAGCAGCAAGGCGTATTCTACACAGCACCTGCATCTACTGACGCATTGAAAGTTTTCCACCAGGCCATCAACTTGGCGGCCCGCGACTTTACCGGCCAGCAGGATCATTATTTGCCGAACCATTGGGTGCCGCATGCGACAATCACAAAAAACATCGCTCCGCCATACTGGGGACCCATGTTCGCTCGCCTTTCCATGGAATTCGAACCGTTCAGCGGCAAAGCTGTCGCCATTGAATGTTGGTCGATCATGCAAGGAAAAGCACAAAACGATTGGAGTATTTTTCTTTCAGAATAGTTATTGACTTTTCACCAGGACGCGATATAATTATATTTGTCCTGGTAATTGAGATTCCTTAGCTCAGCTGGGAGAGCGCTACCTTGACAGGGTAGAGGTCGCTGGTTCGAGCCCAGTAGGAATCATAAGAGTACGAGAAAGAAAACGCGCAGCTTTCGAGCTTGCGCGTTTTTTTTGTGTTTTATTGCTTTTGCACGATTATATATTCGAATAAAATTGATTTTGCGGTGAACACGCAAAAAAGCGCTGCTCCGATTTTGTCGGGCAGCGCTTTTCTTATGCTTCTATTGTTTTCGGTGTTTTCTTTTCGCGCGACATCCATTGCAGAACAAACAGGATGATGAACGAAATCGCTCCGATCGTATCGGTCACGCCTTCTGGGTAAATCAATGCCAAGCCTGTTGCGAACGCAATGATCCGTTCGATCCAGTTCAGCTTGCGGTACCAAAAGCCGATTAATCCAGCTCCGATGGCTATCATTCCGGTGAATGCTGTTATCAGCACCCAAATCAATTCCGGCAGGGTCGTGTCGATCATCAGCAGCGCTGGAGACAACACAAACATATACGGAATGATGAATGCAGCTGCTGCCAATTTGGCAGCGATAAAGCCCGTCTTGATCGGCTCTCCACCGGATATCCCTGAAGCGGCGAACGCAGCAAGCGCAACCGGCGGAGTGATATCGGCAATGATGCCGAAATAGAACACGAACAAATGGGCAGATAGCGCGACCACAATCGGTACGGCAGCGCCGACCGGCTCATCAATCATCAATAACGTGATGATTGCCGGTGCAGCGATCGTTGATGTGATAACGTAGTTCGCCGTTGTCGGCGACCCCATTCCGAGGACGATTGCCGCCAACATCGTAAAGAACAGCGTCAGCAGAATGTTTCCGCCTGAAGCGGAAACCAGGCCGTTTGCCAAGCTCAATCCGAGGCCGGTTTTAACGACCACCCCGACGATGATTCCGGCAGCGGCAGTTGCAGCTGCTACAGCAAGTGCAGTTCTTGCACCGTCAACCAATGCGTGGATCATGTCTTTAAAACTCAATCTTGTTTCTTTATTGAACGCGCTGACAAGTATAGTCAGCAAAATGCCGTATAAAGCGGCGTGCATCGTCGGAATCCCGACAAGCAAGAAAACGATGATTGCTACAATCGGCAGCAATAGGTAAATTTTCTTCAAGACTTCTTTGCGGTCCGGCATCTCTTCTTTGCTCAAGCCTTTCAACCCGACCCGTTTCGCTTCAAAATGCGTCATGATCCAAACGCCGGTGAAATAGAGGATAGCAGGAATAGCAGCTGCTTTGGCAATTTCCCAATACGTAATGCCGCCGATGAACTCGACCATCAGGAATGCCGCGGCCCCCATGATTGGCGGCATGATTTGTCCGCCTGTCGAAGCGGCAGCCTCTACAGCGCCCGCAAATTCTTTTTTATAGCCTAATTTTTTCATCATTGGAATTGTATACGATCCCGATGTTACTACGTTTGCAACAGAACTCCCCGAAATCGTCCCTTGCAACGCACTTGAGAAGATGGCGACTTTTGCGGGTCCGCCCGTCAAATGGCCAGCAAGCGAAACAGCCAAATCATTGAAATACATGCCGACTCCGGTTTTCACCAGGAATGAGCCGAACAATAGGAACACGAAGATGAATGTAGCTGAAACGCTGATTGGCGTCCCTAGAATACCATCTGTTGTGTAGAACATCAGCTGAATGACTGATTCAAGATCCTGCCCTCGATGGCGCAGGAAACCTGGGAAATAAGGTCCGAAAAACGTATAGGTCAAGAAAATGGATGCAATGATTGTAATCGGCAAGCCGACAGCGCGGCGTGTAGCTTCAAGCGTTAAGAGAACCGCTAATATCCCGACAATCAAATCCATTTCTGTGACGCGGCCTAAACGGAATACTAAATCATCATACATAATCGGCCAGTATAAGCCGACACCCACTGCCAGCAAAGACAGCACATAATCATAAATTGCGACTTTCGCGCGGGCCCCATGGCGCTTGCGGGCTGGAAATAAGATGAAAATCAGCGATAAAGCGAATCCTAAGTGAATCGAACGTTGAATATATGCTGTGTATTGGCCAAAAATAGCTGTATATAATTGAAATAATGAAAAAGCGAGTAAGCCGTAGAACACAACATGCTTCATCGTGCCGCTCAAATCGCGGGTATTCGATTCGGGGTCGTACTTCTGCAAAATCTCTTTTTGCTTTTCCTCCGAAACGTAATGTTCATCTTCCGGCGGAAGTTTCTTTTCTTCTCTTTCTTCTGGCGACAATTTATCGGCCATCGAGATTCACTCCTTTTAATTGCTGATAGACTGAAATGCGCTGCACATTGAATGTGTATGACTTGCCACGTGCAAGTGTTTTTTTCAAATCGTATTCTTCGCCATCTGCTACAAAAAATAGCCCCGCATCCACATCACCGACAAACAGCCGGAACTCATCCATGCGCCTGTCCATTCCTTCAATAAAATACTTTCCGTCCTTTTCGACAAAGGTCTCGCCTTCTCCTGCATTTGAAGGCATGCCGATATTAAAATCCTCGTATTCCAGCGCTGTCAGTTGCAGTGAATCGCCGGGAAGGATTTTATAGCTTTCGAGCACTTCCGAGAGATGAATCGAGTGGATGTATTTTATTTGGAAAGATGGTTCTTTTATACGCAAATAGGCGGTGATATCGCCTGTCCGGTTGTCTGTGAATGTGAAGCTTTTCTGGATGGGTGCAAACAACAGAGCGGAGATGCCGAGAATGAAGGCTAGCAGCGGCAAGAGAATACGGCGCGCTGGCTTTGGCTGCATAAAAAGCCTCCTCTATCAGTGAAAAAAAATAACGACGATAAAGCTTCCGCTTTACCGCCCATTATCTTTTAGCTTTTATTGGTTTACTTCATCAAAATATTTTTGCGCGCCTGGGTGGATATTGATGCCGATTCCATCCAAAGCTGTTTCGGATTTGATGAATGCCGCTTTGGCGTGCTGGATTTGATCCGTGTTTTCATAAATCGCTTTTGTGATGTCGTAGACCAGATCTTCTGAAAGATCGTTTTGAACGACCAGCATTGCCAATACCGAAACCGTCGGCACGTCTTCAGTCAACCCGTAAGTTCCTGATGGCACAGTGTCGTTCGCGTAGTATGGGTATTTTTCAATGAGCTCTGTTGCTTTGTCTTCTGCCACTGGCACGATAACAACGTCTGCAGTTGCGCTTAAGCTTTCAACAGCGCCAGTCGGTGTTCCTGCTGTGATGAACGCTGCATCGATTTGGCCAGCTTGCAAGCTTTCCTGTGACTCGCCGAAGTCCAAGTTCTGTGCATCGATGTCGTCCATCGTCATGCCATGAACTTCAAGCAATTGCTCTGCATTGATATAAGTCCCTGAACCAGGTGCTCCGACTGAAATCTTCTTGCCTGCTAAATCGTCGAAGGTCGCAATGCCTGAATCTGCTGTTGTGACTAACTGGATTGTTTCAGGATAAAGGGCACCGATTGCCGAAACGGTATCGATTTTTTCCCCTTCAAACATATTCGTTCCTTCAGCTGCGTAGAACGCTGTATCCGTCTGAACGAATGCGATCTGCGCTCCGCCATCAGCCAAAGCCGTCATATTTGCTGCTGAAGCCTGGGAAGATTCTGCCGTAGTGTCAATGCCGGTTTCGTTTTCAACGATTGTCGCCATTGCCCCACCAAGTGGATAATACGTTCCTGTTGTTCCGCCAGTCAAGATGCTGAGGAATTCCGGATCCGCTGACCCTCCTGAACCGCCTTCTTCTGCTGTTTCTCCGCCGCCGCAGCCTGCTAAAAAGACTGAACCAGCCAACGTGATTGCCGCTAAAACCCCAAATTTCTTTTTCTGCATGAATTGACCTCCCCTTCAATAAATTAAATGTTTCCAATAATATCTTAACATGACTTTCTATCCAATTGCCATCTGATTTTGAAAATACAGGGTATCGTTAGTCCCAAATGATGCCAACTTAAGTTTCTGCGCCTTCCACATGACTCTCAGGAGCCGTTGCTTCGGGTGGAATGTCTTCGAACGTCATGCCTTTTTCTTCCAAATCTCGTGTGCGATGAGCAATCCTCGCTGAAGCACACGCTGCAATGCTGCATACCAAATCGTCGAGGAAAGTATGGACTTCTTCTCCTACCTTTGTATCAAGCCGATTGATAATGCCGCCTTTGTTTTTATCGAGATGGCCAAATGTCGTCACGGCGATGCTGCCATAAGTTAGAACCGCTCCCAGCCCGATCATTTCATCGACGCCGAACAGCCCTTCATCCGATTCTACAATCTGTTGGAGCGGTTGGGACAGTTTCCCTTGTTCAGATAAGACATCCAGCTCGATCCCCACGAGCAAGGCATGCTGCATTTCACGTTTTTGAAGGACGCTTTCAACGGATTCGACGCAATGCGCTAGCGTCAGCCCCGCATTAAATGGAAGCTGCATCTCAAGGACGATCTCCGCGATGTCTTCGACTGTCACTCCTCTGTTCCTGAGTGCTTCATGTGCCGCTTTTGTCACTTCTTCCGAATGGACTCTTGAATTCCCGCCGTTCATAGAAAAAACCCCTTTCCTGATAACGTATGCTTACATGGTGATTATACCAATAGCTGAGGATATGTTACAATTTTCATACAGATTCGAATAAGGAGGCATATGGATGAACAGAGGGACTGTGCAAGATATCTCGCTTTACAGCAACGAATTGCAGGAAGAGATGCAATTATTGGTTTACCTTCCTGCAAATTATTCACCATTATATAAATATACCGTCCTGATTGCATCGGATGGCAAAGATTATTTCCAGCTTGGGCGCATTCCCCGTGTCGTTGATGAATTGCTCGACAACAAAGAAATCGAGAACATCATCGTTGTAGGCGTCCCTTATAAGAGCGTCGAAGACCGCAACAATAAATACGAGCCCACCGGTAAACAGCACGGCGCCTATTTGCGCTTTCTCGCGCACGAACTTGCGCCTTACCTGGATGAATATTACCCAACCTACCAAGTCGGCATGGGCCGGACGCTGATCGGCGATTCGTTAGCTGCGACCGTATCGCTGAGTGCAGCACTCCGGTACCCGAACATTTTCGGTCGCGTCATTTTGCAATCGCCTAAAGTCGGCAAGGAGCTGCTTGCCTCCGTCGAGAATTTCAAATCCGCCCAGCCGTTCACGGTATACCACGTCATCGGCAAAGGCGAGACGGCTGTGAAATTGACATCCGGCGGAACTGAAGACTTTGTGGAACCGAACCGGCAGCTGAATGAATTAATGAAGAATAAAGGATTTTCCATCTTCTATGAAGAATTTGATGGAGACCACACGTGGAAGCATTGGCAGCCTGATTTGAAACGTGCGTTGGTTCAGAATTTCGGCATGTAGGCGGAATTCACTGCTGCCAACCTTTTTTTGATATAATGATCTATGAACTAGTTACTACTGACGAGGAGGCCTTTTTATGAAATATGGTGTTGTTGCATTCCCATCAAAAAAATTGCAAGACGTTGCGAACTCTTACCGCAAACGCTACGATCCGCATTATGAATTGATTACGCCGCACATTACGCTGAAAGATGCTTTTGAAGCAGATGAAGCACAAATCAAAGCGATGACAGAAGAAATGGCAAAAGTCGCTAAGCGCCACAAGCCTTTCACAATTCATGCAACACGCGTCAGCTCCTTCGCTCCACTGACCAATACCTTGTATTTCAAAGTGGATCCGACACCGGAACTAACAGCTATCCATGAAGATCTGCATTCAGACTTCTTTGGCGGGGCACCTAAGTTTTCTTTTGTGCCGCATATCACAGTTGCCCAAAAGCTATCCGATTCGGAACACGCTGATATTTTCGGCCAATTGAAAATGGTCGGAATCGATCATGAAGAAACCATCGACCGCTTCCATATCCTTTATCAATTGGAAGACGGCTCATGGACCGTTTACGATACATTCCGCTTAACAGGAGATGAAGTTTAATTGCTGAAAGTTAAAATCGCTGAAACTCCTGCTGAAAAAGAACAGGCTTTTGATGTCAGAAGAAAAGTATTCGTAGAAGAACAAGGTGTGCCATTGCATATCGAAATGGATGAATACGACGATTCCGCCACTCATTTCGTCGGCTTTAATCTGGAGCAGCCGATTGCAGCTGCACGGATCCGCGAAACCGAATCCGGCATCGGCAAGATCGAACGCGTCTGTGTACTTCCTGAGTACCGCGGACAGCATGTCGGCGTACTGATGATGAACGAAATGGAAGAGCATGCCAAAACCGCTGGCCTCTTCACATTAAAACTCAATTCGCAATCTTACGCGATTCCTTTTTACGAAAAGCTGGGCTACGAAGTCAGCTCACCGGAATTCCTCGATGCGGGCATCCCGCACCGGGCCATGGTGAAAAATTTAATGTAATCGATGCAAAAAAGCAGTTCCGCGATTTCTAGCGGAACTGCTTTTTTTGTACCTATATAAGAAACTCATTAATAGACTTTTCATTTCGCTTTAGGCGGACGCGTTCCGCGGGGGTGGGCATGAAGCCTCCTCAGCCCGCTATCGCGTGCTTACGGGGTCTCCATTGGCCCACTGCTCCCGCTGGAAAACGGGCTGTTTCGCAAAATATCGACTTTCTTATTTACTTATAAGATATGATATCCGCTGTCTACGTGGATGGTTTCTCCTGTGATACCGCGGGACATATCGCTAAATAGGAAGGCTGCTGTATCGCCCACTTCTTCCGGTGTCGTATTGCGGTGAAGCGGCGCTTTTTCTTCGATTTCGCGAAGAATCGTGTTGAAGTCGCTGACCCCTTTAGAAGACAAAGTGCGGATCGGCCCGGAAGAAATCGAGTTGACCCGGATGCCTTGGCGCCCTAAATCGGCTGCCAAATAGCGCACAGACATTTCCAGTGAAGCTTTCGCGACACCCATGATGTTGTAATTCGGCATGACGCGTTCGCCGCCGATGTACGTAAGTGCAACAATGCTGCCGCCTTCTGAAATCAATTCTTTTGCATAGCGTGCAACAATCGTCAATGAATACGAGCTGATGTTATGCGCCAGCAAAAAGCCGTCGCGTGATGTATCCGAGAAATTGCCTGCCAGTTCTTCAGTTTTTGCAAACGCGATGCAATGCGCCAAGCCGTCAATGCTGCCTGCCTGCTCTTTGATGGCAGCAAAGCATTGCTCTACGCTTGCGTCGTCGGTAACGTCACATGGCAAAATGATTTCGTGATTGCCATCGAGTGTCGCCACTAAATCGCGCACCGATTGTTCGAATCGTTCTCCAGCATATGTAAAGATCAAACGTGCGCTGATTGGTCCAGTGAACGTGCGATGCCCCAAGCGATGCTTCGTTTATTGGCAACTCCCATGATCACGTATGTCTTGCCTGCTAATGATATTGACATTTAAATTCCCCCTGCGCCTATTATTATAACCTGGTACTAATAATACATCATAAAAAAGAAAAGTGCAATTTGCACTTTTCTAGAGTTGATTCAAAAAGGTAGTTGCCAATCCCAGGTAAATCAGGATAGAGATGATGTCATTCAAAGTAGTGATAAACGGTCCGGAAGCAACGGCCGGATCGATTTTCAAGCGGTGGATCAATAAAGGAATGAACGAACCCGCCAGCGTCGCTACAAAGATTGAACTCATTACCGCAATCCCGACGAGCAGCCCGATCAGCAGCTCCCCTTTCCAGAAGTAGACAAGCCCTACGACAAATGCGCCGCAGACGACTCCGGTGATTAAACCGGTGCCCGCTTCCTGCAGCAGCAGTTTCAGTTTGCTTTTTTCTTCGATATCGCCAGTGGCTATACCGCGGACAGCCACGGCCAAGGCCTGTGTTCCACTATTCCCTGCCATTCCGGCAATCAGCGGAATAAACACCGCTAGCAGCGCCACTTGGTCAAGTGTTTCTTCGAACATGCCCATCAGGTTCGCTGTCAGCATTCCGAGGAAAGTCAGCAGGATAAGCCATGGCAGCCTTTTTTTAGCCGCAGTGAGCGGCCCTCTGTCAAACGTATCCATATCGGATACGGCAGCCAGTTTTGAATAATCATCCGATGCTTCTTCGTCCAAAACGTCAATGATATCATCGACAGTGATAATCCCCAGCAGATGATCCTGGAAGTCGACAACCGGCATTGCCAGGAAATCGTAATCCTTGATCATGCGTGCAACTTCTTCCTGGTCTTCTCCAACGGAAACGCTGACGACACGCTCGTTCATGATCGTGCTGATCAATGTGTCTTCATCAGAAATAATGAGATCGCGCAATGTCACAATGCCAGACAGCCTGCGGTCCTCATCGACAACAAATAAATAATAAATCGTTTCGGCATTCGGTGCTGCGTTCCGAAGAATATTCATGGCCGACCGGACAGTCGAATTTTTTGGTATTGAAACGAATTCGGTGGTCATGATAGAACCCGCTGTATATTCTTCGTAATGCAGCAAGTCTTTGATCTGCCTTGCCGATTCCTTGTTCATCACAGTCAAATAAGTGGCGACTTGTTCTTTGTTCAATTTGTTCAGCACGTCAACGGCGTCATCGGTATACATTTCCGACAGCAGATCAGCAGAATAATTCACGTTCATTTCCTTAAAATAATCTTCGTACTCATCATCGTCAAGCTCGATGGCTTCGAATATATCTGCCATTTCTTTAGGAGAGAGATACTGATACATCATATGCCGTATATCGTGGTCTGATTTCTCATAAAATGTCGCCTGGTCATATGGATGGTGCGACAGGAATTCTTCGCGGAAACTTTCAACGTCCCCTGTTTCAAGAAGGCGGTTCAAAAGTTCTTCATCCAATTCGGTTTCATGTTGGGATTTCTCTTCCATCATGTATGCTCCCTCCTTTCATTCTGGGTAGTCCCTGGTATACCATATAATACGTTACACTATGGTTGAAGATAATCAAGATGTAAGAGGTGAAATTCAATGAAATTCGATATAATCGGCGATATCCACGGCTGCTATAGTGAACTCCTTCAATTAATTGAAAAACTAGGCTATCAGCAGCGTGCTGGCGTCTTTGTCCATCCGAAAGGGCGCAGCTTATCATTTGTCGGCGATGCCATGGACCGCGGCCCCGACTCGCTTAATGTATTGAAGCTTTTGTTCCGTATGCAAGATGAGGGGCTGCTGTTTTACTCGCCAGGCAATCATTGCAGCAAGCTTTATCGGTATTTCAAAGGCCATTCCGTCCAAATCAGCAATGGCCTGGAGACAACATTAGCTGAATGGCGCAGTTTGCCGAAACAAGACCAGCTGACATTCCGCAAGCGCTATATGCAATTCTATGAGAAACTTCCGCTTTTTCAGGACCATCCTCCGCACTTGATTGTCGCACACGCGGGACTTAAAGAAGAGATGCTCGGCCAGCCGCTGTCAAGAGGCATCGCCAATTTCGTTTTATCCGGAGAAACGACCGGCAATTACTACGCTGACGGCCGGCCGATCCGCCGCGACTGGGCTAAAAATTACGGCGGCCAGCCGTGGGTGGTTTATGGCCACACCCCCACCGAAGTGCCTTATATCATCAACCGGACCGCGAATATCGATACCGGCTGCGTGTTCGGAGGTTCATTGACTGCATTGCGGTTCCCGGAGATGGCGATTGAATCGGTCCCTTCCCTTCAGCCTTATGCGCCTGAACGATTTTACCGCTTTACCTGAAGCAGAGCCGCCATGTCGTCGTGCAAAAGAGATTCGAAAAACATTTTTTCACCGGAAACCGGATGCAGCAATTCGAGCGAACGGCAATGCAATGCCTGCCGTTCGATGATGCTTCGCGAGCCGCCGTATAAATCGTCGCCGATAAGCGGATGGCCGATATGCGACAAGTGGACACGGATCTGATGCGTCCGCCCGGTATTCAATTGCAGGCGCAGGTGGCTGAATTCTTCGAAATCATGCAGCACTTCCACTGCAGTCTCAGCGAACTTTCCATCTTGCCTCACTTCCCGTTCGATGATGCTGCCATCTTTTCGGCCAATCGGTTCGGTGATCAGAAAATCTTTCTCTCCAACCGTGCCGTGGACAAAAGCCTCATACTGCCGCTTCATTCTCTTGCTTTGCTGTTGCAGCGAAAGCATATGGTGAATGTGGCGGTTTTTTGCAATGCACACAAGTCCTGACGTGTCGCGGTCAAGCCGTGTGGCTATGTGAAGCGTAGCGGGTACGCCATTGTCCTCGAAATGCTGGGCGACAAAATTCGCCAAGCTGCCGCCTGGGTGCTCACGCGAAGGAATCGTATTCTGCAGCGCCGGTTTATCGACGATCAAAAGCGCTTCATCTTCGTGGATGATTTTCAACGGGCCAGGCTCTGCCTTCAAACCGCCGCCGAGCTCTTCAAGCGGAAAAATAACGGTCACGGCATCGCCCTTTTCCACGATGTGCCGGACCGTTACTTCGGCGCCATTGACCAGTATCAGGCCGCCGCCGTATTTAACCGATGCCAATGTTCGCTTGGAAATACCCCAGTCGCTCAGGGCTTCCCTCAATATGCCGTTTTCTTTTGCGGCGTAGGTTAATTGAAATGGATTAAGCTGTTTCACTTTTATACCTCACTATCGATAAATGAATCGTGCACCCTTTTCCAAAATGGAAACGCCCGGAAACGTGCAAATCGGACCTTTTCATCCGCCACTCTGTATTCAATCGATTTTACATCTTTGTGAAGCAATTGCAAATGGTCCACAGTGACCATGAAGTCTGGCGCTTTGACCGGGCGCAGCGCGCAGCGGTGATGGGCTGGCAGCACAAGCGGAGAGCCCACTGTCCGGAATACACGATTGTTGATCGACGCCATTTCCGTTAATTGCATCGCTTCGAGCGACGGGTGGATGATGGCGCCTCCCAGCGCCTTATTATATGCCGTACTGCCAGACGGTGTGGACATGCACAAACCGTCTCCACGGAAACGCTCAAAATGGCTTTCGTTCAGGAACACATCCATGACAAGCGTAACGTCCGGCGATTTCACAGTCGACTCGTTCAGTGCCAGGTACACCACCGGCTCATTTTTGTTTTGGTAATGGATGCTGACTTCCACTAACGGATATTCAATGACTTCATATTCCTTTTTAGCGATCGACAACACCAGTTTTTCAATTTCAATCGGTTTCCAATCGGCATAAAAACCCAAATGGCCCGTGTGGATGCCGACAAATGCGACAGAAGATATCTGGTCGCGGTATTTATGGAACGCATGCAGCAATGTGCCGTCGCCGCCGATCGATAGCACGACATCCGGCGACTCTTCGTTCCATTCCATGCCGAAATCCTGCAGGTAAGCGCGGGCTGTCGCCATCAATTCGTTTGATAGATCATCGCTTCTGGATTGGATATAAAATTTCATTGGCTTTTTTTCCCTCCTTGGCGGTCTGTTGGAAAATGGGTACTCGCGGCGTCTTTGAATTCTGTGAAATAAGCCTGCGCTTCCTGGATTTCGTCCCGGATTTGGGACATCTCTTCATCTAACTGGAATGCCGCCTCCGCAGCACGCTGCAGCCGGATTTTGATTTCTTCCGGGAACACGCCTTTGTATTTATAATTCAATGAATGCTCAATTGATGCCCAGAAGTTCATTGCCAATGTACGGATTTGGATTTCAGCAAGGATAAGCTTTTCGCCTTTGATCGTCTGGACAGGATACTCAACAATGACGTGATACGAACGGTAGCCGCTCTGCTTTTCGTGGGAAATATAATCTTTTTCCTCCACTATGCGCAAATCATTGCGCTGGCGCAGCAGCCCGACAACTGTTTCAATATCGCCGACAAACTGGCACATCATCCGCAATCCAGCGATATCCTGCAATTGGTGCGCTAAATCATCCGAAGGCTCGAATGGAATGCCTTTTTCAAGCGTCTTGTCGTAAATGCTGGCGAGCGGTTTGACCCGCCCGGTTACAAACTCTATCGGAGAATTCGAATTATCCGTTTCAAATTGTTGGCGCATTCCTTTGAATTTTATCTTCAATTCATCTACCGCCTGTTTATACGGCGCTAAAAACCGATCCCATTGACCCATGCTGTATCCACTCCAATTCTTTCTATGCTCGAGAAGCCAAAGCCTCTTTAAAAGCTTTTTCAACGGCTGAGCTGAATGCACCGCCGTAATTGTCGTTACCTTCTATATTCTCCAAGAGCATCCACAATTCCTCGTGGTAGGAAGCCAAGGGCATGATTTGTTCCCCCCATTGCAGCAATGGCACTTCTTTGCGCTGCAATGCGGCAAGCATCGCTGGCCATAAAACTTCCTTGAATTGCATATAAATATAATCAGTGCCTGTGTCCAATAAATAGACAAAAGCGTGGCCGTCCGAATCCGCAATCATGCGGCCCGAAGCTTCCAATGCTTCAAAAGGCTCCTGTGCTTCAACGATGAATTGAATCCCTTCATCTGAAATAATTCCGTTCTGGACTTCTACAAGTTTACGCAATGGAATTCTCCCTTTCCTGCTGGCAATATATAGTGATATTTTAACACAGCTCCCACATCCGTTGCAGTTACACCCGAATTATCCCATAATAAATCATACGAGAGAGGTGCTGCGACATGTCAAAAGAACTTGAAATCGAATTCAAAAATATGCTCCAACAAGAAGAATACGAAAAATTAGCTGCCCATTATGGATTTTCAGAAAGTGATGTAAAAACGCAGGAAAACTTTTACTTCGATACCCCGGATTTCCAGTTGAAAAACTTGAAATCCGCATTGCGGATCCGAAAAAAACAGGACGGCTTTGAATGCACGCTTAAAACTCCTGCTGCCCACGGCCATTTCGAAATTACCGATGCCCTGGCGGAAGACCAGGCAACAGCCATGATCGAAGGGCAAACTTTTCAAGCGCCTGAGGTCTGCGCAGCTTTGGCGGAGTTGTCCGTTTCCCCGGATGCCCTACAATTGATCGGCGCATTGACCACCCACCGCATGGAAATGGAAACAGCGGATGGGCTGTTGGTGCTCGACCATTCGGAATATGCCGGAACGGAAGACTATGAAATTGAGTTTGAAGTAAAAGAGGCTGCAGCAGGCGAAAAGCATTTCTATGATTTACTGAAAAGCCACAGCATTCCTGTGCGCCATGCCAACAAAAAAATAGCCCGATTTATGGCCGCCGCAGAGCGCAGGCAGCAAGGGGGGCTTTAAGCGAACGAACGTTTCCATATTTCCCCAATAAGTCTATATTGTTTGAGAAAATCCCACTCCGTTGTTAGAATGAATTTACAGCTAAAGCAAAGGAGACACAATAATGACTGGAAAACCGATTATTCCGTACGAAGAAATTGGTGCGGAACGCTTGTCTCAACTAGTAGACGCATTTTATGCCCGCGTCGCCAATCATCCAAAGCTGCAGCCTATATTCCCTAGCGACTTAACTGAAACAGCACGAAAACAAAAACAATTCTTGACCCAATATTTAGGGGGCCCGAACATCTATTCTGAAGAACACGGGCATCCCCGCCTGAAAGCGCGCCACCACCCTTTTCCAATCACTCCAGACAGAGCACAGGCATGGCTTGAATGCATGCACGAAGCGATGGATGAAGTAGGTTTGGAAGGAAAGTTTCGGGAAGTCTTCTTTCAGCGGCTTGTTTTGACCGCTCATCATATGGTGAACGAGCGCGACAGCGAGGAGGAATTAGAGTGAACGATTTGGATTTAGCTACACCCTCAGACGTCCTCACTAAGACGTCCAAACCGATGGAATTATATGTTTTTCTTGATCCCTTGAATCCAGAATGCTGGGAACTCCAAGCGATTATCCGCAAGCTGCAAATTGAATACGGCCATTATTTTTCAATGCGTTTTGTTATCAGCACGAAATTATTCAATTTGAACAAAGCGGGTGCCGCGCCGATCATTGACACCGACCGGCTTTCCCATCCTGTATTGGCTTCTGTGGCAGTTAAAGCCGCTGAGCTTCAGGGCAAACGCGCCGGCAACCGGTTCCTGCACAAATTGCAGGAGTATTTGCTGCTCCAGACTAAGGACGTCTCTTCTTATTCAATTTTGTTGGAAATTGCGGAAGAATCCCAGCTGGACCCGGAAGAATTCCAAAAAGATTTCCATTCTGTCCATACGGCCAAAGCTTTCCAATGTGATTTGCACATCACACGGGAGATGGAAATCGACGAAGTGCCAAGTATTGTTTTTTTCAACGAATGCATAGAAGACGAAGGCGTGAAAGTTTCCGGACTTTATACTTACGAAGTTTATCAAGCCATTATGCAGGAAATGTTAGGCAATAAAAACTTAAACCGCCAACCGCCGCCATCACTCGACGAGCTGTTCCTGAAGTATTCCACCATGGCGACAAAAGAAGTTGCTTCCATTTATAATATTTCCGAACAAACTGCCGAATGCGAATTGAAGAAAAAAGTCCTTCAGCAAAAATTGGACCGCATCACTTTGCCAGATCAAACTCTTTGGACTTTAAAATAACAGCCACTGCACTAAATTGAACTTCTATTATAGAAAAAAGCGGAGCAGGATCCCGAATGGGTTCCTGCTCCGCTTTTTTTCATGAAACGATGAAAGGCGCCTTCCACGTCCGGAAGGCGCCTTTCCATATTACACAAAGGGGATGGGAGAAATGTTCACGCTCAAACAAAGGGGTGTATGTTTGTATGTGATTTATTTCACAACTTAACTTTATCACGGAATAATAGTTAATGCAATAATTCACAAAGGAATTCACAAATTTGTCATATTGCGCGGATCAAGCCCAGGTGCTGTTAAGTGGAGCTTAAGAAGCAAGGTATTGAAAGCCGCTCCGGACGTGTTGGGCAAAGCTCCCACAATGAGCCGGAAAGAACCCCCGTCTCATTACTAAGAAACTTTCTGCTTCTATCCTTGTCCCCGTCCCTGCAACGCTTCGCTAGCTTCGGGACACTGAAGTGTGTTGCAATGCTTCGCTAGCTTCGGCACATGAAAAACCAGTTGCATCTCTACGCTAGATTCGAAACATTGAGTGCGTTGCAGCGCTATGCGCTTCTTCTAAAAATGCACTCCCCAACACTTGGGTCCATGCCTTCGCAGTTTTTTTGCGAAATATTGATTATGAATATACAAAAGGGCTACTTATCTAGTGTTTAATTTGAAGCAAATGAATCTTTTTTCTTCAAAAAACTATTTTGAAATAACAAAAGCCGGAAGCTGCTTTGTAATTGCAGCTCCCGGCCAGTCTGTTATTTTT
>NZ_RQII01000073.1 GCF_004761975.1 Planococcus koreensis | reverse complement strand
TTCCGCCAAAAACTTCAAATACTTCCTGACCGAAACCCGCGAAATGCGGGTCGATTCCGCAATTTCTTCGGTTGAAAACGCCGCATCGCCGGTGCCGAGAATTTTTTCATTGATTGTCTGAAGAGTGGTTTTCGTCAGCCCTTTCGGCAATTCAGGAAAAGCGGAACGGTCGGCAGGCGGCTTTTTGTGGAGCAGGCGGTCCAATTCCTGCTGATTGACGCTTTGTTTGTCCTCCAGGCGGGAATGCTGCTTGCCGTATTGAGCCAGTGCTTCTTGGAAACGGCTGAATTCGAAAGGTTTGATGAGGTAATCGACGGCGCCGAGCCGCAGCGCCTGCTGGATTGGCTGGATGTCGGAAGCTGCCGTAATCAGGATCACATCGAGCTCCAGGTTTTCTTCGCGCAGCCCGCGCAAAAAGGCCAAGCCGTCTAAACCAGGCATGTGGATATCCAGCAAAATCAGCTGGATTTCCTGCTGTGCCAAAAGCTGGGAAGCCTGCTGCGCATTTGCTGCCAAACCGGCTACGCGAAAACCGTCGAGCTGTTCAGTGTATTTTTGGTTGAGCGCCGCTACCATCGGGTCATCTTCTACAATCAGTACATTAATCATCATCATCACTTCCTGCTTCAAAGGGGATTATTATGGTGAAAGCTGTGCCTATGCCAACCGTTGAGGCGACTTCAATCGAACCGTGCAGTTTGTCGGTGCTGTTTTTTGCCAAATAAAGGCCGAAGCCGCGGTGCGCCCCTTGCTTGGACGAAACCCCTTTTTCGAAGACGGTTTCGAGCAAGTTTTCCGGGATGCCGCTGCCATTGTCGGTGACTGTCATCGTCAGCAAGTCGTCGATATAGGAAAACGCGGCGGTAATTTGAGGCTGCCCGCTGGCCATGATGTTGTCGATCGCGTTGTCGATGACATTGCCAAGAATCGTAATCAGTTCATGCGTCACTGTGGAATCCGCCGGTTTTGGTATTGCCGTTTCGCAGCTGACCCGCAAGTTGACATGGGCTTCCCTGGCGTAGCTGATTTTGCCGACGATGAATCCAGCGAATACCGGATCTTTGATATGGCGCGCCACATTGCCGACCTCGTAGACTTGGTGCTCTGCCAACTCAGCGATAAAGCGTGCGACTTGGTCGTATTCCTCCATTTTAATCATGCCAAGCAGGACGTGGAGCTGGTTCATGAATTCGTGGGATTGCGCCCGCAGCGTTTCAGCGTACATCTTCACGCCGGTCAATTGTTCCGCGAGCTCTTTGACTTCGGTCTTATCACGGAACGTGGCAATCGCGCCGATCACTTGGCCGTCCACGACCAGCGGCACTTGGTTCGAGATGATGGAAATGCCGTTGAACTCCTGCTCTTCATCCAAAATTGGCTGTTTATCCATCAAAAGGCTGTCCGTCCTAGCTCCGGGGAGGAAGTCGTTCAAGTGCATGCCGATGGGTTCTTGGCCCATCAATCCGGCTTTCTGGAACATATGCCTCGCAGACTTGTTGACTAGCACGATCTTGGCTTCTTTGTCGATCGCGATGATGCCTTCATAGACGGAATGGAGCATTTGGTTCCGTTCTTCGTGGATGCGCGCTATGGCATATGGTTCGAGTCCGAAAAGATTCTTTTTGATATAACGCGCCAGCCAGAATGCACCCATCACGCCAACCAATAAGCCGATGAGGGAGCCCATGAAGATTTTGTTTCTGTTTTGCTCGATGGAGGACTCGACTTCCTGCAGTGAGATGCCGACCGATACGGCGCCGACTTGTGTGTTTGCGCTGTTGAACACCGGCGTGAAGGCACGTGCGGATTGCCCGAGCGTCCCTTCAGACTGAGAAATGTAGGATTCACCTTGTAAAGCGGGCTGTTCGTCTCCGCCGACAAATGGTGCGCCGATCTGTTCGGGATCGGGATGCGATTTTCGGATGCCGTCCATATCCAGCACAACGATAAACAGCACATCGGCCGCTTGCTGAATCGTGTCGGCATAATCCTGGATCGCTTCTTCCATTTCACCGTCCTGCAGCCCGTTCCGCACCACTTGAGACTCGGCGACAACGCGGGAAATCGTGGCCGCTTTTTCTTCTAATTGCGCTTCGATGCTGTCGCTGTTTGAATTCGCGACCAGTAAATTTGTGATGACGAGCGATGTCAACACGACGAGAAAGACAAAAAGTATGATGACTGTGCTTAATTTAAAACGTGGTGGAGGCATGTTTTTCCTCCTTGTCTATGCGTTTTATCGAAAAAATTTTTGGAGCGGCATTTGCCGACTGTTGGAGAATTGCGCCGATTTTCATGCTTTTGCCACATCCTTCAATCTAATTCTGCTAGCCTATCCTGATTTTAACACGAATAAATGCCAGCCTTCGCTTGGGGGCCCTTGCAGAAATATTGAAAGGGATTGGCGGACTTTTCTAGCAGTTATTTGTAAAAAGGGATAAAATAGCAGGAAGGCGTTGAATCGAATGATGCCTGTGATGGGAGACCATATGTATGTTAGCGGAACAAACCCGATATTCCAGACTTGCCAATATAACAAAGATCATCAATACGAAGCTGGAACTGCGTGAGGTGCTGCAGCATGTCACACAGGCGATTTCAGAAGAGATTGTGCAATGCAGTTCAGTGGGGGTTTTCATGGCTCAAAATGACGGGACATTCCGCGCTGTTGCGGGAAAACCGGATGTCATCAACGGGCAAAAGCTCGAAACGCAGGTGATTGACCCGGCTACAGATATGTTGGCCAAGCAAGTGATTGAAACGCGGAAAACGATTTACATTCCTGATACCTTAAAAGACGAGCGGCCAGATCGCACGCCGGTCGAAGCTTTCGAAGTGAAATCGCTGCTGGCGCTGCCGATTTGCTTCGAGCAGGAATTATTTGGTTTGGTTTTCTTATTCGATTTCGGCAAGCCGATGTATTTGACGGAATCGGAAATTCAAAGCGTGGAAGCGTACGTCAATATGGCAGCAGTCGCCATCCAGAATGCAAAAACGTTCAAGCAAAAAGAAGAGCTGATCGCTGAAAATCAGCTTCTGCTCAATGTGGCCCGTGAGTTGTCGATGTGCTCGTCGATCCAGCAATGTTTGGACAAATGCTTCCATTACTTGGCGAAAATCCTGGGCAGCGAAAAAATCATCGCCCATCTATTGGAGCCGGTGGAGAAAAAGACGGTCGGCCTTACCAAGGTCAACAAAAACTCCGATTGGACAGAAACAGAGTGGAGCAATAAGCTTGCAGCCGCTGACCCTTCCCGGAGCTACGAGGAGTTAGCGGAAGAAGCGATCGCGTCAAAAAAAGTCATGCACATTCCCGGAGAAGGGCGCAAAGGGCTGTTGCTGATTCCGCTGGTGTCGATGGGCGAAGCGCTGGGGGTCATTGCGGTGGCCGAAGCGGACGCAGCGGGCTATGATGATTCCCGGGTTCACATGGCACAGTCGATCGTCGACACGACGGCTCCGACATTTTCGAATTTATTGCATATGGACCAGCTTGAGAACATGGTCGAAGAACGGACGAGTGAGCTTGCGAACGCCAACGAAAAAGTAGCGAGCGTCATAGAAAGCATCACGGACGGCTTTTTCGCGTTGAACAAGGACTGGGAGTACATTTATATCAATAAACACCAATTCCTGCCTCATAATAAAACGGCGGAAGAAGTGATGGGCAAAAATATGTGGGAAGTATTTCCAAGCGCTGCGAAAACGGCAATGTATGAAGAATTCCACCGCGCGATGAATGACCGGGTGCCGGTGCATTTCGAAATCGATTCGTTGGAGGATTATTTTTTTGAGGCAGTGGCATACCCTTACGATGAAGGCATTTGCTGCATGCTGAAGGATGTCACAGAAAAAAGGAAGTACGAGAAGGAATTGAAGCGACTCGCCAATTTGGATCTGATTGGCCAGATGGCAGCGGGCATCAGCCACGAGGTCCGCAATCCGATGACGACTGTTCGGGGCTTTCTTCAATTACTGGAGCAGGAAGAGGGGCTTCAGGAGCACGCAGGGCATTTCCACCTGATGATCGAGGAATTGGACCGTGCCAATGCCATAATTACGGAATTCCTGTCGGTCGGGAATACGCGGACATCCGAAGTCCAGATGTCGAACTTGAATTCAATCATTGAGGGCATTTCCCGGTTGATCAAGATTGATACATCCAACCAACGCAAAGAGATTGAAATCGAGACCGAAGAAATTCCGGAGCTGCCGCTGAATCATAACGAAATCCGGCAATTGATCCTCAATATTTGCCGCAATGGCCTCGAAGCGATGGAACCAGGGGGGCTGCTGTACATCAGCACCTATTACCGAGTGGACGAAAATTGTGTCGTGCTTGCTATACAAGACCAAGGGGAAGGGATACGGCCTGAGGTTATGGAGAAGATCGGAACGCCGTTCTTCACGACAAAAGACGATGGCACGGGGCTCGGGATGGGTATCTGCTACGCCATCGCCGCCCGCCACAATGCCACAATAGAGATCAAGACGAGTACGGAAGGCACGACCTTCTTCACCAAATTTTACTTGTAGAAGAATCCGGTCCTGTCAGTCGCTGCCACCGCCGCAGTCGGAAGAAGAGGATTCGCTGCTGTAATAATGGCTGGAGCTTTCTGACCCATTATCGGGGTGGCCAGTCCGGTGACGTGAATGAGTTTTTTTGTTTTTCAGCAAATCGCTGATAATAGCAAAGCAGATGAGTAAAGCAAAGGGGACGAAGAACCACATCATGAAAATCACTCCTTCAGTAAGTTAAATTTTTTAGAAAAGGCCTTTCGGTTTTATTTACGGCTGGTAGTCTTGTAAGTTTCAGTTTATTCAAAAAAAGAACGGCGCTATGTGCGGAAAAGGAGACTGTATATGAGATTTGGCATTATCGGAACGAATTGGATCACGGATCGAATGATTAAAGCAGCGCGGGATTTGCCGGAATTCAGCATCGGCGCCATCTATTCGAGAACAGAAGAGACGGGCAAAGCGTTTGCCGAAAAGTACGGCGTCGCACATGTCTATACGGATTTAGCTGAGATGTTCAACAGCGGGACGATTGACGCGGTTTACATTGCATCGCCGAACTCGTTTCACGTGGAACAAAGCGTCTTGGCAATGAAACACGGTATCCACGTGCTTTGTGAAAAGCCTGCTGCGCTATCGGCAGAAGAATACGACTTGGCTGTTGAGGCCTCGCGCACGTATGGCGTGCTGTTCATGGAAGCGATGAAGTCGACCGTAACACCGACTTTCCTCAACGTGAAAAAGAACTTGGACAAAATCGGGCCGCTGCGCCGTTTTGTCTTCCATTACAACCAGTATTCATCGCGCTACGACAAATACAAAGAAGGCATTATCGAGAACGCTTTTAAACCGGAATTGGGCAACGGCGCCAAGACCGACTTGGGCGTCTATTGCATCGCGCCGATTGTCCACCTTGCCAGCGAGCCGCAAGCCGTGTTGAAAAATACGCACATATTATCGACCGGAGCCGAAGGGCAGGGGAGCATGATCCTCAATTACGACGGGTTTGAAGCGATTGCCATGTACTCGAAAATATCGGATTCGTACATGCCGAGCGAAATCCAAGGCGAACTCGGCGTCATCGAGATTGACCGCATCAGCGACCCGAAGATTGCAACGATCAAATACCGCGACGGCAGCACAGAAGACTTGTCCGTGGAACACGATTTTGACACAATGTACTACGAACTGAAGGAATTCATCGATTGCGCGAACAGCAACAAGCTGGAATCCACTATCAATACCCATGAAATTTCCCGCCTCACGGCGAAAATTCTCGCACTCTGAAAAAAATAAAAAAAGCCGATGCGGCTGCGAAGTTACCTCGCAGCTGCATCGGCTTTTTTGTTGTTCAGTTAGTGGAAAATCAATTTGACGCTGCATCGCTTTCATTGATCGCAACGATGTTTTTGTCATTCGCTTTTACGTGGCCTGTTGCTTGGACAGAAATGGTTTGTCCTTCTTCCAGGTTGGTGAAAACGACTGGCGTGATGATGGAAGGGGCATGTTTTTCAACATAATCCAAATCGACTTCCATCAGCAATTGGCCTTGTTCGACAAGGTCGCCTTGCTCGATTCTTGAAGTGAAGCCTTCGCCTTTCAGGTGGACCGTGTCAATTCCGATGTGGATCAGAATTTCCGTGCCGTTGTCTGCTGCGATGCCGATTGCGTGCTTCGTCGGGAACACCGTGACAACTTTGCCGTTGACCGGGGAAACCACTTTGCCGTCAGTCGGGCGAATCGCAAAACCGTCGCCGACCATTTTACCTGAGAACACTTGGTCCGGAACTTCGCTGATCGGCAAAATGTCGCCGGTCATCGGGCTGCTAAATTCAAGTGCCGCCAAATTGACTGCTGCTTCTTCAGCGCTTGCTGCCGGAGCTTTTTTCGCACGAGGCGTTTTACCATCCATGATGTCCTGCATCTGGCCGCGCAGGCTATCCGATACCGGACCAAAGATGGCCTGGATGTTATTGCCGACTTCCATGACGCCGGAAGCGCCAAGTTTTTTCAAACGAGCTTTGTCTACGTTATTTTTATCTTCAACACTGACGCGGAGACGTGTGATACAAGCATCAAGGTTCGCAATATTTTCTTTGCCGCCCATCGCTTCAAGGATTTCATAAGGCAAGTCGCTGATTTCTTCATTAACATCATCGCCTTCTTCATCTGCTTCACGCCCAGGCGTCATCAAGTTGAACTTCTGGATGGCGAAACGGAAACCGAAGTAGTAGATGACCGAGAATACCAGTCCGACAACGATGACCCAGAACCATTCTGTTCTACCCGGCATAACACCGAAGAGAAGGAAGTCGATCAAGCCGCCGGAGAAGGTCATGCCGATCTTAACGTCCAGCAAGTGCATCGTCATGAACGACAGACCCGCAAACACTGCGTGGATACCGAACAGGATAGGTGCAACGAACAAGAACGAGAATTCAAGTGGTTCAGTGATACCCGTCAAGAATGAAGTCAATGCGCCGGACGCCATGATGCCGCCGACGATTTTCTTTTTCTCAGGGCGTGCTGTGTGGTAGATCGCAAGCGCTGCTGCCGGAAGGCCGAACATCATGAATGGGAATTTCCCTGTCATGAACGTGCCGGCAGTGAAATCAACGCCGTCTTGCAGCTGCGCGAAGAAAATGCGCTGGTCGCCGCGGATGATTTCGCCCGCTGCGTTTGTATACGAACCGAATTCAAACCAGAACGGTGAATAGAAAATGTGGTGCAAGCCGAATGGGATCAATGAACGTTCGATTGTCCCGAAAACGAAAGCTGCAAGCGTGCGGTTCGTTTCAAGCATGAAATGGGAAAGGGTGTTCAATCCGCTTTGGGCGAATGGCCACACCAGGAACATCACGATGCCGAGGAAAACGGCCGAGAAAGCAGTAACGATTGGCACAAAGCGTTTTCCGGCAAAAAAGCCGAGAAATTGCGGCAAGCTGATGTTGTAATAGCGATTGTAAAGAAACGCTGCCATGACACCGACGATGATACCGCCGAATACACCTGTCTGAAGCGTCGGGATGCCCAAGACTTCCGCATATTTCGGATCGGTCGTCATTTCAGGCGTGATATTGCCGAATGCCTTCATCGTGACATTCATGATCAAATAGCCGATGATGGCAGCGAGACCCGCTACACCATCGCCTTTGGAAAGTCCGATAGCGACGCCGACTGCGAACAATAACGGCAAGTTATCGAATACGATGCCGCCGGCTTCCGCCATGACGAATAATAATTTCTGAATCCAATCAGCGCCGAAGAATGGCACCGCTTCCAAAAAAGAATCTTGGGCAAAGCTTGTGCCGAATGCAAGCAGGATACCTGCAGCGGGCAAAAGTGCAACCGGCAGCATCAATGCTTTACCGACTTGCTGCATAAGGCCGAAAAGATTCCGGGATTTTGCAGGTTTTGCAGTTTTAACTGACATGAAAAATTCCTCCTTGTATTAAAAATGGGTTATTGTTGATGCGGCCAAAGTGAGTACGGCTGGCAAAAAGAAAAGGCATGAGCAGAAAAGACAAGATTAAGAAAAGGGCAGAATTCCCCTTCGGATTAATCATTGGATCTCTTCATACTCATGCCTGATCGAATCAGTAACACGTATGTTTGGCTTATTGATTATGGAGCAGGCGTTGAAGGTGAATCGTCAAGTACAGTACTTCAGCTTCATCTACCGGCTTGTTCAATTGGTTTTGCATCACTTTAATCAGCTTCCACGCAAGATTATAGCACACCGGATATTCCTTTTTCAACAATTCTTCGAGTTTTCTCTCTTCCGCGACGGAATTTCCTTTGTGGGCGCGGTCGATTGCACGGTGCAGGTGCTGAATCAGCCGATGGTAATCGACGTCGTCCCGCTGCAGCTGCAACGATAAATTCGCTTCGATGATTTCCACCAGCTGGGAGATGAGCGCGTTGTAGCGATTGATGTCACGCAGCGATTTATCGGTCACCGCGCTATGGATATGGAGCGCGATAAAGCCGATTTCCCCTTCAGGAAAAGCGATGCCGATATGCGATTCGACCTTTTTCACGACCTCCTGGGCGACACGGTATTCTTTCGGATACAGCGCCTCGATTTCGTAAAGGAACGGGTTCGAGAATTGCATGTTTTTTTGTGCGCGGCTGATGGCGAACGCCAAGTGGTCGGTCAGCGCGACATGGATGTGCTCGTTCAATTCTTTTCCCATCTTTTCTTCAATGAACAGCAGCAGGCCGTGGATGAATTCCAGCAGGTTTTCATCGATATGCGGCAGCAAATTGACGTACTGCTCCATCTCTTTCTCATCTTTCAGCAGAAAAGTCTTGTCAGCGGTGTCGAAAGGGATGCTGTCGCCTTTTTTGCGGTTGAAGCCAAGCCCGTTGCCGATTAACACGACTTCTTTATAGGTGTCATGGCGGGCGATGACGACATTATTATTCAATACTTTTTCGATAATTAAAATCTGTTCCATGTTAACAGCCCTTTTCATTTCGCTTCAGGCGGACGCTTTCCGCGGGCCTGGCTTCAGTTGCTTCCTTCGCTTCGAAAACCGTTGCTCCTTCAGCGCACTGCGCTTCGTCGCAAACAAGTTGGCCAAAATCTTTTTGCCCAACTTGTTCGCCGCCTTCCGCTTCATTCAAAGGTCTTTCTTGATAGTAAAATTTTTCTTTTATCATAGAAAATGAAAGCTGCATTTTCAGCATTTTCTTTGCCTTCTCTAGGTATGGAGCAAAACAGCGAAGACGCCTGCGGGATAGCGAGACAGCCGAGACCCCGCAAGCACGCGTTAGCGGGCTGAGGAGGCTTGGCGCTCGCCCGCGGCAAGCGAGCTGTTTTGCGGAATATCGATACCTATTTCAAAAAATTAAAACGCCAATAAAACTTTTTCGATTAGCATCATTCTATCATTTATTGCCATATTGCAATAGCGATTAAGATGCGCTGGAGAGGGTTAAGCTTTTGTAAACTTGGGCTGCATTTATTGAGTTTGGAAAAATTCAGGCGTATACTGGCTTAATAGTTTCAATTTGGATACCAAGGAGGCAACAACGTGTCAGTAAAACCGAAAGCAGTATTTTTGGATATGGATGGGACCATCCTGAATCACCACAATAAAGTGAGCATCCACACGAAGGAAATTATAGATGAATTGCGCAGCGAAGGCTTCTATGTTTTCATCGCGACTGGCAGATCGGCGACCGAATTGGCTGAGATGCTGCCCGAAGGATTTGCGGTGGACGGCATCATTACGGCGAACGGCATGTCCGGCTATATTGGCGAAGAGACGGTTTTCGAGCATTCTTTATCGCTGGAATTGGTGGAAGCGGTTATTGAAAAAGCACGTGAACACCGCATCTATTATGAGCTTTTCCCTTACGGCGAATCGCGCATCGTGCTGCAGCAGGACCGGGATTTTGTAGAAGCGGCCATCCGCGAGCCAAAGCCGGATTCGGTGCAGATTAATGAATGGATTTCGCGCCAAAAATCGCTTGCCGAAGAAATTGAGTGGACGGAAACAATCGTCGGCAGCCATTTTTCCAAGTTTTATTTCTTTGCGAGAACGAAGGAAGAAATCGAAAATTGGAAAGCCGTGCTTGCGGAATTGCAGCAGGAAATGGACTTTACGATGACACCGTCTTCTCCGCATAACGCGGAAGTGATGGTTGCGAATGTCAGCAAAGCATCGGGCATCGAGCAGATGCTGGAACGCTTCGGCTTAACAGGCTGCGACACATTGGCGGTCGGCGACAGCGACAACGATTTGAAGATGTTCGAATTCGTTACCCGTTCAGTGGCGATGAAAAATGCGCCGGACCATATCAAGGCAGTGGTAGATGAAGTGACGGAATTCACGTGCGACGAAGATGGGGTTTACCATTATTTGAAGAATCATGTGTTGGCGCTGAAAGTATAAAGTTGGCCAAAAGAAAAGAGGGATGCGATTTACGTCGCATCCCTCTTTTTTATTGCTCAGAAATATTCAAGTTGCCGGTTTCTTCATCGTAGAACCGCAAGAGGTCACCAATGATGATTTCCTCTGAAAATTCCAGTTCTGTTCGTGCCTGCTCGGTGAAGGGTGCACACAACATCGGGTCGATTTCTTCGCCTGTGCCGTTTTCATAGCACGTGTTTCCGGCGTAGACATAGTCTTTCGTAACGTAGCGCCCGTCGCGGAAAATAGCGCTCTCTTCATGTTCTTCTGAGAATAAGTCACTGCCGAATTGCATATCGTTGTCTGTCTCAACACCCATTAAGTTCAGGATTGTCGGGCGCATATCAATCTGGCCGCCGATTTCCTCGTTCACATGCCCTTTGCCTGAACCGGGAATGTGCACGAAGAACGGTACGCGCTGAAGCTGGGCAGATTCATAAGGCGTAATTTCTTTCCCAAGGTATTGGGCCATCGCATCGTTATGATTTTCTGAAATGCCGTAATGGTCGCCATACATGACGATAATCGAGTTTTCGTAAAGGCCGCTCGCTTTTAATTCGTCAAATAATTCTTTGACCGCTTCATCCAAATAACGCGTCGTCTGGAAATAGCGGTTGAGCGTGCCGGAGTTCGAATCAAATTCATCAATCAGTTTGTCCTGCTCATCCAAAGTGAACGGATGGTGGTTGGTCAGCGTGATCAAACGGCTATAGAATGGCTGCGGCATGTCGGCCATATGGGCAACGGATTGTTCGAAAAATGGAATGTCTTTCATGCCCCAATTGACCGCATCGCCTTCGCCTACGGTAAAGCTTTGGATATCCAGGAATTCATCAATTTCCAATGATTCGTACATCATGTCGCGATTCCAGAAACTCTTCGTATTGGCGTGCTGGACGTTCGTAGCATAGCCTTCGCCGCCCAATTTTTCAGCCATTGAATTATAGGTATTGCCGCCGTGCGTAAAGAATACAGCGCCTCCGCTCAGCGGATACAGCGAGTTTTCAAGGATGAACTCGGAATCCGATGTCTTGCCGAGCCCAGTCTGATGATAGAGATTCGGGAAGTAGATGGTATCTTCATCAGTCGTCAGTTCGTTCAGGAAAGGAGTGATGGTTTGCCCATTCATTTTTTCATTGATGGCAAAGCTTTGCATCGATTCCAGCGTCACGACGATCAAGTTTTTGCCTTCCGCAATCCCTGCCATTTCGCCAGACGGATCGGCTTGATTGGCATGGACGTAATTTTGGACATCCGTCAGCTCAGAGCCATCCGCAAAGGCACGCTGCGCTTGCGATTTTGATTGGATATAGACGTCATACAAATGGTAATTGTACATGCCGATATTTTTCACGAGCATCTCGCGGTCAAAACTGCGTGTCAGCAGCTGCGGGCGTTCCGCTTCGGCTAAACCGAGATTGAGGAACAAAATCGCTGCCGATAAAGCGAAATAAACACGGCGGTGGACTTTCAGCCCCATTTCGTTTGTCTGTTTGGTGCGCAGGAATTTAACCGCCAACAGCACGACAAGGAAATCGGTGAAATACAAAACGTCGGTCGGGTAAATGCTGGCCGCGGCACTGGATCCGAGATCGCCGAAATTATCGGTCTGGAACAGCACCGGCAGCGTGATGAAATCACTGAAAAAGCGGTAGAAAGCGACGTTGCCGTAAAGGATGACCGAAGTGATCAGCGTCGCCACAATCAAATACCGGTTTTTGTTTTTATCAGTTTTGAAAAACAGGGAGCCGCCGTAAAAGAACAGCAAAAGGCTCAAGGGGCTGATGAACAGGATCAATTCCTGCATCGCGTTGTCAATCGTGATCGAGAAGCCGGTTTTGTAGACGATATAGGTTTTCAGCCAAGTCGCAAGGACGGCGATCGCCAAAATCGTGTGTTTCGGCCATTCTTTTTTCAGCATATAAAATCTCCTTTTAAAAAATACCGGGCATTAATTTTCCAAATAACGATAAAGCGTCGATTTGCTGATGCCGGTTTTTTCTTTGATGTCAGCTAGGCTGTATTGTTTGCTTTCGTACATCTCAATGGCTTTTTTAACATTTTCGTCCGCTTTTCTCGGACGTCCGGAGACAGCGCCTTTTTCTTTGGCCGCCGATAAGCCGGCTCTGGTTTTTTCACTGATGGCGTCGCTTTGGAAATCGGCCAAGCAATGGAGGATTTTTTGGAACGGGTATTGCTGCTCATTGGCGGTATCGATTTCTTCGCGCATCGACAAAAGCGACAGGTTTTTGGCTTGCATTGTGTCCATTAGTTCCACTAAATGGCGTGTAGAATCACCTAATGTATACAGTTTTGAAACAATGATTTTGTCGCCTGAACCGGCTTGTTCGAGAAGCTCATAAAGGCGGATTCTTTTTTTCGGAGAAGCATGTTCTTCGACGTAAATTTCTTGGCAGCCTGCATTTTTCAGCTGTGCAACCTGATTTTCGCAAACCGGATCTTCTGCACTTGGCCTGGCATATCCTATCAGCACGGTAAAATCTCCCTTACATAAAACGAATTCCATTCAGTATACCATAAATGGAATGAAAAAAGTTCCAAAAAGGTTCTCTTTTAGGAATAATGGTGATACACTATGGCTATTGCAAAAAAGGCTCGGCTTTAATGAGAGTTTAAAGCCATAAAAATACAGTGTGAAAAGGAGAAAGAGGCTTTGGCAGAAAAAATGAAAACACAATGGTTCGGCAATGTGAGAGGCGATATCCTGGCAGGGATTGTCGTCGCACTTGCATTGATTCCGGAAGCAATCGCATTCTCGATTATCGCGGGAGTGGATCCGATGGTGGGGCTTTACTCTTCGTTCAGCATCGCCGTCATCATCGCATTTGTCGGTGGGCGGCCGGGAATGATTTCTGCGGCAACAGGCGCTATGGCTTTGCTCATGGTGCCGCTTGTCCGCGACCACGGGCTGCAGTATTTATTGGCAGCCACCATTTTAACAGGGGTTATCCAAATTATATTCGGGGTATTCAAAGTCGCGAAATTGATGAAGTTCATCCCACGGGCTGTCATGATCGGCTTCGTCAACGCACTGGCCATCCTGATTTTCATGGCGCAGGTGCCGCATTTCCTCGGCATCAATACCCTTACGTATGTGTTTGTCGCCATCACCCTGGCGATCGTGTACATCGTACCGCGTTTTTTCACCGCCATTCCGGCTCCGTTGATCGCCTTGGTGGCATTGACCGCCGTTACGATTTATTACGGTTTTGATATGCGTACGGTGGGGGATTTAGGCACCATCACTCAAACCTTGCCGACGTTCCTGCTGCCGGACGTACCATTCAATCTCGAAACTTTGATGATCATTTTGCCGTATTCATTGGCATTGGCGGTAGTCGGTTTGCTGGAATCGTTATTGACCGCCAATATTGTCGACGATATGACAGGAACGTCGAGTGACAAGAACAAAGAGTCGAGAGGGCAGGGAATCGCCAACTTCGTCAACGGATTTTTCGGCGGCATGGCGGGCTGTGCCATGATTGGCCAATCGATCATCAACGTGAAATCCGGCGGCCGCGGCAGATTGTCCGCGTTCGTAGCCGGGACGTTCCTGATGTTCTTGATCATCGTTCTGGGCAATGTCGTTATCCAGATTCCGATGCCCGTGCTTGTCGGCATCATGATCATGGTGTCGATCGGCACATTCGATTGGTCTTCGTTCAGCTATTTGAAAAAAGCGCCGAAAGCCGATGCCATCGTCATGGTCGCGACCGTTGCGATTGTGGTGTACACGCACGATTTGTCAAAAGGCGTATTTGCAGGTGTTTTACTGAGCGCGATTTTCTTTGTCGCAAAAATTTCGAAGATCAAAGTGGAGAAGGAATTGCAGGAAGCTGCCCGTTACCGGGTGGTCGGCCAATTGTTCTTTGCATCGGTTGACGATTTCCTGGAGAAATTCGACTACGAAGTCGAAGGCCAGCAAGTGTTTATCGATTTCACAGATGCGCATATCTGGGATGATTCAGGCGTCGGTGCTGTTGACCGGGTCGTCTTGAAATTCAAGGAAAACGGCAACGGCGTCGTGATCACCGGCCTCGATTCGGGAAGCCAGAAACTGATTGACCAATTGGCTATTTTCAATAACGAGAAGGCCAAATTGCCAACCCATTAAACCCATGAAGGAGTGTTGAACAATGTATAATCGGATATTGCTTGCGGTAGATGGCTCGGACCATTCGGTGCGCGCGGCGAATGAAGCAGTCAAACTGGCTGCGGGTTCTGCGGAATCCCAAGTGACGATCGTTTTTGTCGCAGATTACGACAACGCCAAGAACGAAGTGCTGCACAGCGGCAGTTCCCTGGAACTGGATCTGCAGCGCAGAAAAAAACTGCAGCCTGTGGAAGAAACAATGGCTGCGGAGAACATCCCTTGCAAAGTCGAGATCCTTCATGGCACGCCGGGTCCGGCGATCGTCGAATATGCCAATAAAGAAAAATTTGACATCCTGGTCATCGGCAGCCGCGGCTTGAACTCGCTTCAGGAAATGGTGCTCGGCAGCGTCAGCCACAAAGTTGTGAAACGGGCGAACTGCCCGGTGCTGATTGTTAAATAAAACGAATAGGCTATGTAAGCCGTGAAATGCAAAAGCATTCCACGGCTTTTTTTGTGCGGAAAATAGTCTTTTTTTGACGCTCTTGGTATATGATATGAAGAAAAAAGGAGAGGTCATATGAAAAAAACAAATGTCTGTTTCATTGGAGCCGGCCTCCATTCGACGACCAATATTTACCCCGCGGCACTGGAAGCAGGGGCGGATATCCAAGCGATTGCGACACGCAGTTTCGAGCGGTCGCAAAAGACGCTTCAGCGGCTGGGGAGCGAGGGCAATGCTTATGACGATTACCGACGCATGCTGGAGGCAGAAGAATGTGCAGGCGTGGTGGTGGTTGCCCAGCCGGAAGACCATGTCGCGCTAGTGCTTGACTGCATCAATGCTGGCAAGAATGTTTTCGTCGAAAAGCCGTTGGGCATGACCGAGGCGGAAGCGGCTGACATTGCAGCTGCTGCTGAGACAGCCGGCGTCCAGGTGATGGTCGGCTTCATGAAGCGCTACGCACCGATTTACCAGAAGCTGAAAGAAGTGATCGACGGCGGTTCGCTCGGAATGGCGCGTTCTTTCCAGGCGCGCTTTGCTGTCGACAGCACATTGTTTTGCGAAAATGACGAGCAGTTCATGAAATTCGCAGCCATTCACATGGTCGACCTCGTCCGGTTCCTGTTCGGCGAAGCGGTGGAAGTGAAAGGCTTCAAAAACAGCAGCAAAGGGTTTATTTCGCATAGCATTTCGCTGAAGTTTGAAACGGGCGTCGTCGGCAGCCTGTATTTCAGCGGCATGACCGCCTGGACGCGCGAAAGCGAGAACATCACGGTGACTTTTGATGAAGGATTCGCGTTGGCGGATGAAATCAATGCGCTGACGATCCACAAATCCCAGCATCATGAAGAACAGCCGTGGCAATCGATCGAAGAAGCGGACACCCATTACAAGCCGTCCGCAACGCCGATGTCCGGTGCTTACCGGGACCTGTATCTCCGCGGATTCGTTGGTGAAATGGCCCATTTCTTTGAATGCTGTAGAACAGGTGCTGTGCCGTTATCGAACGCGCACGACAACGTCCGGACGATGGCGTTGTGCGACCGGATTTTAGACAGCCTGTCGTAAAGTGTTTAGCCGGCAGCAAGAGTGGAATAAGGGAAGGGAGTAGAATTATCGATTCGGAAAGAGGCGCATTGCATTGATAACCCACCAAATTCTTTTGCTGTTGCTGATCGGCTATGTCGTCTATACAGTAGATTTGAAGAAAAAATATTTTCCAGTACCAGTGGTGTTGGTGCTGATCGGCCTTGGCCTGTCATTTATCCCTGCTTTCTCATCTGTAAACCTGTCGAAAGATACGATTTTCCACGTATTTCTGCCAGCCCTGCTTTTTGTGGGGGCCTATCAGTTTCCACTGAAGCAGCTTAAGGAAAACCTTGGGATCATTACGGCGCTGAGCACTCTCGGTTTGCTGGCGACGGCTGTATTGTCGGGGTTTTCCATCTACTGGGCCAGCAGCTTCTTCATGCCGCTGTCATTGGCTGGCGCCTTCTTGCTTGCGGCCATCCTCATACCGACCGATCCGGTTTCGGTGACTTCCATTTTGAAAGAAAGCACTGGAGCGGAAGGGATTGCCGATGTTGTCGAAGGGGAATCGATGGTGAACGATGGCACCAGCATCGTATTGTTCACGATATTCCTTGCAATGTACGAAACCGGCAACGGGTTTTCAGCGGGCAAGTTCTTCGTGGAATTCTTAAGCGTTTCGCTTGGCGGAATTGCAAGCGGTCTCGTTCTGGGCTGGATTTTGAGCAAAATCATCCATTTCACACATCACAAGCAGTACCAGGTCATGCTGAGCATCATCACTGCGTATGGCGGTTTTTATGCAGCTGAAGTCATCGGCGTATCGGGCGTTCTCGCTACAGTGGTCACCGGAATCATGCTTTCCTATGAAATCAGCCGCACCGCTGAAGCGCATGAAATCAAAGATTCCCTGGACGGGTTTTGGGACATTATTACGCCGACATTATTGTCCGTATTGTTCTTGTTGATCGGCATACGTGCAGCTTCGTATTTGGATTTTCCGGAATGGGGCTTTGCCGCCATCATCTTTATTTTGACGCTGATCGCCAGGTTCCTGATGCTCGGTGGTTTCATCTATGCGGTACCCGCTTGGAGAAACGAATTCACCAATGATTTCAAGACGATTTCCTTGATCACTTGGTCGGGCATCAAAGGCTCGATGTCCATTGCGCTGGTGCTGTGGCTGGAGGAAGGGGCTTCCGGTGAGGCCGGGCTGCTGGTTTCATTATCGTTTGCAGTCATCTTGATGTCGCTGGTCATCCAAAGCATCGGAATTTACCCATTAGCTAAATTAATGAAGAACACGTAAGATTGTCGGCCGAATTAAATTTCGGCCGATTTTTGCGTTTCATGCAAAAAAATTAAAACCCCTTTGCATTTTCACCTGAATTTCATTCGCAGCCTTTAAAGTAGGGAATAAGATCAGGTGAAGCAGCCGATGCCTTTTCAAAATCAGGGGGGTCATATTATGCAGGTGCAGGAAACAAGATTGCTCACAGTCATTGATGGCAAGGACAGCGTTCGCTGGAATCGCCTTTTGGCCGGATTTTCAAATACCGATATCTATTTCTCGCATGAATATTTTATGAGCGCCCTGTTATTGGATGAGGGGGAGGCGATGTTGTTCGTTTTTGAAAATGCGGACGGCAAAATTGCGTATCCGGTAATCAAACGGACGATTGCCAATGAAAGCGATTTGGAATTATACGATATCACGACACCATACGGCTACGGAGGGCCGCTGATTTCTTGCAGCGGCAATGAGCAAGCCCTGTTGGCGGAATTCAGGAAAGAATTCGGCGCTTACTGCCAGCGCCATCACATCGTCTCGGAATTTGCCCGGTTCCACCCACTATTGGGGAATCAGCAAGGTTTTGAAAATGACATGCAGATTTCCCATGTCAGCGATACAGTGGCCATCGACCTGCAGCAGGACGGCGATTTGCTGAGCCGCATCCCGGGCAAAAACCGCAACATGATCCGCAAAGCGATGAAGAACAACATCGAAATCAAAGAAATCAGTTCAGAAGATTACCTTGAAGAATTCATCTTGATGTATTACGACACGATGCGCCGCAATAACGCTACCCGCTATTATTTCTTCACAGAGGATTATTTCCGTAAAACCATCCGCCTGTTCGGTCCCGACCTTCATTTCTTCGGCGCATTCCTCGAAGGCAAAATGATTGCATCGACTTTGGTGTTGAGCCACGGTAAATTCATCCACTACCATTTATCCGGCTCGTTGATGCAATATCGGAACTTGGGCGCGAACAATTTGCTGCTTTTCAAAATTGCTGAATGGGGCCAAGCGCGCGGCGCCGAAGCTTTCCATCTGGGCGGCGGTTATTCCGGGCAGGATGACAGCCTGTATCGCTTCAAAAAGACATTCACTCAGGACACGCCGCTGGAATTCCATATCGGGAAGAAAATCCACAATCCTGCGTTGTACCAAATGCTGTGTTTTGAAAAACAGAAAGATGAAAGCAGCGCATATTTCCCTTTGTACAGAGCTTGATGTAGAAAGGGCGTCCTTGCCGGGGCGCCCTTTTTGCGTGCGGAAAGTATTTGGCTCGGCAAGGGACGTAAATCCGGAATTTCCCAATTGAAAAACGCGATTTGCACCCCTTTTGATTCAATTCCATGAAAAAAGCGCTCCAGTTTTCACTGGAACGCCTGCTGCTATTCGAATGGCCCTATTTCTTCATAATAAACGCCATATGGCGGCCGGCTTGCCGGTCTTCGCGGTAAGAAAAGCCGGAAGGGTCCTGATAGGTGCAGATGCGGTCGACCGCAATGGCCTCTGCGGGGATGCCGGCGAGTTCACATTGCTTTTTTACCACAAGCTGGTTGTCGATGTGGTATTTGCCGGTTTCTTCATTGAAATACGCAAAGCTGTCCGCATAGCCGAGCGCCTTGAACTTCAAATAGACATCTTCATCGACTTCGAACTTCTCCTGGCTCAGGGCAGGGCCGATCTGGATCCGGAAATCCTCCGGCCGGCATTGCTCCACTTCGATCAAGTGCTGGAATAATTTCAATGAAACCTCTTTGACCGTTCCTTGCCAGCCGGAATGTACCGCGCCGACAACGCCGGCCGATTCATTTGAAAACAAGAGCGGCACGCAGTCGGCCGCAAAACTCGACAACACAATACCCGGTTCGTATGTATAAAGAGCGTCCGTATCGGTTATGGCGCTCCCCAATTCTGTGGCGCCGCGGCCTTTATCCGCTGTTTTCACACGATAAAAATTGGCGCTATGGGTTTGCTGTGCGCACACTAAATCATCTAAGCTGCGGTTGAGCAATGCGGCAAGGGATGTCCGGTTTTCAACAATCACTGCAGGATCATCGCAAACATGAAGCGCCATATTATTCGCTTCCGGTGCCGTTTCGTCCTTCATCGTAATGCCTGCAAGAAGCTTGCTGTCGTCCGTATAAAAAATCGATTTCATCTTCGCACCTCTTTTCAATGGATGTCCTTCTCTAGAATATAAAGCAGCAGCGCATAGAAGCCAACCAAAAAAGGAAAGCACGCTGTGCAGCGCACTCTCCTTTTTCGCTAGTCCGAACTTTCACAAATGGCTTTGATGTTTTCAAGCGTATGCGCAGCGGAGTTCCGGCTCAGCCGTTCGTAGATGATCCGGTCGGTGATTTTGCCGAATAAATCATCCGGGATATAGCTTTCGATTTCAAAACTGAGCTCTGTGCCAGAGTCTCTCGTAACGTAATAGCTTGATTGCCGTGCGTTGAAGCTGCCGCTCATCATGCCGGTCCATTTTGCAGTCGTGTCGGTGATTTCACACTCCGTTACCTGAATGGTTTCCGGGAAATGCATGCCCATGATGGCATACTCGGCTTCAACGACGGTGCCGACCTCCCCGTTGCCGTCAATTTTTTTCGGCGACGCCAAGTTATTGTAGAAATGTGCCCAGTTTTCAGGATTGATGGTGTAGCGGAAGACCTTTTCGAGTGGAGCATTGATGAAGATGGTCTGTTTTGTATGAGCCATGCGTTCATTCGCCTCCTGGAGTGCAAGATGGTTTCTGCTTCTATTATACAACGAAGAAATCATTAAACCGCTAATATATCGGAATATTTAAATAAAAAGAACTGTTGCTTTGATTGATGAGCAATTTGGCATCCCGCAGCAAATCCATTATGCTAATCAAATAACAGGCGAAAGTGGTGGCGTGGATGGATGGAGTCATACAGGAAAAGTTAAAAGAAATCGAAGAGCAGTTCCAAGTAAAGGTGTTGTTTGCGGTTGAGTCCGGCAGCCGGGCATGGGGATTTCCGTCAACGGACAGCGATTACGACGTCCGGTTCGTCTATATCCATCAGCCGGAGTGGTATTTGGCGATCGACCCGCAAGGCATCGGCGACAAGCGCGATGTCATCGAGATGCCGATTAACGACATGCTCGACATCAGCGGTTGGGAAATCACGAAAGCGCTGCGGCTGTTCCGGAAAAGCAACCCGCCATTTCTGGAGTGGATGTACAGCGAGATCCAGTATTACGAGGCCTATTCGTTCAAGGAGAAATTAAAAGGGCTGGAAGATGAAATTTTCTTCCCGAATGCGAGCCTCTACCATTATTTGAACATGGCGAAGAGCAATTACCGAACGCATCTCAGCAAAGAACAGGTGAAGATCAAGAAATATTTTTACGCATTGCGTCCTGTGTTGGCAGCGGCTTGGATCAAAGAGCGCCAGACCATTCCGCCGATTGATTTTTACGACTTGATGGAAGCGCTTGTGCCCAATGGGAAGTTGAAAGAGGAAATCCTCGATCTGCTGGTGCGCAAGAAAGCGGGGGAAGAGCTGGATTTGGAGCAGCGGATTCCGGCCATCCACCAATTCCTGGACAGCGAAATTGAAGCGCTGGAGGCTTATGCAAAAACCTTGCCTCCGCGCATCAGCGACCCGACCGATAAGCTCGATTCTTTATTCAGGGAGACTTTGCAGCAAGTCTGGAAATGATTGCAGCCGAAAAGGCTGATCTGCTTGGAAAAAGCGGATCAGTCTTTTTTGAATTTGAAAAAGAACGTCCCGGCTAATAGGAATGTTGGCAGGGCGGCAAGGCCGAGAATCAAAGGCCAATCG
>NZ_RQII01000072.1 GCF_004761975.1 Planococcus koreensis | reverse complement strand
GGAGAGACCGCAGATCCATTGTTTAAATACCTTGTCTCTGAGCAGAAAGGAATGCTGACGGAAGGCATCAAATGGAATTTCACCAAGTTCCTAATAGATCGTGAAGGCAATGTCGTAAAACGGTATGCGCCTCAAACCCCTCCGGCAAAAATGGAAGAAGATGTGAAAAAGCTGTTGTGACAAGTATTCGGAATACTTTTTCTTCTTCTTGTTTTCTTGACACTGCATAGCGCCGCTGATAACCTTACAATAATATTCAAAAGGAAGCAGGAGGAGCCTCTATTATGTGGGAATCAAAATTTGTAAAAGAAGGTCTAACGTTTGATGATGTTTTGCTTGTACCAGCCCAGTCGGAAGTACTGCCTAAGGATGTAGATTTGTCAGTGGAATTGACACCGACAATCAAATTGAACATTCCTATTATCAGCGCCGGAATGGACACGGTCACAGAAGCGAAGATGGCTATCGCGATGGCGCGCCAAGGCGGCCTGGGCATCATCCATAAAAACATGAGCATCGAAGAGCAAGCTGAGCAAGTGACAACGGTAAAACGCTCAGAGAATGGCGTTATCACGGATCCATTTTTCTTGACTCCCGAGCATCAAGTCTATGATGCAGAGCATTTAATGGGCAAATACCGCATTTCAGGGGTTCCTGTCGTCAACAATATGGAAGAACAAAAACTTGTCGGCATCATCACGAACCGGGATCTCCGTTTTATCCAAGATTATTCATTGAAAATAAATGATGTAATGACAAAGGAGAAGTTGGTAACCGCTGCTGTGGGGACGACTTTAGAAGACGCTGAAAAGATTTTGCAGCAATATAAGATTGAAAAATTGCCGATCGTCGACAATGAAGGCATCTTAAAAGGCCTCATCACCATTAAAGATATTGAAAAAGTCATTGAATTTCCAAATGGCGCGAAAGATGCACATGGCCGATTGCTTGTCGGTGCAGCAGTCGGAGTGACTTCCGATACAATGAAGCGTGTCGAGCATTTGGTGAAGGCACACGTTGATGTTATCGTTCTTGATACAGCGCATGGCCATTCACAAGGCGTTATGAACATGGTGTCCCAAATCCGTGCGACTTACCCGGAATTGGTTATTATCGCAGGGAACGTCGCTACTGCGGAAGGCACGAGAGCATTGATCGAAGCCGGCGCAGACGTTGTCAAAGTGGGTATCGGGCCAGGCTCGATCTGTACGACGCGCGTCGTTGCAGGAGTCGGGGTTCCACAGATTACAGCAGTATATGATTGTGCAACAGAAGCCCGCAAGCATGGCAAATCGATTATTGCAGACGGAGGCATCAAGTACTCGGGCGATATCATCAAAGCCTTGGCAGCTGGAGGCCACGTCGTCATGCTGGGAAGCTTGCTTGCTGGTACAACGGAAAGCCCTGGTGATACGGAAATTTTCCAAGGCCGCCGCTTCAAGACTTACCGCGGCATGGGATCGATTGCATCGATGGAAAAAGGTTCAAAAGACCGTTATTTCCAGGACGAAGCCAAGAAATTGGTTCCGGAAGGCATTGAAGGCCGCTTGCCATACAAAGGCCCGTTGTCTGATACCATCCATCAATTACTCGGCGGAATCCGCGCCGGCATGGGGTATTGCGGAACGAAGGATCTTGTAACGCTGCGTGAAGAAGCGCAATTTATCCGGATGACCGGAGCTGGGCTGCGCGAAAGCCACCCCCACGATGTACAAATTACAAAAGAATCTCCAAACTATTCTATTTAACCAATCTTATACCTTTTGGCACCCTAATTCGTCATTAATTTGACGGAAAGGGTGCTTTTTACATGTTTTTCTTTCAGGACCTGTATAATATGATAGAATAGCATGTGGAAACTTATAGATGGAGGTATTTATACACGTGAAAAATGTTTTACAAACAACTATGTTGCTGACTGTAATGGCTGTACTCTTACTGACTATTATTGTTCCGCAGAAAACAGAAGCGGCGGATTCATTGAATATAATGGCGGATGCTGCAATTTTGGTAGATGCTGACTCTGGAAAAATATTATACGCACAAAATGCCGATGCTCCCCTTGGGATTGCCAGCATGACAAAAATGATGAGTGAATATCTTTTGTTTGAAGCAATTGAAGAGGGATCTGTAACATGGGACCAGGAATACTTGGTAACAGATTATACATATAAGATTTCGCAGGATATGACTTTGAGCAATGTGCCTTTGCGCGCTGAAGAAAAGTACACAATCAAGGAATTATATGAAGCGATGGCTATCTATTCAGCAAATGCAGCGACAATTGCAATCGCTGAAACAATTGCCGGCACAGAAGCGGAATTCGTTCGTTTAATGAATGAAAAGGCAAAAGAATTCGGTTTGGACGATGCGAAATTCGTCAATTCAACCGGTTTGAATAATGACCATTTAATGGGAATGCATGTTGAAGGAACAGGTGCGAATGATGAAAATGTCATGTCAGCCAACTCTGTAGCGAAATTGGCGAAAATCCTTTTGGATAAATACCCGGAAGTATTGGAAACGACAAAAATTCCGAACAAAGTATTCCGTGAAGGTACAGAAGACGCAACGAATATGCTGAACTGGAATTCGATGCTTCCTGGTATGCCTTATGCATACGAAGGTGTGGACGGTTTGAAAACGGGTACTACTGATTTTGCCGGGCACAGCTTTACAGGAACGGCTAAGCGCGGCGATACACGCCTCATCGCAGTCGTGATGAAAGCCGTTGACAACGAAGGAGCTGGTTCATATAAAGCTCGATTCGATGCGACGCGTGCGTTATTCGATTTCGGTTTCTCCCAGTTCACGACAGCTGAAATCATTCCTGCAGGCTACCAGTTTAAAGGAAATGAAACCTTGCCGGTAACAAAAGGCAAGGAAGATGAAGTGAACATCGCAGTGAAAGAGCCCGTAACAATGGTTGTTCGGACAAGCGAAAAAGACGATTACACACCTGAATTGGTGCTGGATGAAGCTTTGATGCAAGACGGCAAAATTGAAGCGGCAATCGACAAAGACAAAGTAGTCGGAACTGTGAAGCTTGCGATGAAAGAAGGCACGGATTACGGTTTCCTTGACGAGAAATCGGATGCGATCCAAGTCGTAACGACTGAAAAAGTGGAACGCGCTAACTGGTTCTCACTGTCAATGCAGGCTGTCGGCGGTTTCTTCGGAACGCTATGGACAGGCGCACTTGATTTTGTAAAAGGGTTATTCTAATAAAAAGCGGGCCATCACAAAGATGGCCCGTTTTTTTCATGCGATTTTCCAGCATTCCATAAGCTTTGCAATGCCTTCAGTGATCTCTGTTTCCGATAATCCGCCGAAACCGAGGACAATTTGGGGCGGCACAGCAGTAGTTGCGCGGACATCGTAGGAAGACAAACCGAAAACGCGTATTTTTGACCGTTTGGCCAGTTCCACAAGCTCTGTTTCCGTTAACGGGGTTTGGACGGTCAGTACAATGTGCATGCCAGCTTGTTCGCCGGAAATTTTGACCGCTGGCGCAAATTCCTGCAAAGCGGCTGTCAGGTGCTCCAATTTTTTCTTATACAGTTTGCGCATGCGGTTCAAATGGCGCGAAAAATGCCCATGCTCCATGAATTCAGCTACCAGCTGCTGGTCAATCCGCGGGACGGAAGATGAATAATGGAGAAAGGTCTGCTGATAGGCGCGCAATAAGCTTTTAGGCAGAACCATATAGGCGATGCGCAAAGACGGCATAAGCGATTTCGAAAATGTGCTGAGGTAGATGACACGGCCGCTGCGGTCCATGCTTTGCAGCGCTGGAATCGGCCGGCTCGTATAGCGGAATTCACTGTCGTAATCGTCTTCGATGATAAAGCGCTGCGGCGCGGCTGCAGCCCAATTGAGGAGCTGGGCGCGTTTGGTGGCGCTCAGTACGGCGCCAGTCGGGAACTGATGCGATGGCGTTACATAAGCGATGTCGACGTTCAGCGCTTCCAGTTCTGCAACGCTGATGCCGTCTTCTTCGACGGTAACCGGCACCGCTTTCCGGTCATAATGGTCAAAAATACTGTGCGTCAGTGCATATCCGGGATTTTCGAAGCCGAATAAAACCTGTTTATCCAGCAAACGGATAAGCAATGGCATCAGCTGTTCGGTACCAGAGCCGATGATGATCTGGTCGGTGTCGCATAATACGCCCCGGGAAGCGAAGAGATAGCGGGAGATTTCCCTGCGCAATGATTCATCCCCTTGTGGATGGCCGGACAATAGCAAGCCATGGTTCATTTCATCCAATACTTCTTTCGCGATTTTCCGCCATGTTGAAAATGGGAAAGACTGCGTATCGATTTTCGCAGGATTGAAGTCGAATGTGTATTCCACCGGCGCGGCCGCTGCCTGCGGTTCATCCTGCTGCACGTCGAGATAAGCCAATTCCTCGACAGGCAGCGCATAAAACCCTTTCCGTGCGCGCGACTCGATAAATCCTTCTGCAACCAGCTGGCTATAAGATAATTCAACTGTCGTCTGGCTGATATCGAGAAATTCGGCGAGCTTGCGCTTGCTCGGCAATTTAGCGCCGACGGATATTTTGCCCGAAATGATGGCATGTTTGATTTCGCTGTAAAGCTGCTTGTATAAAGGCGTTGAATCGGTGCGCTGAAGCTGGAACATGAGCATATCCATAGGTATCCATCTCTCCTGACCCTGTTTAATATAGTGGAACTGATTCTTTTTATGTGGTCACTTTCCATTATACTAAACTTATTAACCGATAGGAGGAATTTCAATATGAATCAACACGGTACAGATCGCGTAAAAAGAGGAATGGCTGAAATGCAAAAAGGCGGCGTCATCATGGACGTCGTCAATGCGGAGCAAGCGCGCATTGCCGAAGCTGCCGGAGCTACAGCGGTGATGGCATTGGAGCGCGTCCCTTCAGATATCCGCAGAGATGGCGGTGTGGCACGGATGGCAGACCCGCGCATCACGGAGGAAGTCATGAAGGCCGTATCGATTCCGGTAATGGCGAAAGCGCGGATCGGCCACATTGTGGAAGCGCGTGTACTCGAAGCGATGGGCGTCGATTATATCGATGAAAGCGAAGTGCTGACGCCGGCTGATGAGGAATTCCATTTATTGAAAGCCAATTATACCGTGCCATTCGTCTGCGGCTGCCGTAATTTAGGAGAAGCAGCGCGGCGCATCGGTGAAGGGGCATCGATGCTGCGTACAAAAGGCGAGCCTGGGACCGGCAATATTGTCGAAGCCGTACGCCATTTGCGCCAAGTGAACGCAGAAGTGCTGAAAGTGGTGCACATGAGCGAGGATGAGCTGATGACCGAAGCCCGCAATCTTGGAGCTTCGTATGAATTTCTCCGCGAAGTGAAAAACCTTGGACGCCTGCCGGTCGTCAACTTTGCAGCCGGCGGAATTGCCACGCCTGCAGATGCGGCATTGATGATGGAGCTTGGCGCTGACGGGGTATTCGTGGGATCGGGCATTTTCAAATCGCAGAACCCTGAAAAATTTGCACGTGCGATTGTTGAAGCGACGACGCATTACCAGGATTACCGTTTGATCGCGGAGCTGTCGAAAGATCTGGGCATCGCGATGAAAGGCATCGAGATTTCAACGATCGCTGCAGGAGAGCGCATGCAGGAACGGGGCTGGTAATCATGCGGATCGGAGTTCTTGCGCTGCAGGGCGCTGTCCGGGAACATCTTCGCTCAATTGAAAAATGCGGGGCCGAAGCGCGTGCTGTCAAATGGCCCAAAGAGTTGGAAGGTCTGGATGCGCTGATTTTGCCAGGCGGCGAAAGCACGACGATGCGCCGCCTGATTGATCGCTATGGATTGATGGAGCCTTTGCGTGGCTTCGCGGCCAGCGGAAAACCGATGTTCGGCACTTGCGCCGGCCTGATTCTGCTTGCAGGTGAAGTGGCGGGGGCAAGCGAGCCGCATCTCAGCGTCATGGACGTCGTTGTGGAACGCAATTCGTTCGGCCGCCAAATAGACAGCTTTGAAGCGGACTTGGCGATTGTGGGTTTGGACAGTCCGTTCAATGCGGTGTTCATCCGTGCTCCGCATATCGTAAGCGCTGGCCCTACCGCGGAAGTGCTGTGCGAACATAACGGCAAAATCGTCATGGCACGAAGCGGCCAATTCCTTGGCTGCTCGTTCCATCCGGAATTGACGGAAGACCACCGCATCACGGAATACTTTATTGGCATGGTACGCGAGGCGGTAAAGGCTCCCTTGCCAAATTAATGAATATATAGTAAAGTATGATTAATTTAAAAGAAGAAACGTTGATGGGGATCAGTAAAGCGTGTGTTTTTCCAAAGAGAGCCGGTGGTTGGTGCGAACCGGTGAAAAACGCGTTTGAATCCACCCCGGAGTTGCATGGCGAAAAAAGCCATTGCCGGTTTTAATGCCGTTATGTGATGAAGAGGATCGGCTTTTTTTGCCGGTCAATCAGGGTGGCAACGCGGGTAGCTCTCGTCCCTTTACCAAGGGATGAGGGCTATTTTTGTTGTCTTTTTTCCGTCAGCGAAACGATTTAGAGGAGGAATACTTTATGTTGGACATTCGATTTGTACGAGCCAATTTTGAAGAAGTGAAAACGAAACTTGCAAAACGCGGAGAGGATATTTCCGTATTGGACGATTTTGAAGGCCTGGACTTGAAGCGCCGGGAATTGATTGCCCAGACGGAGAAATTGAAGGCGGAACGCAACGAAGCAACACAGAACATTGCGTTGATGAAGCGCAACAAGGAAAATGCGGATGATGCGATTGCGAAGATGCGCCAAGTCGGCGAAGAAATCAAAACGATCGACGACGAATTGCGCGACGTTGAAGAGCGTCTGAATTACATCATGATGCGTGTGCCAAACATTCCGCATGACAGCGTACCGGTAGGCGATTCTGAAGACGACAATGTCGAGATTCGTACATGGGGCGACAAACCGGAATTCGATTTCGAAGTCAAACCGCATTGGGACCTCGGCACCGATTTGAACATCATCGATTTCGAACGCGCCGCCAAAGTGACCGGCAGCCGTTTCGTCTTTTACCGCGGCCTTGGTGCACGCCTGGAGCGCGCATTGATCAATTTCATGATGGACCTGCACCAGGAAGAGCATGGCTATGAAGAAATGCTGCCGCCTTACATGGTCAACCGTGAAAGCTTGACGGGCACGGGCCAGCTGCCGAAATTCGAGGAAGATGCTTTCCTGATCGAGAAAGAAGGCTATTTCCTGATTCCGACATCAGAAGTGCCAGTGACGAACTTCTACCGCGATGAAATTCTGGCAGCTGACATGCTGCCGCAGGCGTTTGCTTCATACAGCGCGAATTTCCGCTCTGAAGCGGGTTCTGCAGGCCGCGATACGCGTGGCTTGATCCGTCAGCATCAATTCAATAAAGTCGAGCTGGTGCGCTTTGTAAAGCCGGAAGATTCTTATGATGAGCTGGAGAAATTGACGGGCCATGCGGAGAAAGTGCTGCAGCTTTTGGGCTTGCCGTACCGCGTCTTGAAAATGTGCACCGCTGACCTTGGCTTCACTGCTGCGAAGAAATACGATATCGAAGTATGGATCCCGAGCCAGGAAACATATCGCGAAATTTCTTCTTGCAGCAATTTCGAGGATTTCCAGGCACGCCGCGCGAACATCAAGTTCCGCCGGGAAGCGACTGGAAAGCCGGAATTCGTCCACACACTCAATGGAAGCGGGCTTGCTGTCGGCCGCACGGTCGCAGCGCTTCTTGAAAACTGCCAGCAGGCAGACGGCACGATTGCCATCCCTGAAGTATTGCGCCCCTATATGGGCGGCAAAGACTTTATTACACGTTAAAAGAAACAGCTGGAAAGCACGATGCTTCCCAGCTGTTTTTTATTTTTTGCAGAATGGGTAAAGAAGGAGACGGACTTCGGAAAGGGAGTGGCAGGATGGAACATTTATCAATCCATACAAATGGCATTGTTTTGCATACAGTGGCAGCGGGGCCTGAAGAGGGCCCCCTCATCGTGCTGCTGCATGGCTTCCCGGAATATTGGGAGGCGTGGAAGAACCAGATCGGCCCGCTTGTGGAGCAAGGCTACCGGGTCTTGGTGCCTGACCAGCGCGGCTATAATTTAAGCGATAAGCCTGAGGGGGTCAGCCAGTATACATTGGATCTGCTGCGGGACGACATAGCGGGCTTAATCGAGCAATCAGGCAGAGACCACGCCACCATCATCGGCCATGATTGGGGAGGTGCTGTAGCTTGGCATCTGGCGGCGACAAAACCGCAATTTGTCGACAAGCTGATCGTGGTGAATGTGCCGCATCCGAAAGCGATGCCGCGCGTATTGGCCAAAAATCCGCTGCAATGGGCGAAAAGCTCCTATATGGCCTTTTTCCAGCTGCCGGATTTGCCCGAAAAGGCATTGGCGGCAGATTATTTCAAAACGATGGCGAATAGCCTTGTCACGACCAGCAGGCCAGACACATTTTCACAACAAGACATAGAAGCGTACAAAGAAGCGTGGGACCAGCCAGGCGCATTGACGGCCATGCTGAATTGGTACCGGGCGATACGCCAAGGCAGCATGCTGCAGACGCCGGACCATAAAATAACGGTGCCTGTGCGCATTATCTGGGGAGTGGGGGACCAGTTCCTGTCGCCGATGCTTGCGAAGGAAAGCCTGGATTTTTGTGAGGATGGCGAATTGGTATTTATCGGGGAAGCGACCCATTGGGTCCATCATGAGCAGCCTTATATTCTGAACCTGTTGATCGGACGATTTTTAAAAGAAGAAAAAGCGGCTTTATAGCAGCCGCTTTTTCTTCTTTTTGGTTTCCCGGATCGCACGGAAAAATTTTGTCAGCAAGCCGCCGCATTCGTCGGCAAGCACGTTTTCAGTAACTTCGCATTGATGGTTGAAGCGCTCATCGTTCAATAACCTGTATAAGGAATCGACGCAGCCTGCTTTGGAGTCGCGTGCGCCGTATATGACGCGCGGGATGCGCGATTGCAGAATCGCACCGGCACACATCGGGCAGGGCTCTAACGTTACGTAAAGGTTCGTATCTTCCAAACGCCAGTTGCCCAGCTTCTGGCAGGCTTCCTGTATCGCTAAAAGCTCGGCGTGGGTGACGGCGTTCTGGCTGGTTTCCCTTAAATTGTGCGCGCGCGCAATCACTTCGCCCTGGTGGACAATAACAGCGCCAATCGGCACTTCGCCTTTAGCGGCCGCTTTTTCCGCTTCTTCAATTGCCATTTGCATATAATAATGGTCTTGCTCCATGCCATTCATGATTCATCGCTCCTTAAAGGAAGTGTAGCATCCTGAATCGGAATATTACAGCCCAGCACAGACAAAACGCAAAATAAGGCGTAAAATTAACGGATACGAGCTATAACCAAGGAGCGATTGGATGGTCAAAGAACATAAAAAAGAGACATTGGGGCATTTGATTCGGCGTTTATTCTTTATCTTGATCGGCGCCACGATGGCTGCTGTTTCCATCGAGCTGTTCCTCGTGCCGAACTCCATCATTGATGGCGGCATTATCGGGATTTCGTTGATCTTGGATTATTTGACGCCGGTGCCATTCGGCATCTTATTGGTCATCATCAATTTGCCGTTTCTGTTTTTCGGCTACAAGCACATCGGCAAAAGCTTTTTCATTTCTTCTATTTTCGCCATTGTAGCGCTGGCGATCATTGAATTTCCTTTGCATCCGATTCCCGGATTTATCGATGATCCCTTGCTGGCGACCGTCTTCGGCGGCATGCTGCTCGGCGCAGGGGTCGGCCTTGTCATCCGCAACGGCGGCGCACTCGATGGCACCGAAATCCTCGGCATCCTGCTGACGCGCAAGCTGCCATTTTCCGTCGGTGAATTTGTCATGTTCGCCAACATCTTCATTTTTACTTGGGCCGGCTTTGTGCTGGGTTGGGAACAGGCGATGTATTCGATTCTGACGTATTACATCGCATCCAAAACGATTGATGCCGTCATCCAAGGACTTGATGATACGAAATCGGTCATTATTGTCTCTGCAGAATACGAAGAACTGGGGGAAGCCATCAACTCGCGGCTGGGCCGCAGCGTCACGAAGCTGCACGGCAAAGGCGGTTTTAAAGAATCGCCGACAGATGTCATTTATGTGGTGGTGACACGGCTTGAACTCACAAAGCTTAAGCAGATTGTGACAGACATTGACCCGAAAGCGTTCTTGACGATCATGGCGACCCAAGAAGTCCACGGAGGCACATTCAAAGCACCGATCCATTGATGGATTGGTGCTTTTTCCTGCTATTTTTAACGGGGGGTCTATGGTAAAATGAAAAACATTGCAACACACTTGAACAGAAAGAGGGGAACTTCCCATGCCGGTGCCATTTATCACCGTTGAAGGTCCGATTGGCGTTGGCAAAACGTCATTGACAAAAGCGATAGCTGACCAAAATCAATTTCAGATGCTGAAAGAAATTGTTGACGAGAACCCGTTTCTCAATAAATTCTACGAAGACATTGAAGAATGGAGTTTCCAGACGGAAATGTTCTTCTTATGCAACCGCTACAAACAGATGTCCGATATCCAAAAGAAATTCATCTCCAAACGTGAATCGGTCGTCGCGGATTACCACATCTTCAAAAACCTGATCTTTGCCAAGCGCACATTGGCGGACGCGGAATATGCGAAATACGAATCGATCTACAACATCCTGACTGCAGATATGCCGAAACCGAATATGGTCGTTTATTTGCATGCGAGCCTCGACACACTGATGGCGCGCATCAAGATGCGCGGCCGCGAGTTTGAGCAGATGATCACCCCGGAATACATGGAGCAGCTCGCTGCAGATTACCATGAATACATGGAGCACTTCGAGCGCGAGCATCCGGAAATCCCTGTCTTGCGCGTCAATGGAGATGAAATGGATTTCGTCCAGAATGGCGCGGACCTTGCGCTCATTTTAAGCCGAGTGGACGAAACCTTACAAAAAAGGAGCTTATCAGTATGAATTTACGTGAAAAATACGATATCCCATCCGATGCAGTCATCACGATTGCCGGTACCGTGGGAGTCGGCAAATCAACCATGACAAAAGCGCTGGCGGATGCTTTGCAATTCCGCACATCATTTGAAAAAGTGGACACGAACCCTTACCTGGATCTGTTCTATGATGACTTTGAAAAATGGAGCTTCCATTTGCAGATCTACTTCCTGGCTGAGCGCTTCAAAGAACAAAAGCGCATGTTTGAATACGGCGGCGGTTTTATCCAAGACCGTTCGATTTATGAAGATACAGGCATTTTCGCTAAAATGCACCAGGAAAAAGGCACGATGAACGACGTCGACTACGAAACATACACCAACCTTTTCGAAGCGATGGTCATGACGCCTTATTTCCCGCATCCCGATTTGCTGATTTACCTGGAAGGTTCGCTTGACGACATTCTTGGGCGCATCCAGGAACGCGGGCGTGCAATGGAGCAGCAGACGCCTGTCGACTATTGGGTGGAAATGCACGAACGCTACGAGACATGGATCAATAACTTCAACGGCTGTCCGGTGCTCCGCTTGAATATCAGCGACTACGATCTGATGAACGATCCGGATTGCGCGGAACGCCTTGTTGAGCGCATCGGCAGCTTTATCCAGCAGACTTCCGTTTTAAAAAGATAACGTAAAGCCCGGACACCGCGTCCGGGCTTTATTATTTCCCGGGAAATAATGAGAAGAAGAAAGTGTTTTTGCACATTTATTTCGTTTCCCGCATATGAAAAAAGAAGGCAGCCCGGAGGCTGCCTTCTTAAATATTTATGTATCAAAATGTTCAGACATATAAGCTTTAAGAAAAATTCGCTACTTTCGTAACGAATCCAATCTCGAATTTATATGCGCGTAAATTCAAAAAATGGAGGAGGAAGAGGGATTCGAACCCCCGCGGGATTTGACTCCCCTGTCGGTTTTCAAGACCGATCCCTTCAGCCAAACTTGGGTATTCCTCCGTGTAAGACAAGAATTAATTTACCATGAACCGAATATTGCTGTCAACAGTTTCGGATATTTTTTTTGAGCTTCCTGTAAAAAGGGGTTACTAAAGCCTTTACGCCGCCATTCTTCGCTGGGTGGGATGCGTTCGTTTTCATTTGGCTGTAATCATTTGAGGCGATTGGAGTTTAACGATTGATTTTTGAAAGGATGTTTCGTATACTAGTTAATGCCGTGCTAGGTGGGAAGATAGCGGTGTCCTGTAACCTGCAATCCGCTTTAGCAGGACTGAATTCCTTTCCTAGGCTGTTTATATGCAGGGTCTGCCTCTCGCACGTAGTGTTGACGTTTGGGTCCTGCGCAATGGAAACCCATGAACCATGTCAGGTCCGGAAGGAAGCAGCATTAAGTGGAACTTTTCATGTGCCGCGGGGTTGCCTAGATCGAGCCAACGACTAGGGTAACGCTTGTGTACAGCAGTCGAAGAAAGGTGCGCGGCATTAACTTTCAAACCCAATCCTGTCCGCAACTATGCGGGCAGGATTTTTGCTGTCTTTTTTACGGACAGCGGGCTTTTCCTGCGGCGGATTCGTTCAGGAAGAGACCTGATTTATGGTATAATGGAGAGACACAATACAGCTTTTACAAAAGGAGAGAAAAACGTTGGCGTATCAAGCTTTTTACCGTGTGTACAGGCCGCAGTCCTTTTCCGAAATGTCAGGCCAGTCGCATATAAAACAAACCCTTCAAAATGCTCTCCTTTACAATAAGACGACGCATGCTTATTTGTTTTCAGGACCGCGAGGCACTGGGAAGACGAGTGCAGCCAAGATTTTCGCGAAAGCGCTCAATTGCGAAATGGCTCCGGTAGCGGAACCCTGCAATGAATGTGCATCGTGCAAAAGCATCACCGAGGGCTCGAACAGCGATGTCATCGAGTTCGATGCCGCTTCCAACTCCAGGGTGGAAGAAATGCGGGAGATTATTGAAAAAGTGCGTTTTTCCCCTGCGAATTCGCGTTTTAAAATTTATATTATCGATGAAGTCCATATGCTTTCCAATAGTGCATTTAATGCTTTATTGAAAACATTGGAGGAGCCGCCTGAACACGTGGTGTTCATCTTAGCTACGACAGAACCGCATAAACTGCCCCTGACCATCATTTCCCGCTGCCAGCGCTTTGATTTCAAACGCTTGACGCAGGCGGATATTGTCGAGCGGATGGTGGAAGTGCTGAGCGATGCGGGCATTCCTTATAATGAACATGTGCTGAAAATAATTGCGCAGGCAGCTGCAGGCGGGATGCGCGATGCGCTGAGCCTGCTTGACCAAGTGGTATCGTTCAGCGGAGACGAGATGACCGTTGAAGACGCCTTGCTTGTCACCGGTTCGATCAGCCAGGATATGTTTTATGATATTGCCGAAGCGCTATTGGCGAAAGACGTCGGCCAATCGCTGACGCTTTTGGAGCAATTGGTGCGTGATGGCAAAGATCCTGTCCGTCTTGTCGAAGACTTCATCACGTTCTTCCGGGATTTGCTGCTGATCCAAACAGCGCCAGATCTGCACGATATGCTGGAACTTGCTGCGCACGAACCGCGCTTTGAGGAACTTGCGAAGCAATTTGATGCAGCGATGCTGTATTCGTGGATAGACGTGCTGACGAAAACGCAGCAGGAAATGCGTTTTTCGAACCATACAAAGATTTACTTGGAAACCGCGCTTTTGAAAATGGTCCAGGCAGATGCACCGGTAGCTGCTATGTCGGCTGGAGCTTCGCCGGAACTTGAAGCGAAAGTCAGCCAGCTCGAACAAATGATTATCCAGCTTCAGCAACAGCTGAAAAACGGAGCTTCCGCACCAGCGGCAGCCGCCGCAGGCAACTCGGAAGCGAAGCGGCGTCCCCGTTCGCAAAGCGGCTATAAAATTCCGGTCGCTCGTATTCAAGATGTGTTGAAGAATGCAACGAAACCTGATATCCAGGCGCTCAAGACGAATTGGGCGACTGTCATGGGCCAGCTGCAGAAATCACATGCCGCGCTGCTCAATGAAGCTGAGCCTGTAGCGGCGTCAGCAGATGCTTTTGTGTTAAAATTCAAGTATGATATTCATTGTCAGATGGCAGCGGATAATCAGACATTTGCCGTCGCTTTCAGCCAACTTTTAGAGCAGTATACCGGCAAAGCTTATGCACCTGTGTTCGTTCCTGACGAAAGCTGGCTGAGAATCCGTGAAGAGTTTATCAAAAGCAACGGATTGAAAGCGGGGGCGGAAGATAAGCGGGCGGAATCTGAAGAAGAGCATCCATTCTCTGCAGAAGGCGAAGTGGCGGAGCAAGATCCGTTTATCGCGGAAGCGGAGCGCTTATTCGGCAAGGATTTCGTCGAAGTCCACGAAGATTAAAATCGATTAACCCAAATTTGAGGAGGAAACAATTATGCGCGGTGGAGGAAATATGCAAGGCATGATGAAACAAATGCAGAAAATGCAAAAAGAAATGGCAGTTGCCCAAGAAGAACTAGGAACGTTGACTTTCGACGGATCAGCTGGCGGCGGAATGGTCAAAGTGACAGTTTCCGGCCATAAAGAAGTGAAAGATGTCGTATTGGATCCATCAGTAGTTGACCCGGAAGATGTTGAAATGCTTCAAGATCTATTGATTGTTGCTACAAACGAAGCGTTTAAAAAAGCGGATGAACATGCGAATTCCACAATGGGGAAATTCACTAAGGGCTTAAACATTCCTGGCATGTTCTAGGAGGTAAAACAAAATGCATTACCCTGAACCTATTTCTAAATTGATGGAGAGTTTTATGAAACTGCCAGGAATCGGGCCAAAGACAGCGGCCCGGCTGGCATTTTTTGTGCTCGGCATGAAGGAAGATACTGTTTTGGATTTCGCCAAGGCGCTTGTTGATGCAAAACGGAATTTGAGCTTTTGTTCGATTTGCGGCCACATTACGGATGTCGACCCTTGCCATATCTGCCAGGACCAGCAGCGCGACCGCACGACGATCTGCGTTGTCCAAGATCCGAAAGATGTGATTGCGATGGAGAAGATGCGTGATTACACCGGTTTGTATCATGTTCTGCAAGGAGCGATATCGCCGATGGATGGCATCGGTCCGGAAGACATTAACGTACCGTCATTGTTGAAGCGTCTGCAGGACGAGGAAGTCAAAGAATTGATTTTGGCTACGAACCCTACTATAGAGGGAGAAGCGACAGCAATGTATATTTCACGCCTTGTCAGACCCTCCGGTATCAGAACCACTCGCATCGCCCACGGTTTGCCGGTCGGCGGAGATTTGGAATACGCCGATGAAGTGACCTTATCCAAAGCGATGGAAGGCCGTCGCGAATTATAAAGAGGAGATAGGCGAGTGTTTTTTAAAAGAGGGAAATTGAGAAGAGAATTTGATGGACAATTGATTCAGCAGTTTCTGGATACGAAGCAGGACTTGGTGAAAGCCCAGACGTTCCAGGCGCTGGCGGCCGATTACGACCAGCGGTCAGAAGCGGAATGCAAGATCTGCGAGTGCAAGAACCTGTATCTTCTGAAAGAAGCGCGGATCCGAAACGTCAGCATGAAATGAAAGGCGGCGGCTTTTAAAGCGCCGCCTTTTACAATGTTTATAGCGTGCATATATAGAAGAGATTCAAATATGATACTGCAATAATAATTAAATTGAACTTTATTGAATTAAAGTGTTGACTCTCTTGAGAACATGCTTTAATATAATAGGAGTCGCCAAAAGAAATGCAATCATGAAATAACAACTGGCGTACAAACATGAACCTTGAAAACTGAACAGCAAAACGTCAACGAAAGACGTCACGAGCGCTTCGGCGCGAGAACGGCTTTTGCGAAGCTTGCCGCAAGGCAAACGGAGCAAAGCTTTTCAAACCTGAAGTGTTCGTGGCTTAATTACTGATCAGCATCACGCAGATCAAAGCGAATCGTGCGTCTTCGGACGGCGATACGCCA
>NZ_RQII01000071.1 GCF_004761975.1 Planococcus koreensis | reverse complement strand
CTCTCTGGACTGATATTAAAGGTGATGCTTATTCGATTGATTTTTCTCAGTATAAAACAGGAAGTTCCGCTTTGTCAATCCTTGTCGCGGAGAGATTCCAAAAGCTCGGAGAATTCTGCCGGAGGCTCAGCTGAGAATTCCAGGTATTCGCCTGTTTTCGGATGATTGAAACCGATGACTTCAGCATGCAATGCCTGGCCGCCGAAATCGATTGTTTTCTTCGGTCCGTATTTCGGATCGCCGACCAGCGGGAAGCCGATGTATTTCATATGGACGCGAATTTGGTGCGTACGCCCTGTTTCCAAACGGCATTCCACCAATGTGTAGTTGCCAAAACGCTCTAATACACGGAAATGGGTGACGGCATGTTTGCCTTTATCGATAACCGCCATTTTTTGGCGATCTTTCGTATCGCGTCCAATCGGTGCATCAATTGTCCCTTTATCGTGCGGAATGTGGCCGTGCACAAGCGCGACGTATTTCCGCGTTACTGTTTTCTTCACCAATTGGTCGACAAGCGAATTATGCGATGCGTCGTTTTTAGCGACCATCAGCAATCCGGATGTATCTTTATCGATGCGGTGGACGATGCCTGGGCGGACTACTCCATTGATGCCGGACAAATCTTTGATCTGGAACATCAAGCCGTTGACCAGCGTGCCTTTTGAGTGGCCTGGAGCCGGGTGCACAACCATGCCCTTCGGTTTGTTGACGACGAGCACATCGGCGTCTTCGTAAACGATCTCCAAATTCAAATCTTCCGGCACAACGTCCAGCTCTTCCAAGGAAGGCGGTGTGACGACAATGATGTCTTCCGGGCGTACTTTGTAATTCGGTTTAACGGTCTCGCCATTGACTTTCACTGCGCCATCTTTCACCCAGTTTGCAATTTGCGAGCGCGACCAGTCTTCGTCGATCGATGATACAGCTTTATCGATGCGGACTCCGGCCATTTCTTCAGTTATTTGTATTGTCAAATCTTCAATTTCCATTAAGACACCTTTTTCTTTTGTTGTTTTTCATCATAAAAAACGAATATGACCATTAGCACTACACCAACTGTCAATGCTGCATCAGCTACATTGAAAATCGGAAAATCATAATTGATGACAGGAATGAGCACATCCACGAAATCGACGACTTCGCCTCTCGCCATACGGTCGATAAAATTACCGATCGCGCCGCCCAGGATCAGCATCAAGCTCCATTGGAACAGCGGCTGCCCTTTGGCATGTTTGTGGAAATAATAGATGATGCCGATGATTACGCCGACCGTAATAATGGCAAACAGCCACATTTGGCCTTCCAGCATCCCCCACGCCGCCCCTCGGTTGCGGTGCGACAGCCAGCCCAGATACGGGTCGATGACCGGAATGCGTTCACCCAGTTCCATATTTTTCAACACGAGCCATTTGGTCCACTGGTCGATGGCTACGATCAGTATAGCTATTGCATAATAAATAAACATGTGTTTCCCCCGTCAATTCAGCAGTCATCCTATTTTACCACAAACCGCACCAAAAGAATATCCGGCTCTGCAAGTCAGAAACTGCTGCGAATATATAATTTGAACCAATGAATACTCATATTCGATATTCCGCAAAACAGCTGCGCTTGCCGCGGGCAAGACATGGTACGAAGCTAGCGAGGCCCATGTCTTTGTCCCGAAGCTAGCGCAGCGATGCAGAGACAGCGACAGAAACAATCGTCTTTGCTCCACACAGAGCGACCGAAGCGATTTTTAATATGATACTTCTTTAGTTCACCTTATTTAACAGAAAAAAGGTCTGGAACACCGGAGACTCCGGCATTCCAGACCTTTTTATTTTACTTAAGCGAATTGTTTTTCCACTACATTGGCACAGCGCGGGCATAATGCCGGATGCGCTTCGCTTGTGCCGATTTCCTGGGAAATCGTCCAGCAGCGTTCACATTTCTCACCTTGTGCTTTTTCGACAACAACTGCAGCGTCCCCGAATTTCAACGCGTGTTCTGGAGCTTGCTCCAGCGAACCGCCGAATTCATATTGGGAGACGATGAACAATTGAGCTGGATTTTCATCGATTGATGATAGCAGCTCGCTAAGTTCACTGCTTCCGTAAACCGTCACTTTAGCTTCAAGCGATTTACCGATTGTTTTCGCTGCACGCGCTTCTTCAAGCGCTTTTAGCACATCGTCGCGCTTGTCCATGAATTTTGTCCATTTTGCATCCAAGTCTTCGAATGCCGGGTTTTTATCCACTTCCGGGAAGTCAACCAGCTGGACGCTTTCTTCAGTGACGAAATCAAGGTAGCCCCACATTTCATCCGTTGTGTGCGGGATGATTGGCGTTGCCAATTTCAAAATCGCCATCAGCGAGTCGAACATCACTGTTTGCATTGCGCGGCGGTGCGGATGGTCAGCCGCTTCGATATAGACGACATCTTTCGCAACGTCGAGGTAGAACGAGCTCAAATCATTCGCGCAATAGCCGTTCAAAGCGTGATAGATGGATGAGAATTCATATGTTTCATAGCCTTTGCGCACTGCTTCGATCATTTTCTGCAATTTCATGGCCATGTATTGGTCCATTTCACGCATGTCTTCGAATGCAACGCGGTGTTCTTGTTCATTGAAATCAGCCAAGTTCCCGTGAAGGAATTTCAGCGTGTTGCGGATTTTGCGGTAAACCTCAGAAACTTGCTTGAAGTTTTCGTCTGAAACGCGCACATCTGCCGTGTAATCGACTGAAGCAACCCACATGCGTAAGATGTCCGCTCCCATTTGGTTCATGACTTTTGAAGGCACAATAACGTTGCCGAGCGATTTGCTCATTTTACGTCCATTGCCGTCAAGCGTAAAGCCATGGCTCAAAATGCCTTTATATGGAGCAATGCCATTGATTGCGACACTTGTCGTCAGCGATGAGTTGAACCAGCCGCGGTATTGGTCAGATCCCTCCAAATAAAGGTCTGCCGGATAGTTCAGTTCTTCCCGTTCTACCAACACCCCTTGATGCGATGAACCGGAATCGAACCAGACGTCCATGATGTCCGTCTCTTTCGTGAATTTGCCATTCGGGCTGCTTGGATGCGTAAAGCCTTCTGGCAATAGCTCCTCGACAGAACGCTCAAGCCAAACATTCGATCCGTGTTCACGGAACAAGCCTGCGATATGCGCGATTGTTTCTTCAGTGATGATCGGATCGCCATTTTCCGCATAGAATACCGGAATCGGCACGCCCCAGACACGCTGGCGTGAAATGTTCCAGTCGCCGCGGTCACGCAACATATTGAACAGACGGGTTTCGCCCCATGCTGGTGTGAATGTTGTTTCATTGATCGCTTTCAGGATTTGGTCGCGGAACGCATCGATTGATACGAACCATTGCGCCGTAGCACGGTAGATAACCGGTTTCTTCGTGCGCCAGTCATGCGGGTACGAGTGGGTGATGAATGATAATTTCTCAAGTGCACCGGCATTGTCCAATGCTTCGGTGATTGTTTTATTGGCTTTGTCGTAGAATTCGCCTTCAAAACCAGGAGCTTCAGCAGTCATGACGCCGCGCTCATCAACTGGGCATAGAACGTCCAAGCCGTATTTTTTACCGACTAGGAAATCGTCTTCCCCGTGTCCAGGCGCAGTGTGTACGCAGCCAGTACCGGAATCCGTTGTAACGTGTTCGCCAAGCATGACCAAAGAAGTGCGGTCGTATAATGGGTGTTTCGTCAAAATGTGCTCCAGTTCAGCACCTTTAAGCTCACGCACCACTTCATAATCCGCCCATTCCAATTCTTTCGCCACTTCGTCCAATAAAGCACGAGCAATGACGAATAATGAACCGTTTACTGAAACTTCCACGTAATCCAATTCCGCGTGAACCGTAATGCCGAGGTTTGCTGGAATCGTCCATGGCGTCGTCGTCCAGATGATCAGTTTCGTGCCTTCAGCCAATACGCCTTTGCCGTCAGTTACCGGGAACGACACATAGATAGAAGGAGATTTCTTGTCATGATATTCGATTTCAGCTTCAGCCAGCGACGATTCGCTTGATGGGGACCAGTAAACGGGTTTCAGGCCTTTATAGATATAGCCTTTATTCGCCATTTTGCCGAAAACTTCAATTTGCCGCGCTTCATAGGCAGGCGCTAACGTGACATACGGATTTTCCCAATCGCCGCGGACACCGATGCGCTTGAATTGTGAACGCTGGTTGTCGATTTGCTCATAAGCATATTCTTCACAAAGCTTGCGGAACTCAGCAAGCGACATTTCCTTGCGGTTTACGCCTTTATTTGTCAAAGCCTGTTCGATCGGCAATCCGTGCGTATCCCAGCCTGGAACGTAAGGAGCATTAAAGCCCATCATCGAACGAGAGCGGACAACCATATCTTTCAACACCTTGTTCAGGGCATGGCCCATGTGAAGATCGCCATTCGCATATGGCGGCCCGTCATGCAGAATGAAGAACGGACGACCTTTTGTCCGGTCTTGAACTTTTTTATAGATATCCATTTCTTCCCATTTTTTCTGCATTTCAGGTTCGCGGTTCGGCAAATTGCCCCGCATCGGAAAATCTGTTTTCGGCATCAATAACGTATCTTTGTATTCCACTGTAATTCCTCCTAAGAACATAATAAAGAGCCCCCCATCCCTGGAAAGGGACGAGGAGCTCTCGCGGTACCACCCTTGTTGCAGCCGAAGCTGCCACTCGATCGCCGTATCGTGGCTCAACGGAAGCGGCTACTGTGATTCGCCGATTCTGCTCAAGAGTGATGTTCCCCAAAACATTGTCACCAGGCTCACACTATCCCTGGCTCGCTTTGTCGAATATGGACTGGGTACTGTCTCTGTCTACGCATTTTTTATATTTATTAATTATAAAAGTTGGAACTACCAGCGTCAAGCTTAGTAGACTTCTCTTTTCTCTTCAAGTTTGTCCAACGTCGTCGTGTCGATATCGTATTCCATTAATGTTTCCCAGTCATCCGTATCGATCAGATCAAGCTGCGCTTCCACCAGCATTCTGAAACGGTTGCGGAAAACCTTCGACTGCTTTTTCAGCTCATCGATTTCCATGGCGATACGGCGGGCTTTCGTCAATGATTCGTTAACAATGCGATCTGCATTTTTCTCTGCTTCCCGTACAATCAACTTCGCTTCTTTTTGGGAATTGCGGCGCACTTCCTCAGCGGCTTCCTGTGCAACAACTATCGACTTTTGAAGCGTCGTTTCAATCGTTGTGAAATGGCCGACTCGCTCGTCCGTCTGTTTCAGGCGATCTTCAAGCTCTTTCTTTTCGCGCATCAGCATTTCGTAATCCTTGATGATTTGGTCCAGGAATTCATTAACTTCGTCTTCCTGATAGCCGCGAAATCCTCGGCCGAACTCTTTATTATGTATATCCAAAGGGGATAATGGCATTGTGTGAACCTCTCCTTAACTAATCTGCGTTACTACCCATTATACAGTCCAAGGCAGTAAATATCAGTATTATTTTACTTTTTTTCAAAACAGCTGCTATTTCGCTGTGTCCAATCTGCCAATCTGCAGACGCACTTTATCCTTTTTCGTACGCCCTTCGATCATCCCGACTTTAATCCGCCCATATCCGCGCGACGAAATGATATCGGATTCATTCAATTCAAAAGACGGCTGTTCCTGGACAGTCCAATTGACTTTCACTTTCCCGCCGTTGATCAGCGCCGCTGCTTTCTGGCGCGAAATATTGTAGATGGAGCTGACGACCGTATCGAGCCGAAGTGAACTGACCGTATGGCTTTCTTCCGACCATTCTTCTGTCACTTTGATGAAATCGAGCTCATTCGTGACTTCCTCAAGCTGGACTTTGACTTTCGCCGCCATCGTGAAATTCGCTTGAAGATATGCCTTCACTTCATCCGCCACTGCAATTTGGATCCGCTGTCCATCGATGCGAATATCACCGTACTTATTGCGGTCAAGGCCGATTGACATCATGGATCCCAGGATGTCGGGGTGTTTCAGGGTAATGAATTTAACCGGATACCGGATTTCGAAAACCGTAATCTGAAAATCATCTTTCTGCAGTTCGTAATATGACGGATACAGCAAAACGCGCTGCCGTTCCGCATCCTCGAAGCGGCCGGATGCCGCCACGCCAATATCACTTGCGCCAATCACCGACTGGACGATAAAACGCTGCCGGGGATCCAGGAAATCCGTGAGCCGTGGAGTATATCGGTCTTCGACATCAATCATCCAGCCCGAAACTTGTTCGATAAATTGCTGCTCATCTTTCCGGAAATGCTGAAACAAAGAATCCATAATAAACGCCCCTTTCTCTTTTTTTGATATTGTTTAATGATTTCTAGTTAATTAGTTTGACGACATTCAGAAAAACAGCCCCGCAAGCCCATATGCTCATGTCTCTGTCTCTGCATCGCTCCGCTAGCTTCGAGAAATGAAAGACCGTTGCATCGCTGCGCTAGCTTCGAGACAGAAAGTGCGTTTCATCGCTGCGCCCTCGGGAGTCAGGACTGTTTTGCTCCATGCTTGGAGACTCGGAAGAAACTGTAGCAAGTGTATCTTTTGTGTTCTTTGTTCAAAAAATGATTCTCTATTAAGAAAAACCTTTGAATGAAGCGGAAGGCGGCGACTCCTGCGGGAGCAGTGATGGAGCAAAGCGACAGAGCGACCTGAGCTGAAAACCCCGCAGGAAACGAGGTTTGAAGAACCTCGTTTGCGACGAAGCTAGCGCAGCGATGCAGGAGCAGCTCTTTTTCTAGCGACGAGGAGACTGAAGCCAGGCCCGCGGAAAGCGTCCGCCTAAAGCGCAATGAAAAGATTAAAAAACTTACCGAATTATATCAATTAATTGAAGAAAAAGACCTCACTTAATGTGAGGTCTTTAGTTGAAATAATTGAATAGGACAACGATTCCTTGGCTGGCAAGGTTCAAAGCGAAAATCGCTACAATCGGAGAAAAATCAATCATGCCAAATGGCGGGATGATCTTTCTGAAAATGTCCAGGTACGGGTCGGTGACTTTTGAAAGCATTTGGCCGAAAGCCGATTCTTTGGCATTAGGCAGCCAGCTCATCAAAATGCTGGCAATCAAGACAAATGAGTAGATGTTAATAGCGGTTAATAGCAAGTTTACAATAGCAATCATTTATTTTTCATGCTCCTCTTTTACTGTTGATCTTCGTAATAATAGTCGGAAATAGCTCCATCCACTTCGACAGTGTCTGGCACGCAGAGAAAAATATCCGTTCCAATGCGCTGAATATCTCCTCCAAGGGCATAGACAGTGCCGCTAAGAAAATCGATGATGCGCAGACCCTGATCTTTTTCAATCCGCTGCAAATTGACGACTACTGCGCGTTTGTTCTTTAAATTCTCGGCAATGTCCTGTGCTTCCGCATAGACTCGCGGTTCGGCAAGAATCATTTTTGAAGATTTTGATGCGCTTTGCAAGCTTACCAAGTTTGATACTGTTGTTGTTTCCACAGGTTTTTGTCTCCGATCTTTCGGCGCTTTCCGGACTTCCGATTGGATGGGCTCCGGTTTTTCGTAGCGCTGGGGCTGCTGGGGCTGCTGGCGTTGTTGCTGCTGTTCATCTTCTTCGTATTCTTCCAGATAAAAGAAATTCTTGAATTTGTTTTTAATGCTCATTATTTTGCCTCACTTTCCGACCCTACTAATGCAGTACCTATGCGAACAAAAGTTGCTCCTTCTTGGGCGGCAATGACGTAATCATTGGACATACCCATAGAACATTCCGTACACGGGGCGTGCTCCATCTTTTCTGCGGCCA
>NZ_RQII01000070.1 GCF_004761975.1 Planococcus koreensis | reverse complement strand
TTTTGTTATGAGGAAATTTGTTTTGCCTTTTCTATCCGTTGCGCTTCTTGCGGCATGCAATGACGCTCCTGCCAATCCCGAGAACGCGACTGCCCCTACGGAGGCGATTGCACAAGGATTGGATTCCCCTTGGTCGATCAATAAAATCAACGATGAATTTTACATTTCGGAACGCCCTGGCACTGTCGCACATGTAAATGCGGAAGGCGTTGTGGCGCACCAGCAAGTTAATTTCTCCGATCCATTGTCAAATGCGGCTGAAGCTGGCTTCCTTGGATTCGTTCTGGCAAAGGATTTTGAAGAAAGCGGCAAAGCTTACGGCTATTATGTTTATGAACGGGATGGCAAGTCTTTCAATAAGATTGCACGCTTCCAGCTCGAAGGCGATGCTTGGCAAGAAACCGAAGTTTTGATTGAAGGCATCCCGACGGGGAATGTCCACCACGGAGGCAGACTGGAACTCGATGAAGAAGGTGCCCTCTATGCAACCATCGGGGATTCATCTGAACCCGATCTTGCCCAGGATATGGGTTCAGTCAATGGCAAGATCCTGAAGTTGAATGACAACGATGAATTCATCATTTATTCCAGCGGCCACCGGAATCCCCAAGGCATTGCCTGGAACGGCGATGATATGTACGCTTCTGAGCACGGCCAATCTGCAAATGATGAAATCAATATTATCAATGAAGGCGATAATTACGGGTGGCCGCTCATCGAAGGCGAAGAAGCCAAGGACGGCCTCGTCACTCCTTATTTTACGACGGGTTCAAATGACACTTGGGCACCTAGCGGACTGGCCATTCAGGATGGCCTGCTTTATATTGCGGCACTCCGCGGCACAGCTGTGAAGGTCATGGATCTGGAAACGGGCGAAGTCACCGACTCCATCGAAGGGTTCGGCCGGGTCCGCGATGTTTACTCGGACGGGACAAATATTTATTTCATCTCCAACAACACGGATGGACGCGGAACACCGATCGAAGGCGACGACAAATTATATAGGCTCAGCAATGAATAAAAGCGCCTTTTGGGCGCTTTTTTCATAGGAATTTAACCATCAGCTCTTCATCGACATAGCGACCGCCGATTTTCATCGCCCGCACATCGATTCCGTATTTTTCAAAACCCAAATTTTTATAGAGTTTCAAAGCAGCAGTATTTCCACTGGACACCGCCAGATACAATTTTTCGATTTCTTCAATGGCGCCAGCGGCCGCGATGAGTTCTTGCATCAATCGATGCGCGATGCCTTTCCCTCTTGCCGAAGCTGTCACGTAAACGGCGTAGACGGATGCCCGGTGCCGCAGTTTTGTTCCTGTGTCACGCGACAGTGTCACATTGCCTACCAGTTTACCTTCCAGAAAAGCGCCGAATGTCATCGCATCTGTACCTGCCAGCCGGTCAGCTGTCTTTGACAGCGGTGCACGCTGGGCATCTTCCAGCGAAGCCCCGAATGCATCTCCGTCGTTCGCCAATGCTTCCAAGCGAAGAGCCCTGTAGTCCATCGCATCAGCGGTAGTCAATTTCCGGATTTCCATGGACATCGCTCCTTTATCATGAAAATTGCATCAACATTTTTCCGGTTCCGCCGCCCGCTTCAATTACTGCGTGTGCTCCATTGACGAACGTAAGCTGAGGCGGTACATGGCCGCAATCGATATCGTAGATGATCGGAACTCCCAATTCTTCCGAAAGATCGGCGTACATTTTTTCAGCAGTGTAGCCATTGACCGGCTCATTGGCCGGGCTTCTGCCGAAAACGATGCCGGATATGCCATAAAACCAGCCTGCATATTTCATTTGCGTCAGCGATCGTTTCATGTCGGCAATATTCATTTCACAATTCTCCAAGTACCAGATGACTGGCTCTCCCGGAATGTGCTCCTTGCGGAAAGCGTCGACATCACCGTAGGGAGTGCCGATTAGATGGCGGATCACATCGATGCAGCCTCCGAGCAACCGCCCTTCCATATGTTCAGTTTCACCAGACACCGTTTTCCACTGGGTTTCTTCGGTCAGATGAAAAACGACAGGCGATGGATTTTCATGGTCCCAGCTCAGCTGGAATTTTTGGGACGCCTCCTGCTCGATGCTTTCACCTGCAGCCGTTTGAAGCACTTCGAGCCATTTCGCGCTGACAGCATCCGTTTCCGGCCCTCTCAAATCCACGAAATTCAAGCCATGCGCCGTCGCAATACCCGTTTTCAACGTCATTGCCAGTAACAATACGCTGATGTCCGAATAGCCCACAACCCATTTTGCGGGGATTTTTTGAAAATCCATGAATTCCAGGATTTCAATCAATAATTCCCCTCCCCATGGCGGCATGACGATGTCTATAGAAGAATCGCTTAACATTTCCATCAACTCGGCGGCTCTTGCTTCTGCCGGAGCCGATTTGGCCAATGCTTGCGTCCAAGCAGTTTCACCGACTGTGACTTGGAAGCCCCTTTGTTCTTGCCGCTTGATTGCTTGTTTCAGCGTATTGTGGATTTCTGGAGCAACGCCGGATGATGGCGCCGTCACTCCAATCGACTGCTTGGATAATGCTGGGTAAATGATCATATCGCGGCTCCTCCCTTAACTTCCATTATGTAAAATAAATGAGTCCATAAAGCAATGCGCAGAGGATGACTCCCCCTAGCAAAAATAAAAACGATTGGGTTAAGAAGTCCCAGATGACACTTGGTTTTCGATCAAGCTTTTTTACATCCATTTGCGCTACACCCAATGAAAGCCCTGATGAATGGAGTTCGTTCGTTGTTTTGTCTGATTTTCGTATACGGCGTGGTTCCATAAAATTCCTCCTAAAACGTTAAATTGAAAAAAAGTAGATTAGTTATATTATACTAAAGTGCCGCAGCTTGTGCAGAAATTTTTTTATTATTTCGAAAACCCTTGATTCGTTCGCTTACTCCCTTCCATGAAGGGTATATCAGTAAAAAGATATTCAGCGAGGAGGTTCAGATACAGATGAAAGTATTAGTGATAGGAGCAAATGGCCAAATTGGCAGGCATCTCGTCAAACTGTTGGCTGACAGCAGCGCTCATACGCCAATCGCCATGATCCGAAGGCAGCACCAAATCAGCTTTTTCAATAGCCTTGGAGTCCAATCGGTTTTAGCGTCGCTCGAAGACAGCGTAGATGACATCGCACAAGCAATGCAGGGCTGCGATGCTGCTGTATTTGCTGCAGGCAGCGGCGGTGATACCGGCGCGGACAAGACGCTGCTGATCGACTTGGATGGTGCCGCCAAATCAATCGAAGCCGCCGAACAAACCGGAACTGACCGCTTTTTAATGGTCAGCGCCATCCACGCTGACAAACGCGAATCATGGGGAGACGAAATTGCCCCTTATTATGTCGCTAAACACCATGCAGATAACATTCTCCGGACGAGTGGCTTGAACTACACAATCATCCGGCCGGGGCTATTGACAAATGATCCGGGAACTGGCCGGATCGAGGCAAGAGAAAGCCTGGAATCCGGTCCGATACCGCGCGAAGATGTTGCCGGCGTCCTTTTCTATTCACTCGACAATGTCCATGTGTTTAATAAAACCTTCGAAATCATATCAGGAGATGTTTTGATTGAAGAAGCCCTAAGCCAGCTTTAACCCAAAAGACGCCCTTTCTCATTACAGAAAGGGCCGTCTTTTCTATGCTTGTACGTGTGGCTTGGCTTTCAAACTCTTTACGCCAAGAACTGCCTGGAAAACGAATGCAATAGAACAAATGATGATTGCAGCCCAGCCAAGTGTATTGATTGGCTGCAAGAGCACTGTCCGAAGAACAATCAGCAGCAGCATGGCCGCTAAAGCGAAATTCACGATATACGGCTTGTCGTAAAATTTCTTCAATGAATAGCCAGCGAAAATCGCCACCGCGATAATTAATAATGATAATGCCATCTCCATAATATATCCCCATCCCTAAACGGTTTGTCTAAATTTTAGCACATTTCGCTGGCTACCGGAAGAGCACCTCTTTAACGACCGGTTCATTGCAGGAGTTTGATGAAATTTGGCGAAACCTTTAGCGTATATAGACCGTATAAGCAGTATGGAAAAATAGAATCTTGAGGAGGAACTTACTTGAATAATCATGAAATCGATTTTAAATTACACGGTGACGATATGCAATTCGTTGAAGTCGAGCTAGATCCAGCAGAGACAGTGATTGCGGAAGCTGGTGCATTGATGATGATGGAAGACGGCATCACGATGGAAACCATTTTCGGCGACGGTTCTAAGAGTTCAGGCGGCTCCGGCCTCATGGGCAAGCTGATGGGTGCCGGCAAGCGTGTACTGACGGGTGAAAGTTTGTTTATGACTGCTTTTACGAACAACGGAACGGGCAAACGCCATGTTTCGTTTGCCGCTCCTTATCCCGGTAAAATTATCGCCATGGACTTGAGCACGCTCGGCGGCAAAATCATTTGCCAAAAAGATTCTTTTTTAGCAGCAGCCAAAGGCGTTTCCATCGGCATTGAATTGCAGCAAAAACTCGGAGCCGGCTTTTTTGGCGGCGAGGGCTTTATCATGCAAAAAATCGAAGGCGATGGCTTAGCTTTTGTCCATGCCGGCGGAACGCTGATCCGAAAAAATCTTCAAAAAGGCGAAGTCCTTAGAGTCGATACCGGCTGCCTCGTTGCCATGACAGCTGATGTGGATTACAATATCGAACGGGTCGCAGGCATCAAGACCGCTTTATTCGGCGGCGAGGGCTTGTTCTTTGCTACACTGCGCGGACCTGGAAGTGTTTGGATCCAATCGATGCCTTTCAGCCGTCTGGCGAGCCGCGTCTTTGCGGCTGCACCCCAAAACCCCGCCGGCAGCTCACAAGGTGAAGGCAGCATCGCCGGGGGCTTGTTCAATATATTGGGCGGCAAATAACATTCCGCAAACATAAAGGGCAGTCCGTGAAAGTCTTAAAATGACTTTCACGGACTGCCTTTATTTTTTCATCATAGGTTCATTGAAATCAGAATCCTTTATTGCTCTTTGCGCGTGCGCATTTCTTTCACAATGCCTTCAAATTTATCAAAATCGAATTCGACACTATTCGGCTTATAGAAATACAAGATCGATTGGCGTTCGCCTTGTGCAAGCATAAAATCTACAACCGCTTTCGGGCTCCCCATATCGACACCTGACTTTTCGGCTGCTGCCAAACTGTCGAGGATCGCTGTTGGTGTCACTGGCATCAAACCATCCCCTCTTTCTGCTTTGCTTTCGCTTTCTTGGCAAACATCACTTCACCCGCAACGACTGTCATCTCCACTTGCGCTTCAACGATTTGTTCCGGTTCTCCTGCAAACAAATCCCGATCCAGCACGGTGAAATCTGCGTCAAAACCGACCAGGATCCGGCCGCGTTCATGCTCTTTGCAGATTGCCGCTGCACTGCCGCTTGTATACAATTGAATCGCTTCGAAGCGGCTGAGCTTTTCGTGCGGCATATAGCCTTCGTGTGTTTCGTACGGCTTTCTTCTCGCTACCGCTGCGTAAATGCCAAGCAGCGGATCGACTTCTTCGATTGGCGCATCCGAGCCGCCAGCTGAAATCAGCCCCTTATCGAGCAGGCTCTTCCAAGCGTAGGCCCAATTGATGCGCTCGACGCCAAGCCGTTCAACGACCCATGGGAAATCCGAAGTCACAAAGCTTGGCTGAATGTCCAACGCCACGTCCAGTTTTTGCATGCGTTCGACCAAATCTTCCCGCACAACCATTGCATGGATCAGCCGGTCCCTTTTCCCTGCCGGAACAGGATGGGCTTCGATCGCGTCAAGCGCTTTTTCCATTCCCAAGTCGCCGATCACGTGGACAGCAACCGCTTCGCCGTGCTTGCGCGCCATCCCGACGAGACGCTTCAACTCATCGTCGCTGTGCATCGCCACACCGCTTGTAGCCGGGTCGTCGTTATACGGTTTGCTGAGCAACGCCGTTTTTCCGCCGATTGAGCCGTCTGCAAATATTTTCATTGCGCCCGGATCAATAAAGGGTTCATTGTATTCAGCCGTTTCCATCATGTTTTCAAATACGCTATGGGCCCGCAGCAGATGAGCCCGGAATTTCAAGGGTCCGCCGATGACGTTTTTGAACGCCTGCAACGGCCGGTTAAAATCACCGTAATAGCCCATGTCTTCCGTGTGGGCACCAGTCAACCCGAGCGACAGCAAATCCTCCACAGACGTTTTCAGGGCAGTCGTCAGATAGTCGACACTCACTTCCGGCACTTGGCTTGAAACAAGGTCTTGCGCAGCATCCAGTAAATAACCGGTCGGCTCGCCGTTATTGTCGCGGACGATGACGCCGCCTTCGGGATCCGGTGTGTCTTTTGTGATGCCTGCCAATTTAAGCGCACTTGAATTCGCCAAAATGGCATGGCGGCAAACGCGCTTCAACAGCATCGGTGATGCAGAAATCTCATCCAATTCGTCTCGATGGAAAATTTTGCGGTCAGCAAAATTGTTTTCGTTCCAGCCTTCCCCGATAAACCATTCGTCTATTGGGAGGTTTTTTGTCGAGCGGATCAATTCCGCTTTCATTTCTTCTGCTGATTCGATCTTGGACAAATCCACCCGCAGCAATTTTTCGCCATGGCCGATCATGTGCATATGGCTATCGACAAAACCTGGATAAAGGACTTTACCCTGCAAATCGATTTCTTCATCCGCCCGCTTTTTCAATTCACTATAAGAACCTACCTGCTCTATTTTACCATCCGAAACGAGCACCGCTTCAACGGTTTCGCCTTCCGACGCCATTGTATAAATAATGCCTCCATGCCATAAGGGTTTCATGATGTCACTCCTTTTCTACTCTTTATCATAAATCCAAAACCATACGTATTCAACAACATTGATTTTAAATTGCTCAAAAGTTGAGTCAATTTGCCAGTGCAACAAAATAGCGGTAAAATATGCTATAATTAAGTCCATATTTTAGAAAGCTGAGGTGAACCCTCCTAGCCGGAGGGAACAATTGGACAGTATACTTATTTTAAATTTGTTTTTGGTGGCCATATTAATTGCTTTAACCGCGTTATTCGTCGGATCGGAGTTTTCAATGATTCGGGTCAGGCAGTCGCGGATCGACCAATTGATTATGGAAGGCAATAAAAACGCAGTGTTGACAAAGAAAATTTCAGAACACCTGGATTATTATTTGTCCGCGTGCCAACTAGGCATCACCGTCACTGCCCTCGGGCTTGGTTGGCTTGGTGAACCGACTGTTGAACGCATTCTGCACCCGGTGTTCGAGAATTACGGAATTGGCGAACCGACGGCATCTGTACTATCATTTGCCATCGCTTTCACCGGTATCACGTTTTTGCATGTTGTACTGGGCGAACTTGCGCCTAAAACTTTGGCAATTCAGTATTCCGAAAAAATGGCTTTGTTCTTTTCGCGTCCGTTGATCATTTTCGGCAAGATCATGAATCCGGCCATCTGGCTGATGAATGGTTCCGCCCGCTTGCTGCTTCGCTTATTTGGCGTTGAGCCTGCTGGCCATGAACAAGCACATTCGGAAGAAGAATTGAAAATCATCATGAACCAGAGCTATCAAAGCGGAGAGATCAACCAGACTGAATTGTCGTATATGCAGAACATCTTTTCTTTCGATGAACGCCAGGCTAAAGATGTCATGATTCCGCGGACGCAAATGGAAACGATTTCGCTTGAAATGGATCATAACGATTTAATGGAAATCGTCCGTGAACATCAATATACCCGGTATCCTGTAACCGAAAATGGCGACAAGGACGATATTATCGGTTTTGTCAACATCAAGGAAATGCTCACCACCTTTTCAATGAACAATAATTTAAAAGAAAGTGTCAATGTTCATGACATTCCTTTTGTGGTAGAAGGTTCTCCGATTCAAAACGTATTGCTGACGATGCAGCGGCAACAAGTTCATATGGCGATTGTCATTGACGAATACGGCGGCACGGCCGGTGTCATAACGATGGAAGATATCCTCGAAGAGATTGTCGGTGAAATCCGCGATGAATTCGACGAGGACGAAGCGGATGAAATCAAAGCGCTTGATGCCCATAATTATTTATTAAGCGGCCGCGTGCTGCTTTCCGACCTTGAAGACCGCTTTGCCATTTCTTTTGATGACAGCGAAGACGTCGATACGATCGGCGGATGGGTCCAAATGAAGAACACGGAAATCAACGAAGGTGAATCAATCGATTTGCCGGCACATACGATTACCGTCATCGAAATGGAAAACCACCAGATCATCACCGTCCAGCTGACGCGCAAAGAAACACCAGAACCAGCTGAGATTGAAACTGCAGAAAAAGAATAGACAAAACCCCCACTTTGAAAAAAGCGGGGGTTTTGTTTATTTTCCGTTCAACAATGATTTCTCGTATTCGAATTTCTTCATCAGCATTTCACCTGAATAACCTTCGTCGATCAGGCGTGCAAGCAATGCTTTTGTTTCATCATCGGCTGCTTTCGGGTGTTCTTCGCGGTCAAATTCCACGACGTTCGCTTCATCGGTGATCCAGTCTGAGAAACTGCCTGTGTAGAGTTTGAGTGAATCGTGCCCCTGTTCCGCTAATTTAGCGTATAAAACGGCTGCTGAAACACCGCTTCCGCAATAAATAACCGCGGGTTCGTGTTTTTGCAGCACTTCGCTAAAGTCGGCTTCCCCTTTAATTTGTCGGTTTTCAACCAAGTTCTCCCAGTCGAAATTGCGCGCACCCGGAATGCGGCCCGATACAGGATCAATCGGCTCTTCAAGCCCAGCATAGCGTGCTGCGGAACGGGCATCTACTAGGACGCCAAGCTCATCGCCGCTGATGATTTTCTTGACGTAATCCTGGTCTGCGTAGAGCGGCTCTTCAAAATTCAATGCCACATCCGTGCGATCGAACACCGGCACTTCAGTAGAGACATTGATTCCTTGTTTCTGCAAGTCTTCAAATCCGACTCTGCTGATAAAGGCGTTTTCAAACCCTGCATATTTCAACAGCCACCATGCACGGGCAGCAAATGGCGCACCGCCTTGGTCGTAGACGACAACATGGTCTTTCGGATCCAGCCCGCTGGCATGGATCAACTCTGCGATTTTTTCTTTGCCAGGCATCGGGTGGCGGCCTGCATTCGATGACATGTCGGATAAATCTTCTTCCAAATCCCAGTAAATCGCCCCTTCGACATGGCCTTTATCGTACATGTTTTTGCCAGATACAGGATCTTTCAGATCAAAACGAGCATCGATCCAGCGATAATTTTCCGTGCCTTGGACATCTATAAAAACTTTCATTCGATTACTTCCTTTCGCGTGAGAGAGTGGATAAAGATTTTTTCCATTCGTCCAAAATTTCCTGCTGCTGCAGCAAGGTCCGTTCGGATTCAATCTGGTCAACCGCCTGCCTCAGGATATGCTGGCGCAGCCCTTCTGCTTCCTGGTCGACCAAATGCTCCGCCCAAGCGCCGAGCCGGGCTTTTTCAATTGCTAAGTATTTCTGGGCGTCCGGCTGCATCAATGATTGCAATGCATCGCGGAGCTTCTCTTTTTCATTTTTCTCGAAAAAGGCTTTATTGTTTTTATAATACCCTTTAACGCTGCTGTAATCCGCTCGTTCGAACGGTTTTGAAACATCGCCGACTGGCGCTTCTTCCACTTCATACGGTGTGAAAGAAAAGTCCGGATTCAGTTCTTTCAGCTTTGCAGTATCATCCTTGAAACGCATCAGGATTTTCTTATCGATAAACTGGGACAGCCTGAAATTCGTAACACGCAGCTCCTGCTGAAAATCGAATGCTGCCATCTCGGTTATCTCTGCCAATGCGCCGTCAAGCGCTTGCTGGGAACTCTTGCCGGAAAAAGCTGACGGGTTGAACGCTTCTTTGAAAAAGTCGTTGAAGCGGTAAAACACGCGCTGGTTGACGTAATAAAGCAATTCGTCAAGTTCCTGCAGCGTCTCGCGGGACAGGATTGCCGAAGCAGAGGCACTGAACAATATCCGCAATTGCTGCTCCAGTTTTTTCAGTTCCGACAAGCGCTCGTCTTTGCGCATCAAATTCCGTTCCGTCTGTTCGATCAGCCCTTTAAAGCGATCAACAGCCTTCTGTTCTTCTTCCGCCAAAGACTGCACTGCCATGCCTTTCAATTCATCTTTCAGGAAATGCTGGAATGCTGTTTCGAATTCCGGCACACCCGAACTGGCGCGCTCGCGCAGGGCTTGCAGGCTGGATACACCATAAAGCCGTGGGAAACGGATGCCGAAGCGCTGCAATTCATCTCTTACATAATCAACGACAGCTTGTTTTTCTTCTTCGTTGTTTGCCAAATCGATGGCATTGACAACGAAAAACATCTTGTCCATCTCAAAAGCATCCTTGACGCGGCCAAGCTGAATGAGGAACTCCCGGTCCGCCCGTGCAAATGCATGGTTGTAATACGTGATGAACAAAATCGCGTCGGCATTGCGGATGTATTCGAATGCCACATTCGTATGGCGGGCATTTATCGAATCTGCTCCCGGTGTATCTACTAGTGTGACGCCGTTCCTCGTCAATTCGCAGTCGTAGTAGAAGTCGATTTCATCGACGAAGCAGCTGCGTTCCTCTTTGGCCACATACAAGCCGAACTCTTCCCGGTTGACGCGGAGCGTCTTGCCAAGCTCTTTTTCAAATTGCGTATAGCCATTTCGGAACGCATTGATGAATGATTGATGGACTTGTTTTTCCGTCGTATCACTGGCAGGAAGCGAAGATGATTTTTCATACGCTTCCGGTAAAGTCTGGATGGCAATCCCCAAAGCCTGGAAAGAATTTTGGACGTCTTCGGTCATTTGAGCGACTGTTTTCAGCCGGACATCCGCCATTTCATGTGGATGCTCTGCCGTCACCGGCCGAATCCGGTTGATTGTAGCGGTTGTCGGATTCGGCGAAACCGGCAGCACCGATTCCCCCATCAACGCATTGGAAAAAGAAGATTTTCCCGCACTGAACGCACCGAACAATGCGATCGTAAATTCCTGGTTTTCAAGCCTTCCTACTTTGCGTTTCAAGTATTGCGCAGTTTCCATGAACCCTTTGACTTGGCCAAGTACAGCTGCGGTCTGGCCAGCGCGCTTGATAACTGCGTTTTCATCGAATTGCTGGACAGCCAGTTCTTCTTCCGGACGCTCGTCCGTTTCACGCACTTTATCGGGTGCAAGCATCGAAGGATCGAATACCGTCATTTCATCTTCGTCAAGATGAAATTCTTCCTGCCATTTAGCAACCTTTTGTTCAGCCGCTTCTTTCTGTTTCGGCAGCATAGCTGAGAATGCGCGCTTCACTTTTGCAATACGCTCGTCCATTTCTTCAAGCGTCGCGATCGCCAACATTTTTTGGCTGAGCCCTTCCGCTTTCATATCCATTTCTGTGCTCGCATCATCTGTTAAGCCGTTGAACTTTTCTTCTTGTTCATTTTTCCAGCTATCGGTTTCTTTAATGAACCAGCGCTGGACAGCTGTCGTAATACTTTTGGCGATATTCAGCACGGCATCTGCTGTTACGGCACCATTTTTCGGAATCCCATCATCCACCAGGGAAAATGGCACATGAAATTCTGTTTCATCGATGGAAATCGATTCGCTGTCCGTCAGCAGGCCAGCATCTTTCAATGAATTTTTCATCAATTTTTTCAAATGGCTTGTGATTTGTGAAGCTGTGACCGCGTCCAAATGGCCAGCCACTTCCTGTTGCCTTGCATTCCGTTCTTCCTGCGTTTTTTTGGCGCTGAACAATAAACCGACTTTAAAGCCAGGCTGAACCGACTCCATGTAACTCGTCAATGCGCTGCGCATCTCATAAGGCATGATATTGGCATTCTCAACGAGCTCTTTGCGGCTTTTCTCGAATTTCGATTTCCAGTTTTCAAAGTCCAGCACAGACAAGCGGCGTTCCACTTTTTCATTTTCCAGCTTCAGCTCATTGCGCATTTCCCATTCTTCTTCGGTCAACACCGAAGAAAAGGCAGCCAGCCGTTCCATCTGTTCGGCTTCCAGGAATTGCAGGTGTTCATCTTTTAATTGCTGCAGCGCGGAATGGGTGGCTTCACCGACATGCCCTTTCCAATCGTTCATCGTCGAAGAAACCAGGCTTTTCACTTTTTCAAAATCGTTTTCCGGAAAATTAAAATCCTTCAACGAGGTAAAGAAGATGCCTTTTGGCACAACGCCCCACGCCGCAAACGAATCATGGACCGTTTGCTGAAAATCCGCAAACGGAATCTCATTCGACTGGTGCTTGTCGATTTGATTGACGATCAAGTACAGCTCAGTGTACTTTTGGAGTTCTTTCGTAAAATTGAAATTCAGCTCAGACTGCACATGGTTGTAATCCATAACGTAGAAAACCATATCCGCGACGTGGAGTGCTGACTCGGTGGACATCCGGTGCGCATCGTCTGTCGAATCGACGCCTGGGGTATCCATGACAGTGATGCCTTCCGGAAGGACCGAGTCGTGGTGGCCGATGTCAATTTGGGTGACATCCCCGCTTTTGCAGAATGCCTTGACGGCTTCAAAATCATAATTCTCCGGGAAAAAAACAGGCTTTTCGTTTTTCATGTTGACGATTGCGAAGTCTTTTTCTGCTTTATGTACGTTAACGATGTTAGCGCTGGTTGGAATCGGGCTGGACGGCAAGATCGTTTCACCTGTCAGCGCATTGATCATGGAGGATTTGCCTGAAGAAAAATGGCCGGCAAAACCGATGATGAAATTGTTCTTAAGTATTTTTTTAGCAAAAAGCTCCGCTTTAGCCGCGCGCTCCGTGTCTTCATTGGCTAAAAAAATCTGGTGGAGCCTCGCTGTTTCAATCAATTCGCTTTTGTGGTCCTGTGTCATGTAAGTCTGTTCCCTTCTTCCGGATGTTCTTTGTTAAACCTTCCAATACTGCTAATATCATAACATTTTTTCAAGCGGAACGAAAAAAATCCTTCCCTGTTTCCAGGAAAGGATTTCGCCAAGCAGTGATCAGGAAAAACCGTGGATCGACATGCCGCCGTCAACGAATAAAGTTTGCCCGGTTATGTAGCTCGCTGCGTCCGATGCCAGAAAGACCACAGGCGTAGCGACTTCCGGCAACTCTCCGACGCGTTTCATCGGCGTCACTGCAAGAATCGAATTTAAATACTCTTCATCGCTTAAGATTTTTTCTGTCAGCGGTGTGCGGAAATACCACGGGCCGATGGCATTGACCCGGATATTCTTCGGCCCCCATTCCATTGCCATAACGCGTGTCATCTGGATAATTGCCGCTTTGGAAGCCGCATAGACGACGCCCGTTTTCAAGGCGCGGTCGCCTCCGACGGAACTGATATTGATGATTGACGCGCCTGAAGCCATCTCTTTGGCGGCTTCCTGTGAAAACATGAACACGCTATGCGCGTTGGTGTCCATAATTTTATGCCATTCCAAATCGCTTGCGTCTTCTAATTTGGAGCGGATGTTCATGCCTGCGTTATTGACCAGGATATCCAATCCACCGAATCTTTCCACCGTTTTCTGAACAGCATTGCGGATTTGGTCCCGTTCTGTGATGTCTGCAGCAATAAACGAAGTCCGTTCGTTGCCGATCTCTTCTTGCACGCTGCGCAGATCCGCTTCGGTCCGCGCCACCAGCATAACATTCGCACCTGCTTCTGCCACCGCCATCGCGATGGCACGGCCAATGCCTTTGCCAGCCCCTGTCACAATTGCAGTCTTGCCTTCCAAACTGAATGATTTCAACATATGATCGCCTCCTCTTTCATTATAATCATTGTTTTCGGTCAATTGCTAAGGCAAATGAAAAAAGCATGAAAAAGGTTTCCCTTGTCCATGCTTTTAGAGTTATGAAGATCTGTATATTCCTTCAATGTGATGTCTAAACGGAATATCGTTTTTTAAATCACTTCATCAGTTCAAATTATATAGGCTCGTGTATTTCTTCTCCAGATAATCGGCTAGGTAATCGGCATTCAAGCCTTCGCCTGTTGCGTCTTCCAGGATCTCCAGCGGTTTTTTCATGGCGCCGTGCTGGTGGACGTTTTCCGTCAGCCATTCTAAGATTGGCGCCGCATTGCCTTCTTCAAGCAAAGCGTCGAAATTCGGCAGATCCTTCATCATCGCATTTTTGAATTGTGCTGCGTAGATATAGCCCAACGCGTAGGAAGGGAAATAACCGAAGCTTGCGCCTGCCCAGTGGACGTCCTGCAAAATGCCTTCCGCGTCAGTTGAAGGGCGAATGCCCAGATATTCCTCGTATTTCGCGTTCCACAGTTCCGGCAAGTCTTTCACTTGCAGGTCGCCGTTAAAGAGCCCTTTTTCAAGTTCGTAGCGCACCATGATATGCAGCGCGTAGGTCAGTTCGTCCGCTTCAATGCGGATAAGCGACGGCTTCGCTTCATTGATGGCACGGAGGTATTGTGATTTTTCCACATCCCCGAAACCTTGGGGTGAAGCGTGCTGCAGGGCTGCGTAATTGCGGTTCCAGAAATTTTCGCTGCGGCCGATGAAATTCTCGAAAAACAGCGACTGGGATTCATGAATGCCCATCGATGCACCGGTTTCAACCGGCATGCCGGCAAGCTTGCTGCCCAGATTTTGTTCATAGACCGCATGGCCGCATTCATGGATGGTGCCGAACACCGCAGAGCGGAAATCATGCTCATCGTATTTCGTCGTCACGCGGATGTCCTGGCGATTGATGTTGGTCATGAACGGATGGACGGTTTCATCCAGGCGCCCGGCGTCAAAATCATAGCCCAATTGCTGCAAAATCTGCAGGCTGAAATCACGCTGTGCTTCTTTTGGAAAATGGCTGTACAGAAAATCCGTTTCCGGCTTGTTGTCGGAGTCGGCGATTTTTTTGACCAAACTGCCTATGCGCTGGCGCAGTTTGCCGAAAACTTCATCCAGCACATCCGTCGTCATGCCCGGCTCGTATTGATCGAGCAGCGTATTATACGCACTGCCGTTCTTCTCGCCCCAATAGCCGATCATTTCTTTCGTTTTTGCTACCAGCTTTTCCAAATACGGCTCGAACATCGCAAAATCGGATTCCTCTTTTGCGGTTTCCCAAACGGATTCTGCTTTCGACTGCAGCACGACGAATTCTTTATACGCTGCAGGTGGAATTTTCTTGCTTAAATCGTATTCTTTCCGGGATTCTTCGACGGAACGCTTCAGGACCGGATCTAATCCGATCTTCTCTGCTTCTAAACCAGATAATACTTCACCGAATTCATCTGACGTCGACAAAGCGAAAAGCTCAGATGACAGGGTGCCGATCGTCTCGGACCGCAAATCCACCCCTTTTTTAGGAGCGCCTGTCCGCAAGTCCCAGTATAGAAGCGAAATAGCTTCTTGATAGGCACGCATTTTAGCGACGTGCTCTTTATATGATTGCTGTAAATCCACAAAAACCCCTCCAATATAAGCATTGAAACATCAGTGTATCATAACCCGAAAGGCCTATAGGAAATTTTTTGCGGCTACCGGCAAAACTTTATCCCAAAGATGTTCTATCACCAATTCTTCTTCGTTCAATAAAAGGTGAATTTCTCCATAATCACGTGATGTCCTGATCAAACGGCCGATGCCTTGCTGAATGCGCAGCTGCATAAACGGCAAATCGATTTCTTCAAGGGGGTTCAGGCTGAATTTGCGTTTCGCTTCGAAAACCGGATCTTTCGGCGGCAAGGGCAAATCGACAATGATGACTTTCGTCAAAGCTTCACCCGGCAAGTCCAAACCTTCCCATAGATGATACGAACACAGCACTTGGAATTTGCCTTCCTGGAAGTCTTTGACGACTGTCGACAATTCCCGGTCCCCTTCAAATTCAATCGTGTATTGATGTGCAAGCGGCAGAGACTGCTTGAAGTTCTCCATATCAATTTTCGATTTGAACAATACCAAGGTCTGGTCTCCACTTGACAACAAGTCGAAGACGCGGCTGAATTTTTCTTCTTGCGGCAGCGCATGCTTGAAGATTTTCATGACTTCTTCGTAATCGAATGGCGACGGCACCGAGAACGATTGGAAATCGTCGATGCCTAAGCTGTCAGCGATATAAGTAAAGTCTTTTTGAATGGAAAGCGTTGCAGAAGAAAAAATGATCGGCATTTTGCCATCGAAGAATTTCTCTTCCAGGATATCCGTCACTAAGCGCGGCATGATGACGAGCGTCTCGATTTCATCTTTCACTTCGAGCCAGTTGACGGCATCGCCTTTTTCGACAAATAATTTCATGGCGAATGTATAAAGGTCAAAATACTCTTCCGCAATTTTCAAATCGTATTCCGGAATGGTGTACAATTCGCCTTCAAAAACGAACTCTTCCAATAGCGAATCGATTTTATTGATCAGCTCATGGCCGAGCATCAATAAATCGTCCGATTTGGTGATCGCTTTGCGATCCTCGTCCGACGCAATCGTATTTGCGCGCAACACGCGGAAAAATTCATTGTGTAAATCAATCGTTTGCTCGATCAGGCCGAGCGTTTTTTCACGTACGCCATCAACCATGACGCGTTCCGTGACATTCAGCAGCGTCATTTCCTGCACTTCGTACGTCAATGCGCGCTGTGCAGCAAATTCCAATAAATGCCCTTCATCCAAGACAATTTGCGAAACTTCCGGCAGCAAAGGCGTCTGGCCTTCGCGGATGCGGGTTTCTTTCGTCCAGATGTGCTCCATCAGGAAATCGTGCGAACAGATGACGAGGTCGGTCGCTTCGCGGTAATGGTTGCGGTGGATCGTCTGGCCGCATTTATTGCGCAGCTCGCACGCCGTACAGTTCTGGATCGGGTGGTAATTGACTTGCTGCCATTCGTCATCGGTGACGTCAGGATAACTTGACCGTTCGCCGTACGGATACGTGTTCTGCATCGAATACGTTTTGTTGACAAATTCCGGCAAACTGAATTCAATATCGTCCAGGAAATCGGCGTCGCTGCGCTTTTGTGCGCCTTCAAGCCTTTGCAAGCATAGATATTGGTCCCGCGATTTGGCCAGGCGGACATCCAATTTCAAATCGAACATGGCGTCCAAACGGTCGATGTCGCCGCCTTTTTTGACAAGCTGTTCAATCAAAGTTTCGTCAGCACAGGAAATCAATGCCGGCTTGCCGGTATAGCGGGCGTAGGCAATGGCTGGCAAAAGGTACGCCAATGTTTTTCCGGTGCCGACGCCTGCTTCGGCGAACAGGACGGATTTGTCTTTCAGTGCCTGCTCAATCTGAAACGCCATGAAAATCTGTTCATCGCGCAGATCAAAGCCTTTTTCCGGCAATTCGTCGTAAAATACGTCCCCGATCCAGTCATTCAGCGATTCAAAGAATGTTTTATCTTTCGATAATGGAAATGGTAATGGCTGTCTCATCTAATTCTCCTCACAGAGAAACGGAAGGGCTGGGGCCCTTCCGTTCTCATGTCATTTGTTTTTCGAGCGTTCTCCCCAGAATTGGAACAAGTCCGTGCGGATAAAGCCGTTGAACAGTTTGCGTTTTTTCGTGGCCGGCTGGCCGTATAAGGTTTCAAAACGGGCCATCGATGACAGCATATAAACCGACCAGGTCGGATGCTTCGCAAAGATGTTGCCCATATCCTTGATCATTTCTTCAATCACTTCGATTTCACCGATCCGTTCGCCGTATGGCGGATTGCCGATGACGACGCCGTTTTCTTCATTCGTCGTAAAGTCTTTTATTTGGCGCTGCTGGAATTTGATGATGTCGGCAAAGCCGGCTTCACGCGCATTTTCCTCAGCCACTCTAATCATTTTGTGGTCGATATCGGTCCCAAGAATGTTCAGCGGCTGGTCGTAATTGGCAAGCTCTTCCGCTTCTTCTCGGACATTGTCCCAAATCTCCTGCGTCATCCAAGGCCAATTTTCGCTGTCGAAATCACGGTTATAGCCTGGCGCGATGTTCTGTCCGATCATTGCTGCTTCGATCGCAATCGTCCCGGATCCACAGAATGGATCGACAAAAGGCCGGTCCGGCGTCCAACGGGATAGTTTCACCAAAGCTGCCGCTAAGGTTTCTTTCAACGGTGCTTCCCCTTGATCCAAGCGGTAGCCGCGCTTATGCAAGCCTGCTCCGCTCGTGTCGATCGACAATTGGACTTTGTCTTTCAAGATCGACACTTCGATTTTAAAGCGGGCACCCGATTCGTCCAAGAACGAGTTGCGGTGATAAGCTTTTTTCAAGCGTTCCACAATCGCTTTTTTGACGAGTGCCTGGCAATCCGGCACACTGTAAAGCTTTGATTTCACTGATTTCCCCTGTACTGGGAAATTGGCATCGACCGGCAGGAATTTTTCCCATTCCAACGCTTTCGTTTGTTCAAACAATTCATCGAATGTATACGCGCTGAATTCGCCCGCGATGATTTTCACGCGATCTGCTGTCCGCAGCCACAGGTTGGTGAACGCGATATCGCGTTCGTCCCCCTCGAAAAACACTTTGCCGTTTTCGGTTTGTGTTTCGTATCCAAGCTGTTTCAATTCGTCTGCTACGATGGACTCGAGGCCCATGGCAGCTGTCGCTAATAATTTAAATTTAGTCATATAAGCTCCTTTTCCTGTCCCTGTTTTTTAAAGGGGCAAGTTCAATCCGATTCTCTAATAAGTAGAAAAGCTCCCCGCAAGGAGAGCCTTCAATAAGCATTTTAAAGCCAAACGAAATTCTATAAGCCATGTTTTGTTTCCACGTACTCAAACAGCTTTCGCCTCGTACTAGTGGACGGCAACCATCTATCTGCAAGCCTAGCCTGCCTCTTCCTCCGTTGGATTCCATCGGAAAAGTGCCCCTACCATAATTTGGGTTTCTCACTCGCGGGGTTTACCTCGTTCCACCTGCATAATTTCTTATGCAGCTCCGTCACTGTGGCACCTTCAGGGTATTTCGGCCGTATCCGAAGACTTAGGCGTTCTACCCGCCGTCAACCGCTATGCGGCTGCCTCAGCTTATTGTTTCGCTGAGCGCGATCACTACGTCCATTGCAGGGCCGTGTGAGCATGGACTTTCCTCTCCAGACTGAACTGGAGCGATTGCCAGAATTTCAGATGGCTTAACAAGTATACGCTATAAGAGCGAAACTTTCAATCCCAATCAATTGTTGTTCAATTTGCTGCCAAACACGTGGTTTTCAAGATGGGATAAACGGCGCAAAATATCGAAATTGGTTGTTCCTGGAGCTGGAGTTGCCTGTTTTCTCGGCATATCTTCCATCTCAGCACGAAGCCGCTTGTTTTCGTTTTGCAATTGTTCGATTTTTTTGCTGAAGATTTCATAGTCCTGGATGATATCATCTAAAAATGGTCCACTTCATCCTGGTTATAACCGCGCATTCCCGTTTTGAAGTCTTTTTCCAAAATGTCTTTCGCTGTGAATTTATTGTCCATTTTAATCGTCCTTCCGTAACGTGCAACTAGATATTGACGTTTTTGCAAAATAAAAACTTGCTTTACGCTAAGTATAGCATAAGGCAAGTTTTGCGTGTCTAGTTCTTATCAAGTTGCAGCCCTTTTTTTCGTTTTTTTTCATGAAGACGGATCAGCCGTTTATGGATGTCCTGCTCAAGCGATTTCCGCACGTGGGTATGCTCGCTCGCCTCTTTTGCAAAATTGGCCATGATGATCGCCTGGTCCACTTTGCGCAGCTGATGTTCGTACAGTTTTGAAGCGTGGACCCAAGCTTCGACTTCTGCTGCCCCGCGGAGATGCGGTGCCGCTTCTTTAAAAAGCTTTACTGCTTCGGCGTGGTCACCGCTGCGTTTTTTCTGGATGGCCAGGAAAAATCGCGCCAATGCAGCGCCGCTTCCGCGCTCTTGTGTAACATGTTCCAGATAAGCCGCACTTTGGTCGTATTGTTTCAAGTCCGCATACCATTTGCCGATATTGGTATAAGCTCCGCTTGTTTCTGACACCATATCCTCCATCAGCAGATCCGATGACAGCACATACAGCGAAACGAGCGACAGAATGTCGAGCTCGTTATGAAACAGCACTTTAGCCAGTCCATCCGTATAGCCGCTTTTCACCGCATCAAGATAAATCGCCGGAATGAGGAAGCCCGGGACATCGCCGACCCGCTCGAATCCCAGCTTTTCCGCTTCGATCGTGCTGAGCTTCATGCGCTCGAGTTCATTTTTCCAAATGCGTTTCGTGCCATGGAACAAATCAATCTGCTTCGGCACCGGCAGCTTCGGCAGCGTTTGCCGGTGCATCGTCCACCTGGACGTCAGCTGCGGCCAATCAAAGCTTTTGCCGTTATAGGAAAAAATGGTCGGCTCATCGGCCTGCCACAAGCCGGTTTCGTAAAGAAACGCAGCCTCATGAGAGGGATCGGGCATAATGTATTGCGTCATTTCAAAATGATCGCTTTTCTTCACCAGGATGCCGATCAGGAAAATATAAGCGCCCGTTCCGCTGAGGCCAGTTGTTTCAGTATCAAAAAACAGGATGGGTTCTTCTTTTTTCAATTTGAACGGATGCTCAAACGGCGCTTGTTCCCACGCAGTCCGCACCCGGTCCAGCTCCGACAGACTAACATTGCCATGAATCGTATCGAGCGGGTAACGGATCCGTTTCACGTAAACAAAGCCGAAGCGGTTTTCAATCAATTCCAGGCCGATGCCCGCCCATGCTTCTTCAAAAGCAGGCCGTTCAATGGTTCTTGGTTTGGCTTGCTTTTTAGTCGGCTGCTTTTTCAGCATGCCTTTCATCTGCATCAATTTATTTTCAAACGACATCGGACGGTCACCCCTCTTTTCGAAGCTCGTTCAACAAGTCGATTACATGATTTTTCATGCTGACAGCTGCATCCTGTGCACCAATGCATGACGGACAGCCATCAAAACACGGACATTCTTCCACGTGCTGCTGCGCTTTTTCAAGCAGCGGCTGCCACAAATCGTAGATGCGCTCGCTGATGCCGATGCCGCCCGGGTATGAATCATGGATAAAAAAGGACGGCATGTCATTATGCGGCGATTTCACCTGCGGCACGACGTGGACATCCCTCCTGTCACATTGGACAAAAATCGGGATGAATGACTCGATGGCGTAAGCCGCTCCGGTCATTGTATCCGACAGCTCGGAATCGCTGAATTCCGCAGGTTTTGTAAAACTTAGCCAGGTCGATGAAGTATGGAGCTCTTCAGCAGGCAGCGTAATCGGCCCCGAACCGATATTATCGTGTGTATCGAAACGGATTTTCTTGAAAATCGTCGGCATCGCCAAAACAGCGATATCCCCATATTGGACATCCGATCCGTAGAATTTCTTCGACTTGTCTTCACTCAACACTTTCAATTCGACCGCCAGATTGGCGTCCGTGAAATAATCCACATCAACTTCCGTGACGAAGGCTTTCTTTTCTTCCCAGTCCAGGATCTCAACTTGAAATTGTGTCCCCTGATGCAGGTAAATCGCTTCTTCGTGCAACAGCGTCATGGCGCTGAAACGATCCATCTCTCCGATGACGCGTGTATTCGCCGGCACCGATTGGTCGATGATGACGACATTTTCCTGGGATGCGGAGCGCAGGGAGATGTCATGCGCCGGGAATCGGTCGCTCATCCAATGCCACCGTTCACTTGTGCGCACCAGAACCCCTTCTTCCTGCAAATACTCCAGCAACTCCTGGACATCGAATTCCCCGTACTGATCGTCTGTCGAGAAAGGCAATTCAAAAGACGCGCATTTCAAGTGGTCCATCAAGATGATGATATTTTCCGGGTGGATGCGCGCTTCCTCAGGCGATTGATCCAAAAGGTACTCCGGATGGTTGATGATGTATTGATCGAGCGCGGTGGATTGGGCCACATAAACGACCAATGATTCATCTTGCCTTCTGCCGGCGCGGCCCGCCTGTTGCCAAGCGCTGGCGATATTGCCAGGGTAGCCGGTCATGATGCAGGCCTGCAGCTGGCCGATATCAACGCCAAGCTCAAGTGCGTTCGTCGACACGACACATTGAATCGAACCGTCGCGCAGCCCCTTTTCAATGGCACGGCGTTCGGTCGGCAAATAACCGCCGCGGTATCCTTTAATGGATTCATCCTGCAGCTTCGTTTTCGTGATGGCCTGCAAATACGTGACAAGCATCTCCACCCGCACCCGGCTCTTCGCAAAAACGATCGTCTGGATCCCTTGTTTGATCAAATGGGTCGCGAGGTCCCGCACTTCAAGAACCGCGCTTCTGCGTACACCGAATGTCGGATGGACAATCGGCGGATTGTAAAAGACAATATGCTTTTTACCGGACGGTGCCCCGTTCTGGTCGATCAGCACATGCTCTTCATTTGTCAGGCTCTCTGCAAGTTCCTTGGGGTTGGCGATTGTCGCGGAGGTACAGATAAACACCGGGTTGCTGCCATAAAATTCACAGATGCGCTTCAGCCTGCGGATAACATGTGCCACATGGGTGCCGAACACACCTTTGTACGTATGGAGCTCGTCGATGACTATATAATGAAGGTTCTCGAAAAGCGATACCCATTTCGTATGGTGCGGCAGAATTGCCGAATGCAGCATATCCGGATTGGTCATGACGATTTGTCCCGCTTTTCTCACTTTCGTACGGATCGCCGGTGACGTATCGCCGTCATAGGTATAGGAAAGGATATCTTTCTCCGTTTTCTCGATCAAATCGTGAAGATCGCTTTTCTGGTCTTGCGCCAGCGCTTTTGTGGGAAACAAATACAACGCACGCGCGCCCGGGTCATTGAGGATTTTATGCAGCACAGGCAAGTGATAGCAATACGATTTGCCGGATGCCGTAGGCGTCACTGCCGTAAATGACTTGCCGTCCACTGCCAGATCGAAAGCCTGCCGTTGATGCGTATAAAGCTGTTCAATCCCTTTTTTCCGCAGCGCCGCCTTTAAACTTTCATGCATAGCCGGCGGGAAATCGGCATAAGCAGCCGGCTTTTCCGGTTTCGTATGCCAATGTTCTATCCGTTCCATCATGTCCGGCTCTGTTTTCCATTCAGCGAGCAGCTCAGGTAGCTTCTTTTTTCTGATCATCTGTCTTCGCCCTTTTCGTCGATTTCGTCGATGGCCAGCATCAGCGTCTGCAAGGTGTATTGCGCCGCCTGGATGGTTTGGACAAACCGTTTTTTGCTTGTCTCTTTATAGAAACTTTGTACAAAAACTTGCGCCATGCCTTCCGCAGCCGTATCGATCGTTGGTTTATGTGCATATTTTGGCCGCTCCTGCTGGATATAAAGCAAGGATTCCCGCTGCCATTCGTTTATCTTCTCGTGCCAGTAATCTGCATATGGTTTCACATCTTTATAGAAATCCGGTACCGCGTCTTTTTCGCGCATGGCGTAAAAGCGGTCCAGGCATTTTCCGCATTCGTCAAATAAGGCGGAAGAGAGTTCTTTAACTGTCATTTATCGTCCCTCCATTGCCATTAGTTTATCATATAAGCAAAAGCTTCACTAACTTATCGAACAAGCATTCTTTTCATTTGGATTTGCCTCAGGAATCCGCTATTATTAGGCTAGCCTATTTGGAACCTTTCATACCGGAAGTCGTCTTAGTCCGTGTGATATGATAAGATAAGCGAGGTGTATCACAATGGCAATAAATTATCCGAACGGCAAGAAATTTATCCCAGCTAAAGAACAGCCGGTGAAAAAGAAGAAAAAGGATTTCTCTTTCAGTAATCGGGGTAAAACTTTAGAGGATGAATTAAATGAAACCAATGAATACTACTTGCATTTAGGACTTGCAGTCATTCATAAAAAGCCGGTTCCAGTCCAAATCGTCAAAGTCGAATACCCTTCAAGAAGTGCCGCGGTCATTCGGGAAGCCTATTTCCGGGCACCTTCCACCACGGATTATAATGGGGTGTGGAATGGGCGATACATCGACTTTGAAGCAAAGGAAACGGAAAACAAAACTTCCTTTCCGCTGAAAAACATCCACGAACATCAAATCCATCACATGTCCCAGGTCGTCAAGCATCAGGGGCTGGCATTTATGATCATCCGTTTTTCAGCGCTGCAGCGATATTTCATCATCCGTTTTGAAGCGCTTGAAGTTTTTTGGGACCGCATGTTGACTGGCGGACGAAAATCCATCGCGCTGCAAGAAATCGAAGACATTGCAATCGAAGTCGTGCCGGGGGCATTTCCGCGCATTGACTACCTGCCTGTCCTCAAACAATTTTAACGAAGCATATTTGAAAGTGAGGGACCGATTGTGAGTGAAAAACCAGTTTCGCGCGAACAGCGCAGAAAAGCAATCGAACAACAGAAGAAGAAAAGCAACCAGAAAAGCAAGAAACCAAAAGGCGGAGGCTGGATTAAACGAATTTTCCTGATCCTTCTGCTGATTGGCGTAATCGGCCTCGTATTCGGCATCGGCCTCTTTACTTATTACGCGAGCAGCGCCCCCGAAATTGATGAAGAACTTCTCCGCGATCCGATCAGCCCGACCATCCTGGCAGCTGACGGCAAAACGGAAATTCCCTATATGACCGCAGAAAACCGCGAATATATCGAATATGAAGATATTCCAAAAGTGATGGAAGACGCCATATTGGCGACGGAAGACAATCGCTTCTATGACCATTCAGGGATTGACGTCATCCGCCTCGGCGGTGCTGTCATCGCCAACATCACCGGAGGTTTCGGTTCACAAGGAGCCAGCACCATCACCCAGCAGGTCATCAAAAACTCCTTCCTTTCGAATGATAAGACATTGAAGCGAAAAGCGCAGGAAGCATACCTTGCATACAAGCTTGAACAGAAATACGAAAAAGAAGAAATCTTTGAAATGTATTTCAACAAAATTTTGATGTCTGGCAATATTTACGGCTTCGGCACCGCTTCTCAGCATTTCTATGGCAAGCCATTGAACGAATTGGCCTTGCACGAATCCGCATTGCTTGCAGGCATGCCGCAAAGCCCGAACGGCTACAACCCTTTCAATAATCCGGAGCGCGCTGAAACGCGCCGCAACGTCGTATTGAAATTGATGGAGCAGCACGGCAAAATCACCACTGCAGAAAAAGAAGAAGCCCAGGCGGCTTCCGCGACAGACTCCTTGCTGCCGGAAGACCAGCGCAAACAAGTCGTCGAAACAAATGAATATACGGCGTTCATGGAAATGATGGAAAACGAACTTGAATCTCTTGATGGAGATTACGCAATGGATGAAGGGTTGACAATTCATACAACCTTGGATCCCAATGCTCAAAAAGTGGTCAACAATGCGATGTCATCCGATTTGTTCTTCGATGAGGAAGTTCAATCTGCAATGACAGTCGTCGACACCAAAACCGGCGGCATCCGTGCTGTCGGAGCCGGCCGCGATTACAGCGGTGATGTCCGCATCAATCGTGCGACAGCCAAAGACCGCAACATCGGCTCCACGATCAAGCCGCTGATCGATTATGGTCCGGCAATCGAGTACCTTGACTGGTCGACAGGCGAAACAGTCGTGGATGAACCCCTTTCCTATGAAAGCGGCCAGGAAATCCGCAACGTTGACGGCGAGTTTCTCGGAACGATGTCGATCAGAGAAGCATTATACCGCTCACGCAATATCCCGGCAGTAAAGACTTTGGAAGAAGTCGGAGCAGAAAATGCTGCAGACTTTACAAAGAAATTAGGGCTTGAGATAGAAAATGTCTACGAATCAACAGCGTTAGGTACGGATAATATCTCCACTGTCGAAATGGCTGGCGCTTTTGCGGCATTCGGCAATAATGGCTCTTATACAGCACCGCATACGATCACCAAAATCGTTTTCCGCGACGGCTCGACTGAACAGATCGTCAAGCCAGAACCGGTACAAGCAATGAAAGACAGCACAGCTTATATGGTCACTGACATGCTGCGCGACGTGGTCGATACTGACCTGCGCGGTTCGACAGGCAAAGAAGCATCCATCAGCGGATTGGATCTGGCTGGCAAAACCGGTACATCCAATTACACGGAAGATGAACTGGACAAATATGGTCTAGATGCATCATCCGCACCGGATATCTGGTTTGCCGGCTATACTCCGGAATATTCAATCTCCGTATGGAGCGGCTACCCGACGCGCGCAGTCGGCGTCGACACTGACTCTGATGAACGGTTATTGTCCCAGCGCCTTTTCAAAACAGTCATGTCCGAGATTTCAACAAGCGAAAGCGGAACGTTCACCCAGCCTGATTCGGTTGTAGAACTCCAAGTTGAAGAAGGTACATCCCCTCTTCAACTGGCGAGCGCATACACACCGTATAGCCTGCGCAGCACAGAGTTGTTCGCAAAAGGCACGGAGCCGAACCAAGTTTCAGAACGCTACGTTCAGGAAGACCTTAACGCCCCATCAGGTTTGAGAGCAAATGTAGATGGCGAAAATGTTAATCTCTCTTGGAACTATGGAGATGCAGGCAATGTAGCTTTCGAAGTATCTGTTGAAGTTGACGGATCTCGTTCGGTCTTGACAACTACAGGCGAACAGGGCTATACGTTCAGCGGTCTTGAAGAAGGCAAAACGTATACCTTCCGGGTTGCGGCAGTCACTGATGACCAGCGAAGCGACTCTGCTTCTGTGTCCGTCGAAGTTGCTGCCCGTCCAGAAGAGCCTGTGGAAGAACCTGAAGAACCAGTAGAAGAAGAGCCTCCTGTTGAAGAAGAACCTCCGGCCGAGGAAGAACCGGCTGAAGAAGAACCTCCTGCTGAGGAAGAACCTCCAGCCGAGGAAGAACCGGCTGAAGAAGAGCCTCCTGCTGAAGAAGAACCTCCGGCCGAGGAACAACCTCCTGCTGAGGAAGAACCAGCGGATGAAGGCGAAGAAGCTCCGCCTGAAGATGGCGGCGAAGGTGAAACCGAAGCCAATCCCGCTTCCGTTGACCCTGCCAATGCTGGAGAAGGCCAAAACGAAAATGACAACAGCAACAACAATGATAACGGAAACAACAACGAGAACAATGGCAATGGAAACGGTGATGATCGTCCATAAACCATAAAATCCCCCCAACGCTTTAGGCGTCGGGGGGATTTTTAATGGGCATTTTTATTCAACTGGATCCGCTTTGAAGAAATCTTTTTATTCATTTCCGTAAACAATTCATCGAGCTGTCGGAACGCGGCGAATTGAGCCGGTTTTGCATTGACAAAGCTTAACCGCTCCCCGCAATTCAAAGGCGCCAGTTCCCCTCCGCATTCTTCCAGCAACGCTGTAAAGAGCAGGATTCCTTGTGCCATCAGCTCGTCAGCGCTTTTGCTGCGCTGCTGATGGACGTACAGCAATTCCGTACTTAACCGCTGCCACTGGACAAAATAAGGGTCAATCGTTTCTTTAGTTAATTTTTGTGACTGCTTCATGTTTAACCAGCCCTTTTTTATCACGTTTCTTGCCTTCTCTGCAACGATCGAATAATGGGCAAATGTGGCATCCCGGATTCTGGGCTTTGCAATGATAGCGTCCAAAAAAAATGATTTGATGATGAGTCTTCGACCAATCTTCCGCCGGTGTTTTTTTCATGATTGTCTCTTCCACTTGCAACGGGTTGTCTTTCCACCGGTTTAGTCCAAGCCTTTTAGCAACGCGTTCCACATGCGTATCCACGGCTAGAGCGGGAATGCCAAACGCCACCGATACGACGACATTCGCCGTTTTTCGGCCGACCCCTGGCAATGTCGTCAATAAATCCCGGTCTGCCGGGACAGTGCTGCCATATTCCTCAATTAGTATTCGGCTGAGGGCTTGAATATTTTTCGCTTTATTGCGAAACAAGCCGATGGAACGGATATCATCTTGAAGTTCTTCGAGCGTTACAGAAACATAATCTTCAGGTGTAGCGTACTTTTGGAAAAGCGTTTCCGTTACTCTATTGACCAATTTATCCGTGCACTGGGCAGACAGCAAGGTCGCGATCAGCAGGTCGAACGGATTCCGGTGAATCAGTTCACAATGAGCATCTGGGAACATTTCATCCATTTCTTCCAAACAAGATAACCATTCTTTCTTCGACATCATAAGATCACCTTCTAATTCCGGTCCTCGAGCCAATTGTAAAACTGCACTTTTTTTGTATTTGAAGCTGCAGGCTGAAGTTGGATATTTTTCTCTCTGAAAGAACTGGCGTGCTTCGAAACTTCGTTCGTCGTTTTGATGTTCTTCTTTTTCCACTCAAACAAAATACGATCCACATAGCGCAAACTGATTTTCTGGGAAATGACAGCCTCTTTCAAAGCCATGCGGATAATGGCTGGCGTGTGGCCGTCCTGGTCCATCCACATGGAAATCGTCTCTATTTCCATCGGCGATAAAAACCTGCCGAATTCCTGTTCAAAGAGCTGGAAAATCTCTCCTTCAAGCTCTTTCTGGGAGGATTCCTGTTCGGCATGCTTCTCTTTATAGACACAATCCAGGAGGCGATCCCAAAGCGGCAGCAAGGAAATGCGCTCTGTCTTCACATCTTCTCCAGGTTCCTGTTCGATTGCGAGAAACCCTTGCTGCATCAATTTCTGCAGCATGGTTGTTACATTTGTCTGTGTGGCCATCATGCGTGCTCCTACTTCATCAGGCGTCGGAAACGGATTTCCCGCCTGTTGGTATGCATGGATGTGCATAATCAGCATCGCTTCTTCATCGGTTATCTTCAACTCTTTATAAAACTGAAAAAAGAGCTGGGAAATGTTAACATTCCCCTGCTCGATCCAGGTGTGCAATCGATTCGGCTGTTTCATATCCCAACCACCTTTCTATTCTGTATTCCAATGTCCTGTTCAACAATTAAGGGTATAGACGGTTCAACAAGCGTGGGAATGGGATGGATTCACGGACGTGTTCCGCTCCGCTGATCCAAGCGACAGTGCGCTCCAATCCCAAGCCGAAGCCTGAATGCGGCACTGCGCCGTATTTGCTGAGATCCAAATACCAGGCGTAGGCTTTTTCATCTAAACCATGTTCAGCGATCCGTTGTTTCATCAAATCATAATCGTAGATCCGTTCAGATCCGCCGATAATTTCGCCGTAGCCTTCTGGTGCGATCAAGTCTGCGCAAAGCACAACGTCGTCGCGTTCTGGATGCGGCTGCATATAGAACGGCTTGATGCCGATCGGGTAATTGGTGATGAATACTGGCATATCGTAGTTTTCAGCAATCGCTGTTTCATGCGGCGCACCGAAGTCTTCGCCCCATTTTATGTCATCAAAACCATTGTCATTCAACCATTTGATCGCATCATCATACGATACGCGCGGGAATGGCGCTTTTATTTTTTCAAGTTTCGTCGTGTCGCGGCCCAGACGCTCCAATTCCAATTGGCAGTTTTTCAATACCGATTGTACAAGATGCGCTACAAATTGTTCTTGGACTTCCAAGCTTTCTGCATGTTCCACAAAAGCCATTTCCGGTTCAATCATCCAAAATTCGATCAAGTGGCGGCGCGTCTTAGATTTTTCAGCACGGAATGTCGGCCCGAAAGAGAAAACTTTTCCAAGCGCCATTGCAGCTGCTTCCATATAAAGCTGGCCGGATTGTGACAAATAAGCATCTTCATCGAAATACTTCGTCGCAAACAGTTCAGAAGTGCCTTCTGGCGCGGAACCAGTCAAAATTGGCGGGTCTACTTTGACAAAGCCGTTGTCGTTGAAAAATTCATACGTCGCACGGATGATTTCGTTTCGGATTTTCATGATTGCGTGCTGCTTGCGTGAACGCAGCCATAGGTGGCGGTTATCCATCAAGAATTCCGTGCCGTGTTCTTTCGGCGTAATCGGGAAATCCACTGCTTCATTGATCACTTCGATGCCGCTGACGGCAAGCTCGTAGCCGAATGAAGAACGTGAATCTTCTTTCACTTCGCCTGTTACATATAGAGAAGTCTCCTGGGTCAGCGATTTCGCAGCTGCGAATAGCTCATCCCCAACTTCCGCTTTGACGACGACCGCTTGTACAAAGCCGGATCCGTCGCGCAATTGCAAGAATGCGATTTTTCCGCTTGAGCGCTTGTTTGATACCCAAGCCCCTAATTTAATTGTCTGTCCGTTGTATTTTGCCATTTCAGCAATTGTAATCTTTTTCATCATAGCCTCCAGAAATTATATTCCACTCATTCTTTCCATTTAGATGTTACGAATTTATGGATGCGTTCCACCGCTTCCGTCAATGCTTCAAGAGAAGTTGCGTACGATAAGCGGATTGTCGATGGCGCCCCGAATCCGGAACCTGGTATGACAGCAACGTTCGCTTCAGTCAATAGCCCTTCGACAAATTCGTCAACGGATGAATAGCCGGTTTTTTCCGCTGCTTCCGCGACATCCGGCAGCAAATAAAATGCGCCTTGCGGACGGATCACTGTGAAGCCGGGAATGGCTTCGACTTTCGGGAAAATGGTTTCCAAACGGCTTTCGAAAGCCTGGCGCATTTCCTCGACCGCATCTTGTGTTCCATTATACGCCTCAATCGCCGCGTATTGGGAAGTCGTCGTCGGATTGGACGTCGAATGGCTCGCCAAATCCGTCATCGCTTTGATTAATGCTGAATCGCCGGCTGCGTAGCCGATTCTCCAACCTGTCATCGAATGCGATTTAGAAACGCCGTTGATGATGATCGTTCGGTTTTTCGCGTCTTCTGAAAGCTCAGCGATTGATGTGTGTACGGTGTCACCGTAAATCAATTTTTCGTAAATTTCATCAGAAACAATCAGAATGTCCTTCTCGCGGCATACTTCCGCCAATTCCTGCAGTTCTTCTTTCGAGTAAATCATGCCTGTCGGATTGCTTGGCGAGTTGATGATGACTGCTTTCGTCCGCTCCGTGATGGCTTCTTTCAATTGCTGAGGCGTTATTTTGTATTGCTGGCCGGCAGTCGCTTCTATGTATACCGGAACACCTTCTGCCAATTTCACTTGCTCCGGATAGCTTACCCAATAAGGGATCGGAATGATCACTTCATCGCCTTCATTCAGCAGCACCTGGAACAATGTATATAAGACATGCTTAGCGCCAATTCCGACCATGATTTCGTTCGGCTTATACGCCAACCCTTGGTCGCGCTCCAATTTGTTGATGATTGCTTCTTTTAAAGCTGGAAGACCACCCGCAGGCGTATATTTCGTCTTGCCTTCTTTCATCGAACGGTAAGCTGCTTCAATGATGTTTTCAGGCGTATTGTAATCCGGTTCACCAGCACCCAGGCCGATGATGTCCACACCTTGCGCTTTTAATTCATTCGCTTTTGCTGTGATCGCTAAAGTAGTGGACGGTGTTAAAGTTTGTACACGCTCTGCTAATTTAATCAATTTCTCCAACCCTTTCACATGTTCAGGATTTGTTTCCATTTCGAGCCGTCAGCCGCTAGGATGTAAACATAATTCAGCTGGTCTTTTTCATTGATAAAAACAACTTCCCAGACAGGGCCGTCTTTTTCAAGCCCTAATTTGGTATGGAGGACTTTTTTGGCATCCATACCACCCAGCGCCACTTCGCGCGCCTCTTTTGCGGCAATGGCATTTTCCATCATCAGTTCACGCATTTCGCCTTCGCCTGCAGGAACGAAGACCGCTTTCAGCTTGCCTTCTGCATCCGTTCCGATCACCGTCACAGCTGTCTGTTTATTGGCATAGACATATGCCTGTTTGACTTCCGCCAGCAGTTCCTCGTTTTTCACACGGTCAATTGCCTGCTGTTCCACTTCCGTGAACGGCTTATTGCCTGCCACCATGACGACGATCATCAAAGCAACTGCCAGAAAAGACAGAAATCCAAGTATAAATATGATCCATTGTTTCATTTTCTCACCTATGTCTTATAGATTGTAAAAATCGCTTTTTCTGGATCTTCTTTGTCCAGTGCCAACCCGAACATTAAATTATCGTGTTTTAAGGTGCGGTTCAATGCATCAACGACTTTATACAAATCTGCCTGGTAATTGACTGTCACGGTGGACAGCACTTCGATTTTCGATTCCATTAGAGCGATCTTCCCTTCTGTATATGTGGTTCCATTTTATATCATTGCTTATTATACCAATGTTCAATATCCGTTACCATCTTTTCCAATGACACTTTTGAGACCTTGACGCGCGGCAGTGCATTCAGGAATTCGATGCCATACGACTTTGTTTCGATCCGGCGGTCCAGGACGATGAACAATCCCTGATCTTCTTTCGATCGGATGAGACGGCCGAATCCTTGCCGCAGCCTGAGCACTGCCTCTGGCAAAGCGTAATACAAAAAGGGATTGATGCCTTCTTTGGAAATCGCTTCTGATTTCGCTTTGAAAATCGGTTCATCCGGTGAAGTGAACGGCAAACGCACGACCACGACTGCACGCAGCGCATCTCCGGGAACATCGACCCCTTCCCAAAAACTGTTCGTGCCGAACAGCACCGACTTCTGGAAACGCTGGAACGATTTCAGCAGTTTCATGCGGCTGCCCGATGTCATGCCCTGAGCAAATAGCATATAGCCATCAAGCAGCCCGGTATCCTGTATCAAATCCACTGTCTTGCGGAGCATATCCTGTGACGTGAACAACACAAAGCATCGCCCTTCTGTTACCAGCACCGTCTGGATGACGGCATCTGCTACTGATTCGATGTATTCACTTTGCGACACATGCTGGATTTCGGGCATATCATCAACAATGAATACCCGGGCACCTTGATAGAATTCTTCCGGCGGTCTGAACTTGGTGATCGGCACGGTATTCGGAATGCCGAGCTGATTGACGATAAATCGTTCATTCGAAGGCACACTCATCGTACCCGACAACCATATCAGCGATTTTTTTCCACGTACAGGCGATGCCACCCGTTGGACAATCGATGTCACTTCAAATGGACGCTTGTAAAATGACAAGCTCGTCGGCAAGCTTCGCAAATCCGCTTCCAACCAGCTGACTTCATCTTCCAATGGAAAGACGAAAATTTCACCAAACTCGACTGCCTTGACCATCAATTCCTCTGTCCAGTAACGCCAGTCCGAAATGACCAATTTATCCTCTATAGTCGTTTCTGTCAGCCGTTCCGCTTTTTGCAGAATAAGCTGCGACATATCAATCCAATCATTGAGAAATCCAAGAAGTTCTATAAACCGCTGCCTGTCATAACTCAATTCACTCAGAAGCGTCGAACATTTCTTGTGGCGGCTGCCTTGGAATTTCGCATAGAACGCTGCACTTAACCCGTTTGTCGTTTCGTCGAACAACGCGGTAAATTTCAGGAACAGCGATTCAAGCTTCAGCAATTCGGGCACTGTCGAGAATCCGCTTCTTTCCGCTGTTTGGTAGAGCCTGTAAAACAATTGCTGGTCTTCAAACGTGCCCAATTGGCCGAAGATATATTTCCATTGCGTGTAAACGAATGTTTTTTCGTGTTGTGATATCGCCGCTTGGACCACTTGATGCGCCTCGTCCCAAATATACGCGCCAACATTCGCGAGAATGCTTTGATGCGGCATCCGCTGATTCAATAAAAACGAATGGTTCGTGACGATGACTTGTGCTTTTTTGGATTTTTCAAGCGCATATTCATAAAAATCATAGCGCCTTTCATCCCGCGCCAATCTCCTTAAATGTGAACGCCGTATTTTATCCAGCACGAATTGCCCGCCGCTTGATGCATTCAGTTCGTTCAAATCGCCCGTATCCGTCAAATTTAGCCAGATCAGCACTTGCATGATTGTAAACGACTCGTCATAAGATTCATCCTGCCCGTGCACCAATTCGGCAAATCTCGGCAAATCTATGTAATGCCCCAGTCCTTTGATCAATGAAATTCTTATTGGCGCGCCGACTAAACTGCTGACAATTTCACCATCTTTTTGGACGAGCTGATCCTGCAGATGAGTTGTATACGTGCTCACGAGCACCTGTTCACCGGTTTCAATCGCGTAATTCACAGCCGGCAGCAGGTAGCCAATTGTTTTTCCCATGCCGGTAGAGGCTTCGATCACTCTCTCCTCTTTATTTTTCAGCGCTGACTCAATCGAATCCATCATATCGAATTGGCTCTGGCGTCTTTCAAATTTCGGAAAGGCCTTTTCAAGCGATTTTTCCCAATCATGTGCCGGTTGATAAGAAAGCTCTTCTTCTTCCATACCGCGCCGATGCTTAAGCGGGATCCCTTGGAAATATTCACACTGTACTTGCTGTTCACTGCGCTTTTTCTGCGTCAGTTCAAAAAACAGCCTGGAAAGATCTGATTTCAATTGGAACGACCGTTTATGGAGCAATGCCAATGTTTCATAAGGCAACAGGCTGAAATCCTGTTTTGCTTTCAGGAACAGGTGCGCAGTGGCCACCGCGTCATCGTCCGCCCGGTGCGCGTTCTCCAACGGAATGTTGAGCACCGAAGCAATGTCCTGCAATTTAAAACTGAACGCCGTCGGGTACATTAGACGGACCATTTCCACTGTATCCATTGTCAGCCCATGCCATTTCGGCAAACCGCTGCGCTGAAATTCCGCTTGCAGAAAAGGAAGGTCGAAATTGGTGTTATGCGCGACAAACACAGCATCTTCCAGCATACTGAAGATTTTTGCTGCGTGGGCCTCGAATGGGAGCGCATCTTTAACATCCACATCTGAAATGCCCGTCAAATCCTGGATAAAAACAGGGATTTTCTTTTGGGGATGGATGAATTCCGTATATGTATCAATTATTATGTCATTTTCAATCGTTACCATCGCTATTTGAATAATCCGGTCACCTTTTGCAGGGGAATGGCCCGTTGTTTCAATATCGACAACGACGTATCTTTGGGTGTTCATGGCAAACCCTCTTTCTCAGGTGATACATTCTTTAAAAATTGTACCATATCCCCTTGTTTTGCGCTGTGCGCCAGACCAGAAAATCGCTCTATGGAATTTTCACTCCTTGGAAATAAAAAACAAGTGGACGATCAGCCGAGGCCGATCGTCCACTTGTTCCCATCGCTTGATTACATAATAGTTGCTTCAGGCTCGTAATTGATGATTTCCCGGATTTCGTTGTTCTCGCCCATGATGGCGACAGTCGGTTTGTGGCTGCGCGCCTGTTCGTCCATGACATATCCGTAAGTGAGGATGATGACGATATCGCCGCGCTGCACAAGGCGGGCGGCTGCTCCATTGACGCAGATGACGCCGCTGCCGCGTTCTCCGGCAATAATATACGTTTCAAAACGCGCGCCGTTATTGTTATTGACGACATGGACTTTTTCGTTCGCCAGCATGCCCACCTCATCCAGGATGTTTTGGTCGATGGTAATGCTGCCAACATAATTCAAGTCAGCCTCGGTTACAGTGGCACGGTGTATTTTGGAGTTGAGCATCATTCTAAGCATAATTCAGTTCTTCCCTTCTATCGGAAATATAATATTATCGATCAATCTCGCTTTTTCAAATTGTACTGCGAGCGCTAAAATTGCCAGCCCTTGCACATTGTGGTCCAAATCCGGATACGACAGCAATTCAATATAATCGATTTTGCCTGATACTTCACGCTCTAAGTATGCCGTCATAGACTGCACCGCGTCTTCATTGCTGAGGACCGCTTGTTCCCCGAGCAGCAGCGCTTTGCGCAGATGGGGAGCTTCCTGCCGTTCGGTTTCGCTTAAATAGACGTTGCGCGAACTTTTTGCTAATCCGTCTTCTTCGCGGACAGTCTCGCCTCTGCGGATGGCCAGCGGGAAATTGAAATCTTCAACGAGCGACTCGATAATCGCCAGCTGCTGCGCATCTTTTTGGCCAAAATACGCCCGGTCCGGCTGTACCAGATGAAATAATTTCGTCACGACTTTCAGCACGCCGTCAAAATGACCAGGGCGTTTGGCGCCGCACAGCACATTTGCCAATGGTCCGGCAGACAGCTGGATATGGGATTCTCTTGGATACATTTCTTCTGCGGATGGAGCAAAAATCACATCCGTCCCAGCTGCTGCTGCAAGTTTGCTGTCCCGCTCAAGGTCGCGGGGGTAGCGGTCAAAATCTTCGTTCGGTCCGAATTGCGCCGGATTAACGAAAATGCTCATCACTACTTTGGCGTTTTCCGCTTTTGCCATGTCTACCAACGAAATATGGCCTTCGTGCAAAAAGCCCATCGTCGGCACAAGGCCGATCGAATCACCTTGCTGTTTTGTCGTTTGGACCCAGGCTTTAAGGTCTTTTAATGTCGTAATGATTTCCAAGTATTTCTCTCCTCTCGGGAAGAAGGCCATATAAAAAGTCCTCCCGCCGCTAAATGGGCAGAAGGACAGTAAATGTAAGTTTAGGTCTCTCCGTCCCTGTCATGCGATAGATCAAGGCAGATCTTCGTGCTATAAAATTCGAATCACGCTTATTTTCCGGTGCAGTTCGCAAGCGATACTGCCCGATAAAAATACTATATCAGAAATTTGCAGAAAACAAAATACTTCAACTTGTCATCTCGATATCAGCTGAATAAATGGAATGCAGCTTGCCGTCAGCTGTCCGGAGCTGCAGGACGCCGTCTTCGGTGATGCCTTCCGCGATGCCTTCCAGCGTCTCTTTTGGCAAGCGCGCGCGCACTTTGCTGCCGATTGTCGATGAATAGCTCTCCCACAGCACTTTTAAGATGCCAAAGCCTTCCTCGATATAAAGATCTGTATATTGTTCAAGGTAAAAAAGGATTGCCCGGACCATTTCCTGGCGGCTGACATGTTTGCCGCTTTCCATTTTTAAAGAAGTAGCAATGGGCTGTACTTGCACGTCAAAATCGGACAGCTCCTGATTGACGTTCAACCCGATGCCGATGATCAGTGCCTGGATGCCATCTGCATCCGATTGAAGCTCTGTCAGGATGCCGGTGCATTTCTTTCCTCTGATCAATATATCGTTCGGCCATTTGATTTCCGGTTTGACTCCAGTCACTTCTTCAATCGCGCGCACCATCGCCACTGCTGCCACCAGCGTAAATTGCGGCGCTTTCTGCGGCACGACATCCGGACGCAGCACAATGCTCATCCAGATTCCTTTGCCATAGGCTGAATCCCATACCCGCGCCATGCGGCCCCGTCCAGCCGTCTGCTCTTCCGCAAGTGCAACAGTTCCGGCAGGTGTGCCTTCCTGGGCCAATTGATGCGCGATGATCTGCGTCGAAGCGCATGATTGCTGGTATACCATCGTGCGCCCGATCATACGTGTTTTCAGCAACGGCTGAAGCCCGGCAGGTTCCAATGTATCCGGCTGGCTGACAAGGCTATAGCCCTTCTTTTTGACAGAAGCAATTTCATAGCCTTGTTCTTCCAGTTCTTTGATGTGCTTCCAGACCGCGGTCCGCGAAATGCCGAATTCGTCTGCCAGCTGTTGCCCTGATACGGCTGTGCCTTTAGCTTCAATCAGCCGCCCGGCTAATTTATGAGTCACCGTTATATTCATTTAGAAACCAATCCTTTATCAGGCCATTATCGTTTTCAAGCTGCCCGTACACGATATGCCGCTCCATTTTTTCAATCCACTGCCGCAGCCACGGACCTTGCTTTCGCCCGCTCCATTCCATCAGATCGATGCCGTTTACAGCTAACTCCCGTTTGGACTTGATTGGCAGCTGTTCTTTTCTTAAAGGAATGTCCATATCTGTCCCATTCAAATAACACGCGATTTCAAGTTCTTTCGCCTCGAAACAATAAAAGGTCCAGTCGTCCCATTCAGTAAGGTTCGCCGCTTCAAGCGCGCGTTCAACCAGCCGCCTTTCAGCGTTGGAAAATTTATAGCCTTTGATTTCTTCGAATTGTTTTTGCTGGCTGTGCAGCAAATAGGCCCAGCCGAAAGCCGCTTGGCCTTTCGGCTCGTAGCCAGTCCAATCCATCGACAGCAGGCCGCCAGCTGGCAGATGCTTTGCCAAACCTGAGTCCTTCAAGTATGCCATGCTGTGCTGCGTCCTTGGATTGAGAAGAATTTTATCCAGTTCATTTTTCAGCCGTTCCACTGCAACCGAACGGATCAACGATGCGTGGCTGCGGATAGCCGCAAGCGTCCCTTCTTCGATGGCAAAGTTTAATTGTCCAGAAAAACGGACAGCACGGAGCATGCGCAATGCGTCTTCCTGAAACCGCTCGCCCGCCTCCCCAACTGCCCGGATCAAGCATTTTTCCAAATCGCTTTTTCCGCCAAACGGGTCGATGATTGCCAGGTCTTTATCCATCGCCATGGCATTGATCGTAAAATCACGCCTTTTCAAATCTTCTTCCAGCGATTGGACAAATTCCACCTTGTCCGGCCTGCGCAAATCGGTGTACTCGCTTTCGGTTCGGAACGTCGTCACTTCAATCCCTTCACCTTCCATCAGCACAAGGACCGTACCGTGTTCAATGCCGATGTCGACTGTGCGGTTAAAGAGTTTTTTCACTTCTTCAGGATATGCGTTCGACGCTACATCCATATCGTGAGGCACTTTTCCGAGCAAAAAATCCCTCACAGCGCCACCGACGATATATGCCTCAAAGCCGGCGTTCTCCAAATTCCGGATCACCTTTGCGGCTGTTTTCATTTTCCTTCGCCTTTATCCAATAAGCGCTCATACAAGCCGATATATTGATCCAGGATTTTAGAAGAATGGAATCGCAGCTGGACTGTTTCCAATGCGCCGGCTTTTAACCGCGCGTATTCTTCCTCGTCTGAAAGGATTTTCAGCGTGCTCAATGCCGCTTCATTCGTATTTCCAAGCTCCACCAGATAACCATTGAAGCCCGGTTCAATGATTTCAGGCATTCCGCCGACAGCCGTTCCGATGCATGGCACGCCGCAAGCCATCGCTTCCAATAAAACCAAACCAAACGACTCTTTTTCCGACATTAGTAATTTAACATCGCTGATATTGTATAATTCTGTCAAATTATCCCGTTTACCTAGGAACAGCACATAGTCTTCAATGCCTAAATCTTTGACCTGCTGGACGATTCGTCCCATTTCCGGTCCATCGCCTACAAGCATCAATCGCGAATTGATTTGATCATGTACTTTATAGAAGGTTTCAACAACATCTTCAACCCGTTTGACGTTGCGGAAGTTGGAAACGTGGATCAACACTTTTTCATCGTCTGCAATCCCAAGGTCACTTTTTAACTGGCTCGACTCTTTCACTTTATACTCACGTTCGTCAACGAAGTTATAAACGGTCTCAATCCGTTTTTTAGGGCCTACCAAATCATAGGTCTGATCGCGGAGCGAGTTGGAAACCGCTGTGACGATATCGGATTTCTCAATTCCGTAGCGGATCGCTTCCGTCAGTGAGGAATCAGTGCCTAGCACCGTAATATCGGTGCCGTGGAGCGTCGTGACAATGCCGATGTCCGAATTTGCCATGTCACGCCCGAGAATTGCGCAAACCGCGTGTGGGATAGCGTAATGGACATGCAAAAGGTCCAGCCCTTCATTTTTGATGACTTCCGCTATTTTCGTCGCCAAGGCAATATCGTAAGGCGGGTATTCGAATACGGAATACGTATTGACGCTGACTTGGTGGCTGAAGATATTCGGGTCCATCCGGTTCAGCCGAAAAGGCGTACTTGACGTGATGAAATGGACTTCATGGCCTTTCTCTGCAATCATTTTGCCCAGCTCTGTGGCAATGATGCCCGAGCCCCCTACTGTTGGATAACACATGATGCCTATTTTCATTTTACGCATTGCTGCCACTCCTATCCTCTCTGTTCACGGATCAACCGCCAGTTTACAAAGCCTTGTTCCAGGCCCTTCAATAATACTTCCGCTGTTCCCATATTGGTCGCAAGCGGCACGTTATAGACGTCGCATAAACGCATCAAAGCCGAAACATCCGGCTCATGCGGCTGGGCGGTGAGCGGATCCCTGAAAAAAATGATCATATCCATTTCATTCTGCGCGATCATGGCCCCGATCTGCTGATCTCCGCCTAGCGGACCTGACTGGAAACGAATGACATCCAAGTCCGTTTCGTCTATAATCCGGCGCCCGGTTGTGCCGGTAGCGTATAGCGTATGCTCCGATAAAATCGGCTGATAAGCGGTGACGAATTGAATCAAATCATCTTTTTTTCGGTCGTGTGCGATCAATGCTATGTTCATCGGCTCTACCCCTCTAGTCAATTATATGTTCGAGTCCATAAATCAGTTTCTCCGTTTTTATAACGGTTTTAATAGATAATACCACGCCTGACATAAACGAGCCGCGGTTGAAGGAGTCATGGCGGATGGTCAATAACTGCCCTTCTCCTCCCAACAGTACTTGCTGATGGGCGACAAGACCTGGCAAACGGACGCTATGGATTCTCATGCCGTCATAATTCGCTCCGCGCGCACCTTCAAGCGTTTCTTTCTCATGAACATGGCCCTGCTCATGAGTTTGGCGATGCGAAGAAATCAAATGAGCCGTTTTCATGGCGGTGCCGGACGGCGCGTCCAATTTCTGGTCATGGTGCATTTCGATGATTTCGATATCCGGCAGGTATTTCGCTGCCTGCTCGGCAAATTTCATCATCAAAACAGCACCGACTGCAAAATTAGGTGCAATGATACAGCCAACGCCCGTATCTTCAGACAACCGGGCCAACTCTTTCAGTTCGTCATCTGAAAATCCAGTTGTGCCGACAACCGGGCGGATGTTCAATTCCAAAGCCTTTTTGGTATGCTTATAAACCGCTTCAGGCGAAGTCAGATCGACCAGGACATGCGGCTCGGCTGCGTCATGCATTTCTTCCATATCGGTAAAAACAGGAACATCATATGAATCCGGAAAAATATCGGTGTCCCCCAAAGTCGCTCCGATGTCTTTGTAATCCAGCACTGCCACCAATTCCATTTCAGCATTTTTCATCACTGTATGTACTGCTTCCTGGCCCATCTTGCCTCTTGCGCCTGCAATTGCCACTCGTATTGTCATTTATCTCTCATCCTTTCTTGTCCAACGGTCTTTGTCCCGTGTATTGAATTTAGCCATGACGCGTTCATGCGCCTCTGCCAAGTCGATGTCTAGTGAATTGGCCATACAGATGAGCACAAACAAGATATCGCCCATCTCATCAGCGATGCTACCCGCATTCTCAGATGCCTTCTTTTTTTTCGGACCGTGTTCGTGCATCACTTCCCTGGACAATTCGCCCAGTTCTTCCGTCATGCGAGCAACCAATTCAAGCGGTGTAAAATAGCCTTCTTTAAACTGGCTTATGTAGTTATCAACATCCATTTGCAGCTCTTTCATCGATTTATTGCCGTCCATATCATCACACTCCTCATTTCATCGTAAAGAAAACAAGAGATGTTGTCAAAATCATTATTATAACCGATAATACAGAAGTCGAATTTACATTTAGGGGATGATTTTTTTGAAAGAATTGCGCGTGAAGAATATTTTCTTCATCTTGCTTGGATCTGCCATTTACAGTTTTGGATTTGTCCATTTCAATATCCAAAATGAATTGGGAGAAGGCGGTTTTGCCGGCATCACACTGATTTTGTATTTCCTGTTTCAATGGGATCCAGCGCTCATGAACTTATTACTGAATATACCTTTATTTTTCATTGGCTGGAAGCTGCTGGGCAAAAAGGTTTTCCTTTATACGATAATAGGGACAGTCGCCGTCTCGGTCTTCCTGAAAATTTTCCTCGTATACGAAGTCCAAATCGATCTGCATGAAGATTTATTTTTGGCTACGCTGTTTGCTGGTGTTTTTGTCGGTATCGGCCTTGGCATCATTTTCCGCTATGGAGGGACAACCGGGGGCGTCGATATCATTGCCCGATTGGTTCAGAAATACAGCGGCTGGAGCATGGGCAAGACAATGTTTCTTTTTGATGCAGGCGTCATCGCTTTATCGCGCCTGACGTTTCTCGATAACCGCACGATGATGTATACACTCGTGGCAGTCTTCGTCGGCGCACGTGTCATCGATTTTGTGCAGGAAGGTGCATACGCCGGACGCGGCGCCATGATCATTTCAAACTCGCAAGAAGAAATTGCGAACCGCATTGCAGCCGAGATGGACCGCGGCATCACCATTTTGCGGGGCTATGGCCATTTCACGAAAGAAGAACGTGAAGTCCTTTATTGCGTCGTGGCTAAAAACGAAATCGTCCGTTTGAAGAATATCATCAACAGCGTCGACCCTCACGCATTCGTTTCCATGACCGAGGTGCACGATGTCATGGGTGAAGGCTTCACCTTAGATGAATTGAAACGTCCGCTTGAATAAGAAAAGCCCGTTCCGGAACGCCGGAACGGGCTTTTTCATGTCTATTATCAAGAACGGTTCATGCTTGTGTAAATCAACAGCAAACGCGCAAGTTCAAGGACAGCCACGGCTGTTGCAGCGACATACGTCATTGCTGCAGCGCTCAATACTTTTTTCGCATGGCGCTCTTCTTCGTTGCGGATGATGTTATGCGCTACCAATTGGTCCATCGCTCTGCTCGAAGCATTAAACTCAACCGGCAATGTGATGAGTTGGAACAAAACACCTGCAGCCAATAACACGATACCGATCAGCAAGCCGTTGCTCCAAGAAGAGAACAAACCGATCATGATGAAGATCCATGACATGTTCGAAGAAATGTTGACGATTGGCACGAGGCGATGGCGCATGCGCAAGAACGCATAGCTTTCGGCATCCTGGATGGCGTGCCCAACTTCGTGTGCTGCCACTGCCGTACCCGCCACAGATGCTTCGTGGAAGTTATGGCTGCTCAGCGCAACGATTTTCGTCAATGGATTGTAATGGTCGCTTAGCATGCCGCGGCTTTCCACCACTTGGACATCCTGCAGGCCGTTCTGGTCTAAAATGATGCGGGCGACTTCCGCACCGGTATGCCCGGAAGTCGAACGGATTTTAGAATATTTTCCATAAGTGCTTTTAAGTTTGAGCTGCGCCCAAATTGGAAGTATCAGCAGCACAATAAAATAGACGATATACCCCATCAATTCCCCACGCCTTTCTGCGTTCGTTTATATCTTTATTTTACTAACTTTGGTCAACTTAGGTCAACTGAAACGCTTAGTAGGCTTGTTAAGAGACACGACAAAGAAAGCGAAAAGAATACAAGCGATCGACAACCAAAACGTGAAATAGCCGATTTGTGCCGTATACATATCCAGCCTGCTGTAAATCGGCATCTGGCCAAACACGTAATCGATGACATCGTTATGCAGCGTCCATACTGCTGCAATTGCGGCGGAAAGCCAGCCGAAGCGGTAATGGTCTATATAAAGCACAGCTTGCAGCGCCATCGCGAAATGGGAGACGACCAGCATCCAGCCGATCCAGCCGATTGAACCGGTCTCGACTAGAGTAAGCAGATTCATCGCAACCGCCCAAAGGCCGTATTTGATGAGTGTCACAAAAGCCAGTGCTTCAAAAAGCGCACTTTTTTTGCCGATGATCCACAGTCCTAGCACGATCGTAAAGAACAGGCTTGCTGTCGGGCTATCCGGAACAAAAATCAAAAATTTCGGTTCGGTGATTTCAAGTTGCCAACCGTACCATATGTATCCATAAATCGTGCCTGCCAGGTTGACGATGAACAACAAGATCAAAAACGGGCGGAACATCAGCCAAGCAGATAATTTCTGTATTGTGAAAAGCATCGGATTCTCCCTTTCAAGTAGCAAAAAAGAGCCGGTTTCCCGGCTCTTTTCTAAAGTATTATTCGGATAAACCATCGATGAATTCTGTCATGACCTTAAGGTCTTCTTCGGAACCATCCCATGATGGAGGCATTACTTGCTCTCCGTCACGTTCAATGCCGTTAACAGCGATTTCAGCAATTTCTTCTGCTGTAAATGCTGTTGCAGTCAATGCTGGTCCGACCGCACCTTCTAAATTGTCGCCATGGCAACTGATACATGCTGAACCTGAGTAGATTTCATACCCGGGATCCGCTGTGTCGATTTCAACTTCTTCAACAATTTTACCTTGCGCTTCAGCAGCTTCCCAGTCATGGTTGACTACTGATTCCCACGTAAGGAAAATGATTGAAGCGATTGCTAAAAGCATAAAGCCTGTCGGAAGCGGCCGTTTTGACGGGCGGCGCTCCGGACCTGGATCCAAGAATGGAGCCAGCATCAAAGCGGTGAATGCCAAACCTGGCATAATGATGGCACCGACAACGTTGAATGGACCAGATGCAAATTCATATTTCAATAATTGGTATAAGAATAAGAAATACCAGTCTGGCAATGGAATATAACCCGTATTTGTTGGATCCGCCTGGCCTTCAAGAGGCGATGGATGCGCAACAGTAAGGAGCAAGTACCCAACTAAGAAGACAGAACCGATCATCCATTCTTTTAGAAGGAAGTTCGGCCAGAAAGCTTCTGTTTTGCCAGGATATTCGGAGTAATCTTTCGGGATATTCGGCTTACGATGCTGTAAACCTGGTACACGTGAATCCCCGACGAATTTCATCCCTTTTCCGCGATGCATAGTGTCCCCTCCTTAAATAAATCCTTTGAGCCGCATTTTTTACAATGGGCCAGAAATACCTTGTCTTCTGATCATGATAAAATGCGCGCCGAGCAACCCAAGCAAAGCAGCGGGCAAGAAGAATACATGAATCGCGAAGAATCGGGTAAGCGTCTGTGCACCAAGGATCGTTGAATCCCCAGCAAGCAAGACTTTGATTGCGCCGCCGATAACCGGAACAGAAGCCGCAATTTCAATACCAACTTTTGTTGCAAATAATGCTTTCATATCCCATGGAAGCAAATAGCCTGTAAAACTTAGTCCTAAGATAACGCCGAATAGCAATACGCCGACGATCCAGTTAAGTTCACGAGGTTTCTTATAAGAACCTGTAAAGAATACACGCAGTGTATGAAGGAAAATCATAACTACTACAAGAGAAGAACCCCAGTGGTGCATCCCACGCACAATCTCTCCAAAAGCAACTTCGTTTTGAAGATAATAAACCGACTGCCACGCATTTTCAATATCCGGTACATAGTACATTGTCAAGAACATACCTGACAGGATCTGAATTACTGTAATGAAGAACGTCAATCCTCCGAAACAATAAACAAATGCAGAGAAGTGATGTGCGGGGTTTACGTGTTCCGGTACTTCATGGTCAGCGATATCGCGCCAGATCGGCGTGATATCCAACCGCTCATCAACCCAATCATATAACTTGTTTAGCACTGGTATCGTACCCCCTAACTATTTAACTAATGTGTTCGCTTTTACTGCACCGAGAGCAACTAAGCCGTCACGGTCTTCGATAGCAAATTCGTCGAGCGGCCCAAGCGGTGGAGTTCCGGCAATGTTCTTGCCGTTTTTCTCGTAGCGCCCTGCGTGGCATGGGCAGAAGAATTGCGTCGGGTGTTCCGGATCGCCTCCCCAGTTGACTGTACAACCCAAATGTTTACAGACAGGTGACAGGGCAATCAGTTTATCCCCTTCTTTATACACCCAAGCTGAACTTGTCACTTCAGATGTATACCATGCATCTACTTGTTCAAATGCGAAGTCGACACGAACTGGCTCTTCGCTCAAGTCAGCTACTTTTTGATCGGTCAAAATGAAATCTCCGCCAGCTTTTTCTTGTAAAAGCGGGTCGACTGCAAAACGAACCATCGGCATCAGCATGCCTGCTGCCATAAATCCACCAACACCTGTTAAAGTGTAGCCTAAAAATTGACGTCGTGATACACGATTATTACTCATCCTTTCCCCCCTCTAACATTCAAGGTCAGTCCAATGGACATACTCATTTCAAATATAATTACTAGGACAACCTAATGATATATCAATCAAATGTTAAGGTCAATATAGCATTGTTTCGATTCTCGCAGTTTGTGAACATTTCATGAAGGCTTGGACCATTCTTTTATGAAAAGCGGCAAGACTTGCCGGAGCTGGTCTTCCATGACAGATAATTTGAACGATTGGTCCATATTCTCAGTCGGTATCGCCGGCAGCCACAAAACATTATTCAATTCTTCAAAAGTGCGCCATTCGGCATCTGTCGTGATATAAAATACATGCTTGAATTCGGTATTGCGCATTTCTGCGTTCATTTCTTCCGCAAGGCGGCTTCGATCCCCATTTTTTGAATAGGCGACAGGAGGAAACAGCAGGATTCTGCCTTTGAATTGCTTTTCCAGCAGATTCGTCAGCGACTGCAAATAATCCGAAGCGCTGGCGCTTTGTTTCAAGCCGTTCGGAGCTAAATCAAGCTGGACGAGCGGGATTACCGCAGTATCCACGTATTGTTGCTGCTGTATATATTGGTCGATATCTCTTCCCGTAAAATGCATCTTCCTTATTCACTCTCCGATTCCTTTAAAATCTTGATGGAATGAAGCAACGCGGAAAGTTCAAAGAATTTTTCACGGTCATTCGCATCAAGAGCTTCGTCAATCTGCTTTAAAATTGCCTCTTCCTGAAAAGTGGCCATGCTCGCTTCCAGCATTTTTTCAGCAAGCTGCCGGTCCTCGTCAGTAATCATTGCATTTTTCGGCATATAAGGGTTTTCTTCCAACACCGATAAATAAAGTGCTGATGGCGGGCGGTTTGGAAAATTCAGTTGCACGAACAAATCATCGTTTGGATTAAGCCTTAAATCATGAAAGGATTTTTCAGCATCTGCAGTCATCAAATTCCCTTTATAGAAACGGAATGGAATTTCTTCCGACTCAGTCGAGGACATGACCATTGCCCGTGGGCAATAATGGGCTTCCTCCACGAAATGCGTTTTTTCAAGAAGCTCTTCGTTGCTGAGCATGTAATTGAGTATCCAGATGCATTCCCGCCTTTTCATTTTATGGGATTGCAAGAACCATCGGACGAACTGCTTTTTTTCTCCTACAGAAATTGAAGCGGTCATCGGAATTCCCCCTTTCACTCAAATGACTGTTGCCAATCAAACCAATCCGGGTTTTCTGGTTCCAAAACTTGAAGTTCCTTAATAATTTCGAGGGCTTTGCCTCTTTTTCCTTCCTCGATTAAAAAGCGTGCGTATTTTTCGAGGAAATTCGGATCTTCGCGGAATGACGGATACGCCTTTTCATAATAAACAGCTGCCTGCTCAAAATTTTCGGTGCGTTCGTAAGATTCGGCAAGCATCGGGTAAAGCCCTGCCCAGTCATCTTCATTGGCGATGACGGTTTCAGCCAATTCAACGACTTCATCATCCATTTCTTCTGCATGGAAATAAGACACCAGCGTATAAATGGCTTCCATGTATTCCGGATCAAGCGCAATCGCCTGCCTTAGCTGGTCGACGCCTTCCACTGTTTTGCCCAGTTTCAGCGCCAGTTTGCCTGAAAACAAATAAAGCTCTTTGTCGAACTCGTCGCGCGCGATGCCTTGCTGGATTGAGCTGTATGCCCCTTCGTAATCCTCGGCCATGTTCAAGCTTTGTGCGCGCAATAAGTATGCGGAGAAATAATCCGGGTCCAACTCGATCAGCTCATCGAGCCTTTTGACGGCCATTTCATATTGCTTCGTCTGGAAAGCGGCAAAAGCGGCCCCGAACAATACATCCGGCTGCACTTGGTCTGCCAGCACTGCTTCGTAATAAGGCAGCGCTTCTTCATAGGCTGCACCGGCGCTATAGACTTCAGCCAGCCGCTCTGAAAGATTCACACCTTCTATTTGAACGTTGTCGCGCTGAAGATCCTGGTAAATCTTTGCCGATTCCAAATAACGTCCCGAATCCAACAGGAGTTCCGCTTTGGCTTGCAGCAGCAGCGGTTCATCCGGCAGCAGCTCAATCGCTTCATTGAGCCGGTTTTCTGCGGCTTCAAGAAGTCCCTGCAATTGGAAAAGATCGGCTAATGTGACCAGCACTTGCGGATAAAGTTCATCTTCTTTCGAAATTTCCATCAGCGTATTCAGCGCTTCGTCTTCGCGGTCCACTTCCATCAGCATGTTTGCGCGGTCGACTTTCAATTGCGATTCCTCTGGGAAAACGTACTCCAGGTGTTCGAGAACTTTGATCGCTTCTTCTACATAGCCGATTTCCGCGAGCCATTCCGATAGACCATATTGCTCATCCGGATCGCCTTTCAGCAAATACGCTTCGAGAAGCGCATTGACGGCATCCGGATCGCCCATTTCCACCGCTTTTTGTATCTCTTCTATACTTGCCATCCTATCACCTATTCCCTTGAGTTTCATACTTCCATCCTACACGAAAGTGTGTTCGAATGATAATGAAAAACTCCCCCGAAGGAGAGTTAATCGATCAACGAATTCATCTGTTCGACAAAATTAGGAAACGATACGGAAATGCAATCCGGATCATCGATTTCGACTGGGCCATCCGCAATCAAAGAAGCAACAGCTGCCATCATTCCAAGTCGGTGGTCACCGTATGTCACCATCGAAGCACCGTGCAGCGGCGTCGGACCATTGATGATCATGCCATCTTCTGTTGCGGTGATATCCGCTCCCATTTTCGACAGCTCGGCCACGACTGCAGCGATGCGGTCTGTTTCTTTGACGCGCAGCTCTTCAGCATCTTTAATGACCGTCGTGCCTTTTGCCTGCGTTGCCACTAGCGCGATCAATGGAATTTCATCAATCAATCTCGGAATCAAGCTGCCGCCGATTTCGATCCCTTTCAAAGAAGAAGAACGGATCGTCAAATCAGCTGGCCTTTCGCCGTTTTCTTCAAGGAGGCTAATGCTGAAATCAGCACCCATTTGTTCGATTACGTCCAGTATCCCTGTCCGCGTCGGATTGCAGCCGACGTTCGTCAGCACGACTTCACTGCCCTCCGTGATTAAAGCTGCACCAATCATGAATGCAGCGGAAGAAATGTCACCCGGAACTTTCACGTGGGCTGCGGCCAAACTCTGGCCGCCTGCGAGCGAAATCTTGTTTTCTTCGCGCACTAGTTCCGCACCGAAATGTTCAAGCATGATTTCGGTATGGTCCCTTGTCGCCACCGGCTCCGTAATTGTGGTTACGCCGTCCGCTTTCAGTGCAGCCAATAAAATCGCGGATTTTACCTGGGCGCTCGCAACCGGCAAGGTATAATCAATCGCATGAAGCTTTGTGCCCTGAACTGCCAATGGCGTGAATTGTCCATTTGCACGCCCCCTGATATCCGCACCCATCAAACGCAGCGGATCGATGATACGGCGCATTGGGCGCTTGGCGATGGACTCATCCCCAGCAAGCACAGAATGGAAATCCGTCCCAGCAAGAAGTCCGAGCATAAGCCGTGTCGTCGTGCCAGAATTGCCGGTATCCAATACTTCAGAAGGCTCTTGCCAATTCCGTTCCCCTTCACTTTTGATGGTGACTCTGTCGCCATCAAGTTCGATATCGACCCCAAGCTTTCGGAAGCAGCTGATGGTACTCAAGCAATCGTCTCCGAGCAGGAAGCCTTCAACAGTTGTCGTGCCTGCAGCCATGGCGCCGAACATGATGGAACGGTGAGAAATCGATTTATCTCCAGGAACCTGGATCGTGCCCCTTAAAGCGGGGGTGGAATAAGTTAAGGATAACGTCATTATGGAGCCTCTCCTTTAAGAAATATACGTATCGTATGCAGTTCTCTTGCTGATGCAGTTTTTTGCCCGCTCACGGTCTTCCGGCGTCTGGAAGCTGATGACCAGAATACCGAAAACATCTTCACGGGTTTCAAGAATTCTTAAATTGACGATGGAAATCTGCTCTTCAGCCAAATAACCGGTCAATTCGGATATGACCCCTGGAACATCCGGGATGTCGACATACAAATCGTAGACGCTGAACAATGCGCCGTGCCCAGCAATCGGCAATTCGTCGCGGACGGTTTTCGCCTGTTGAAAATATTGCTCGATCGATTCGGGTTTATTGTCCAGCAGCAGGTTGCGCAGCCCTTCCATCTCCGCCATCCAATTTGTCAGTTGATGGGCGATCATGCGATTGTTCTGCGTAGTGATGTCACGCCACATTTCGGGGTTTGACGAGGCAATGCGGGTTATATCGCGAAAACCACCTGCTGCGAGCTGTTTAGCGAACGGATATTGCTCTTCTTTCGCCAATTGATGGACGAGCGACGCGGCGATTAAGTGAGGAAAATGGCTGACGATCGCTGTCATATAATCGTGTTCATCGGCAGGCAGTACTTCGATATTCGCTTTTGTGACCGACAGCAGCTCTTCAAGAAAAGCCACTTGGTCTGTGCTGACGCCTTCAGCAGGCGTCAAAATATAGAAAGCATTTTCAAACAGCATGTCTTTGGCAGCTTCTACGCCGCTTTTATGCGAACCGGCCATTGGATGGCCACCGATGAATGCATGATTAAGCGTTCCGGCAGCTTCCATGATTTGGGCCTTCGTGCTGCCCGTATCAGTTAAAATGACATCTTTTTTCAGATCCCAAAATTTGCTTTGTTCCATCAAACGCAAAGTTGCGCCAACCGGAGTCGCAAAAACAATGACATCTGCTTCTGACGCCGCTTTTTCAAGCGACGGCGGGCAACTGTTAATAATACCCATTTTAAATGCTTTTCTAGCCGTCAGCGGATCTGCATCATACCCTGCAACGTGCACATCGTCATGGCGCTGCAGCGCTTTCGCTAAAGAGCCTCCGATCAATCCAAGGCCGATAATCAGGACATTCGCCTTCATAGCGAAGATGCCTCTTTGCTTTTGATCAAGTCCGGACGCAATTTTACCGCTTCATTTAAGTAAATGTGCTGGATTTCTTGTTGCGGGATTGACGTATTAACGTGCATCATGACCCGGATGCATAAAGGCATGCTGCCCGGCACATCCATTTCATGGGTGCACATGACTGGCACATACGTCCAATCTTCGATGGTACGGACCGCTTTCGCAGGGAATGCTGAAGAAATGTCTGTAGTCGTTGAAATAATCACCGACGCGACATCATCGGGGAAAATCTTGTTTTCCTTTACCATCTCCAAAATTAACTTACGGGTTTCTTTTAAAATCTCTTCTGGCTGGTCTGCAGAAACTGTGATGGCTCCTCGAACTCCACGTATCATTTAAGCACCTCATTTATTTTCGAACGCAATTCCTCATAATCGGATTCCGCGCGTTTTTCATCAATCGTCTCCATATAAGGGGTTCCGGTCTCTTTCAGCAAGACAAAGCTCAAAGAGCCGCCGGAAGATTTTTTATCTTTTTTCATGTAGCCTAGAACATCTTTGAACGAGATGCCTGACAGCCCTTCAAGCGGATAGCCGTTAGTTTTGCACCACGACAGGAAATCCATTAGACGTGGATGGCCTGACAGCTGCAAAGCATAAGCCATGCCAAGCGCTACCGCTTCGCCGTGCGTAATACGCCCGTAGCCAAGATGCGCTTCGATGGCATGCGCCAAGGTATGTCCGAAATTCAAATACTTGCGAACACCGCTCTCGTATTCATCTTCTTCAACGATTGCCGCTTTCACAGCTATTCCCCGTTCCAGATGAAGCACCATTTTTTCATCTGATATGGTATCCAGAGATTTTATTTCCAATAATTCGCCAAGCCAATGCTCGTTTGAAATAAAAGCGTGCTTGATGACTTCTGCCATACCGGAGCGAACTTCCTTCGCCGGCAATGTATGCAGCAGCTGGATATCATAAAGCACCGCTGCAGGCTGATAAAATGTCCCAATCATATTTTTTCCAGACGGATGGTTGATCGCCGTCTTGCCGCCAACTGCACTGTCATGCGCCAAAATCGTTGTCGGTATTTGGATGTAAGGGATGCCCCGCATAAATGTGGAAGCGACAAATCCAGCGACGTCCCCTACCACTCCTCCACCGAAAGCCAAAATGAGCGATTTGCGCGAGAATCCTTCAGCCAGCAAGAAACTATGGCAATCCATGAAAACTTTAATCGATTTCGCTCCTTCGCCCGAAGGAATCTTGAAAACACGCACTTGGAAAGGTTCCAAAAAAGAAAGCAAATAGTCAAGATGAAGCGAAGCGACATTTTCGTCAGCGATGACGGCAATTGCATCCGCAGATCCCAGCAATTCGCGGTACTCTGTGGAAAATAAATTCAAAACGCCTCTTCCGATATGGACTTCATAAGGTTTTTCAGCTTCAACTCGCAATGATTTCATTTTTTTAGAACTCCTTCGTGTATTTTAAGTAACTCTGCAGATTTTCTTTTAAACGCGGCATTTGATCCGCATCAAATTGCTCTAATAACGCATTTGCAGCTTCCCACGCAATGACGTGTTCGGCAACAATCGACGCCGCCGGTACCGCACAGCTGTCTGAACGTTCGATGCTCGCTTGGAAAGGTTCTTTCGTGTCAATATCAACACTTTGAAGCGGTTTATAAAGTGTCGGGATCGGCTTCATCACGCCGCGCACCACAATCGGCATTCCCGTTGTCATGCCGCCTTCAAAGCCGCCCAGATTATTCGTGCTGCGGGTATAGCCCTGCTGCTCATTCCACAAAATTTCATCATGGACCTTGCTGCCAGGCAATCTTGCCATCTCAAAACCTAAGCCGAACTCGACGCCTTTGAAAGCGTTGATGCTCATCATGGCAGCAGCCATTTTACCATCAAGCTTGCGGTCATAATGCACATAGCTGCCGATTCCAGCAGGCATGCCTTCCACAATCACTTCGACTGTGCCGCCGATCGAATCGCCATTCTTTTTCGTTTCATCGATCAGGTCGGTCATTTGCTGCGTAACAGATGGATCCGCGCAATACACCGCATCCGCCTCGACCAATTCGCGGATTTCCGCAGCGCTCTTGCCTTGGTAGCTTTGCGGGTCGACTTTAATGCCGCCGATTTCCGTAACATGGGAGACGATTTCAACACCCAGCTCCGCCAGCAATTGCTTCGCTACTGCCCCAACTGCCACGCGGACTGTTGTTTCACGTGCAGATGACCGTTCAAGGACATTGCGCAAATCGCGATGGCCATATTTCATACCGCCGTTAAGATCCGCGTGCCCAGGACGGGGACGCGTCAATTGGCGTTTCACTTCATCATCTTCTTCAATCGGGCCAATGCCCATGATATTCGTCCAATGCTTCCAGTCATCGTTTTTAACAACCAATGTGACTGGTGAGCCAAGAGTCTTGCCATGCCGAACGCCAGAGACAATCTCCACCGTATCTTTCTCGATTTGCATTCTTCTGCCGCGGCCGTGGCCGCCTTGGCGGCGTTTCAACTCTTTGTTGATCATTTCCGCCGTTAAAGGCAATTGTGCCGGCAGACCTTCTATTATTGCTGTCAATTGTGGACCGTGTGATTCTCCTGCAGTTAAATAACGCATGGCACTTTCTCCCTTCAACGCACTAAAGTATTTAAATAACACTATAACATATAGTATTTCAACAATTCTATCCTAAATTCCGATAATGTGAAACTTCAATTAATTACAAAATCCGAAAAATCCCTTATTTCGAAATAGCATTAGAGGGTGTATTTCCTTTTTTAATTGATATGCTAAAACCCATCCAGAGACTTGGATGGGTTTAGATTTTTGTTAGAAAGTTATATATTTTGACGATATTTCGCAAAACAGCTACGCTTGCCGCGGGCGAGCGCCAAGCCTCCTCAGCTCGCTAAAGCGTGCTTCCGGGGTCTCGGCTGTCTCGCTTTCCCGCAGGCAAGAGTTGACCGAAGCCTGCGAGGGCAAGTCTTTGCGACGAAGTGCGAAGCACTGCAGGAGCAGTACGGTTTTCTCCGCTGGTTTGCTACATATCTGTGACATTGCATAGAAAGTGAAAAGAGTCCTAACTAGTTAGTCGTTCTATAAAAGAGATGATTTGTATTAAAGAAAGTCCTTTGAATGAAGTGGAAGGCAGCGACTCCTGCGGAAGCAGTGATGGAGCAAAGCGACTGAGCGACACGAGGTGAAGACCCCGCAGGAAACGAGGTTTGAAGAACCTCGTTTGCGACGAAGCTAGCGCAGCGATGCAGGAGCAGCTCTCTTTCTAGCGACGAGGAGACTGAAGCCGTGCCCGCGGAAAGCGTCTGCCTGTCTCTGCATCGCTTCGCTAGCTTCGAGAC
>NZ_RQII01000007.1 GCF_004761975.1 Planococcus koreensis | reverse complement strand
CCAGCGCAGCAGTGAAATTGCCATCGCTGCCGCCGCCGGCTTTCGCTTCTTGCAGCTCAATCCCTAAACGTTTGCCTGCCAATAGGGCCTTCTGGTACAAACGTACACTTTTTTCGCTTTTTTCCATAGGAGGACGATTCAGTTCCCCGGAAATCGCCAATTCCGCTGCATTGTTGAAAGGGCTTAAGCTTTCGAGGGCTTTGATGATTTTATCGGCTTCGCCATGGCTGGTCACCCTGAAATCGATCTCCGCTTCCGCCGCTGCAGACACGACGTTGCTGCTGGTGCCGCCTCGGATCACGCCGACATTGACAGTTGTGCCTTGCTCGTAATTTGTCAGCTGTTCCAGTTTAATGATCTGCTGGGACAGTTCATGGATGGCACTGACTCCGTCTTCATGGTGATTTCCGGCATGCGCACTGACGCCCTTTACGCTTAAAGTATAGCGGCCGACGCCTTTTCTTTCGGTTTTTAACGCGAAAGTGCCTGATACCGGCGGCTCCATCACGAAGACGGCGTCGCAAGTCTGGGCAACTTCTTCAATCAGCTTCCTTGAAGTCGTGCTTCCCACTTCTTCATCTGAGGTGAAGAGAAAGACCGGGGAGAACGGCAATTCAGTATACTCCTGCTGAAGTGAGCGAATGGCCCAAATAGAAGAAAGAAGTCCAGCTTTCATATCGAATATGCCGGGGCCATAAATATCGTCGCCTTTTTCCACGATCGGCAGCGCACCGACTTCCCAGACTGTATCAAAATGGCTCAAGAACAAGAAACGAGGCTTATTTGAATCTTCCTTCAAGGAAAACAGCAAATGGTTGCCGGCATTTGAGTTTTCAAATTCTTGAAGCTGCCAATTGCCATTTAAATTATTTTGGAATATTTCCTTTAAAATAACGCCGCATTCATCAACTTTATCTTTGCGGTGGCTGGGCGACTCCGCTTTCACCAATTGGAGAAGCTGATCTTTGATCTTTGCTTTATTCTCTTCCAGATATTCATAAAAAACGCTCATTTTATCATTTCCTTTCCTTATTTCATTATATTTATACCTAAACATAAATAGAAAGATAAATCAATTTATTTTGAAAAAACTAAATATTACATTGACACGCGCTACACAGACCTAGTAAAGTTATAAAAAACATTAAGGAAATTTTCCTTAATTAAAAGGGGCTGATAAAAGCGTGCAGGATATCGAAGAATTCATTGAAAGAAATCGGGAGATGTACATAAAGTGGCTGACCGATTTTTGCGAGATTCCGAGTGTAGCCGCTCAAAATCGCGGAATGGAAGAAGCTGTCGGCTACTTGGACGAATTGTTTGAAGAAGCGTTTTCGTTAAAACCGGAAAAGCTGGAGACCTCCGGATTTCCAGTGGTATTTGCAGAAATGATAGGGAAATCCGATAAAACTCTAAGTTTTTATAACCATTACGATGTGCAGCCAGAAGATCCGGTTGAGCTGTGGGAAACACCTGCTTTTGAGCCGGATATCCGAAACGGGAAAATTTTTGCCCGGGGAGTTGCTGATAATAAAGGCAACCTCATTGCCCGCCTTGCGGCATTGCATGCCATTCAACAATGCGGAGAAGAACTCCCAGTGAATATTAAATTCATCTTTGAAGGCGAAGAAGAGATCGGCAGCCTCAACTTGCCTGAGTTCGCTAAGAAATATGCTGACAAGATCAAGTCTGACGGCTGTGTCTGGGAATTTGGCTACCGCGATGCGGATGGCGCAGTGCAAGTGAGCCTTGGCGTGAAAGGCATGTTGTATGTCGAGCTTCGCTTGAAAGGTGCGAATACGGATCTGCATTCTGCGCAGGCCGCTATTATTGAAAGTCCGGTATGGAAATTGGTGTGGGCGCTTAATACGCTGAAAGATGCCGATGAAAAAATATTGATACCGGGATTTTATGATGATATCGAGCCGGTCACAGCACTTGAAGATCAATTGCTTTCGCAGTACCGGCTGGAGGAAGAGGAAATCCTGAAAAAGCTGGAGCTCGATAAATTCGTGTTGGATTTGGAAGGAACCGAGTTGAAGCGCAAGCATATTTTTGAACCGACTTGCAATATCTGTGGAATTTCCTCCGGTTATACAGGTGAAGGGACAAAGACGGTATTGCCATCGGAAGCCATGGCTAAACTGGACTTCCGCCTGGTTCCTGGACAAGATCCGGAAAAGGTTCTTCGGCAGTTGAGGGCGCATTTGGATGCCCAAGGGTTCAAAGATATTGCGATTCAGGTCACAAGCTCTGAAAGGGCAGCAAGAAGCCATCCGGAAGAAGCAATTGCAGGAGCGATGATTGCGGTTGCGGAGAAATACAGCGCCAAAAAGCCGAATATCATCCCGAATACACCTGGAACCGGCCCGATGTACGAACTGTGCCAGGCCCTGGGAATTCCATCAGCTTCTTTCGGAGTCGGCAATTTCCAGTCCAATAACCATGCACCCAATGAAAATATTAATGTCGAAGATTACATCGATGGCATCAAGATGATTGCGGCGCTCGTTTTCGAATTCAGCCGCCAATTTGAGCCATCTGAAGGAGGTGTTCGATAATGGCTGTGATAGGCGGAGAAACCCGTGGATTCCAAGAGTTGAAAAGAACGCATCCAGAATTGCATAGCTCAATTTCTTCGCTATTTGAAGAAATTACAACGATTCGCAGAGATTTGCACGCGCATCCTGAGTTATCTTTTCAAGAAACGCGCACAGCGGGAATTGTAGCGGATCTGTTGAGGGGATGGGGCTACAAAGTTCAGGAGCATGTAGGGAAAACAGGTGTTGTGGGATTGCTGGAGAGCGGAAAGGCGGGGCCAGTATTCGGGCTTCGTGCTGATATGGATGCTCTGCCGATGGAAGATGAGATAGAAAAGGAATACCGAAGCCAAAACGCAGGCGCTGCACACACTTGTGGGCACGATGCGCATACCGCGATTCTGCTGGGAGTGGCAAAGCTGTTTGCGGACAAAGGATTGCCAAGCGGTTCGCTCAAGGTGATTTTCCAGCCGGCTGAAGAAATAGGTGAAGGTGCCGCGGCGATGATTGAAGATGGTGTGTTGGCTAACCCAAAAGTAGACGCGATGGCCGGCTTGCATGTCCACCCGACGCTGAAAACCGGTGAGTTTTCAGTTACTACAGCGGAGTATAGCTGTGCCGCTGTCGACATTTTTGAACTTAAAGTGACTGGGAAAGGGGGGCATGCCGCCCATCCTCATCAAACGGTGGACCCGATTATGATTTCAGCGCAAGTTTTGGTTTCGCTCCAGCAAATTGTCAGCAGGCAGACGGATCCATTGGATTCGGTGGTGCTGAGTTTCGGACAGATAGAAGCTGGCAGCAAAGCGACAATCATTCCAAACACGGTCCTGGTGAAAGGTACCGTACGGACGCTGAAGCCAGAGACGCGGCAACTGATGCCCGAACGCATCGAAGCGATTGCGAAAGGCATTGCCCGAAGTTTCGGGGGAGACTGCGAACTGGATTATCAATTCATTACACCATCTATTAAAATAGATGCCGAAATGCGCGGGCTGCTTAAAGACGCAATTGGCGAATTGTATGGGGAAGGGGCATTGAAAATATCCGCTCCTTCAATGGGAGGCGAAGATTTCGCTTATTTTTCGCAAGAAGTGCCTTCCGTATTTTTCCGCCTCGGAACAGAAAATGGCAAAGACACGGCTTATCCAAACCACAATAGCCGCTTCGATGTCGACGAACAATCGTTTCTTTATGGCATATCCGTGTTGAGTTTATTGGCAAGCAATTATTTAAAACAAACTGAGGGGGAAAAAGGATGAAGAAAAGTCTTTGGGGATTGATGCTGAGTTTGGCAGTCGTGTTGGCCGGATGTTCGGGCGGAGAAGAAAGCGGCGGGGCTGAAGGCGAAGAGCCTGTCGAGCAGAGTGACAGCAAGACATTGGTTATCGCCAATGGTACAGATGTAGTGTCTTTTGATATCCATGACCACAATACGACATCAACAGAAGCTGTCCACGTCAATATGTTCAACTATCTTTTGACGAATGATGGCGAAGAAGGATTCAAGCCTGATTTAGCTGAAAGTTGGGAAAATGTTGATGACAAAACCTGGTCGTTTAAATTGAAAGAAGGCGTCAAATTCCACAATGGGGAAGACCTGACGGCGGATGATGTGAAATACACGCTGGAAAGAATCGCGAAAGATGATACATTGCTGGAGCATGGAAACTACAACCAAATCCAGGAAGTGAAAGTTCTTGGAGACTACGAATTTGAAATCATCACAAAAAATCCGGAACCTGCATTATTGAACAGATTGTCCCGTCTGGGTTCAGGAATCCTGCCAAAAGACTATATCGAAACGGAAGGCTGGGAAGTGTTCTTGGAGCAGCCAGTCGGTACAGGCCCTTATAAATTCAAAGAATGGAAGAAAGACGACCGCTTGACGCTGGAAGCTAATACGGAATATTTCGGCGAAGCGCCGAAATGGGAAGAAGTCGTATTCCGCAGCATTCCAGAAGATTCGACGCGTGTTTCTGAATTGCTGACAGGCGGAGTGGACGTTGCTGTCAATATCCCGCCGACAGATGTTGAACGCATCAATAACACAGACGGTGTAAAAGCTGTCCAATCACCAACGCAGCGAGTCATGATGTTTACGCTGCGCACAGATGAAGGCAGCGTGACGGGAGATCCGAAAGTCCGCGAGGCTATCGATTTGGCGATTGATAAACAAGCGATTGTCGATTCGTTGCTTGAAGGCGCTGGAACAGTTACACGCACTCGTGTAACGCCAGGGAACGTCGGTGCTAATGAAGATCTATACGGTAAATCCCTTTATGATCCAGAAAAAGCGAAGCAATTGCTGGAAGAAGCAGGGCATGCAGATGGCTTCGAGCTTGCACTTAGCGCACCGAACGGACGTTATTTGAAAGATAAAGAAACAGTTGAATTGGTTACTGCAATGCTTTCTGAAGTTGGCATCACTGTAAACTTGGAGTTGATGGAATGGAGCGCATTCAACCAGAAATACCAGGAAAAAGGATTCGGTGAAATGTTCTACATCGGCTACGGCAACTCGATGTTCGATGCATCGCTTGCGCTTGACCGCCTGACAACGGAAGAAGCCGCGGGTGAATCGGATTATAATAACCCTGAAGTAAACGATCTGTTGTTGGCAGCGGAACAGAATATGGACGCTGACGAAAGAGCGCAGCAGTATCAGAAAGCTCAAGAATTGATTGCGGAAGATCGCCCACAAATTTATATGTTCCAATTGGATGCTATTACTGGCATCAACGAACGGCTGAATTTCGAACCGCGCTTGAATGAAATGTTCTATGTGGATTCAATTACATTGAAGTAAAAGAAGGGGGCGTGCCCTCTTTTTTTCAATAGGGGAGGTTTGGCATGAAGTATTTTTTGAAAAGCCTGGTTAAAACAATTCCGGTCCTGCTGCTGATCACGCTGATCGTCTTTTTGCTGGTGCGCGTCACAGGCGATCCGGTATCGTTGATGCTGCCAGAGACCGCGACAGAAGCAGAGCGCGATTCCTTGCGGGAAGCGATGGGATTCAATGATCCGCTGCCTATCCAGTACCTCAATTATTTAAGGGATTTGGTGACAGGGGATTTCGGTGACTCGTTCCGCTACAATACCGATGCGCTGAATCTGATTCTTGAAAGGCTTCCGGCGACACTTGAACTGGCCATTGCCTCGATGATTGTTGCCATTATCATTTCGGTTCCGCTCGGAATCCTGTCAGCTGTGAAACGCAATAGCTTTTTGGACCTTTTCATCACGGGTGGAGCGGTTTTAGGCAAAGCAATGCCGAGTTTCTGGCTTGGCATCATGCTGATTCTGTTATTATCTGTGACTTTTCAATTTTTCCCTGTTTCTGGAAGAGGCACATTGGGCCATTTGGTATTGCCAGCAATAACTCTCGGAACGGGCATCGCAGCAGAAATGACTCGTCTGATTCGGTCCAGCATGCTGGAAATTTTAGGGCAGGACTTTATTCGCACAGCCAGAAGCAAAGGGCTGGGGGAAGCGATCATCGTCAATAAGCACGCTTTCCGGAATGCGCTGATTCCCGTAGTGACGATTATGGCTTTGCAAACGTCTACGCTGATAGGCGGCACGCTTATCACGGAAACGGTATTTGCTTGGCCGGGGCTTGGCCAATTGCTGGTTCAGTCGGTGAACTTGAGAGATATGGCTGTCGTCCAGGCCGCCACTTTCATCATTGCCATTTTCGTTATTTTAAGCAATTTGTTTGCGGATTTAGTGTATCGCTTGCTGGATCCACGCATTAAATACGATTAAAGGAGGTCAGGGCATTGACGGAAATAACAGAACCAATTGCAAATGAACAAAAAGTCAAACCCCAGTCCTCCTTGAAGAGGCTTGGGAAAAGGCTGCTGAAAAGCAAAACCGGCATGGTCGGCCTGATTATTGTGGTAGCTGTGGTTCTCATGGCCATTTTCGCTCCGTTATTGACAGACAATGATCCAGCCAAGACGGATGTAATAAATCGTCTGCTCCCGCCATTCTGGCTTGAAGGCGGAAGTACGGAATTTCTATTGGGAACGGATAATTTAGGGCGTGACGTCTTAAGCCGAATTATTTACGGATCTCGAATATCGTTATTGATTGGCATAAGTGCGGTCCTTTTAGCGGGGGCCATCGGCATGGCACTCGGATTGATTGCTGGCTATTACGGCAAAGTATGGGATTTCATTATCATGCGGACAGTCGATTCCCTGCTGGCAATTCCGAACATTTTGTTCATGCTGATTATTCTTGCAGTCATGGGGCCAAGTCTCATTACGTTGATACTGGTGCTTGGAGGTACTTCATGGGTCGTCTATGCGCGTATGGTACGCAGTGAAACGCTCAGCATCAAAGAACGCGATTATGTGCGTTCTGCCAAAGCAATCGGAGCGAAAGATTTCCGAATTATTACGAAATATATTTTACCGAACGTTCTATCCTCATTTATCGTAATCGCCACGCTCAACGTGGCCACGACAATTATACTGGAAGCGAGTTTAAGTTTCCTTGGCCTGGGCATTCAGCCGCCGGATGTTTCATGGGGGCTGATGTTGAGCGACGGCCGTGAATATATCGCAACCAGCTGGTGGGTAGCTACATTCCCAGGGATTGCCATCACCGTTACAGTACTGGGAGTCATTTTCCTTGGCGATTGGCTGAGAGATGTACTGGATCCGAAAATCAAAGATTAATGAAAGGAGGTGGCTTGGTTTTGAATAACAGCCTTTTAAAAGTAGAAAATTTGAAAGTCCGCTTTAAAACGGAAGACGGCTATGTGTCTACTGTAAACGGAGTCACTTTTGACGTTGAAAAAGGTGAAACATTAGCTATTGTAGGAGAGTCAGGAAGCGGGAAAAGCGTTACATCGCTTGCGTTAATGGGTATCTTGCCTGCAAATGGCGAAGTCTACGAAGGCGACATCCACTTTGAAGATAAAGATTTGAGGAATCTAAGCAAAAAACAATACAGGGAATTGCGCGGCCAAGAAATTGCCATGATTTTTCAGGAGCCGATGACAGCATTGAATCCGGTTTTTACAATCGGCTATCAATTAAGGGAAACGTTGATTTTGCATTATAAAATGTCAAAAGAGCAGGCGCAGAAAAAAGGCATTGAAATGCTTGAGACAGTCGGCATCCCGGATGCTGAAAAAGTGATGGGCCGGTTTCCGCATCAGCTTTCAGGGGGAATGCGGCAGCGTGTCATGATTGCGATGGCTTTATCCTGCAATCCAAAGCTATTGATTGCTGATGAACCGACAACTGCACTCGATGTCACGATTCAAGCTCAGATTCTGACATTATTGCGCAATTTAAAAGAAAAATCGAATACCAGCATTATGATCATCACCCATGACCTGGGTGTGGTGGCAGAACTTGCGGACCGTGTCATTGTCATGTATGCAGGAGAAGTCGTGGAAGAAGCACCGATTTACGAACTATTTGAAAATCCGCTTCATCCGTACACAAAAGGCCTGATGGCTTCCATACCAAAAATCCATGACGTAGTGGATGAATTGTATTCTATAGAAGGAACAGTGCCGAATCCGGCCGATATGCCGACTGGATGCAAGTTTTTCCCGCGCTGTCCGATAGGGGATATCGAATGTACGAAAATCCATCCTCCATTAGAGTATGTTTCAGAAAATCATGCGAAACGCTGCATAAAAGTTTAAGGCAAGGGGGGATCATATGAACGTCGTCGAAGATCAGGTGATCATGGAAGTGACAAACCTGAAAAAACATTTTGATATGTCAAAAGGTTTTATCAAAAAAACGAAAACCATTGTCAGAGCTGTAGACGGCTTGAATTTTAAAGTCTACAAAGGTGAAACTTTGGGTATTGTAGGAGAATCAGGGTGCGGCAAATCGACAACCGGTTCTTTGATGCTGGGCTTGCTTGACGCGACAGAAGGGCATATCTATTTCCAGGACCAGGATATCGCCGGAATGACACAGGAAGAGCTCCGTAAAGCCAGGCGCGACCTGCAAGTGATTTTCCAAGATCCCTACTCATCCTTGAATCCTAGAATGACAGTCGAAGAACTGGTCGGGGAGCCGTTGCTGGTCCATGGCTTGGCTTCTGGAAAAGAATTGAAGAAACAAGTAAGCGAATTGTTGAAGCTCGTCGGGTTGCGGGAGCACCAGATGAAATTATATCCCCATGAATTCAGCGGCGGGCAAAGGCAGCGGATCGGAATTGCGCGGGCATTGGCATTAAAGCCCAAAGTAATTGTCTGCGATGAAGCCGTGTCGGCGCTCGACGTTTCAATCCAGGCGCAAATCCTCAATTTGCTCAAAAAGTTGCAAAAAGAAATGGATTTGACTTATATTTTTATAGCACATGGTTTGCCTGCGGTGCGCCATATCAGCGATCGTATCGGCGTCATGTATTTAGGGAAGATGGTGGAGCTTGCTGACAGGGATGAATTGTTCGAACATCCCCTGCACCCGTATACACATGCTTTGCTGGATTCTGTACCAATACCGGATCCGAGGCTGCGAAAAGAGCATCAATTGATCAAAGGGGAAATCCCGAGTCCGAGCAATCCACCCCCGGGTTGCCCATTCCATCCGAGATGCCCGTACGCCCAGGCAAAATGCGAGATAGATATGCCCGAATACCGGGAAATCCTGCCAGCCCATTTTGTTGCATGCCATTATCCGCTGGTGAATGAAGATACAAATGTATTGCCGGATATCAAAAAAGTGAAATAAGAAGGTGCAAACATGATGAAAGTCCGAATTGGGGCAATCGGTCCTCCAGACTCTTTGCAAATCATAAGGGAAGTCGCCCAGCTGGATTCGAGGATTGAATTGGTTGAATTCGAGTATTTTGGTTCGGAGCAATTGCCGGGAATCATGTCCAAACATCGCTATGAAGTGACGCAATGGATCTTTTCAGGACAAACGCCTTATCATTATTGCTTGGAAAAAGGCTTGATTACGGAGCAGGAAGCCTCTTATCCTCCTCTCCACGGTATGGCGCTTCTTGGCACCTGCCTGCAAGTCATGCAGGAGCATGGCCGCTTCGTTTCGCATATGAGCCTGGATACCGTGGACGAAGGCATTGTCAAATCGCTTTTTTCTGAATACCATTTGGACAAAATCAATTTCGAATTGCTTTCGTACCAAGGGTATAAAGATTATGACGAAATCATTGATTTCCATTTCCAAAATTACAAGGCTGGAAAAGCGGAAGTTGCACTGACCTGCTTATTGAAAGTGTATTTGGCGTTAAGAAAGCTTGGAATTCCCTGCTATCGAGTGGTGCCTTCAAAATTAGCCATCAAAACAGTATTGGATTTGCTTGTTTCTCGCGCTCAAAGCCATGTCTATGAAAAGCAGAAAGTGGTCATTATCGGTTTTCAATTGGTCGAAGGCGGGCGGGTTTGCAAAAAGACGGTCTATGACTTTGCAGAAAAGCAGAAAGAGCTTGAACTAGAACTTGAATTGCTGCAAATTGCGAGGAAATTGAATGGATCTTTGATAAATCGTGGCGGTGGTGTGCATTTCATCTATGCCACCCAAGGGGATTACGAATTATTGATAGCTGAGCGCACATTTTCAAAAATGGTAAATGAAATCACTATGCGGACCACTTTGGATTTTCACATCGGAATCGGCTCTGGCTACACGATTCATGATGCTGAACAACATGTCCAACGGGCTTTTGAATACGCCAATGAAGAAGCCGCCGGAACAATCATCTACGTTGATGAAGAAGGAATCAACACTGGTGCTCTTGGTAAGGACAATACAAATGCATTGCCGAATCTGAAGCTCCCTGTCTACTGGGAAGCTGTTCTGAAAACGCATGGCTACCGTGAAAATATTCCGATGAAAGTTTATCAATACGTAAAATTAAAGAATATCCCGTATTTCAGCAGTGAAATGATGTCATCGCTTTTGAAAAACACAGACCGCAATTCCAGGAGAATATTAAGTGAACTGGAACAGATGGGGCTGATTCGCAGCCTTAAAGAAGATCTGAACCAAGGCAAACGCGGAAGACCTAAAAAAGTCTACGAGCTGGTTCTTGGTGAAGAAAAATGAATGCGTGTGAAAAAGCCTGAATAGGGCTTTTTTTTATTCATACGAAATATGGCTCATTTTCGATTTTCGCTGAACTTGTGATTTCGGGTTTGGGTAAGCCCGATTGAGATGAAGAAAGCGTTGTTGAAAGACTGATGTGGAAGCAAAAGCAAAGTTGTGAAATTCTTGAGAAGAGGAAGGTGCGGAACGATTTAGTGCTCAATTTCCGAAACTCTGCAGTTTTGGGAAATAGCTGCCCAAAAATTCGCAGGTTGCCTCTTTAAAGTGGTTAGAAATTCTTACACGACATAATGCTATAGTAGTATATTTATAAAAGCGCAATTCAGATAATTACTTAAAGCTATAATTCCTTTTCGATTTGAGGTAAACTATTGCCTATGTCAGAAGAAAAGGAAGATTTGAATGAAGAAAAAAAGTTTGACTGTAAAAGTAATTGCCGGATTAATATTAGGTGCCATCACAGGTTTACTTATCAATCTGCTTGCACCTGACGCTTTTAATACTTTAAATACATATTTATTCGTGCCGCTTGGCCAAATCTTTTTGAGCTTGATCAGCATGCTGGTCGTGCCGCTAGTATTCTTTTCGATAATCCTGGGAACCTCAGGACTTGGCGATCCTGCGAAACTGGGCCGGATCGGCTTTAAAACAATCACTTATTTTCTCGTGACCACTACTATTGCAATAGTAATTGGCCTTGGCCTCGCCGCAATCGTCCAACCGGGACTAGCGGGAGATTTTGATCTGGAAACCGCAGAATTCGATTCTGAAGAAGCGCCTTCTGTTGCCGAAACTTTATTGAACATCATTCCGAAAAACCCGCTTGAAGCACTGACGAACGGCAATATGCTGCAGATTATCGTTTTTGCCGTATTCATCGGCTTGGCGCTTACTGCGCTGGGAGAGCGCACGAAAGGGATTGTCAATCTCGTCGAACAAGGCAATGATATTATGATGTATCTTGTTGGCATCGTGATGAAGTTCGCTCCTTATGGAACATTCGGCTTGATTGCGACAGCTATCGGTTCACAGGGGCTGTCGGCCATCAAAGCGATGAGCGCATACATGGCGGTAGTCTTGGCTGCGTTGTTCATCCACGCTATTTTCACTTACGGCGGAACCGTAGGCTTGTTGGCGAAGAAAAACCCGATCTGGTTTTTCAAGAAGTTTGCCCCGGCAATGAGTGTGGCATTCAGTACGTCCAGCAGTACAGCGACTTTGCCTGTCTCGATGGATGTTGCCCAAAAGCATTTGGGTGTACCTAAATCGATAAGTTCGTTTGTCCAGCCGCTTGGCGCAACGATCAACATGGACGGCACAGCAATCATGCAAGGCGTTGCGACGATGTTCATCGCACAGGCGTACGGTGTTGACTTGACGATGACCCAATTGGCGACGGTCGTCTTGACCGCTGTCCTGGCAAGCATCGGAACTGCAGGTGTACCTGGAGTCGGTTTGATCATGCTGGCGATGGTGCTTGGCAGCGTCAATCTTCCGGTAGCGGGAATCGGGCTTGTGCTCGGGATTGACCGTTTGCTTGATATGACGAGAACCGCAATCAACATTTCAGGCGATGCGGCTTGTGCCGTATACGTGTCGGAAACGGAGAAAAACCGATCCGAAGCGATTCAGGAAAAAGAAGTCAACGCGTAATTGAATACAACCAGCTCCCCCTGTCCTGTCAGACTGACTCTTGTCTGGCAGGACAGGGGGATTTTTTTGAATATTTTCAAGCAATTCATGCATCGCCGCATCAACGATTTTCAACGCCTGAATATAAAAGAAAAGAAAAATTGGAGCAGATTGGTTTACAACATATACCCTATAGGGTATATTGTAATTAACAATAACAAACAACAAGAAAAGGGGAATCATTCTATGTTATTACGATATTTCTATGATGATAAATTAGCGCAC
>NZ_RQII01000069.1 GCF_004761975.1 Planococcus koreensis | reverse complement strand
AAAGAAAAATTGGAGCAGATTGGTTTACAACATATACCCTATAGGGTATATTGTAATTAACAATAACAAACAACAAGAAAAGGGGAATCATTCTATGTTATTACGATATTTCTATGATGATAAATTAGCGCACGCATCTTATGTTGTAGGCTGCCAGGCAACTGGGGAAGCGGTAGTGGTAGACCCGATGCGCGATATTAACCCATACGTTGAACTAGCTAAAAAAGAAAACCTGAAAATTGTCGGAGCACTTGAAACGCATATCCACGCAGATTTCGTTTCCGGATCGCGCGAATTGGCTGACCGTTTCGGAACTAAAATGTATATTTCGGATGAAGGCGACAAGGATTGGAAATACCAGAACTTAGATAACGTCAGCCACCAATTAATGAAAGACGGCGATAAATTCAATATCGGCAATTTGGTCTTTGAAGTGATGCACACCCCTGGCCATACACCGGAAAGCATCTCATTCATCTTGACGGATACAAAAGCAGCTGATTTGCCGCTGGGAATCTTCACAGGCGATTTTGTCTTTGTCGGCGATGTCGGCCGCCCGGACTTGCTTGAAAAAGCGGCAGGCATCCAAGGCACTTCAGCAGCCGGAGCCAAAGATATGTTCAAATCGATTGAACGCTTTAAAGATCTTCCGGAGTATTTGCAGGTTTGGCCGGCACACGGCGCAGGGAGTGCCTGCGGCAAGTCGTTGGGCGCAGTGCCTTCCACTACTGTAGGATACGAAAAGTTATTCAACTGGGCGTTTCAATTCAAAGATGAAGAATCGTTCACGGAAGAGTTGCTGGCAGGACAGCCGGAACCGCCGTATTATTTCGCGGTCATGAAATCGGTCAACAAAGTAGGCCCTGAGTTGATTGCCAACTTGCCGGAACTGAAACCGATCGATCGATTAGACGATATCAAAAACTTGCTGGAACAAGGCGAACAAGTCCTGGACTTGCGCCCGGCAGATGCCTTCAGCCAAGGATTTATCCCTGGCACGATCAACATTCCATTCAATAAATCATTCTCGAACTGGGCAGGATGGGTCGTCGATTATAAAAAACCGGTTTACATTCTGGTAAATCCTGAAGCGCTTGATGAAGTAGTCATCGCATTGCATTCAATCGGCATTGACGAAGTTCTTGGCTACGCGGATGCAAATGCAATCATCGCTCAAGCAGATAAATTGGATAAATACGATAACGTGACCATTGAAGAAGCAAAAGAAATGATCGACAATGGCGAAGCCAATGTACTCGACGTCCGAAATAAAACGGAGTATGATGAAGGACATATTGAAAATGCCGATCATATCATGGTTGGTACGTTGAAGAACCGTTTGGAAGAAGTCGATGCCAGCAAAACTGTCATTGTCCATTGCCAAGGCGGAGCCCGTTCAGCGATTGCAACCAGCCTGCTGAAAGCGAAAGGCATCGATAACATCGTCAACATGCCTGGCGGATATTCAAAATGGTCGACTGAAGTAAAAGCGTAACTGACACGATAAAACCGAACCGCCGGAACTATTCCGGCGGTTTTAAGATGCAAAGGAGCAGGTGAGTGGATATGTCAATACCGATTACATTACTGGCGCTGCTGCTTGCAGGCAGCGGCTACCGCAGATTCATGCCGCTTCGCGGAATGAAAAAAGAATGCCTTGAAGATGTGGATTCCAATTTGTTGACGATTCTGGATATCCGTCCTTACAATATCTCGAATGAAGAAGTGCCGGGAGCTATAAACTTGCCATTTTCCTATTTAATGCGCAGCCATAAGGAAATTCCGGATCAGCCGATACATTTAATAGCATCAGATGCGATTGAGAAAAATTTAGGTGCACGCTTCTTACAGAAAAAAGGCTTTAATGTAGTGAGCTACAGCTTAACTGGACAAAACAGCAACAGCGATATGCGCGTACCGTGCAATTGATTAAAAGGATTCCATCCCACCCGATGGATTCCTTTTTTTGTTTCTGGAAAATCTTCACATTGACATGAGGGAAACAGCGATGTATATTTTGTGTAACCGGTTACACACCGACACAAGAATGGAGCCAGGGAAATGACAACCATCAGAGACGTGGCTAAAAAGGCTGGAGTATCAGTAGCGACAGTTTCCCGTTTTCTAAATGGAAGCGGTTACGTCAGCGCGGACGCAGCAAAAGCCGTTACTTCAGCAGTTGATGAATTGAAATATGAGTTAAACCCGGTTGCGCGGTCGCTGAACACCAAGCAATCGAATTTAATCGGCCTGATCTTGCCGGACATCACCAATCCGTTTTTTCCTGAACTCGCCAGGGCGGTTGAAGATGTTGCGCTGACATACGGCTATACCGTGGTGTTATGCAACTCGGATGAAAACCCGGAGAAAGAGAAAAATTACTTGAATACCTTAAAGAAAAAATACATTGCCGGCTTTATCGTGACATCCAACCAGCTGGATGCCCCGCATTACGCCAATATGGCCTTGCCGATTGTGGCGCTTGACCGTGCCATTAACGACAAAATCCCGACGGTGTCTTCCAATAACCGGGAAGGAGCAGCGATGGGCACGAATGCACTTCTGGAAAGAGGCTGCAAAAACATCCTGTTTTTGAGGGGACCGAATGAGCTTAATCCTGCAAATGAACGCTATCAAGGATTCATGGACGCCATTGAAGCATCGGGTGCAAAATATCATGTGGTGACGTGCCCATTCCATTTTTCGGAATCACAGAAAATCACAGATGAGTTTTTAAAGGCGCATAAAGAAATAGACGGCATTTTTGCCAGCAGTGATGTATCTGCGGCGGGTGCATTGAAAGCGGCGGTGACACTCGGCATCAAAGTGCCTGAGCAATTGCAGATTGTCGGTTTTGACGGAATCGCGATGGGAGAAATGCTGTCGCCCGGCCTATCAACAGTGGCGCAGGACGTGTACAAAATGGGAGCGATTGCAACACGGGTATTGATCAAGCGGATTGAAAACCAGCCTGTCGATCAGCATTTTTATGAAGTGCCGGTGCAATTGAAGCTTCGCGGAACAACAAAGGGAGTGGCGGAATGATTACAGTAGTTGGCAGCATAAACATGGACTTAGTCGTAAGGGCAAATCGCTTTCCGAAACAAGGCGAGACAGCTTTAGGGGATTTGTACACAACGATTCCTGGGGGCAAAGGAGCCAATCAGGCAGTTGCAGCTGCACGCCTTGGTGAGGCGGTTCAAATGATCGGAGCGGTCGGAACCGATGCTTTCGGCGATGAGCTGTTGAAAGGCTTGGCTTCTGAAAATATTGATATCGGTATGGTGAAGCGTGTAGATGGGACGAGCGGCATTGCGAACATCCTATTGTCTGAAGGCGATAACCGCATCATCGTCGTGCCGGGGGCAAACCACGCTATTGAAGCGCATGAATTGGAAGCGCTTGAATCCAAGCTCTCAGCGAGCGACATCGTCATCCTGCAATTGGAACTGCCGATTCCAGTCGTCCAAAAGACGCTGGAAATTTGCCATAAACATAATGTGCCGACGATTTTGAATCCGGCGCCGGCTGATGCCTATACAAAAGAGTTGCTGCCATACGCCACTTATTTGACGCCGAATGAAACAGAGGCGGAAGAAATCTTTGGTGCAGGCTGGGAGCAGTCAATTGAGCAATACCCGAACCGCTTGATCGTCACATTAGGCAAAAAAGGGGCAAGATATTTTGACGGCCGCAAGCATGTCTTGGTAGAGGGTTTTGAAACACAAGCGATCGATACGACTGGTGCAGGTGATACATTCAATGGAGCATTTGCTGTGGCATTGGTAGAAAACATGCCTTTCGAGGAGGCTGTGCGCTATGCCAATGCGGCTGCATCGCTGTCGGTTGAAAAATTCGGGGCGCAAGGCGGAATGCCATTCCGGCAAGAAGTGCTGGAGCGTATGGGAGATGACAAAAAATGAAAAAGCATGGCATGATCAACCGTGACATAGCGGCGGCTTTAGCTGCATTTGGACATACAGACCTTCTTGTTATCGCCGATTGCGGATTGCCGATACCGAAAGGCATCCAATGCATCGATTTATCCTATCGCATCGGCGAACCTTCATTTCTTACAGTGCTGCAGGCAGTGTTGGAAGATTTCCAGGCAGAGGCAGGTTTTATTGCCCGGGAAATAACTGAAGAAAATCCTGAAGTCGAATCCGGCATCCTGGAACAGGTCAATGCCGCATACATTACGCATGATGAATTGAAGAAAATGAGCAAAGAGGCAAAGCTGATTATCCGAACCGGTGAAGCGACGCCGTATGCCAATATTGTTCTTCGTTCTGGTGTGATCTTTTAAAAAGGCAGGTGAATCCCGATGATTAAAATGACCAATATATCCAAGTCATTCAGCGGCAACCAAGTATTGAAGAATGTCCAGTTCTCATTGGAGCCTGGAGAAATCCATGCGTTGATGGGCGAAAACGGCGCCGGAAAATCGACGCTGATGAAAATACTGACCGGCATTTACTCGCGCGACAGCGGAACGGTGGAAGTGAAAGGCAAAGAAGTCCATTTCACTTCGCCAAAGCAGGCAGAAGACGCTGGAATTGCTGTGATCCATCAAGAGTTGAACATTCTTCCCCATTTATCGATTACAGACAATATGTTTCTGGGAAACGAAGAGACTTTCGGGCGAAGCGGGATCATTAAAACCAAAACTATGGAACAAAAAACAAAAAAAGCGCTTTTGGATTTAGGGTTGGACATCGACCCGGCAGCGCCTGCAAGTTCGTTATCGGTCGGCCAGCAGCAGATCGTCGAAATAGCGAAAGCGCTCGCTGTCGAAGCGGAAGTGATCGTCATGGACGAGCCGACAGCGGCATTGACCGACCGGGAAATCGATACGCTGTTTGCCACTATACGTGAACTGCAGGGACGGGGCGTTTCGTTCATCTACATTTCGCATCGCATGGAAGAAATCTTTTCGCTTTGCGACCGCATCACGATTTTGCGGGACGGGGAATATGTCGGGGATAAGCGGATTGCGGAAACCTCATTTGAAGAAATTGTTCAGATGATGGTCGGCCGTGAACTCGGTGAACGCTTTCCGCAGCGCAATGCCGCCATCGGCGATGTCAAATTGGCTGTAAAAGGCTTGAGCCGCAAGGATTGCTTTGAAGACGTCAGCTTTGAAATTCGCCGGGGCGAAGTGTTATCGATTGCCGGTTTGATGGGCGCGGGGCGCACCGAAGTGGCGCAATCGATTTTTGGCTATAAGAAAGCGGATTCAGGCTCAGTCGAGTTCGATGGCCGCGCTGTGAAAATCAGAAATCCGAAGCAAGCGAAAGAATTGGGCATCGGCTATATAACGGAAGACCGCAAGAGCGAGGGGCTGATTGTCGATTTCACTGTCGAAGAAAACGTCAGCTTGACTAATTTCTCTGCGATTTCGAAAAACGGCCTGATTTCCAAGAAGAAGGAACGCTCGTTATACGACAGCATGGTGAAACGCTTGGGCATTCGGACTTCAGGGCCGGAGCAAACGGCAAAATCCTTGAGCGGCGGAAACCAGCAGAAAGTGGTCATTGCCAAATGGCTGGGGATTGCACCTGAACTGCTGATTCTGGATGAACCGACACGCGGTGTTGATGTCGGGGCGAAGAAGGAAATCTATTCAATCATCAATGAACTTGCAGAACGCGGAGTGGCGATCTTGATGATTTCCTCGGAACTGCCTGAAGTCATCGGGATGGCAGATCGCGTGCTGGTCATGCACGAAGGAAAAGTGGCAGCTGATTTGCCGAAAGCTGAAATGACCCAGGAACGAATTATGCATTTTGCTGCAGGAGGCGGGAACCATGAAGTTAAAGAACAGTAATCAATCGTTGCTTCAAAAGATCGGTCCATTTATCGGATTGATTGTCATCGTATTAATCTTTTCAATTTTAGAGCCTGGATTCCTATCCATGAATAATTTGCTCAATGTGCTGAGACAGGTTTCTTTTAACGCATTGATTGCATTCGGCATGACCTTTGTTATTTTGACCGGCGGCATCGATTTATCGGTCGGCTCTATCTTGGCGCTGACCGGCGCAGTCAGCGCGGGTTTGATCGCAAGCGGAATCGACCCGATTTTCGCCATGCTTGCGGGCTTGTTGCTCGGGGCCATCCTTGGCGCAGTCAATGGCTTCATCATTGCCAAAGGGAAAGTGGCACCATTTATCGCGACGCTTGCGACAATGACCATTTACCGGGGGCTGACGCTCGTCTATACAGAAGGCCGCCCAATCTCAGGGCTTGGCGATAACGCTGCGTTCCAAATGCTTGGCAAAGGCTATTTTTTTGGAATCCCGGTTCCGGTTGTGACCATGCTTATCAGCTTCGGGATTTTGTATTTCATTTTGAAGAAAACGACGTTCGGACGCCGCGTTTATGCGGTCGGCGGCAATGAAGAAGCATCGATTCTGTCGGGCATCAACACAGACCGCATCAAAATCTACGTTTACTCGTTGACGGGATTATTATCAGCATTGGCGGCGCTTATGCTGACTTCCCGCTTGAACTCGGCGCAGCGACGGCAGGTGAAATGTTCGAACTTGATGCGATTGCAGCTGTCGTCCTCGGCGGCACCAGCTTGACCGGTGGACGCGGATGGATTGTCGGAACATTGATTGGCGCGCTGATCATCGGCGTATTGAACAACGGTTTGAACATTATTGGGGTAACCTCCTTCTTCCAGCAAGTGGTGAAGGGTGCAGTAATATTATTGGCGGTTCTCTTGGACCGTAAAAAAACAGCATAGGGAGTGTTGAGAAATGAAAAAGATTCAATTATTGTTGGTGTTGTTGGCAATGCTTATTTTGGCAGCATGTTCGATGGAAGCACCAGGCTCAGAGTCTGAAGAAGAAGGAAGCGACGGGGAATCAAGCGGGGAATTTAAAATCGGGTTCTCGATTTCTACATTGAACAATCCATTCTTCGTTACATTGAATGATGGCGCAGAAGCGAAAGCGGAAGAACTTGGCGCTGAATTATCGGTTGTCGATGCACAGGACAATGCTTCAAAACAAGCAAGTGACGTAGAAGATTTGATCCAGCAAGGCGTAGATTTGATCATGATCAACCCGGTTGACTCGGAAGCTGTAACGGCTGCAGTAGAATCAGCGAACTCGGCTGGCATTCCCGTTATTACAGTTGACCGCAGTGCAGCGGGCGGCGAAGTGGTTTCACATATCGCATCAGATAATGTTGCGGGTGGTGAAATGGCAGGGGAATTCCTAGTATCATTAGTTGGCGAAGGTGCTTTAGTTGCTGAACTTGAAGGCGTACCAGGATCTTCTGCGGCACGTGAACGCGGCGAAGGTTTCAATAAAATCGCAGCGGACAGCCTGGAAGTGGCTGCTAAACAAACAGCTAACTTCAACCGTTCAGAGGGATTGACTGTTATGGAAAACATTCTTCAGTCGAACCCTGACATAACGGGTGTGTTTGCCCATAATGATGAAATGGCTTTAGGGGCTCTTGAAGCAATTGAAGCAGCTGGAAAAGACATTACAGTTGTCGGCTTTGATGCGACAGATGACGCTGTGAAAGCAGTGGAAGAAGGACGTTTGGCAGGAACGATTGCGCAAAAACCGCAATTGATCGGCGAAATGGCAGTGGATGCTGCAGTGAAGTCGCTTAACGGCGAAGAAGTGGAAGCATCGATTCCGGTTGAGCTGGAATTGATCAAAGAATAACGGAAGCCCGGCATCGCGAAAACGCGATGCCGTTTTTTTATTCAGGCAGGGCTGAATAGGCGCCTTTGGTAAAGGGCTTTGCTATACTGACAGTAAAAGAACCTGAGGGCGGAGGGATTGGATGAGAAACACCTGGAAGCTGAAATATGAAGATCACAGCATTCACGTAGAAAATACAATGTTGAGCGATAAACTCTACGTCGACGGAGTATTGCAGGATGAACATATTGGTCTGCACTTGAGCTCACGGCTTTATGGAAAACTGAAAAACAACCGTGGGGAATGGGAAGACATCAAAATTTCACTGTCAGCCAAATGCCCGAATACAGAATGCCGAATTTTTATCGGCGAACGCCTTATCTATTCGACCGGCCTGCAATGGAATATGTGAGTGATGAAACCGAGCCGCAAAGCGAAATGCTTTGCGGCTTTTGCGTTAGGTTTATCGGTCTATGCACAAGAGTAAAACAATCAATTGATTATATAAATTATGGAACATATTCCTATTTAATGAAAATGTACTAAGTAGTTGGAATCATTTGTTAAAAAATCAGAAAATTCTTTCTCCTGGTATGCTATGATTTTTTCATCACTAGGAAAAAGGGGCTGGAAAAGTGGAAAAGAAACGTGCATTGAAGTGGGGGGTACCTGTTGTACTGGCGGCTGTATTGGCTGTATCGCCTATCCAAGGTGAAAATGCCAATCAAACAGCTGGAGCGGATGATGATTATGCGGGACTCGCAAATGACATCAATTTATTGCTTCAGGACAAGCGCCTCGATGGTGCAACGACAGGTGTCAGTATTCGCAAAGCAGAGACCGGAGAAGTGATCTACGACCATTTCGGAGATTCCCGGTTGACGCCGGCATCGAACACAAAATTGTTCAGCGGGGCGGCAGCGCTGGAAACTTTGGGGGAAGATCATCGTTTCAGCACAGAAATACATACAGATGGCCAGCTTAAAGGAAAGGTTTTACAAGGGAACCTATACTTGAAAGGGAAAGGCGATCCGACGCTGCTGCAAAAAGACTTCGAGGAATTTGCCGCTGAGCTGAAAAGCCAGGGCATTGAAAAAGTGAAAGGTGACCTTATCGGCGATGACACATGGTATGATGATGAACGCCTTTCTGAAGACATTACTTGGAAAGACGAGCGCTATTATTACGGCGCTGAGGTGTCGGCTTTGACGGCTTCGCCGAACGAAGATTACGATGCGGGCTCTGTCATTGTAGAAGTAAATCCAGGTGGTGCGCAAGGTGCAGAAACTGCAGTGACGCTGACGCCGCATACCGATTACGTCAACATCATCAATAACACGACGACAATAGCGGCTGGCGGCAAGAAAACAGTTTCCATCATCCGCGCCCACGGTTCAAACGACATCATCATCGAAGGCGAAATGCCGCTTGAAGGTTCACGTACGCGAGAATGGATCGCTGTGACGGAACCGTCAGGCTACGCTTTGGACTTGTTTGAAAATGCCTTGGTTGCAGAAGGAATCGAATTGATCGGAAAGCATGGCATGAAGATGGGCGAGGTCCCGGATGGTTCGACGTTGCTGGCTGAGCGCGAATCGATGCCTTTGCGTGAGCTTTATATTCCGTTCATGAAACTGAGCAATAATGGACATGCTGAAGTGCTGGTGAAAGAAATGGGGCAGGCGGTTTCCGGTGAAGGAAGCTGGGGCGCTGGGCTTGAAGTGGTTGAAGACGTTGCTGTAGACCTCGGCGTGAATATGGACACGGTCCAGTTGCGCGACGGCTCGGGTATGTCCCACGTCAACCTGGCCCCTGCAAATGAAATTTCGGCTCTTCTCCACGGAGCGCAGCAGGAAGAATGGTTCGGTGCTTACTTGAATTCGCTGCCGGTAGCAGGCGTTCCTGAACGCTTCGTAGGCGGAACACTCCGCAACCGCATGAAGACAGGGGAAGCAACTGGCAATGTCACCGCTAAAACCGGAACATTGACTGCTGTTTCCGCATTATCCGGATACGCGGAAACTCGCAGCGGGGAAAAATTGATTTTCTCGATCCTCATCAATAACGATCTCGCCACTGTGACACCGATTGAAGATGCCATTGCATCAGCGATAGCGGAATACGGCGAAGAATAATAACTGCTATCCCGATAAGCGATCGCTTATCGGGATTTTCACCTGTTAGGAAACAAGGAGAGCTGTTGAAAATCGCTCCGGACGCTCAGGGCATGGCTCCCGCAAAAAGCCAGGCAAGGTGCGCCTGTCTTCCTGCTTCGCCTAGCCCGTGGCCGCGCCGGCGCTAAAATAGTATGTAGAAGAAAGAATCACTCTCAAACACTTTCTGATGTTTGTATGTTGATGGCGTGGTTACACTAGAAGCTTAGAATATTACGCTATTTTCTTCACTTACTTCAATTTTATTAGCTGATATGGAGCCAAACAGCGGAGACTCCTGCGGGTTAAGCGAAGTGCCGAAATCCACTCGAGCCTTAGCTCGAGTTAGTTTGGCGCAAGCCCCGCGGAAAAAACATGTGCTCCTGCAGCACTTCGTGCTTCGTCGCAAAGGTATTGACCCAAGAATTGGGTCAATACCTTCGCAGCTGTTTTGCGGAATATCGGCTTACACCTGAGCTATCGCAGAAATATCTTACCAGTTCACCTGGTATTTTAGTGGTTAATTCTGTATGTTTAATATATTCAGACAAAATATTCGGTCACAGGGGGAAATGGAAATGAAACCAATCATCGGCATCACGGCATCAAAAGAATTAGGCAAGGAACAATATGCAATCGAACAGGCGGACACGGACGCTATTTTACAGGCAGGCGGCTTGCCGATTATGCTTCCGCATTTATTGCAGGAAAAGGACATTGACCAGATTGCGAACCGAATTGATGGATTATTCGCTGCTGGCGGCTACGACATCGATCCTACGCTATTCGGCGAGGAGCCGCATCCAAACCTTGGTGTGATCATCCCGTCGCGCGACGCGTTTGAATTGGCATTGATCAAAAAAGTGTTGGAGCTGGGCAAGCCGATTCTGGCTGTCTGCCGCGGAGCGCAGATCTTGAACATTGCGGTGGGCGGGGATATGTATCAGGACATCACGACCCAAAAGGAAGGCGATTTGCTTCAGCATCAGCAAAAGGCGCCGAAATTCCATGGTTCGCATTTCGTTAACGTTCCGGAAGGATCGCTGCTGCAGCGCTTGACGGGAACCACGCAATTGAAAGTCAATAGCCGCCATCATCAAGCCAACCGGATGGTGCCGGAGTCTTTCTTGGTCAGCGGTACAGCCAGTGACGGTGTGATTGAAGCGATTGAAAGCAAGGAACATCATTTTGTGTTGGGCGTGCAATGGCATCCGGAGAACATGGCAATTGCCGGTGACGCCCCTTCTATGGGCATTTTCAAAGGCTTTATCGAAGCGTGCCTGGAAGAGGGGGATGAGTAAGTGCAGATTATCGATACGCATTGCGATGCTTTATTGAAATTACAGCTTGCTAAAAGAGGGGCTTTCTACAAACAGCAACCCTTGAATTTCACGGATGCGGAAAGCATCGAAACAAATTACGAGCGGCTTTGGTCAGGCGGGGTCAAAGTCCAATTTTTTGCGGTATTCCTGTATCCGGATTTGCCGGACAATGAAAAATGGCAGCACGCGCTTGAACAAGTCGATTTGTTTTACACTGAAATTCTTGGGAAAAACCCGGCCATGAAGCACATCAAACGCTGGGAAGATATTGATGCGCTGGCGGATGGAGAAATCGGCGCTGTTTTGACGCTTGAAGGAGCGGATGCTTTCGGCAATGATTTGATGAAGCTGCGCCAATTGTATCGCCTGGGCGTGCTGTCAATCGGCCTGACATGGAACAATGCGAATTTATGTGCAGACGGCGCCGGAGAGCCACGGGGTGGTGGGCTGACCCTGCTAGGCAAGGACGTTGTGCGCTTGAACAATGAAAACCGGGTCTTCACAGATGTTTCGCATTTATCGGTGAAAGGGTTCTGGGACGTTATGGAACTCGCTGATTATCCGATTGCGAGCCATTCCAATGCCCGGGCTCTTTGCGATCACCCAAGAAACCTGGATGATGAGCAAGCTAAGGCAATGTTCGCGAAGAACGGCATGATTGATGTCGTGTTTTGCCTGGACTTTATCAAACCCAATCCAAAAGATATTATGATTCCGGATTTAATCCGGCACATTGACCATTTTTGCAGCCTCGGAGGCGTAAAGCAGATTGGGATCGGTTCTGATTTTGACGGCATCGCTTCCCACATCATCGATCTGGAAAATGCTTCGAAGTTCCAAAATCTTGTAAATGAATTGCAAAAGCATTATTCGGAAGATGAGGTAGCGGGTTTCGCGTACCGGAATTTCCTGGAACATCGGCCAGGCATGAATGTTCAAAAAAGCTGAAGAACAATAAGCAAAGCCCTGCAAACGAAAAAAAGCGTGCCGCTGAATTCAGCGGCACGCTTTTTTTTCTACTCCTCGTATACTTGTGCAGGAGCGTTTTTCGTGTTCTTGCGTTTATGGATGACAGCGTTGATTTCCGCGCCGATCACGAGGATCAAGCCGGTCAAGAAGAACCAAAGCATCAAGACGATAAGCCCTCCAAGGCTTCCGTAAGTTGCGGAATAACTTCCGAAGTTTGCCACGTAGATCGAAAATCCAAGTGACACGACTTGCCATAAAACGGTAGCGATGACTGCACCGATCAATACCTCTTTGAAAGGGAAGTGCTTATTCGGCGCAAACTTGTAAAGGAATGCCAGCACGATGCTCATGACCGCGATCGAGATGACCCAGCGCAGAACTTGGAAAATGATTTCCGTCTGTTCCGGCAAGTTCAAGGTTGTACTGATTGCATCGATGATGGCTCCGCCGAAGATCGGCAGCACCAAAGCGATGATGACGGCAACAAGCATGAACAATGTCAAAACGATTGCTGTTGCTTTCTTTTTGATGAACGAACGGGTTTCTTCGACATCGTAAGCTTCATTCGTCGCTTCGATAAAGGCGTTCATGGCATTTGAGGCTGACCATAACGTACCCAAAATACCGAATGTCAACAAACCGCCCGATGGCGTAGTGACAACGCTGACGATCGTATCTTCGAATGTCCTAGCCACTTCACCTGGCATGATGCCGGCGATGAACTTCATAGCGTCATCCGGGTCAATCTGCAAATAAGGCAGGATTGACAGCAGCAAAATTAATAAAGGAACAATTGCTAATAAATAATAATAGGCTTGTGCAGCAGCTAAGGTTGTGGCTTTGTCTTTTTTGATTTCGCCGCCAACAGCTTTAGCATACGACATGAATTTGCTCATATATCCGACCTCCATACTTTAGACTATTCTTTATATGCCCCATTGCTGGCTGAGTTAATCCTGAAATTTTAAAATCGCCCACATATCATGCCGCTATTCACGCATAGCTGCTCCAATAATGTCGTCAAAAGAAAACTTTAATACGTTTCCGCTGCTGTCTAAAGACAGCATTTTGAGCCTGAGATCTATCGCAGTTACAACCCCGGTGAAAGCTTGCGCCTCTTCTTGCCAAACCTGGATTTCGACTAGGCATTGGCGTCTATAAGCCAAATGGATTTCCTCGTAAAGAGCTTCAAGATCGAATTCGTCCAAATAAGGCCGTGCATCGCTGCGCTCGTGCTTCTGCCAATCGCGGAGCATCTGAACATGTTCGGGCAGCATCATCGCTGTCCACTTGATTGTACCCCGGTCTTTGATTTGTCCATTCACTTTTAATTGCCTGTTCAGTTTCATGCAAATCCCTCCTTCTATATTATAAGAACATTTGTTCTTATAATATAGAAGGGTGTCGTTATGGTCAATGCCAATTGGGAAATAATGTTCGTTTAAACGGGAAAAAGCAGGACATCTGCAATGAGATGTCCTGCTTTTTGTTAATCCCTTAGAATTTCCAATGAGACTTTTACAATATGATGATTTTCCATTTCGAGGATAATCCAGCGCTGCCCAGTTTTTGAAACGATATCACCAATTTCTGCTTCCACCAGTTGATGCTGGATCCAGCCTGCAATCGTATCGATATCGTCACTGTCTTCAAAATCCAGATTGAATCGCTCTTCAAGGTCTTTCAGCAATACACGCCCATTTAAAAGGTAGCGGTCTTCGCTTTCTTTAATGATTTCAGCTTCTTCTTCATCATCGAATTCATCGCGGATTTCGCCGACAATTTCTTCCAAAATGTCTTCCATGGTAATAATTCCTGACGTTCCGCCGTATTCATCAATCACCAAAGCGATATGCGTGCGGTCCTTCTGCATCTTCATCAATGCGGTCTGGAGAGGCGTCGTTTCATGGAAATAAGGAAGGCTATGGATGAAATCCTGCATTTTCACATCGCCTGCAAGCGCATAATGGGTCAAGATTTCTTTGGCATTGATAAAACCGATCAAATCATCTTTATCGCCATTATTCGCAATAGGATAGCGCGTGTAGCGATGTTCCCGAAGTTCAGCTAAAAGTTCTTCACAGCTCAAGTCTTGCGGGAAAGCGACAATCTGGGTACGCGGCACCATGACGTCTTTGGCGCTGCGCTCATCGAATGCGAATATATTTTGCATAAAGGACAATTCGGTTTGGTTGATCTCGCCGCTTTGAAAACTTTGTGCCATGATGATCTTTAGTTCGTCTTCCGAATGGGCCTGTTCTTCTGAAGCAGGCTGGACACCGAAAATGCGCAGGAAAACGCGCGCCGAACCGTTAAGCAAATAGATGAACGGCGCCATGATTTTACCGAACCAATAAAGTGGCGGCGCCAGCAGCAATGACATGCGTTCGGCGAATTGGAGCGCCAATGATTTCGGCGCCATTTCGCCGATGACAACATGCAAAAAAGTCACAAGCGAGAAAGCCAGGACAAACGAAACGATGGCCGAAACCGATGACGGGATACCGAATGCATCGAAAACAGGATGCAAAATCCGCTCCACGGTCGGTTCTCCGAGCCACCCAAGGCCAAGTGCTGTTACCGTAATTCCGAGCTGGCAGGCGGATAAGTAATAATCCAGATTCCCGACTACTTTCTTGACCGTCAGCGCCTTTTTATTGCCTTCTTCGATCAGCTGGTCGATGCGCGACATGCGGACTTTGACGACGGCGAATTCAGCCCCGACGAAAAAGGCTGTCAATGCGATTAATAAGATGAGCAAAACTAAATTCAATAAAAGTATGGGGTCCAATAAATTCCCTTAAATAAGGGATTCACCTCCGGATTTTTTTGGTATTGTTATAAATTTACCATAGTTAAAAGGCAAAACCTATCGTTTTAGATTAATCAGCGAGTACCTCACGGGTGATTTCCTTTATATCAACAATCGAGTCTTCACTGATGACGTCTTCAAGAATGACATGCCGGAAGTAATCAACGCTCGCTTTCAGCGGGATAGCCAGCAGTTTTTTCAAGGCAATGCGGTACATCGCAACGAATTCCTTGTCCGAATTGCCGCGTTTCAATTCAGCGAACGACTCATAGAATTGATCGAGCTTGTCTGCCATCTCAAGCAGCCGCCCTTCGGTGGAAGCGTCTTTCCCTTCTTTCATGCGGTCGAAGAATACGTCGTGGAATTCTTCAGGGATTTCGCGGTAGATGAATTTTTCCATCATGCCTTCTTCCACTTTTGCAATCATTTCTTTAAGTTCAGGTGAAGAGTGCTTGACAGGCGTTTTGATATCGCCGATAAACACTTCCGCAAAGTCATGGTTAATGGTCTTTTCATACAGCGACTTCCAATCGACATTTTTTCCTGCCCGTTCTTCGATGGTGGCAAAGAACATCGCATATTGGCTGACTTTCCAGGAATGCGCCGCTACGTTATGCTCTTCGAATTTAAATCTGCCCGGAGCACGGATAATCCGCTCCAAATCATTTAATGAGGTAAAAAACTTATGGATTCCCATCGCCCTCGACTCCTTTAATTTTTTCTCTATACCTCATCATACCCGGTTTTCAGTATAATAAAAGAAGATACTAAAAAAGGGGAACAGGCGACATGACTGGAAAAACACACATCATTGGGGGCATTGCCGCAAGCCTGGCATTTGCCCAAATCACACATTACGATCCGGTTATACTCTTATGCTCCGGAACAATAGGGGCGCTGTTGCCGGATATCTGCCACGGAGGCAGCAAAATCGGCCGCTCGTTCCCGGTTTTATCGAAAATCATCAATGTTCTGTTCGGACATCGGACATTTACGCACAGCCTGCTTTTCTTAGTGCTGATGGGCATCCTGTTTAATGCTATCGGGGTGGGAGAAGCCATCAGCGCCGGTTTTCTGGTCGGAATGGTCAGCCATCTTATATTGGACATGGCGACGAAAAATGGGATTAAATTACTTTTTCCATTGAAAGTGACAATCCGCTTCCCCATCACTGCAACAACTGGTGGAACTGCTGAATACCTGGTATTTTCCGGGCTTTCAGTATTGGTCGTCTATTTTGGTTATGATGCTTTTTCAATCTACTTCCAATAGAACATTGGACAGAAATTCTGCCAGCTATGAAATTGAACCTGAAATAGGAGTTTTATCGTTGCGTTATAGGGAATAATCGCCCTATAGACGAAAAACAGGAGGCGAAATTCATGGGAAAAGACGACTTTTCGAATGAACGCCCTCTCGGCGGCTCAAAAAACCGCCGCGAACGGGAAGAATTCGAAGGCATCCAGCAGGAATCCAGTGAAGACGGAAGAGACATGGAAAAAAAGGGCGCACACAGCAACCTTGGAGTCGGTGATGAAGAAACGCCAATAAAAGAAAACGAAAAAGAATGAAAAAATGCCGCCTCAGTTTTTAGCCGAGGCGGCATTTTTACGGTACATCGATACAGCAAGTAGGTATAGCATGGGCAACGATGCAGTGAACAGCACCAAAGCGTTCCAGCCTCCAGCAGTCCAAAGCGGACTTAACAGCGAGCTGCCGGCAGCGACGCCGATATAATAAGCGACAAGGTATAAGCTCGAAGCGCTTCCTTTATGATGGGCAGCTTGCTGTCCTACGGAGGCTGCAGTCAAGGAATGGGCAGTAAAGAAGCCCAGGCACGTCACGCATAAACCGACTGCGATGAGCCAGACTTGGGAGCTTAGGGTCATCAGAATCCCCAAAGACAAAATCACCACACCGGCCCTGCGCACAGTTCGGAGGCCGAATCGTTCTGCGGTGCGCCCGGCCAGAGGTGAACCAACGACACCGATTCCGTATGCGAAGAAGAAATAAGAAATGGCCTGCAGCGTCAAGGAGTATGGGGGTGCTTCCAAGTGGAATGGCAAATAAGTCCAGATGCCTGTAAACGAAATCTGCAAAACTGCCCCTAGGCCGAAGACGACAAGCAAAGAAGGGTTTTTCAAATGGAAAAGAAAGCCCGCAATGTCTTTGGCGAAGCTTAGGTCGCTTGGTCGGAAATGAAGGGATTTCGGCAGCAGCAGCAACACAGCGGCGAAAAGCAAAAGGCCGGTTATCCCGAAAACAAGGAAGGCGGTCTGCCAGGAAAAGTGGTCTGACAGATAGCCGGCGAGCACCCGGCCGATCATACCGCCAAGTGCATTGCTGGAAATGTAGAGGGCGGTCGCATACGCGATGTCTTTCCGGTCGATCTCTTCACTGATATAAGCCAGTGCCGCTGCGGGAACTCCTGCCAGCGCAAAACCTTGGATCAGGCGGAGAACAATAAACCAGGTAAAAGATTCAATGAACGGCAGCAGGAAAAAAGGGAGCGCCGACCCAAGCAAGGAATAGATGATATAAGTTCGCCTGCCGTTGCGGTCAGAAAAGAAACCGAGAACGATCAAGCCGGCAATCAGTCCGACAATTGTCGAAGACAATGCCAAGCTGGATGTGGAAATCGAAACCTGGAATTCTGAGACGAAAAGCGGAAGCAGCGGCTGCACGGCGTACAGATTAGCGAAGATGAAAAGAGAAGCGAGCAGCAGGCTGAGCATGATCTTCCAAAAATCTTTGTCTTTGGAAGTGTGTTTTTGAAGCTCCATAAAATTCACATCCATTCGCTTGGCGATACCAATATATTACCATTAATCAACTGCAATGGAATTGTGTTTGAGAAAGACATGAAAAAATCCCGCAAATCGAATGATTGCGGGATTTTTTCATATTTTATTGAAGAAAGAAAGAATCTGTTTCTTCGAAGGTTCTTGAAGGCGATAGCGAAGTTCTTTGTTTTGGGTATTTACCAAGTGGTAAGCCGGGTTTTCAGCAACCGTGAACTTCCAATGCGGTTTTGTGTTTTTCTTCTTGATCTGAAGCTCAGGCGGCATCATTTTTTCTTTGAAGCTTTCGAGTTTAGCCATCAAAAAGGTATCCATATACCGTACGATCAAAAAGCCTTGTTGACGCTCCGGGTCGAATTTCGCCAAGCTGAATTCGCTGATATCAAAACCTTTTTCGTACCGTTGGACTGATGGAGATAAAACGAAGCAATCCTCATTTGCAAATACCGATGAGTTGCCTTGTTGCTTCAGCCCTAATTCTTCTACCAGAAAATCTTTGTTTACCAGACTCATTTCTCGTGCAGTAGCCATGTAATTCCTCCTTGTAAAGCTCTTTATGTCTTATTATACCACTCTTTTGCAGCGAATGGGGATGAAACGGGCTAATGCGATTTACCAGGTGCACGCAATTGGGGGGATGCGAATAAAGAATAGGTGATAATATTGGAAAAATGAGCTGATAACAATTAAAAGACGGAAAATTCTGTTATATTAAAGGTATGGAAACAAGGATGGAATGGAGGGTTTGTATGTGCGGCAGATACGCGTTGTATACGGATTATGCCATGATTTTAGAAAGGTTTCACATTGAAGAAAGTGCAGTTGGCGAAGGGGAGTATTCACCCAGCTACAACATTGCTCCTTCCCAAAAAGTGCTGGCAATAGTGAACGACGGAACAAAGAACCGTCTTGGCTATTTGAAATGGGGGCTAGTACCGCCGTGGGCGAAAGACCAGAAAATCGGCTATAAGATGATCAATGCCCGAGCAGAGACGGCTGCCGAAAAGCCAAGTTTCCGCCATGCATTCAAGAAAAAACGCTGCTTGATCATTGCGGATGCGTTCTATGAATGGCAGCGTACGGACGAAGGAAAGATTCCGATGCTCGCCAAGCTGAAGTCCGGAAAGCCATTCGCTTTTGCGGGGCTTTGGGAAACATGGCAATCACCGGAAGGGGAAACTGTGAACACTTGCACCATCCTGACGACACAGGCCAATCGTGTAATGGGGACAATCCATGACAGAATGCCCGTCATGCTGTCGGAAGAAGGAGAGAAGCTCTGGCTCGATCCCGAACAAGATCCACAGGTTCTCGAAGAGTTATTGAAGCCGTTCGACTCGGAGGAAATGGAAACTTTTGAAGTCTCAGATGCCGTTAATTCGCCAAAACACAATGGACCGGAGTTGATTCGAAAAGTAGGATGATCGGAGGGATTCCAAATGAAGAGTGGCCTGATTTTAGAAGGGGGAGGCATGAGGGGCGTTTATACGGGGGGAGTTCTTGAAAAATTTTTGGAGGAAAAATTGTTTGTGGATTACATTATCGGGGTTTCGGCAGGTGCCTGCAATGCATCTTCTTATGTGTCGCGGCAATCCGGGCGCAATCGTGAAGTGACAATTGGATACGTCCATCATCCGGATTATATATCAGTAAAGAACCTCCTGCTGAAAAGGGAATTGTTCGGCATGAACTTGATTTTTGACGAAATTCCAAATCGTCTCGTGCCATTCGATTACAAGAATTTCAATAAAGCCACCGAAGAATTCGTAGTAGGGACGACTGATTGCATGACGGGTGAAGCCATCTACTATAAAAAGAACGAGCATGCGGATGACATCCTATCGATTGTCCGGGCCTCAAGCTCAATTCCTTTGATGGCACGGCCCGTCGAATACAATGGGCGCATGTTGATGGATGGGGGGCTTGCTGATCCCCTGCCAATCCGAAAAGCGCTGGAGGATGAAGTGACAAGGCCGGTCATTATTCTCACCAAAGAGAAAGGGTACCGCAAAAAAAAGAATTCTTTTGCCCGCATCGTGCCAACCTTTTACCGCCAGTTCCCAGGAATCATCAAGAACCTGGAGGATTGGGCTATCCGCTATAATGCAACAATGGAACTTATCGAAAAAATGGAAGCAGAAGGGACGGTGCTGGTCATCCGGCCATCTAAATATTTCAAAATGACCGGAATGGAGCGGGATGTCGGAAAGCTGACAGAACTCTATGACTTGGGCTATAAAGATACTGAAGAAATGATGGACGTAATCTATAAATTTATCAGCCACTAAAACCGCTGGAAGCCAGCGGTTTTTTTGTATGGCGGTGCGCCCGCCCGCAATCGGAAATATGGTAAAATCGGAGAGAGGTGCATTTATGATCGAGCGATTGAACCATCACCAGGAAAAGACGGCAAAAGAAATTCAGCGCCTGCAAAAACGCGCATACCAAGTTGAAGCCGAGCTGATCGGTTTCGACGGCATTCCGCACTTAAATGAGTCGATACTGGAAATACAGAATTCAGGGGAAACCTTCATTGGGTATTTCAACGGAGTGTTGGCCGGCTTCATCTCTTACAAAGCGAAGGGACCTTTAATCGACATCCACCGGCTCGCCGTTGCACCGTCGCATTTTCGGCAAGGAATAGCCCGCCAATTGTTGGAGCATTTACTGGGGAATTTTCCGGACAGCGGCTTTATTGTCAGCACAGCCACATTGAATGAGCCCGCCAGAAAACTGTATGAAACTTTCGGCTTTAAAGAGCAAGGAAGCTTCGAACCGGAACCGGGAATTTCTTGTGTAATTTATCATAAAATCAAAACATTGCCTATAAATGATTTCGAAAAGTAAAAATATTTATAATTTATCTTTCAAAACGGAAGTAAAAGTCGTATAATCATATACAAAAATATAGTTTAGAGGTGCGCTTATGAAATTGGATGAAATCGATCGAAAAATTTTGGAGTTATTGACCGTCAATGGCCGTTCCTCCTATGTCGACATTGGCAAGGAATTGAACTTGTCGCGTGTGGCAGTCCGGGAACGCGTCCACCAATTGACAGAGGCGGGTGTCATCGAAAAATTCACTGTGGTCATCAATAGCGAAAAGGTCGGCAAAAAAGTATCCGGATTTTTTGAAGTGGACTGTGAACCATCTTCCTTGGTTGAAGTGGCGCAAGCATTGGCGGACAACCCAAGCGTTGCCAGCTGTTATCAGATGACGGGGCCATCAACGCTGCACATGCACGTTTTGGTGGATGATTTTATGGACTTGGAAAAGTTTATCAACGAGGAGTTATATGCGCTTGAAGGCATCACGCGTGTAGAAAGCCATATTCTTTTACGGCGTTTCAAGAGCAGAAATGGTTTGAAACTCTAAGAGCTTGCAGCATATTCAATTGCTGCAGGCTTTTTTTTTGTGCGGAAAATCAGATGGACTGAAGTTTTATAAGCGATTGCGAAGCAGAGCGCTTCCATCTTTGCAGACTAGGAGGAAATTTAAGAAACGGTTATGTTGCTGCAAGTAAGTATGCGCTAGCTGCAAGTAACCTATAGCTTTCCGCAAGTGAAAAAAGAATGCCGCAAGTAAGCTCAACATCAGGTCAGGAAGAAGATTTTATGTGTGGGATCCCAACCGCATATCATGGCGTACGGCTGCGGCAAGGAAGACTGTTTTGCGGAATATCGAAGATTAGAAACATAAATTCAATTTTTATAGCTGCTTTCTTTTTGTATTCCAGAATATTGGAAAGCGGTTACATCCAAATATTTCAAAAAGATTAAAAACGAATGTGATTTCGAACTAAAAGAAAGATTTGTAACCTTAATTTTAATTTTTTGATTGAAAAAAACAAAAAATAATTACTTTTTTGAAAATTCGTATAGATTTTTCAAAACATTTGCTCTATAATCAAAGAAATCAAAAAAATCATTTGTTAATCGTTTTCATTTAAATACTTAACAAATGTAAAGAGGGGGAGGAACAATGCTTGCTTTAATAATCCGCCGAATCATGCAATTAGCATTCTTGCTGTTCGGAATCTCATTTCTCGTCTTTTCTTCCATGTATATAGCGCCCGGAAATCCGGCAGCTATCATTGGCGGCCCGACTGCTACGGCGGAAGATATAGCGGCAATCGAAGCGAATCTCGGCTTGGACGATCCGTTTCTTACACAATATGTACGCTACGTCAGCAATGCGGTGCAAGGGGATTTTGGTTATTCCTATCAAACTTCTCAACCGGTAGCTGATGCAATCGCAGTCCGCTTTCCAAATACCTTGAAACTGGCAATCGCCAGTATGATTGTCGCGGTGGTCATCGGCATCATTACAGGCCTGGTCTCGGCATTGAAGCAAAATTCCTTGCTGGATGTCTCGGCAACGACATTTGCATTAGCGGGGATCTCGATACCGAACTTCTGGCTGGGGGCATTGCTCATCCTGGTTTTCTCGGTCAATCTCCAATGGCTGCCGGTAGGCGGGATGACGAATCCCTTCTATACATTAGCGGGGATTAAAGAATTGATTCTGCCGGCCATCACACTCGGCACAGGTTCAGCGGCGATGATTGCCCGCATGACACGATCTTCGATGCTGGAAGTGATCCGGGCGGATTACGTCCGGACTGCACGCGCAAAAGGCGTCAGAGAAAAAAATGTCATTTGGATTCATACCTTGAAAAACGCGATGATCCCGATTATCACCGTTATCGGCTTGAATTTCGGTTTCCTGCTGGGCGGAACGATCATTACAGAAAAAGTATTCGCCATCAATGGAGTCGGCCGCTTGATGATCGATGCCATTGCTGCCCGGGACTTTCCGATGGTCCAAGGTTCCGTGCTTCTCGTCGCAACCTTGTTCGTAGTCGTCAATCTGCTTGTTGATATCATCTACACCTATATCGATCCACGGATCAAATTCGATTAAAAAGGAGGGGACCTAATGGCAATGGCGGAAACAGTTGCTTTAAAAGAAAAAAAGCGCGAGAAATATATCGTCACCACGATTCGGCGCTTGTTTAAAAACAAGTTGGCAGTAGCTGGCCTGATTATCGTTATTCTGCAAATCCTGATGGCCATTTTTGCACCGGCCATCACGGTGCACGATCCGATTAAGCAGAATCTCGCCAGCAGTGAATTGCCAATGTTCAGTGATGGCCATTGGCTTGGCACGGATAATTACGGCAGGGATGTTTGGAGCCGCATCGTCTTCGGAGCCCGGATTTCCCTGGTGGTCGGACTGGTTGCTGTATCGTTAGGGCTTATCGGCGGAGTGCTCCTGGGCATGCTCGCCGGCTTTTACCCCAAGCTTGACGCAGTAATCATGCGCTTTGTCGATTTGCTGTTTTCGTTTCCGGGAATTCTTTTGGCGATGCTGATCATCGCTATCCTGGGAACTAGCCTGGTCAATGTTGCGATTGCCATCAGCATCTGGTCGATTCCTACATGTGCACGCATTGTCCGCGGCTCGGTGTTATCGATCAAAGAAAAAGAATACATCATGGCCATGCGCTCGATGGGCGCTTCGGATCTGCGGATCATGGCCCGCCACATTTTGCCGAACGCCACTGCACCAATCATTGTTTTTGCAACAATGCGGATGGCGACTGCAATCCTTTCCACAGCCTCACTCAGTTATTTAGGGCTCGGCGCACAGCCTCCGACTCCGGAATGGGGCGCAATGATTTCGCAGGGCCAAGACTTTATGTGGACATCTCCGCATTTGACGATTGTGCCCGGCATCGCCATCATGCTGACAGTTTTCGCGTTTAATGTACTCGGAGACGGCTTGCGCGACGCGCTTGATCCGAATATGGATATACAACAATAAGAATGGGGGAATTTAAATGAAAAAACACTGGCTGCTTTTATTAACATTGATCGGGGTATTGATTTTAGGGGCTTGTTCAGGAGGAAGCACAATTCCCGAAGGGGAAGAAGGCTCAGGTTCTGGTTCAGAGCCGGCAAGCGAGGGAGCGAAGGAAGTTATTTATGCTTCGACTTCTGACGCAGTAGGATTATCACCGACAATGACAAATGACTCTGTTTCTTCGAACGTCATGACCCAAATTTATGAAAACCTCTTTGAAAGAAATCCGGAAACAATGGAATTGGAACCAAAGCTTGCGGAGTCCTACGAAAACACAGATGACCTGACGTGGGTGATCAAATTGAAAGAAGGCATCACTTTCCAGGATGGCACACCATTCAATGCGGAAGCCGTTAAATATTCTTTCGATAAATTGCGCGATCCGGCAACAGGAGCGCCGCGTGCGTCCTTGCTGGAGCCAATTGATACAGTAACAGCGGTTGATGAAACAACTGTAGAAATCAAAACAAAATACCCATACGGACCGTTGCTTGCAGCATTGTCCCACTCAAATGCAGCGATTATCAGCCCAACTGCTGACGAAAAGCAAGATTTGATGCAAAACCCGGTAGGTACTGGCCCATTCAAATTTGTCAGCTGGGCAACTGGAGACCAAATCGTCCTTGAAAAAAATGCCGATTACTGGGATGGAGAAGTTGCTCTTGATAAAGTGACATTCAGAGTAGTTCCTGAAACATCCACAGCTATTTCAATGCTTCAGACAGGGGAAGTGAACTTCCTTGATGCATTGCCGCCAGAACAGATTTCCCGTATTGAAGGCTTAAAGAATGTTGAAGTTGCTAAACAGGAAGGGACTCCGGTCTACTACTTGACGTTCAATCATTCGAAAGAACGCAACCAAGATCCAGCGTTCCGCAAAGCGGTGGCACAAGCAGTCGACCGTGACGCATTTGTTGAAAAACTGAATGGATTAGGTGTAAGAAGCGATAGCGTGCTTGGACCGAAAGTTTTCGGCTATAACGAAAGTGCAGACAATGCAGGAACAGCATACGATCCGGAAGCTGCTAAAAAACTTGTTGAAGAAAACGGTTTTGGCGATGAGCCGATCAAATTGCTTGCGGCAAACCGCGATAACTTTGTGCTGATGGCTGAAATTGTCCAAGCACAATTGACTGATGCTGGATTCAAAGTTGAAATTGAAATGATGGAATGGGCGACATTCCTTGATACAGCACGTGCAGGTGAATACGATATGACATTCTTAAGCTGGTCGAATGTAACGAGCGACGGTTCTGAAATGTTTTATCCGAACTTCCATTCCGATAACGTTGGAAACTCAAACCGTGCGCAGTACAGCGATCCTGAATTCGATAAGCTTGTAGAAGCGTCGCGTACAACGATCGACCAAGATGAGCGCGAGCAATATTTGAACGAGGCGAATATGTACATGCTTGAAAACGATGTAGCCATCGTGATGTACCATGGCCTTGTGACTTCAGCTACTGACAAATCGGTCAAAGGGCTGAAAGTGGACCCTAATGGCCAATGGAGCTTAAAAGACGTAACGAGAGAGTAGGGAGAATATGGGAGAAAGATTGCTTGACGTGAAGAATTTGGTCACATCATTTCGTACAGCCGATGGAACATTGCAAGCGGTCAGAGATGTTTCTTTCCATGTCGATAAAGGGGAAACGCTTTGCATCGTCGGCGAGTCCGGCTGCGGGAAAAGCATCACTTCTTTATCGGTGATGCGCTTGCTGCCATCCAACGGTTCAATTGAAAGCGGGGAGATTCTGCTGAACGGCGAACCTCTTCAAAATCTATCAAATGAACAAATGCGAAAAATCCGCGGCAACCGGCTTTCAATGATTTTCCAAGAGCCGATGACTGCGTTGAATCCGGTTTTGACGATCGGCTATCAATTAAGGGAGCCGCTGATGCTGCACCATAAAGTGTCTAAAGCAGAAGCATCGAAACAAGGCATTGAATTGCTCCGGCAGGTGGGAATACCCAATCCGGAGAAACGGTTGAACCAATACCCGCATGAATTGAGCGGGGGGATGCGGCAACGGGTCATGATCGCCATGGCCTTGTCCTGCCATCCGAGTCTGCTGATTGCGGATGAACCTACTACGGCGCTGGATGTTACCATCCAGGCACAAATTCTGGACTTGATCAAAGATTTGAAAGAGAAATTGAATATGGGTGTTTTGATGATTACGCATGATATGGGCGTCGTAGCAGAAGTTGCAGACCGCGTCATGGTCATGTACGCAGGGAAGAAAATCGAAGAAGGGCCGGTGGAAGAGATATTCACCAATCCGAGCCATCCCTATACGTTAGGGTTGCTGCATTCGGTGCCGAACGTCGATGATCCTGAATTTGAACTGGAGCCGATTCCGGGCAATATGCCTGGATTGAATGAACAAATCAGCGGCTGCCGTTTCCATCCACGATGCAAATTCGCTATGGATAAATGCAAAGTGACGGAACCTCCTAATTTCAAGGTATCCAATGGCCATAGTGCGATGTGCTGGCTGAACGAAAAGGAGGCCGAAAAAGATGAAAGCAGTGGAAGAGTCACGGTCGAATCCTGAAGTCCTCGTTGAATTGAATGGCGTTAAAAAATACTTTCCGATCAAAGGCGGAGTCTTTAAACGGGTTGTCGGCAATGTCAAAGCTGTTGAGTCGGTAACGCTGAAATTATACAAAGGAGAAAGCCTCGGAGTGGTGGGGGAATCCGGCTGTGGAAAATCGACGCTGGGGCGCACAATCCTCGGGCTTGAGGAGCTGACTGATGGTACAATTAGCTTCGGGCAGCAGGAAATCCAGGATTTGAGCCGCAAGGAAAAAAAGAAATTCGTCAAAGAAATGCAGATGATTTTCCAGGATCCTTACGCTTCGCTGAATCCGCGCCAGCGCATCGGACATGCATTGGATGAAGTGTTCACGATGCATACCGATATGTCGGCGAAAGAACGGAAAGATTCTGTTTTGAGCTTGTTAGCCGAAGTGGGGCTGAAGCCTGAACATTACGACCGCTATCCACATGAATTCAGCGGAGGCCAGCGGCAGCGAATCGGCATTGCCCGGGCAATTGCCCTCAATCCTTCTTTTGTCATCTGCGACGAAGCGGTATCGGCATTGGATGTTTCAGTACAGGCGCAAGTCTTGAAATTGCTGAAAACCATCCAGAAAAAATACGATCTTTCTTATATGTTCATTTCCCACGATTTAGGAGTTGTGCGCTATTTCTGCGATCGGGTGCTTGTTATGTACCTCGGGAATATGGTGGAAATGAGCGATGTATCCAAAATCTTCAACAACCCGCTCCACCCTTATACAAAAGCGTTGTTGTCGGCGATTCCAAGGCCGGCTATCAACGCGAAACGCGAACGCATCCGCCTCGTTGGCGATATGCCGAATCCGGCAAATCCGCCTACAGGCTGCCCATTCCATACCCGTTGTCCAATTGCACAGGATATTTGTAAAGTGGATAAGCCGGCGTTTGTGGAACATGAACCAAATCATTTTGCGGCGTGCCATTTCGCGGGCAAACTATGAGCCGGGTGCCGGGGGAAACTCCGGCAGCTGGCTTTTATTCTTATAACTGGAGGAATTTCAATGGACTATTTACAGCACCCATTCGAATCGAAAAGGCATACGGTATTTTCAAAAAAGGGCATGGTTGCAACTTCCCAGCCTTTAGCGGCCCAAGCAGGAATCGAAGTGATGCAAAACGGCGGCAATGCAATTGATGCTGCAATTGCGACAGCGGCAGCGCTGACGGTCGTTGAACCGACTTCCAATGGAATCGGGGGAGATGCATTTGCTTTGGTATGGGTGAAGGACAAGCTCCACGGACTGAACAGTTCTGGTCCGGCACCGGCGAAGATTTCAGTAGAAGCGGTAAAAGCGCTTGGTCACGACAAGATGCCGGTCCACGGTGTCGTGCCGGTAACCGTTCCTGGCGTTCCCGCTGCATGGGCGGAACTTTCCAGCAAATTCGGCAAATTGCCTTTGTCCGAAGCGTTAAAACCGGCAATCCGCTATGCAGAAGAAGGCTATCCGTTGACGCCGATTCTCGGCAAGTACTGGAAAGCGGCCTATGAAAAATTCAAGGATTCGTTCACTTCCGAAGAATACCAATCGTGGTTCGATACGTTCGCACCGAATGGCCAGGCTCCGGAAATCGGAGAAATGTGGTCTTCGCCAGGACATGCGTCGACATTGAAGGAAATAGCTGAAACAGAAGGGCGTTCTTTCTACGAAGGGCCGCTCGCTGAAAAAATCGATGCTTTCATGAAAGAGCATAATGGTTTCCTTGCAAAAGAGGACCTTGCAGCATTCAAACCGCAATGGGTTGAACCGGTATCCGCCAATTACCGAGGTTATGATGTGTGGGAAATTCCACCCAACGGCCAAGGCATGGTAGCGTTGATGGCATTGAATATCTTCAAAAAACTGAAAGAGCCGAAATGGCAGTCAGCTGACACCTATCATGAACAAATCGAAGCGATGAAGCTGGCTTTCACAGATGGCAAAGAATTTATCACGGAACCGGAAGCGATGCCTGTCAGCGTCGAACATCTTCTGTCTGAAGAATATGCGGCACAGCGCGCCGGTACAATCAGTGAAAGTGCAGCAGATCCTGTTCCTTACGAGCTGCCTAAAGGCGGGACCGTTTATTTGTCTGCAGCAGATGAAGAAGGCAATATGATTTCCTATATCCAGAGCAATTACATGGGCTTCGGTTCAGGAATCGTCATTCCGGGAACGGGAATCGGCCTCCAGAACCGCGGAGCGGATTTCTCGCTTGAACCGCAGCATCCGAATGTCCTGCAAGGCGGGAAACGGACATACCACACGATTATTCCTGGATTCCTGACCAAAGATGGCAAAGCGGTCGGTCCATTCGGCGTAATGGGCGGCTACATGCAACCGCAAGGCCATTTCCAAGTGGTCACGAACACCATCGACTATTTAATGAATCCACAGGCTGCTCTCGATATGCCGAGATGGCAATGGATGGGCGGCAAAACGATTTTGGTCGAGCCGAACTTCCCGAATTATTTAGCGCAGTCGCTTGCGCGTAAAGGGCATGCAATTCAAGTAGCTACAGACGGCGGTGCTTTTGGCCGCGGCCAGATCATCTGGCGCAATCCGGACACGGGCGTATTGTCAGGCGGCACAGAGTCCCGTACGGATGGAGCCGTGGCTGTTTGGTGACTGAAGGGAAAAAAGGGATGGAGCCGCGGGCTGGTTCAGCCTTAAAAATCAATGCCGATTTATTTGCCGCCTTTTTTCGCGTCGGTATTTTAGGCTTTGGCGGAGGTCCGTCGGCAATCCCTCTTTTCCATGCGGAAGCTGTGAAAAAATATGATTGGATGACTGAAGACGAGTTCAGCGATACCTTGGCGCTTGCCAATACGATGCCAGGGCCGATTGCCACGAAAATGGCCGGCTATATCGGCTATCGCATCGGCGGCATCGTTGGCAGCATGACTGCGCTGATTGCGTTAGTGGTGCCGACGGTCCTGATGATGATCCTGCTGCTAGGGGCACTACAGCAATTCAAGGGTGTGGAATGGGTCAACAGCATGTCAGCAGCAGTCGTTCCGGTTGTTGCGGTCATGCTTGGGGTGATGACCTGGGATTTTGTGAAAAAATCCGGGCAATCCCTGGGTTGGCCTCGCGCTGCCTTGCTGCTCGGAATTTCAGTCCTGTTGATGGAAATCCTCCATATCCATCCGGTTGTTTTAATCATCGGAATTCTGTTGATCGTGTTGCTGGGCTTTAGAAAAGGAGGGCGGACAGCGTGATTTACTGGTCCATTTTTCTGGCGTTTTTTATTCCTGGCATTTTGGGCTATGGCGGAGGCCCTGCTTCCATCCCGCTTGTTGAAAAGGAAGTGGTTGACCGGTACGGCTGGATGACGACGCAGGAATTCGGGGAAGTGCTGGCATTGGGGAATGCACTCCCAGGACCGATTGCGACGAAAATGGCTGGCTATATTGGGTATATGGAGGGCGGAATCCTCGGCTCGTTTATCGGGCTGTTCGCTTCGATAGCACCTTCGCTGATTTTGATGGTCGCGTTGATGATGACGTTGATGAAATATAAAGATTCCCCGAAAGTCAAAAACATCACGAAGATGATCCGTCCCGTCATCGCTGTTCTTTTAGGCGCCATGACGCTGCAGTTTTTCATGACATCGGCTGAAACGTCCGGCGGTGTGCAGACCGTAGTACTTGCGGTGCTCAGTTATTGGCTATTGGAAATCAAGAAAATCCATCCGGCGTTTGTCATTTTGCTCGCACTCGTCTACGGAGGCCTCAGCGGTTTGTTTTAGTATGAGACTCTTGATATATCTTTTCATTTTGCTTCAACGCACTTTCATGTCTCGAAGGTAGCGAAGCGATGCAGAGACAGACGGACGCTTTCCGCGGGCACGGCTTCAGTCTCCTCGTCGCTTCGCTCCTGCGGGGCCTTCAGCTCGCGTCGCTCTGTCGCTTTGCTCCATCACTGCTCCCGCAGGAGTCGCCGTCTTCCGCTTCATTCAAAGGTGTTCTTAATAACAAGTTATTTTTTTGATTGAAGAACTTCAAAGATATACCATCTGCACTTTAATACTAGTCTCCAGATATGGAGCAAAACAGCCCCGACTCCCAAGGGAGCAGTGAAGCGATGAAGTGCCGAAATCCACTCGGGCGTCAGCACGAGTTAGTTCGGCGCAAGCCCGCAGGAAAGCGGGGCTGTTTTGCGGAATATCGGCTTTACAAATTGAATGTTGCTTAGTTCCTCAACAACCTCCAAACCATCCGCATGCAGCGGGTGGTTTTTTTGATGCAGGCAGAAAACTTTACTTCTAATTCGAGATATTTTATGATTGCAATCAAGGACAATCGTTGTCCTCGTTAATAAGGGATAGAGGTGAATTTCATGCACATGAAGACAGGGGTCGAACAATCCGTATATGCCATTCTTTTGCTGAATATGCTGCCCGGCAGAGCTGTGCTTTCCGGAGAAGCGATCAGCCAGCAGCTAAATGCGTCACCCACTTATTTTCAGAAGTTATTGAGGAAATTGGTCAGTGCGGATTTGGTGGCATCAGTGCCTGGCGTTAAAGGTGGATTTCGGTTGAAGAAGCGGCCCGAGGAAATCTGTGTGTACGATATTTACTTGGCTATCGAGGGCAGGCAATCGCTGTATTCTCCAAGCGGGATTCTGGGTGATTTGCTGGAACTTGAAAAAACAGAGGCCAGCTGCTTGTTGACGGATTTGATGGATGAAGCCGAGTCGGCATGGAGAGCTGTCATGGAGCGGGAAACAGTGGCTTCATTGGCACGGAAGATGGAAGAAGAGCGATTCCAGCCGAAAGCGGCAGAACTTCAAAAATGGTTAAACGAAAAAATGCTTGTTCAGGAAAGGAGCGGTAATCGATGATTGCAAGTTTGACGCGCATTAACGAATTATCAAAAATAGCAAAAGAAATAGGTTTGACGAAAGCCCAGGAAGTGGAACGGCAAGTGCTGCGCGAAGATTATCTGCGCGAGATTCGTGGACAGGTAGAAAGTTCGGTTACCGGATTGACGATTATCGACCCACTCGGCAACGACGTTACGCCAGAAAAATTAAAAGATAAAACCATTAATAATAATATATAGAAAGAAAGTGATTATAGATGAATGATTATTTAGTAAAAGCATTAGCGTACGACGGGCAAGTCCGTGCTTACGCCACACGAACAACTGAATCTGTTGGGGAGGCGCAGCGCCGCCATTATACGTGGCCGACTGCTTCCGCTGCACTTGGCCGCTCAATGACAGCGACCGTCATGCTCGGAGCCATGATGAAAGGCGAAGAAAAGCTGACAATCAAAATCAACGGCAATGGCCCGCTTGGAACGATTTTAGTGGACGCCAATGCCAAAGGGGAAGTCAGAGGCTATGTGTCGAACCCGCATACCCATTTTGATTTGAATGAAAAAGGGAAATTGGATGTGCGCCGCGCTGTCGGAACGGAAGGCACACTGTCGGTATCAAAAGACATCGGCTTGCTGCATCCTTTCGTCGGGCAAGTGCCGCTCGTATCCGGAGAACTGGGTGAAGACTTCACGCATTATATTGTTACTTCAGAGCAGATTCCTTCTTCAGTCGGAGTCGGCGTAATTGTCAATCCGGACAATAGCATCCAGGCTTCAGGAGGCTTTATCATCCAGTTGATGCCGGGCACTGAAGAAAGTGTCATTGCGCATATTGAACAGCGCCTATCGGAAATTCCGACCATTTCAAGCATGGTGCGCGACGGCTTGACACCAGAAGAGATTTTGTCGGAAGTTCTTGGCAGCGAGAATGTCAAAGTCCTTGAAAAAATGCCTGTGCAATTCCAATGCCAATGTTCACGTGAGCGCATCTCGAATGCTATCGTCAGCCTTGGCCCGGCAGAAATCGAGGACATGATTGCGACTGATGGCCAAGCGGAAGCCCAATGCCATTTCTGCAATGAAACATACCATTTTTCCAAACAGCATCTCGAAGAAATGCTTGGTTAGAAGTTTAATAGGAATGCAGCGGATCTGTTCCGCTGCATTTTTTTTGGTAGAAAACCGCTGTTTTACTGAGAGCGGTTTAGTTGGTATGAAACGAAAAGTATGTTATTATTATCTCGAATTCAAGATAAGTTTTAAGCTAATCAAAAAAGGGGAAAGCCTGAACAGGGGCTTTCTACTATCTCAGGAGGTTTTAAAAAATGAAACACATATTCCAAAAAGGTACCGACCCATCCAAACCAACATTTCTGATGCTCCATGGCACAGGAGGCAACGAAAACGACTTGCTGCCGATTGCCGCTCATATCGATTCGCAGGCTTCCGTCTTAAGTGTCCGCGGCAACGTTTCAGAAAATGGCATGCCGCGCTTTTTCAAGCGCTTGTCTGAAGGTGTATTCGATATGGAAGATTTAAAAATGCGGACAGAAGAATTACACGAGTTTATTGGCAAAGCAGCTGAAGAACACGGTTTTGACCGTGCCAATGTCATCGCCATCGGCTACTCGAACGGAGCGAATATTGCAGCCAATCTGCTTTTCACATACGCAGATGCGCTGAAAGGCGCGATTCTCCACCACCCGATGGTGCCGAACCGCGATACGGAATTGCCGGACTTGGCAAATGTTCCTGTATTCATTGCAGCTGGTACGAATGACCCGATTTGCCCGGCACAAGAGTCGACAGATCTGGAGCGGCTTTTAAGCGATGCCGGCGCCAGCGTCAAGCTTCATTGGGAAAATTATGGACATCAATTGACCATGCCGGAAGTCGAAGCGGCGAAAGAATGGTACGATAACTTATAATCAATCAACCCCTCTTGCGTAAAAGAGGGGTTTTCAAAATTTCAGGAGGAGGGATGTTATGAAGGAAAACCCGCATATCCAGGAGCAACTCGAAGCATGGGTGAAAGAAAACAAGGGACATGCCGTCTTAGGCACGACCGCCCAATATATTCCAGCGCTTGGCAAAGTCGATCCAAGCCTTCTGGGCATTTGCATGGTCGATGAAGACGGCCATTATTATTGTGCAGGGGATACGGACAAGGAATTTACACTGCAAAGCATATCGAAGGCCTTGACGTTCATCGCTGTCAGCTGCCATTACGGCTTGGATTTCGTGTTGGAGCGCGTCGATGTCGAGCCGACCGGAGAAGCGTTCAATTCGATTATCCCATTTGAAATACACCGGCCGAACAAACCATTCAATCCTTTTATCAATGCAGGAGCAATAACTATTTCTGCACTCTTGCCAGGTCCGACAAGCCAGAAGAAATACGAATTTTTACTGGAATTTCTGGAAAAGCTCGTCGGCCATGCGTTGGAGCTTGATAAGGAAGTGTACGATTCTGAATGGAAGACATCCCATCGCAATCGGGCACTTGCCTACTACTTGAAAGAAGCGAAGTTTTTGGATATTGAAGTGGAGGAAGCATTGGATATATACATCCGCCAATGCTCCATCAAAATGAGCGTCAAGGACTTGGCGCTGATCGGGCTGATCATCGCATACGACGGTTTTAACCCGATTACGAAGGAAACGCATTTCTCGGCTGAAATTGCGCAAGTTGCCAAAGTCTTGATGGTCACCTGCGGCATGTACAATTCATCCGGCAATTTTGCGGCACATGTCGGCATCCCAGCAAAAAGCGGCGTGTCTGGCGGAATCATGGGGGCTGTGCCTCCAAAATTGCATTCCCAGACCTACGAATTCAAGGCTGGTGCAGGCATCGGGGTTTACGGACCGGCGATTGATGTTCAAGGGAACAGCGCCGCAGGGACGATGATGCTGCGGCAGATTTCAAAAGAATGGGATTTAAGTATATTTTAAGTGGGAAGTCCTGCAGGCTATTTATGCCTGCAGGGCTTTTTTCATGTTTTTCCATTTTGCGTTTTATTAAAAAATTTAGAGGGTAGAAAGATTAAAGAAAGAAAATTGCGGCAGAGGAGTGGAGAAATGGATAAGAAAACAAAAATCGGCGCTGACAGCAAAGACGAACAGTTGGAGCAATTCCGCAGCGATGACGCCGGTAAGGATCTTACAACCAACCAGGGAGTCAAAGTATCGGAGGATGAATTTTCACTGAAAGCTGGAGAACGCGGGCCAACGCTGATGGAGGATTTTCATTTCCGCGAAAAAATGACGCATTTTGACCATGAGCGAATTCCTGAGCGTGTGGTCCATGCCAGAGGCTATGCGGCGCATGGTGTTTTCGAAGCATATGATTCATTGGAACATTTGACGAAAGCCAAATTCCTGTCCGAGAAAGGCAAGAAAACGCCTGTTTTCGTTCGTTTCTCCACTGTAGCAGGATCTAGAGGTTCCGCTGAAACCGTGAGGGATGTCCGTGGGTTTGCGACAAAATTCTATACGGAAGAAGGGAATTACGATTTGGTCGGCAACAATATGCCTGTTTTCTTTATTCAGGATGCCATCAAGTTCCCGGACTTTGTCCATGCCGTTAAACCGGAACCGCATAACGAAATGCCTCAGGCAGCGAGTGCCCCATCACCCATTGCGCTTTGGCTGGGAAATAAGTTTCCATCGGCAGTTCCGTCAGCGGACTACTTTGGAAATTC
>NZ_RQII01000068.1 GCF_004761975.1 Planococcus koreensis | reverse complement strand
TTTGACTTTTGCTACTACGTTTTCAGGAGTGAAGCCGAATTCTTTCATGATGCGGTCGCCAGGTGCGCTTGCACCAAAACGGTCGATTGATAGAATGTCGCCTTCGTCGCCTGTGTAGCGTTCCCAGCCGAATGAAGTTCCCATTTCGATTGCCAGGCGCTTTTTGACAGTTGTCGGGATGACAGACTGTTTGTATGCTTTGTCCTGTTTCTCGAAGCGGTCCCATGATGGCATGGAAACAACGGATACAGCAATACCTTCTTCAGCCAACTGCTTTTGGGCTTCAACTGCGAGGCTTACTTCAGAACCGGTTGCAAGCAGTAGAGCTTGCGGGTTTTCAGCAGGAGATACGACGTATGCCCCTTTTTCCACACCGCTGTCAGCCAATTCGCCGCTGTGTTCAAGAACCGGCAAGTCTTGGCGTGAAAGCACCAATAGCGTCGGGTGGCCTTTCGCTGTGACAGCAAGTTTCCATGCTGCTTTGGTTTCGTTGGCATCAGCCGGGCGCATAACGCTCAAGTTTGGCATAGCGCGAAGTGAAGCCAAATGTTCGACTGGCTCGTGAGTCGGGCCATCTTCGCCAACTGCGACACTATCGTGTGTAAAGACGTATGTGACCGGTAATCCCATTAATGCTGCAAGGCGGATTGCTGGGCGCACGTAATCGCTGAACACGAAGAATGTTCCGCCGAAGACATTAAGTCCGCCGTGGAGAGCCATACCATTAAGGGCAGTTCCCATTGCGAATTCACGTACACCGAACCAGATGTTGCGTCCAGTCGGATTTTCCGCATCAAAGTCGCCGCCGCCTTTGATGGTCGTTTTGTTCGAACCAGCCAAATCGGCACTTCCGCCGAAGAACGATGGTACGGCTTTTGCAATGGCATTGACCATATCGCCTGAAGAAGCACGAGTCGCTTGTTTTTTACCAGCTTCGTAGACAGGGAAATCTGCATCGAAGTTCTCTGGCAATTCGCCTTTGATCGCTTTTTGCAGCTGCTGAGCCAATTCCGGATGTGCCGCTTCGTATTTAGCGAACAATTCGTTCCAAGCTTTTTCAGCGTTGCCGCCTAGCTCTTCAGTCGCTTTGTTGAATGTTTCATAAACTTCTTCTGGAACATAAAAATCTTCATCAAAAGTCCACTTGTAATATTCTTTAACAAGTTTCATTTCAGCTTCACCAAGTGGTGCTCCGTGAGCATCCGCTTTACCGGATTTGTTTGGCGCGCCGTAGCCGATGACTGTTTTTACTTCGATCAATGTCGGTTTGTCCGTTGATTGTTTCGCTTGCGCAATTTTTTCAGACAAATCGTCCAACTTGTTGCCGTCGTCTACGCGCAGGTAGTTCCAGCCATATGATTCAAAGCGCTTTTGAATGTTTTCAGAGAAACTCATGTCAAGATCGCCGTCAAGTGAAATATCATTGCTATCGTATAAAACGACCAATTTGTTCAACTTCAAATGCCCAGCAAGTGAAATCGCTTCGCCTGCAACACCTTCCATCAAATCTCCGTCTCCGCAAAGAGAGAAAGTATGGTGATCGATGACATCCATATTGTCTTTATTATATGTAGCTGACAAATGGCGCTCCGCCATAGCCATGCCCACTGCCATGCCGATTCCTTGGCCAAGTGGTCCAGTTGTCGCTTCTACGCCAACTGTGTGGTGATATTCCGGATGGCCCGGTGTTTTCGAATCCCATTGGCGGAAGTTTTTGATCTCATCCAACTCAAGCCCGTAGCCGCTCAAATGCAACAGGCTGTATAAAAGCATTGAACCATGTCCAGCTGATAGCACGAAACGGTCACGGTTGAACCAGTTCGGATTTTTCGGGTTGTGGTTCATGTGTTTAGTCCATAATGTATAAGCCATAGGAGCTGCTCCCATTGGCAATCCCGGATGCCCTGAGTTCGCTTTCTCAATTGCATCGATGGAAAGTGTACGTATAGTAGTTACCGCAAGTTGATCTGCATGGTTTGACATAAAAACATCCTCTCAAAAACTATTTTAATCCTATTCTAGTGTAGTCAACAATAGGCCAGAATACAACTAGAAATGCGCCGACAGCTGAGTTCTGGCATCGGGGCAAACAAAAAAGAGAACAAGTATTAATTTAAATACTTGTTCTCCCGGATATTTTTGACCTTCTCCGGCGTAACATCGTTGCCTTCCGGATCAATCACTTTTACGTTTTCAATTGTACCGCGCATCGTTTGGCGGAAAGTCGACAAGTATTCCTGGCGCAATGCAGATTGTTCTTTTGCCTCTTCAATGGACAAACCCGCGGTCTTTGATTTTCGTGATAATTCGTTTATGCGTTTTATTTTATCTGGTGATAACAATAGAATCCCGCCTTTCTTCTACCATATCGTACAAAAGAAGCGGGATTTCTGCAATATATTAGCCTTCTTTCATCTCAAGGAATTCCCTGTAGCGCCTGTGGACAGTTGCTTTGCTCGCCTGATACCCGAAGCCTTGCAGCGTTACCGCAATTTCATGGAACGTCAGCCCATTCTGTTTAAGGCTGACAATCTGGTCGATCGGCAGGTCTAAGCGCTCCCGGCCATCCGGGTTGCCCCTGCCTTTCAGGTTGCGTTCAGGTTTGTATCCATTTTCAACAGCGCGCTTCATGCCGCGTTTGATCTTGGCATTATGTATTTTGCGCTGGTACTCTTCAACAACCGCTAAAATCTCCAATACCATGTCATCCATATCGTTCAATGCGATGGGTCCTTGATCGGTCAATGTAAAAACCTCCACGCCATATTTCTTCATGACATGAAGCAGCGCGATTCGTGCATGGCCGCGGCCAAGGCGGGTTTCATCCTGGATGAATACCGCTGAAACTTTATCGGTTTTAATGACATTGAGCATCTCCAGAAGCCCTTCCCGGTCCATTTCGTAGCCGCTGTGCTGATCTGTAAAAATGTCTGAAACCATGTATCCTTGTGCAAATGCAAATTTCAATAATTCTTCTTCCTGCCGTGCAAGTGAACTTTCCTGGGTGTCTTTCGTGGTGCTGACGCGGCAATAAATTAACGCAGATTTCTTCATTCTGCATCACCCGCCAGTTTGGTGGTTTCGTCTGGGGCGAATTTCAGTTGTTCGCTGGGGATTTTGATCGATTGTCCGGCAATGATCTTCGGAGTGCTTAAGCCGTTCTCCTTCATGATTTCTTCAATCCACTCCTGATGGGGGGTATTGCCGCTGAAAGATTCCGCAAGTGTCCATAAAGTATCCCCTTGTTCAACTTGCACTAGGCTCATTTGGCCTTCCTGCGCATTATGGGTGAACACCGAATAAAATGAAAAAGATAGGATCAGAAGAAATAGTACTGTCAGGTAAGAATTTTTTTGAATGAATGTCATAAGAACCGCCTCCTAAGAATATGTGTTCGGAATGTATGTTCTTACTTTAATGCGAACAAGTGTTTTTGTCAACAAATAAATTCGAACCTATGTTTGCATTTCATATCCCAAGTTGGTATACTATTGGTAGAAAACATGCTGAACTACTAAAAAGAGGTGAAACTGTTGAAAAAAGTATCGAAACGCCAAGAAGATATTTTGACATTCATAAAAGATGAAGTCCGGGCTAAGGGCTACCCGCCATCCGTACGTGAAATCGGAGAAGCAGTTGGCTTGGCATCAAGCTCGACTGTCCATGGCCATCTTGCCCGCCTTGAAAGCAAAGGCTTGATCCGCCGCGACCCGACAAAACCGAGAGCAATCGAAATCATCAGCACGGACGATGCACTGATCGAGAAAAGCCCTGTCCTTCATGTACCGCTCGTCGGTAAAGTAACTGCTGGCGTTCCGATCACTGCGATTGAAAACGTGGAAGAATATTTTCCGCTGCCACAAACATACGGAACAGAAGACGACCATATTTTCATGCTTGAAATCATGGGTGAAAGTATGATTGAAGCTGGCATACTGAATGGTGACTATGTCGTAGTTAAACAACAGCAAACCGCTAACAACGGCGACATCGTTGTGGCGATGACCGCTGATGACGAAGCGACAGTCAAACGATTTTTTAAAGAAGACAATTATTTCCGCTTGCAGCCTGAAAACTCATCGATGGATCCAATCATCGTAGACCAGGTCTCCATCCTTGGAAAAGTGGTCGGCGTGTACCGCCAATTACATTAATCACATATACAAGCACAAAAGCGCCGAGAGAAATTTCTCTCAGCGCTTTTTTAATTGCCATTATTTTTTTTGTGCAGCCAAAATGAGCATCAACGGAATGCGTTCCCGCCGTTCAAACTCAGCATCGGAATCAAAATTGGCCCGCACAGGATGGCCCTCTTTGAGAGCCGTTACAGTAAGCGCTGCATTTGCAAGCGCTGTGAAATAGGTCTCAATTGTCCGGTGATGCTTGACAACCGTCTTTCCTATCCAAGGTTCTTGGCGTTTGCCTTCCTTGAAATAATCATCCACCAGCCAATCACCCCTAAGCTCCCCTTGGGCTTTGCTGGTAAATGCAGCTGTGGTTACCGGGTGCTGTACAGTGAAAACGAATTTCCCGCCAGGCAGCAGCGAACGGTGGACTTCTTCAAACAAGCGCTCGATATCTGACAGGTAATGGATGACAAAACGGGAGACGATCAAATCGTATTGCGCACCGTTTGCTTTAAACAACTCAAGGTCTGCTGTTTCGATTTCCCCTCCCAGAGACGCTGTGGCTTTGGCAGCCAATTGCGCCATCTCTGTAGAGCCTTCAATCCCTGTATACGATGCCGCCCCTGCCGCAAGCAGCTTTTGGCCGAATGAGCCGTCTCCGCAGCCCAGATCCAAAATTTCTTTGCCTATGACGTCGCCAGCCAGCTTCCAAATTACCGGTTCTTCAATCGCGTTGTTCGGACTTTCTTTGCGGTTGCGCCGCTTTAAATAACGATCCAAAAAATCTTTTTCATCGTAAACACTTGAACCTCTGTATTCCATCCATAGCCAGCTCCCTGCCATTAATTTTCTGCATAAAAAAAGCATCCGTTAAAACGCGATGCTTCAGACCTTATAATTCATAGACCATGATGTATTTTACTTGAGTGATGGTGATGCGGTATAGGCGATCGTTGTCCTGGTCCGTAATTTCAAACGTGCCATGGGTAGGAATATTCCGCAATGCTGATTCCTTATCTTCTGCATATGATGTCAGGACAATGGTATTGCCTTGGTCAAAATAAAATTCCACTTGAAAAGTTTTCATGCATAGGGCCTCCTTAAAATCAGATTATTTTCGCTTCTGTCTATCATACACCAAGAAAGGGATGTGTTGTGCATTCTTTTTTTGAATTCATTTGCATAAAAGAATAGGGAAAACCCCGGATACGGACTCTCTGGGAGCCGAATCCGGGGTACCGGTTTTCCGAAGATAGTATTCAATTTTTGCTTTCTTGCTTTTGCTGTTCCGAAATCCACCAATCGATATGCCTCAAGTCAAAAAAGATTGTATTGGCGTAGGACTGGCTATGTGGAATCTGCCTTTTTGCAATGCCTTCATTAATCTGTTCTTCAGTCATCGGGCAGCCTGCTGATTCTAAGTACTTCAGCAGATCTTTTACCCCTTGAATCTTTGTCAAATTAATCACCCCCCACAAAATCTTCTTAAGCACTAAGAAAATTCAGTACGGGTTATTAATCCTATTTATGAATTCTTTTAAATAATACCCCGGTGCCCATTACGCTAAACTTCCAATAAAAATAATTTTTCTCGCGTTTATTTCATGCAGTGTTGAATTACTCATTCTTCCACTTTAGATATAGTATGTTATCTCATTATTAACCGTTAAAAAACCGCCAGCGCAATTTGCGCTGGCGGTTTCATTTTGCTTAATACATTTTCAGGTATTGCTCGCGCTCCCATGGGTGAACCGCAATGCGGAACATATCCCACTCGATTTCTTTCGCTTCCACAAAGTTGTTTGTGATGTGTGATCCAAGTGCTTTTGTCATCACTTCGTTGCTTTGGAATTCTTGCAGAGCTGCGTACAATGTTGGCGGAAGATCTTGGATGCCGACAGCTTCGCGCTCTTTTCTGTTCATTGCGTAGATATTGCGGTCTACAGCTTTAGGCGGCGTCATTTTCTTCTTGATGCCGTCAAGGCCAGCAGCCAATAATACAGCCATTGCCAAGTAAGGATTTGCAGCAGGGTCAACAGAACGCACTTCCACGCGTGTCGACAATCCGCGTGATGCCGGGATACGGATCAACGGGCTGCGGTTTTGTCCAGACCAAGCAACGTAGCAAGGTGCTTCGTAGCCCGGTACGAGGCGTTTGTAAGAATTGACTGTAGGATTTGTAATAGCTGTGAATCCTTCAGCGTGCTCAAGGATTCCTGCAAGGAATTGATAAGCAGTTTCGCTCAACTTCAATTCGCCATCTTCATCCAAGAAAGCATTTTCTTTGCCGTTGAATAGGGAAACGTTCATGTGCATCCCTGATCCGTTGACGCCGAACAATGGCTTCGGCATGAATGTTGCGTGCAGGCCGTGTTTGCGTGCAATGGTTTTAACCACTAATTTAAATGTTTGGATATCGTCGCATGCTTTGACAGCATCCGCGTATTTAAAGTCGATTTCGTGCTGTCCTGGAGCTACTTCGTGGTGGGATGCTTCGATTTCAAAGCCCATTTCCTCTAACTCTAGCACGATGTCGCGGCGGCAGTTTTCGCCAAGGTCCATCGGCGCCAAGTCAAAATAACCGCCATTATCGTTCAATTCCAAAGAAGGTTCGCCGCGCTCGTCCAATTTGAACAAGAAGAATTCCGGCTCAGGCCCAAGATTGAAATGTGTAAAGCCAAGCTCTTCCATTTCTTTCAGTACGCGCTTCAAGTTATTGCGTGGATCTCCATCAAACGGTGTTCCGTCTGCACGGTAGATATCGCAGATTAAACGTGCCACTTTACCTTTGCCTGTGATCCAAGGGAAAACGACCCATGTGTCAAGATCAGGGAATAGGTACATATCTGATTCTTCGATTCGTACAAATCCATCAATAGAAGAACCGTCGAACATCATTTTGTTGTCTAAAGCCTTATCCAATTGGGATGTAGGGATTTCAACGTTCTTAATGATACCCAAGATGTCTGTGAATTGCAGACGGATAAAGTTCACTTCTTGTTCTTGCACCAAACGTTTAATGTCATCTTTAGTATACTTGCTCATGTTCGCTTCACTCTCCTATGATTGTTTATGTAACCCGGTTCATTTAAAGAAACGGGATAAATCCCCTTGCCTGATGCCGCCTCTGTCGAATGATTTTGAGTTCAGCATTTCGTCCCTCAAAATTCTCCGCAGCTCGGCGTCCGTGATTGTCTGTGGCGCTGTCTTTTCAATTGTTGGCTGTGAACGCAGGGCATAAATCTTTTTGATGCCCGCGATATTAATGCCTTGGTCCAGAAAATCCTTGATTTCCAGAAGAGTGTCCACGTCGTTTAATGAAAACATCCGCTTGTTCCCTTCCGATCGCGCTGGGCTGATCAACTCGTGCTCTTCGTAGTAACGGATTTGGCGCGCTGTCAATTCCGTCAGCTGCATTACTATACTGATAGGAAGAAGCGGCATCGTCCTGCGAACGCGGTGTGTCATGTTTTTCACCCATTTCACTAATTACTGCTCCTTTAGTGTAAAGGATGTCAGATAACTTGTCAAACGAATGTTAGGTTTTCTAACATAAAAAATTTCCGCACGGTTATGTGCGGAAATTTATGTTAAATCAGATTTGATTTTTTTAAGGTTTCAATTGAGTTTAAGACAGCTATTTTCACATGCTCGTAAGTGAGCCCGCCTTGTACAAAAGCGGTGTAAGGCGGCCTGATCGGGCCGTCAGCGGTCAATTCAATGCTTGACCCTTGTACGAACGTACCGGCTGCCATGATGACATCGTCTTCATAGCCTGGCATATAGGCAGGTTCTGGTTTAAATTGCGCATTGACCGGTGAACTCGCTTGGATCGTTTGGCAGAATGCCACCATTTGCTCAGCGGTGTTGAATGAAACGGACTGGATCAAATCTGTCCGTTTCGCTGAATAATGTGGAGATGTTGCCATTCCGACGGATTCCAGAAGCGCGGATGTAAAAATCGCGCCTTTCAATGCCTGCGACACGATATGGGGAGCCATAAAAAACCCTTGGTACATATCCGGCAATGCATTCAGCGATGCCCCTGCTTCTCCTCCTATACCCGGCGAAGTCATACGATAACCGCATTTTTCCACTAAATCTTTTCTGCCGGCAATATAGCCGCCAATTTTAGCCAGTCCGCCGCCTGGATTTTTGATAAGCGATCCGGCAATCAAATCAGCACCCGCTTCAATCGGTTCTTGTTCTTCGACGAATTCACCGTAGCAATTATCGACGAAAACAATGGCGTCGGGTTTTATGGCGCGGATTTCAGCAATCATCTCGGCTATCTCAGCTATGGTAAACGATGGACGGGTATCATAGCCTCTTGAACGCTGGATGGCGATCACTTTCGTCCGTTCGTGAATGGCTTTTTTTGCAGTTTCCCAGTCAATGCTATTGTCTTCAGCCAACGGCACATGCTGGTAGCTGATGCCGAAATCCCGCAGTGAACCGGTATCCTGTTCTCCGCCTGACACAATGGCGTCCAAGGTGTCGTAGGGTTTTCCAGTCAGGTAAAGCAGTTCGTCGCCCGGCCGTAAAACGCCGAATAACGAAATCGTGATGGCATGCGTCCCTGAGATGATCTGAGGCCGCACCAATGCCGCTTCCGCTTTGAAAACAGCCGCATAAACGCGTTCAAGTGTATCGCGCCCTTCATCGTCATAGCCATACCCCGTGGAAGGATTGAAATGGTGGTCGCTGACTTTTTGCGAATGGAAAGCCTCCAACACTTTTTTCTGGTTCAAAAAGGCGATGTCATCCGCTTTTTGCAGCTCGTTTTGAATTGTATCTTCTATTGCACGTATGGTAGTTTGCATCTAATTCTCCATTCTTTTTTGCTCACTCCCTATTATGCAATTAAACTTGAAATTGCGTCAAATTCTGCTACAATTCATAGAGTTGAACATTTCGGGAGGATGCATCATATGGCTTGGGAAGTATTAAGTGCCATCGGGACGATCGCTTTTGCGGTGTCCGGGGCTATTATTGCAATGGAAGAGGAATACGATATTTTCGGGGTCTATCTGCTGGGGATTGTGACGGCATTCGGCGGCGGAGCCATCCGGAATTTATTGATCGGCGTGCCAGTATCAGCATTATGGGAGCAGGAAATGATGTTTCAGCTTGCCTTATTGTCCGTCACCCTCGTTTTCCTTTTTCCGAATAAGCTATTAAGCCATTGGAACCGCTGGGGCAATTTCTTTGATGCCATCGGGTTATCCGCATTTGCTATACAAGGTGCACTTTACGCAGTGAATTTGGAAATGCCGGTATACGCGGTTGTCGTCGCAGCCGTTTTGACGGGTTCCGGCGGCGGCATGGTCCGGGACGTCCTAGCCGGCCGCAAGCCGCTTGTCCTAAAAGCGGAAATTTATGCGGTGTGGGCTGCGATGGCGGGCATACTCATCAGCTTTGATATGGTGCGCACTGACTCGATGCTGTATATCCTGTTTATCTGCATCACCGCATTGCGCATTCTCTCTTTCACATACAGATGGCGCCTGCCGACACGTAAAATCCTGACAACCCATTCACAATAAAAAGACCGCCCGGCTTCTAAAAGCCAGGCGGTCTTTTGCGTTTTACAATCAGGCGTGTGTTTCGCCTTTCCAATCAAGCATCCCGCCATCAACGTTGACGGCTTCGATACCGCCAGATTCAAGAATTTCGCACGCTTTCGCGCTGCGTTTTCCTGAGCGGCAAATGACATGCACTGCTTGGGAGCTGTCAACTTCCGACAAGCGGTCCGGCAATGTGCCAAGTGCAATGTGCTTAGCGCCCGGCACCATGCCAGCCGCCACTTCGTCATCTTCGCGCACGTCAATCAGCTGAACCTTTTCGCCAGCTTCCAATTTTCCCTGCAATTCATCAGTAGAAATTGATTTCATTGTTATTGCCTCCCGTTAATCTTGTTAATTGGCTTATAAGCCCTTTGCATATTTGCTGAAAGATCAATCCTGATGTTCGATCGCAACCGGTTTCGACGGTGAAAAAGTCGAAATGGCATGCTTGTAAATCAGCTGCTGCTTGCCTTCGGACTCAACCAGCACTGTGAAATTATCATAGGATTTAATCGTACCTTTCAATTGAAAACCATTCAATAAAAAGACAGTTACGTAAATATTGTTTTTGCGCAGCTGGTTCAAATAAACATCTTGAATGTTTACTGGCTTCATGAATATCCCCCTCATAACCCCTAGTCTTTATTTTTTACCGCAATTATTTCTATTCGACGGGCACGGTCTTTTTCCTGCATGAATGCTTCAATTTCCTGAATGTTTTTTTCCAGATCGGCTATTGCATCAATCCAGAAAATCGGCAGCTTGTTTTTGAAATAAGTGAATTGCCTCTTCGCGTATTTCCGTGAATTTTGTTTTAACTGGCTGACCGCTTCCCCAAAATCCACAGTTCCTTCAAGAAATCCATATAATTCCCTGTAGCCGATTGCTTGGATCGACTGGGTATCGCGGACGCCGCGGTCGCGCAGCGCTGCAACCTCATCCAGAAGACCTTGCTCCAGCATCACATCGACGCGCTCATTGATGCGCTGATACAGGACATCGCGGTCGATATCGAGTCCAATGATAACCTCGTTGTATATCGGGGACAACGCCAGGCTGCGGTCTGCTTGCTGATCGCCGCTTTCCAAAATTTCAAGTGCGCGGATGACGCGCCTTGTGTTGTTCCGATGAATATCCGTTGCCGGGTCCATTGCCATCAATTTATCGTGCATATGCTGCGGACCAAACTGTTCGAGCTCTTCATATAAAGCAGCCCTTACTTTTTCATCAACTTGGCCGTCCGTAAAGCGGTAATCGAATAAAACCGCCTGAACATACAGGCCTGATCCCCCTACAAGGATGGGCAGTTTGCCCCGCGATTGGATTTCTTCAATTTTGCTGCGCACTAGACCTTGGTATTCTGCCACCGAAAAAGATTCTTCCGGTTCCTTGATGTCGAGCAAGTGGTGGGGCACACCTTGCATTTCTTCAATACTGATTTTCGCTGTGCCGATCGACATGCCGCGGTATACTTGCATCGAATCGCCATTGATGATTTCACCATTGAAGCGTTTAGCAAGCTCCAGGCTCAGCGCAGTTTTGCCGGAAGCCGTAGGGCCCACTATGGCAATTACATCAATCATTTTCCAACATCCAATCTGCAATAATTTCGTAATGGACTTCTTTATCAATTTCATTCAGCAATTCGTGCCGGCCGCCTTCTGCCAAATGCACGCGGACATTCGTCATGCCGGCATTCTGGTATTGTTCAGCCGCCTGGAAAATGCCTTTGCCATTGCCTCCGACCGGGTCAGCGGAACCGCTGATCAGCAATAAAGGCAAATCTTTGCGGATTTTACCCACTTCCGCTTTGCGATGGATCAAATCCAAGCCGGTGAATAAATCTACGTAGAATTGGTTTGTGGATGGCGCACCGCACATCGGATCCGCTTCGTATTTGGCTACCTCGGAATTGTCCCGGCTGAGCCAAGCATATGCGGATCCTTCGTTCTTAAACGGTTTATTGAAACTGCCAAACGTCATTTTCCCAAGCGCTTCGCTCACTGCTGTCTGTCCTTGCGCTTTCGCCGCAGCTAAAGCGAATGCCAGCCCCGCTTTGCCCGAAAAGCCGGGGTTTCCACCGCTTCCTGACAACACAACGCTGCTGATGCCCGCGCTGTGCAATTGGATGAAACGGCGAACTACAAACGACCCCATGCTGTGGCCGAACACGATGAGCGGAAGATCTCCAAATTCATCTTTTGCATGATCGATCATTTCCTTGGCATCATCGACTACCCGCTGGAAACCGTCAGCTTCAGCGAAAAATCCGATGGTCCCGCTGCGTTGAGCTGTTTTGCCATGACCGCGCTGATCGTGTGCTGATACCGCAAATCCTTTCGCTGCCAGAAACAATATGAATTCCTCGTAGCGGCCGACATGCTCGGCCATGCCGTGAATCACATGGACATGGCCGATGGGTGAAGGCGGGCATACCATTTCACAATAAACTTCATGGCCATCTGACATTTCTACATAACTTTTGTTGATTTTCATTGCAATGCCCCTCTCACATATCGGGTCGCCCGCTGGATTTCTTCGTTCAATTCATTGCGGTATTGCGTTTTCTGTTCTTCGCTGTAATTCAATTCGCTGGCCATGAACGCCAGCACACTTTCCTTATAGCGTACGACATCCGCGATATGGAAATAAAGGTCACCCGTTCGTCTGACAAAAAAGTCTGCAGGGGTGAAAGCCATTTCATCTTCAATCATGTATTTCAGGATGGCTGCCAACGACTTTGGCAGCCCCTGGGGATTGTTGTCAGGCATTAGCTGATAATAGCCGAACACTTTGCCGGCGTTCGTTCCGAAAAATTGCGCCAGCATGCGGCCTTCTTCTGCTGACAAGCCGAATTGGCCTGCAGACAATGCCGTTTGGCTGACGAATCCGCCAAAGTTTTCCGAGCCGCCAAAATCGCCGCCCGATAACGGCAAATGCTTTGTAATGGAACTGCCGTATTTTTTGCCGGTTTTCTTTTCCAGCTTTTTCGCTGTTTTGTCTACAATCGTTTCCGCCATTTTCCGGTAGCCTGTCAATTTGCCGCCAGCAATAGAGATCAGACCGTTGTCCGATTCCCAGATTTCATCTTTCCGGGAAATTTCGGACGGGTCCAAGCCTTCTTCTAGGATAAGCGGCCTAACGCCTGCCCATGTCGATTCGATGTCGCTTGGTGCCAAGCGGATTTCCGGAAACATACCGCTCACCGCTTCGATCAAGTAGGCGACATCTTCTTTCGTAGCACTCGGATCGATCGGATTTTGCTCAAAAAAGGTATCGGTTGTGCCGACATAGACTTTCGTATCCCGAGGAATCGCGAAAACCATGCGTTTATCCGGCGTGTCAAAATAGACGGCATGGCGGAGCGGGAATTTTTTCTGATCGACGACGATATGCGTGCCTTTCGTCAAGCGCAGCTGTTTGCCTGTCGCCTTTGCATCGAGGCTTCTGACTTCATCCACCCAAGGACCCGATGCATTGATTGTTACCTGTGCATCCACTTCGAACCTTTGCCCGTTCACAACATCTTGAATGCGTGCGCCAGCCACTTTGCCGTTTTTATAAAGGAAGCTTTCGGCTTTTGCGTAGTTCAGGCAGACCGCTCCGCCCTCCGCCGCTTTCTTCAGCGTTTCCAGCGTCAGGCGCGCGTCATCCGTCCGGTATTCGACGTAATAGCCGCCTCCGAGCAAGCCTTCCTTTTTCAGCAAAGGCTCTTTTTCCAGCGCTTCTTCCGGCTTCAGCATCTTGCGGCGTTCGCTTTTTTTGACGCCCGCCAGAAAATCATAGACCCGAAGGCCAAGTGATGTCGAAATGGGCCCAAACGTTCCACCCTTGTGGAACGGCAGCAGCATGCGCTGCGGTTCTGTCACATGGACTGCATTTTCATAAACGATTTCCCGTTCTTTGCCGACTTCCGCAACAAGCTTCACCTCGAACTGCTTTAAATACCGCAGTCCGCCATGAACCAATTTTGTGGAACGGCTGGAAGTGCCCGCTGCAAAATCCTGCATTTCAACCAATGCGACCGACATGCCGCGGGACACCGCATCCAGTGCAATGCCCGCTCCGGTAATGCCGCCCCCGATCACCAACACATCAAACTGGTATTTGGAAAGCTTGCCGATTTGTTCCGGCCTCTGTTTCGCTGAAAACATCTCTATTCCCCCTCATTCAATGACACTGGCCGCAGCTATGCCTTTGTTCACATTACCCGTTTAAACATTTTTTCAACATCATATGTTTTAAAATGAACAATTACCGGTCTGCCATGCGGGCAGGTAAACGGCTGTTCGGCGTTTTTCAAGTCTGCCAGTAAGCGTTCCATCTCATGCTTCTGCAAATAATGGTTTGCTTTGATCGATCTTTTGCAGCTCATCATGATTGCCGCTTCTTCGCGTATTTTCTTAACATCCACTTTACGGTCATCGAGCACTTGCTCAATGATTTCTTCGATGATTTCTTGCTCAAAGCCTTTCGGAAACCATGTCGGATGCTCGCGGACGATAAATGACGTGTCGCCGAATTCTTCCATGAAGACGCCGCTTTCCGCCATCACTGCCAAAGCATCTTTCAGGCGCAGCGCCTCATCGCGGCTGTAGTGGAACGTTAATGGCAGCAATAAAGCCTGGCGCTCGGAAGAATCGATGTCACCTACTTTTTCGCGGAAAAATTCGTATTTGATGCGTTCCTGCGCAGCGTGCTGATCGACGAGGTAAAACCCATCGGAACTTTGCGCCACGATATAGGTGCCGTGAATTTGGCCGACGACTTCCAGCTCAGGAAACTGTGGGCCCGTTTCCGGTTCTTCGAAATCGGCGGGTTCGGCTATCGGTTCTGGATATGGTTCTGGTCTATAAGCTGTTGACGCTTGTTGCGCCGATTCGTTCCTTGCAGGCTCGCCTTGCTGCATTGCCGGCTGTTCTTTCGGCTTTTCCATTGTGCACGGAAAATCATGGGCTGGCTGCTCGATCGGTTCTTTTACTGTATATGATGTTTTCCATAAATCCAGCTGCTTTGTCGGCGCCTGTTTCACCGCTTTCGGCTGCTCGATAACCGGCGCTCTGACTGCTGAGCTGATGGCTTGGCGTATTGTTGCATGCACCAAATCCATCAATTCTTTTTCCTTGCTCAGCCGAATTTGCTGTTTGGCCGGATGGACATTGACATCCGTCAAATAAGGATCTCCCTGGATATTCAATATGACGATCGGCTGACGTTCCAATGGCAAGAACGTATGGTATGCCTTATGCACAGTATTGGCAATGGCGTAATGCTTGACCCACCTTCCGTTGACGAACAACGAAATATAGTTTTTATTGGCCCGAGTGATTTCCGGTAATGACGCATACCCGGAAACCTTGTAATCCTGGGTTTCCCCTTCAAAAGGAATCATTTTTTTAGCAATTGAAACGCCATATATATCGGAAATGACACGCTTGATTTCCCCGCTGCCGGAAGTCTGGAGCACTGTTTTGCCCTCGTGCACCAATTTGAAGGCGACGCCCGGGTAGCTGAGCGCAAAGCGGTTCATCAAATCGATGGAATGGCCCAGTTCGGTTTGCAGCGTTTTCAGGTATTTCAAGCGGGCCGGAGTATTGAAGAACAATTGATCGATCCGGATGTCGGTGCCTTTTCTCAAAGAGCCTGGACGGTGCTCGACCAAGCGTCCGCCTTCCAATTGGACGAATGTGCCGGAGATGCCGTCGGATGTATGAAGAGTGACTTTTGACACCGACGCGATACTGGCAAGCGCCTCGCCACGGAAACCGAGCGTCCGGATGCGGAACAGGTCATGCTCGTTCGTGATTTTGCTCGTAGCGTGCCGCGAGAAAGACAATAGAGCATCTTCCGCGTCCATGCCTGCCCCGTTGTCGATGATCTGAATGGAAGTCAATCCAGCTTCGATCAATAACACTTCAATCGCTGTACCGCCTGCATCAATGGCATTCTCCACCAATTCCTTGACGACAGAAGCCGGCCGTTCGACCACTTCCCCAGCAGCTATTTTATTGGATAATGGTTCATCCATTAATTGGATTATTCCCATAAAGTCACTCCTTTTCGCTTAGCTTTGCCTGCAGGTCATTGAGCAATTGCAGCGATTGCAAAGGCGTCATTGCGGAAATATTAATGTCCGAAATCGCCTGCAGCACTTCTTCCCCCGCAGTGTCACGGTCATCGAAGAACGATAATTGCTCCACTTGGCTGACGTGCTTTTTGTTTTCCGCTTCGAAACTCGCCAGCAGTTCGCGGGCACGGGCCAGGATCGGCTGCGGCAACTCCGCCAATTCCGCTACATGGATGCCGTAGCTTTTGTCTGCCGGCCCTTTTTTCACTTTATGCAAAAACACCACTTTGCCTGACTGCTCCATTGCAGCGACATGGACATTGCTTAGTTTGTCGAGCGACTGGTCCAATGCCGTCAATTCGTGGTAATGCGTTGAAAACAGGGTATTGGCGCCGATATGCTCGTGGATATATTCGATCATTGACTGTGCGAGCGCCATACCGTCATATGTGGAGGTCCCGCGGCCGATTTCATCGAATAATAACAGGCTGCGGCTTGTCGCATGGGTGATTGCGTACTGCGATTCAAGCATCTCGACCATGAATGTACTTTGGCCGGAAACCAAATCGTCTGCCGCTCCGATGCGTGTGAAAATCTGGTCGACAATCGGCAAGTTCGCCGATTCGGCGGGTACATAGCTGCCGATCTGCGCCAACACGATCGTCAAGGCAACTTGGCGCATATAGGTACTTTTACCGGACATATTCGGCCCTGTGATCAACAGCATATTCTGGCTATTGGTCAACACACAATCATTCGGCACATAATGCTGCTTGTTGAGCATTTTTTCAACGACCGGATGTCGGCCTTCGATAATCGAAATTTCCCGCGTGTCATTGAATTCAGGCTTCACAAAGCGGTAATTTTCCGCGACGTTGGCGAAGCTCATAAAGACGTCCAGTTCGCTGAGTGTCGAAGCTAAATCCTGGATGCGGGTAATAAACACTTTGACTTCTTCCCGGATCTTGACGAATAATTCATACTCCAGGTTCAAGCTTTCTTCTTCAGCCGTCAATATCAAGGTCTCTTTTTCTTTTAATTCGGGGGTAATATAGCGTTCGGCATTCGCCAGCGTCTGTTTGCGGTCATAGCGCTCCAAGTCCGCCAAATGCATATTCGCTTTCGATATTTCAATGTAATAGCCAAAAATGCGATTATAGCCGATTTTCAATGATTTAATACCCGTTAATCGTCGCTCTTCTTGTTCGAGCTGCGCGATCCAGTCTTTGCCATTTCGTGAGGCGTAGCGGTATTCATCCAGTTTTTCGTGGAAACCGTCCCGAATAACGCCCCCTTCTTTCACGGACAAAGGTGGATTGGCGCTGATAGCTTCAAGCAATTCGCCTACTTCTTCGCAGCGGTCCAGTTTTCCGCTGAACTCTTCAAGTGCGCCGTAGCCTGAATTGGCAAGCTCTGCGATAATGGACGGGACTTTCTCAAGCGAGCTCCGCAGCTGGGCTAAATCACGGCCGCTGGCACTGCCAAAAGCAATCCGCCCGCTCAACCGTTCCAAATCGTACACTTCTTTCAAAAGCCCCTGCAATTCCACACGCGCAAAATAATTGCCGATTAATGCTTCGACCATTGTCTGGCGTTTTTCAATCGCACTGCGGTTGGCCAACGGCTGATGCAGCCATTGTTTCAGCTTGCGGCTGCCCATCGCTGTCACCGTTTCATCCAAAAGCCACAGCAAGGTGCCTTTCGTTTCCCCGCCGCGGATCGATTGCAGCAATTCCAAATTACGCTTGGAATGGAAATCGATTGATAAGAGCTGGCTGTTTTCATTGAAGACAAAAGGCTGGATATGGTCCAGCGATTGTTTCTGGGTGCGCGAAATATACGTCAGCAAACGCAAAATGCTTTGCTTTAAATCATCCGGACACTGGGCGGTCAGGCGTTCATCCGCTTCGTAAATATGGTCCATCGGTTCAATCGACAAAATGAGCTGCTGGGTCTCTTCGTTCAGCAATAAAAACAATTGTTCGGAGACGACCAGCTCACGGATGTTCAGCGACTGCAATTCCTGCAGCAGCGCTTTTTCCGTTCCTGCTATGTAGACAGCCGCCGCTTCGCCTGTGCTGACGTCGACGTAAGACAAAGCGAAGCCTTCTCCGGTCTGTTCAGCTGCTGCGAGAAATAGATTCGATTTTGAATCGACGCTTTTGCCTTCTGTATAGGTCCCCGGCGTGATCAGGCGCACAACTTCGCGCTTGACCATGCCTTTCGTCGTTTTCGGATCTTCCACTTGTTCGCACATCGCCACTTTATGGCCTTTGGAAATAAGCTGATCAATATAGTTCTGCGCCGCGTGATGGGGCACGCCGCACATCGGAATGCGGTCTTCGCCCGTGCCGCCGCGGCTCGTCAATGTAATCTCCAGAATTTGCGACGCTCTTAATGCATCGTCATAAAACATTTCGTAAAAGTCGCCTAAGCGAAAAAACAGGAACGCGTCCTGGTAATCGGATTTCACTTGCAAATATTGTTGCATCATTGGTGTAGGAGCCATTTTTAATACCTCTTTCAGAACTTTTCGTAGTCTCACCATTATAGCAAAAACAACAGCAGAAAAGAAAAAACTGAAAGAGCCGCAGCTCTTTCAGTTTCCCTTATTGCAAAATCGTTCGGCTCATAAAGCGCAGCTCGATATTGAGTGTAATTGTTACGAGCAGCTGCCCGGTGAATCGTTGCGTACTTTCGATCCGGTTTCGCCGCGCAGCAAATCTCCGCCTGTCGCAGTGATGATGTTGTTCGTCACGCGGTTGGCGATTGCCGTCGAAACCATTTGCAGCAATGCATTGACGTCGCTTTGCGATTGCTTGAACTCCTGGACAATCGGCACTTCATCGATTTCTTCTTCGATTTTCTGGATCTTGCCTTCGATCAATCCAAGCGCACGTTCTTTTCCGTAATGCTGGAAATTGACTGCTTGTTTTTGCAAGCTCTTCATGCTCGCGATTTTCTCGCGGACTTTCTGGTTTTCGTTTATTTGCGCTTCTGCACGTTTGAAGAATTCAACTTCTTCTGTATCAGCAATCATATCTGCTACTTCGCGTGCTTTTGCGATAATTTCATCTTTTGTATAAGCCATTCTCGTAGACACCCATTTCTTGGCTGACAACGCTGTCCATTAAACCACCGTTCAACAGCCTTTATTTATTAGATTGATTGTACAGGTAAAAGCGTCCCTTCGACAAGAGTTCCGACTTGCGAAAAACTCCGCTCCAGCACCCTTTCTTGCCTGCTCCGCTCTTTCATTCATTATACTGAAAAGCATCAGTGCTCTACAAGGTACAATGGCGAATTGTCGGAGAATGGACACGAAATCTTAGTTCTGGAATGGGTAATCGTCGTTGATGTAGATGCGTTCATATGAAATCGCTTTGCCGCTTTGGTCATCCACTTCCGTGAAAAATCCGCTGACGACTGAACGTCCGCGCTTCGGCACTTCAAAGCGTGTCGGCATGTTCGTCCGGAAACGGTACAGCACGGATTCCTTCGTCATACCGAGCACTTCATCATAAGGGCCCGTCATGCCGACATCGGAGATATAAGCGGTACCGTTCGGCAAAATCCGCGCATCCGCGGTTTGGACATGGGTATGCGTTCCGACAACAACGGACGCACGGCCATCCAGATGCCAGCCCATGGCGATTTTTTCGCTCGTCGCTTCGGCGTGGAAATCGACGAAAACCAGCGGCGAAATCTCTTTCGCTTCAGCGATCAGCTCATCCGCTTTTTGGAACGGATCGTCATGCGGCGGCAAAAAGACACGGCCATGGAGGTTAATGACCGACAGCGTCTGGCCATTTTTCGTGACCGTCGCCATGCCTCTGCCCGGTGCTTCCGGCGAGAAGTTCGCCGGGCGGATCAAGTAATCGACTTCATCAATAAAATCAAAAATCTCTTTCTGGTCCCATGTATGGTTTCCCATCGTCACCATATCGACGCCCATGAACATCAGGTCTTGGTAAATCGACTTCGTAATGCCGCGTCCTGCCGCAGCGTTTTCACCGTTGGCAATGACGACATCCGGTGCGTACTTCCGTTTCAAACGAGGCAAATAAGATTCCAACGCGTCCCGTCCGATCGAACCGACGATATCACCGATAAATAAAATTTTCACAACTATCACCTTTTCCCATAAGAAAAAGGCTTCTTTGAATAGACATTCATCGAAGCCCCAATCCTATTATTTTGCGTATTCAACTGCTCGTGTCTCCCGGATGACGGTCACTTTAATGTGCCCTGGGTAGTCAAGCTCTTCTTCAATCCGTTTACGGATATCGCGGGCAAGCCTATGGGCTGTCATGTCGTCGATTTGTTCCGGGCGGACCATTATGCGGATTTCGCGTCCCGCTTGAATGGCGAATGATTTCTCGACGCCTTCGTACGATTCGGAAATCTCTTCAAGTTTTTCAAGTCTGCGGATATAATTCTCCAATGTCTCACTGCGTGCACCCGGACGTGCGGCAGACAAAGCATCTGCTGCAGCGACGATAACCGAGATGATCGACGTCGCTTCCGTGTCCCCGTGGTGGGAAGCAATTGAGTTGATGACAACTGGATGCTCTTTGTACTTCGTACCAAGTTCCACACCGATTTCGACGTGGCTTCCTTCAACTTCGTGGTCAATGGCTTTACCGATGTCATGAAGAAGGCCGGCACGTCTTGCGAGCGTGACGTCTTCACCAAGTTCTGCGGCCATCAAGCCGGAAAGGAAAGCAACTTCAACCGAATGCTTCAGGACGTTTTGGCCATAACTTGTGCGGTAGCGCAAGCGGCCAAGAATCTTGATCAAATCAGGGTGCAAATTATGGACGCCGACATCAAATGTCGTTTGTTCACCGATTTCGCGGATCTGCTCGTCCACTTCGCGACGTGATTTCTCAACCATTTCTTCGATGCGCGCAGGGTGGATACGGCCGTCGGATACCAATTTTTCAAGAGCCAACCGGGCTGTTTCACGTCTGATCGGATCGAAGCCGGAAAGGATAACCGCTTCTGGTGTATCATCGATGATCAAATCGATTCCTGTCAGCGTTTCAAGCGTTCGGATGTTTCGTCCTTCGCGCCCGATGATCCGGCCTTTCATCTCATCATTCGGCAAGTTCACCACAGAAACAGTCGTTTCTGCGACATGGTCAGCAGCAAAGCGCTGCATTGCCAACGAGAGGATATTCTTCGCTTTCTTGTCCGATTCTTCTTTGGCACGCGCTTCGGTTTCTTTCACCATGACCGCAATATCTGTTGAAAGTTCATTTTCAACTTGCTGCAGGATAATCGATTTCGCTTCTTCGCGTGTCAATGAAGAAATGCGTTCCATCTCGGACTGCTGCTTCTGGACTAAATCCTCTGCTTTGCTCTCCATCTGTACAATATGCTGTTGTTTTTCTGCGAGAGTTTCATCCTTGCGTTCAAGGCTCGCTTCTCTTTTGTTTAATGCATCATCCTTGCGATCCAAATTTTCTTCTCTCTGCAACAACCGATTTTCTTGTCTTTGAAGTTCCAATCGGCGTTCCCGGATTTCAGATTCTGTTTCAGTACGCAATTTATGATTCTCGTCTTTCGCTTCCAATAAAGCTTCTTTTTTCAGCGCTTCTGCTTCTCTCTTCGCATCTTCAACAATTTGCTCCGCAGAGTTTTTAGCGCCTGCTATATCGGAATCGTTTTGTTTTTTAAGAACAAAATAGCCAACAACTACACCGACGATGATACCAAGCAAAGCGAAGATGATCTCAGAAATTCCCATTCGAACACCTCCTCTTGCTATTCTTTTTCTACAGTTTCAAAAAATGAATTAAATTAAAACATTTACTTGCATCAATCGTTGTAAAAATGCGTCACCGCACTAGTTAGATGCGTAGATACAACTTAATTGTATAGTTGGTACTAAGAAGTGTCAACCCATGGAAACTCTCAGAAAAGCGCAGGCGCCCGTTTGGTTCCGACAAGCGCTGGAGGCCTTGCCGGGGACGGCGCTTTTTGCCGTCATTGGCAAGGCCGAAGCGTCTCGAGGAACTGGGCGCCGGAGACTGGACACCACGAAAAGCGCAGGCGCCCATCTAGTTCCGACAAGCGCTGGAGGCCTTGACAGGGACGGCGCTTTTTGCCGCCACTTTAGAGGAAAGCAATTTAAAAAGCCACAGAAAAGCCGCCAAGCGAATGCTCGGCGGCTATCTTCAAGAAGCATAGCCTTCGCTGCGCTTCTTTTCTTATTCTTCGTCAATCAAAAGATTGAACTCTTCCGGCTCATCAGCATTCGCAGCAATCGTATACGTAGCTGCAGCCATGCCTAATGATTCACGGACTTTGTTCGAGATTTCGTTGCGGATTTCTGGATTCGCCATCAAGAACTGCTTGGCGTTTTCACGGCCTTGCCCGATGCGTTCTTCTTTGTACGAATACCAAGAACCACTCTTCTGGATGATTTCCAGATCAGAACCGATATCGACGATTTCACCTTCGCGTGAAATCCCTTTGCCGTACATGATATCCACTTCTGCAGTACGGAACGGTGGAGCAACTTTGTTTTTGACGACTTTGATCTTCGTTCTGTTACCGATGATGTCATTGCCTGATTTCAATGCTTCTGCGCGTCTGATTTCCATGCGTACTGAAGAATAGAATTTCAAAGCACGGCCGCCTGGAGTTGTTTCCGGGTTACCGAACATCACACCGATTTTCTCACGGATCTGGTTGATGAAAATGACAATCGTATTCGATTTGTTGATAATACCGGATAATTTACGCAAAGCCTGGGACATTAAGCGAGCCTGCAAGCCCATATGCGAGTCGCCCATTTCGCCTTCGATCTCAGCTTTTGGCACAAGTGCCGCTACGGAGTCAATGACTACGATGTCAACTGCACCGCTTCGCACTAATGCTTCCGTAATTTCAAGCGCTTGCTCACCTGTATCAGGCTGTGACAGCAATAGCTCATCGATATTAACACCAAGATTTTTTGCGTAAACCGGATCAAGCGCATGCTCGGCATCGATAAATGCTGCTGTGCCGCCTGCCGCTTGCGCTTCCGCGATTGCATGAAGCGAAACCGTCGTTTTACCTGAACTTTCAGGGCCGTAAATTTCGATGACCCGCCCACGCGGGTATCCGCCTATTCCCAGCGCAGTATCAATCGCCAATGATCCACTTGAAACCGATGATACATTGCGGTCGCTTTTCTCGCCTAATTTCATGACCGAACCTTTACCAAATTGCTTTTCTATTCCTTTTAACGCCATATCCAATGCTGCTTTACGATCGCTCAAAAAAAGTCCTCCTCTTAATAAAACCAATTTTTCTACCTGTTTCTAGTATACTAGGTTATTGAGAAATACACAAGAGAAATGCGAACGTTTATTCGTGTTCGTGTTTTAAATATGATTTTTGATTTGGCTATAGAAGCCAAAAAATGCGTTTGAAAGGAAAAACGCACGCAAAATTAAATTTTGCGTGCGTCTCCTGCGGCCAGTGTTCGTATAACATAGTACAAAGCCAATTTGACGGCTCTGAGCCTGTTTGAATTGCGCATGCCAGAAAGCTGGAGGCGATAAGCTTTTGCTCCGTTTTCATCAGATATGCCGATCCAAACTGTCCCTGCCGGCTGCTCACCATGTGCATCCGGACCTGCAGCACCCGTTAACGAGACACTGATGTCTGTTCCGAATTTCGAGCGTACGGCCTCCGCCATGGCGATTGCTGTTTCTTCGCTGACTACGCCGTATTGCGCAAGCAAATCAGCGGATATTCCGAGCTGCTTGATTTTCATTTCTTCATTATAAGCGATGACTCCGCCTTTCAATGCTTTGCTGACGCCTGGAATGGCCGCGAGCTCTGCTTGGAACAGGCCGGCCGTTAAGCTTTCTGCAGCCGAGATGGTCTTATGCTGTTCTCTCAACAGCTCAACCGTCTTCGAAGCTAGCGAGTCATCGTCGTAGCCATAAAGGTAATCTCCGACAATCTCCAGAATTTCTTTCTTAGCCCCGTTGATCAATTCCCATGCCTGTTCTTCTGTTCCGGTCTTCGCTGTAATGCGCAAAGTCACTTCAGAATCCGATGCAAGCGGTGCGATGGTCGGATTGGTTTGCTTTTCGAGCAAATCCTGGATCCGGTCTTCGAGTTCCGCTTCTCCGATGCCATAAAAGCGCAGGACATGCGATAAAATGACATCTTCTTTGTTCAGCATGCGGGCCAGTTTCGGCTTCGCTTCGAATTGGAACATCGGCTCCATTTCTTTCGGCGGGCCAGGAAGCAAAATATAGACATGTTCGCCTGATTTGTAAAGCATACCTGGTGCCATGCCGTGGTGATTTTCCAGCACTTCGCTGTCTTTCAGCACCAATGCCTGTTTATTATTGTTATAAGTCATCGTGCGTCCAGCTCGTTCGAAATAAGCAACGATCGAATCCAGCGCGACTTGATCCATTTCCAAACTTGTATTCAGATGTTCCGCAATTGTGCTTTTCGTCAAATCATCTTTTGTCGGTCCAAGCCCGCCTGTGAAAATAATCAGATCGGCTCGTTGTTCGGCAATTTCAATGACGCTTTTCAGCCGGTCGGGATTATCGCCGACCACTGTGTGGTAATAAACATTGATCCCGAGTTCCGCAAGGTTGCTTGAAATAAAACGGGCATTGGAATTGGTAATTTGCCCAAGCAATAATTCGCTGCCTACCGCAATGATTTCTGCGTTCATGTAATGCACTCCCTTTCGCTGTCATTCCATCTTGCTGAATTTATTTGGAAACCATCAGTGCTTTGCGGTTGGCATAGAAATAATCCCAGCCGGACCACACCGTAAAAATCAATGCGATGTATAACATGATGTCGCCAAACGGAATATTCACTAATGTAAAAATCGTATTATAAAGCAGAAGCGAAGAAATCGCCAAGATTTGGGCAGTGGTTTTGATTTTCCCTAAGCCCCCGGCTGCAACGACTTCCCCTTCGCCCGCAAGAACGAGGCGCAAGCCAGTAACTGCGAATTCTCGGCTGATGATGATGATGACGATCCATGAAGCAGCAAATCCAAGCTCCACTAAGATGATCAAAGCTGCCGAAACCAGCAACTTATCCGCTAACGGATCCAAAAATTTACCGAATGTCGTAACGAGATTGTACTTCCGGGCATAATAGCCGTCCACCCAATCCGTCAATGATGCGAAGATGAAGACAAGCGCTCCGATAAAGTGGCTCACTGGCATCGTAGCGCCGAACAAGGTCATTTCCCCCCAGTTGAAATCGACAAGCATAAGGACCATGAATACGGGAATCAGGAGTATCCGGGAAATGGTGATGCGGTTTGGAATGTTCATAAATGATTCTCCTTTCGTTTTTCAAGAAAAAAAGCCATCAAAAGATGGCTATTCCGCGGCTGAGAATTGAATAACAATATTTTGTGTAATTGGTTTTTCAGAAATTTTCACCGGTTGGCCGTTGATGGAGATCGACATATTCGGTGCAGCTCCAAGACGAAGGCGGATTTGCTTCAAATTGGTAACATCAACCGTCTCAGAATCATCCGGCTGCATGGTTACGGCAGGAAATATCGCCTTCTGATCTTGATCAGTCGCGGCTACCCATGATGCCCCATTCGCTTTAACGATCATTTCCCTTTTATCAGGGCCGCTGAATGCGTATGTTGTTGTTTCGCCTTCTGTTCCCTCAACTTTTATGCTCGCTTCAGGTTCTGCGGGTTCCGCTGGAGCTTCTTCAGCGGGTTCTTCCTCTGCAGCTTTTTCTTCTTCTGCCGGTGCGGCATCTTTATCCGCAGGCTCTTCATAAGGAACCCCTGTTTCTTCAGGAACCTCTTCTGCAGTGTCGTTGGTGCCGAGGGATTGGTAGAATACCCAAGCCACTCCAATAATAACTACTATAAATAAGGCCACAATCACTTTCGGCATCATCTCACCCATGCCGCTGCTGCGCGAAGAGTTCTTCGCGAATGTCTGGCGGCGCGATGGAGTCGGCGGCACCATTGTTGTTCTTACTTCCTCTTTTGCCGGGGCTGGAATTTCCCCTTTATGCTGCTCAAGCAAATCATTGGCATCGAGGCCGACCGCTTCCGCATATTGCTTGATGAACGCACGGGCATAAAAAGGCCCGGGCATCATGCTGTGGTTGCCTTCTTCAATGCCTGCCAAATAGCGTTTCTGGATTTTTGTTACATCCTGCAAATCTTCCAAACTATAGCCTTTGGCGATTCTCGCTTCTTTTAAACGATTGCCTAATTCACTCAATATACTCACCTGCCTACTTAAAAGTTGAAACCGCCGAACAGATCCGCTTGGTTCCGGTCGTCCATGAAGTTGTTTTTTTCTAGTACTTCATACGTAATCTTCTCGTCTGGATGATGGCGCAATTCGATTATATAATCGAAATCTTCTATGTTGTATTCAGATTGCTGGACAAACATATCGGGGTGTTCGACTACTTTTATCGTCGGCATCCGCATCATTTCCCTCACCAATTGCATATGGCGCTCATCTCCTGAACGGCGGGTGACGATGCCATCCAATATGAAGATGTTGTTTGCGTTATGTTCATCGCCCATCAATTGGTTGCGTACTGTCTGCTTGATCATTGTCGACGACAGGAAAATCCATTTTTTGTTGGCGCTGACGCTGGCAGCGACAATGGATTCCGTCTTGCCGACCCGCGGCATGCCGCGTAGGCCGACCAGCTTATGGCCTTCCTGCTTGAAAATTTCAGCCATGAAGTCAACAAGCAGCCCCAGTTCATCGCGGACAAAACGGAAGGTTTTCCGGTCATCCGCATCGCGCTGGATATATCGTCCGTGGCGTACGGCCAGAATATCACGGAGCTTCGGTTCCCGGTATTTTTTGACCGAAATTGTTTCAATAGTGGAAACAATCTGCTCGAACCGCTCCAATTGGACATCGTGCTCCGCTCGCAGAAGCATTCCGCGGCGGCCTTGGTCGACGCCATTGATGGTGACAATATTTACCCTCAACATACCTAGAAGTGAAGCTATATCTCCTAACAGACCCGGACGATTGACTTGAATTTCGTATTCAAAATACCATTCTTTCACACATCATCCGACCTTTCAATACAGTGTTTGCCCTTAAAAGTTCCTACCTCTTATGATAGCGGATTTACGGTCTCAAGAAAAGAGGTAATAAAAAAAGAAGGAAAACCTTTCCTTCTTTTTCTACATATGCCATCCGCCATTTACATTCAGCGTCTGCCCTGTTATATAGTCGGCTTTGCCGCTAACCAAAAAGGCCACAGCATCAGCGACATCCTGCGGATTGCCAAGCCCGAGGGGAATGTCCTCCTCGATTGCCGCCAATTCCTCTTCCAAGAATTCTTTGTTCATTTTCGTCTGAATAAATCCTGGTGCCACTGCATTGACGCGAGTGCCAGTCGGTGCCATTTCTTTCGCGTAAGCTTTGACAAAAGACAATTGTGCGCCTTTTACTGACGAATACATCGTCTCCATCGCTGCCCCGGTCTGGCCCCAAACCGAAGAGACGAACACGACATAATTTTTAGGGTGGCGGTGAAAATAGGGGGAAATCAATTTGATGGCAGTGACAGGGTTTTTCACATGCACCCGCCACAGCTCATCCATTTCCTGCTCATCTGTATCCAGCAGCATTTTCATCAAGGCATGGCCGCTGGCTACGATAATGCACGATGCATCGAAAATATTCGATGCCAACACTTCACCGCCATTGTCATCCGCAAAATCGGCCTGCACCGGAATAAACTCCTGGAACGCGAATTTTTTCTCAAGCCGCTCCGCCAATTGGCTGACAGGTGTCGAATTATAGTGGAGATACAGCGACCAGCCATCCTGCGCCAGCTCTTCTGCAATAGACTCCCCTATCTCGCCTGAAGCGCCCATAATGACCGCAAACCGTTTCACTGTTCGCCCTTTTTAGGCGGAACGATTGTAAACGATGAACGCTGGCTTTCCTGGCTGACCGACGCAAAAGTTTCCTGCAAATCAGGAACTTCGATTTTTTCCAGTGCTGGCACAACGTCAAACAAGTTCATGTTGTTGAATGCATAGCGGGTGAACTGATTGGCGATGTATTCCGGTGAATTCAACGCTCTTAGGAAAAAGCCGATTTTCTTGCGGCGCACTCGGTCCAAATCCGCTTGGCCAAATGGCCATTTCTCGATTGCCCGGTCCAGTGTGTCGTTGATTTCCTGAATCAATTTCTCGGGAACAGACGTATCTGAACCAATCAATGCATAGCCGAAGCCGTTTTCAAGTGAATAATCGAACGAATAAGATTCATCGATCCAACCGTTTTCATAAGCATTGTGATAAAAATCGGAAGTGCGCCCAAACAGCAATTCATAAGCCAATTGGGCTGACAATTCATGTTTCATCATGTCTTCTCCGGACAGATTCAAAAGCTCTGGTTTTACGCCGATGAACACTTTCGGTTTTTGCACACTCATCTCCAGCGTCCGTTCCTTGATCGCAACTTCTGCTGGCTCTTCTGGATAAACCCTTTCGATGTCCTGCGGCTCTTCAAACGTTTTGCCATCTTGATTCTCTTTAATGAAGCTGATCATGCTTTCCGGTTCGACCGCTCCTACTATGAACAGCACCATGTTCGATGGGTGGTAGAACGTGTTATAGCATGTGTACAGATGCTCCGCTGTGATGTCCTGGATCGATTCGACCGTACCGGCGATATCGATTTTCACCGGGTGGTTCTTGTACATGTTTTCTATGACGCCGAAATACAGCCGCCAATCGGGCTGATCGTCGTACATCGTAATTTCCTGTGCAATGATGCCTTTTTCCTTCTCAACTGTGCTTTCCGTGAAATAAGGGCTCTGCACAAAATTAAGCAGTGTTTCCACGTTTTCATCGATTTTGTCCGTTGCCGAAAACAGATAGGCTGTCCGTGTGAATGAAGTGAAAGCATTCGCAGATGCGCCTTGCTTGCTGAACTGCTGGAAGACATCGCCATCCTCTTTCTCGAACATTTTATGCTCCAGGAAATGGGCGATGCCATCAGGAACCTTTATCGCTTCTTTTTCTCCAAATGGCACAAAATTATTGTCGATTGAACCGTATTTTGTTGTAAAAGTTGCGAAGGTTTTGGAAAACCCTTTTTTCGGCAGAATATAGACTTCAAGCCCATTGTCTAATTTTTCATGGTATAAGGTTTCGTCTAATTGTTTGAATTCGACTTTATTCAACAGAATCATCCTCCTTGCCTGATAGGAAATACGTCATTTCGAGAGACAGCTCATTAGCAGCCGCTGCGATATCTTCTTTTGTAATGGAGTTCCATCTGCTGATCAGGTAATCAGGTTCGAAAGCTTCCGTCAGTTCCATGTATTGATCGTAAATGTCGATTTGCCCACGAGCATTATCAAGCGCTTCCCGCAATTGGTTGGTCAGCAATGCTTTTGTCTGGCCGAGTTCCACATCCGTGATATTGCCTTTTTTCACTTCTTCTAATTGTTCAAGTACAAGCTTGACCGCTTTTTCTTCAAGCTTCGCGTCTATACCCGCCAATACGAACATCAAGCCGAATTGGGAAGCATACGAACTCGACACGTAATACGCCATGCTTTCTTTTTCACGGATATTGACGAATAGTTTTGAATGCGCATAGCCCCCGAAAACGCCGTTCAGCAATTGCATGACTGGGAATTTCTCATCCCGGAATGTGATTGGCGAGTAAAAAGCCATATGCAGCTTGCCTTGCTTCATGTCTTCGAATTCGACAACACGCTCCTGCTCTGGTTTTGTCAATTCGGTCGAAGGAGCTTTGATCGCTTGCTCGCGGTCTCCAAAATGGAAGAATTCCTTGAAATGCTCGGCAATCAACTCTGCTTTGATGTCGCCAACTGCATAAATTTCAATTTCATTGTTCTTGATCATTTCCTCGTATTCTTCGACGAGCTTCTCGTTCGTCACGTTAGCGACTTCTTCAATCGTGCCGTTCGGCTGTATTGACGCCGGGTGATCAGGCAGCGCCAATTCCATCAGGCGCTGCTGTGCGTAACGGGTCTTGTCATCGAAAATGGATTCAATGCGATGTTTAATCGCTTCCTGCTCACGTTTGAAAATTGATTCCTTGAACAAGCCGTGCTCGAAGTTCGGTTTGAACAAGACGATGTACATTAAGTTCATCACTTTTTCGAGTACGCCTTCTTCCGACAAATACTCATCGTTGACGGTTTCGACATTCAAGGTGACGATATGCTCGTTGCCCCGTTTCGAAGAATCTATGTATAGCGAAGTGCCGTATAAATCATCAAGCACCATGCGCAATGCTGTATGCGATGGATAGACTTCGTTGCTGTGCTGGAGCACATTCGCCAAAATCGTCCGCGCAGAAGCTTTTTCCTTTGTCAGTTTATCTTTGAACTTCAGCGAGAAATTTATGGTTTTGAATTGCGTCGTTTCGTGTACGTGGACCTTGACGCCTTTAGCGATATTGACTGTTTCAAACATATGTATTTCCCCTCTCTCTCATCATAGGTTAACTATACCGAACCTCGTAGCTAAAGAAAAGCTCTAGAGACTGTAGCGCTTTTCCATAAAAATGAAAAAGGCATGCCCAGTGAACCGGGCATGCCTTCGATAGAGAAAATTTTATTCAGCTTAGCGTTGGCCTTTGATGTAAGGCACACCGTTTGCTTTTGGTGCATTCGCGCGGCCGATAAAGCCAGCCAACGCAAGAATCGTCAATACGTATGGAAGGATCAGCAAGAACACGCTTGGAATGTCTTTGATGTACGGGATGGATGGTCCGACGATACTCAGCGATTGCGCGAGGCCGAAGAATAATGCCGCTCCCATGGCGCCCAGCGGATGCCATTTCCCGAAAATCATTGCCGCCAAAGCCATAAAGCCCTGCCCATTGATCGTTGCATGTCCGAAGTCGCCGGAAATTGTCTGTGCATAAATTGCACCGCCGATGCCTGCAAGTGCTCCGGAAATCATTACAGCGATATAACGCATTCTGGCAACGTTGATGCCCATTGTATCAGCAGCCATTGGATGTTCACCTACAGAGCGTAAGCGCAAGCCGAATGGCGTCTTATAAATGACGAACCAAGCCACGATAGCAACCACGAGCGCAAGGATCGACGTGTTGTACATTTTTGAAAACAGCATCGGTCCGAGAACCGGAATATCGGAAAGGAACGGTACATCGTAACGCGGGAAGCGTTCCGTGATGAAGTCCGTTTGCCCTTTATCGAAGATTTTCTTAACTAAATAAAGTGATAACGCAATGGCGAGCAAGTTGATCGCCACCCCGGAAACTACTTGGTCCGCACGGAATGAGATCGACGCCACTGCGTGGACGAGCGATAGCAATAAGGCAGCGGCCATCGCTGCAATAAGCGCCAGCCAAGGAGTTGCGTTGCCGAACTGATCTGCAAACAGCAAGTTGAACAAAATTCCGACGAAAGCACCGATGACCATCAAACCTTCAAGACCGATATTTACAACACCTGAACGTTCGGAGAATACGCCGCCGATAGCTGTCAAAATTAATGGTGCAGCGTAAAATATGGCTGAAGGAACGATGAAATACAAAACTTCCAAGAAACTCATATTACTTCGCCTCCTTCTTTTTAGCCGCGCGCAGCAGGAATAGGCGGATGATATAACCTGATGCTACGAAGAAAATAATAACCGCGATGACAATTTCCACGATTTCCAATGGAATTCCGGCAGCATTCGGCATGTTCAAAGCTCCGTATTTCAATGAACCGAATAATGTCGCGCCGAAGATGACGCCAAGCGGTGTGTTCATGCCCAGCAAGGCAACTGCGATGCCGTCAAACCCGATGCCGGTGAAGCCGCCTTTGGAAGAAACATATTCGAACGTTCCAAGTGCTTCCATCGAACCAGCAAGACCGGCAAACGCACCGGAAATGACCATTGCGAGGATGACGTTTTTATTGACGTTCATGCCTGCGTATTCGGAAGCGTTGTGGTTGAAACCGACCGCTTTCAATTCGAAGCCCAAAGTTGTTTTCTCTAGAATGAACCACATGACCGCAACCATCGCCAGCGCAATCAAAATGCCGTAATGGAGGCGTGAAAAGTCCGTCAAGTTCTGGAAAAATTCCGAACGCAGCGATGCACTCAAGAAAATCGACTCGGTTCTGTCGCCGCCGTCCGAAACGGTTTTGATCAACGCATTTGTCGTGTGCAGCGCGATATAGTTCATCATAATTGTAACGATTACTTCGTGTACATGGAATTTCGCTTTCAATAGCCCTGGCACAAAGCCCCATAGAGCTCCAGCTGCAGCTGCAGCCAAAATCGCCAATGGCAAATGGATGATTTTCGGCAATTCAACAGCTACCCCTACATATGCAGCGGCAAACCAACCGACGATCAATTGCCCTTCGACACCGATATTGAACAGTCCCGAGCGGAATGCAAATGCGACTGCAAGACCTGCCAAAATATAAGGTGTAATTTGGCGGATCGTTTCACCAATTGTATAAAGGTCTCCAAAAATACCGTTCCATAAAGCGGTGTAGCCGACGATCGGGTCATAGCCCGATACGAGCATAACGATTGCACCGACCAATAAACCTAAAATAACAGATATGACGGGGACCAGAAGATTCGTAGCTCTAATTGACATGCTGATCCTCACCTTCTTTCTTTGAATCATTATTGCCATTGCCTTGTGCTTTGACAGAGTGTCCTGCCATCAGCAGCCCAAGCTCTTGTTCCGTCGTTTCTTCCGGAACTACGACATCCACGATTTCGCCATCGTGGATAACCGCAATGCGGTCCGATACGTTCATGACCTCATCAAGTTCGAATGAAATAAGCAGAACAGCTTTGCCGTTGTCACGTTGTTCGATCAAGCGGCTGTGGATAAATTCAATCGCACCGACATCAAGCCCTCGAGTCGGCAATGCTGCAATCAGCAAATCAGGATCCCGGTCTACTTCACGGCCGATAATCGCTTTTTGCTGGTTACCGCCCGATAAAGCGCGCGCTGGTGTGTGCGGCCCTTGCGTACGGACATCGAAATCCTTGATGATTTGCAATGCTTTTTCATCGATTTTCTTGTAGTCGATGATGCCGCCTTTGGAAATCGGCGATTTGTAATACGTCTGCAGTGAAATATTATGGCCAATCGGGAAATCCAGCACCAAGCCGTGTTTGTGGCGATCCTGCGGAATGTGGCCGATACCGGCTTCCGTCACTTTGCGCGGTTTCAAGCCCGTAATGTCTTTATCGTGCAGTGAAATGGTGCCGCTTTTAACTTTGCGAAGTCCGGTGATCGCTTCGATCAATTCACTTTGTCCGTTTCCGTCGATTCCCGCAATTCCGACAATTTCACCTTTGCGGACTGTCAGATTCAAGCGTTTCACTTTCTCAACGCCGCGGTAATCTTCCACTACCAAATCTTTTATCGAAAGCGCATCCTCTGTTGGATTAGCTTGCCCTTTTACTGTTTTGAATTCCACTTGGCGTCCGACCATCAACGATGCCAGGTCAGCCGGATTGGTTTCCGCTGTGATGACGGTGCCGATGCCTTGTCCTTTGCGGATGACTGTTACACGATCGGATACATCCATGATTTCTTTCAATTTATGGGTGATCAAAATGATTGATTTTCCTTCAGCAATCAAACGTTTCATGATTTGGATCAATTCGACGATTTCCTGCGGTGTCAGCGACGCGGTCGGTTCATCGAATATGAGGATTTCCGCTCCGCGATAAAGCGTTTTCAGGATTTCCACTCGCTGCTGCATGCCAACGGAGATATCTTCGATCAATGCATGCGGATCCACATTCAGGCCATATTGTTCAGAAACTTCCTGCACGCGCTTCGCTGCATCTTTTTTATTGGTGACGCCGAATTTCGTCGGTTCGTTGCCCAAAATGATGTTTTCCGTAACGGTGAAGTTCTCAACGAGCATAAAATGCTGATGGACCATTCCGATACCGAGATCATTGGCGATGTTCGGGTTTGAGATATCAACCTTTTTGCCGCGCACACGAATTTCCCCGCCTTCTGGCTGGTACAAGCCGAAAAGCACGTTCATCAATGTCGATTTCCCCGCTCCATTTTCACCTAATAATGCATGAATTTCGCCCTTTTTCAATTGAAGCGTAATATCATCATTGGCGACAAATGTTCCGAATTCTTTTCGTATATTAAGCATTTCAATAACATATTCCATTGTTCTCACTCCCCCGAAAACTGGTGACTTATTTTTTAGAATTACCGTTGCATCGTATAGAAATTGACACATGAAAGGTTTCTATTGGCGTGTTGTATAGGTTAATCGCTTTGGACAGCGCAAATATTAATGCCTCAATTCTTTAGGCAGTGCCTTCACAGCTGTTTTGCAGAATTTATGCGCGTTCAGCGAGTTTTCATTTAAAAACCTTTCATCTATCAATCCATTTTTGAGCAAAAAAAATCATAAAGACCGGTTAAACCGGTCTTTATGATGACCGTATCAAAAGAACTTATTCAGACAAAGTTTCTGGTACTGTTACTTCGCCGCTAGCGATTTTCTCTTTGTACTCATCGATTTTAGCCATAACATCGTCAGGAATCGCGCCGCGTGAATCCGCAAGGCCAACGCCATCGTCAGCTAAACCGTAAGTAGTTGTTTCGCCGCCTGGGAAGTTTCCTTCTTTAGCTTTGTTAGAGATATCAAGAACTGCTTGGTCAACTCGTTTAAGAACTGAAGTCAATGTTACGTTCGCATCGCCAACTTGTCCTTCATCGTATTGGTCAGCATCTACGCCGATAACCCATACATTTTCATCCGGGTTAGCTTCTTTGCGTTCCTTGGCTTCAGTGAATACACCGTTTCCTGTTCCGCCAGCTGCGTGGAATACGATATCCGCGCCAGAATCATACATAAGAGCAGCAGTGGATTTACCCAATTCCGCTTTATCAAAAGCACCTGTGTACTGAGCATCAACAACGATTGATTCGTCTACAGCTTTAACGCCTTCTTTGAATCCAGCTTCAAAGCGTTCGATTACAGGAATGTCCATGCCGCCGACAAAACCGATTTTTTTCGTTTCCGTCATCAAAGCAGCAGCAACACCTGCAAGGTATGCGCCTTCTTGCTCTTTGAACAAGACGCTGGCAACGTTTGGAGCATCAACAACCGCATCGATGATACCGATTTGAGCATCAGCTGCTGAGCAGCAATTTCTTTAACCGCGCCTTCCATCAAGAAACCAATTCCGAAAACGACATCAAAGTCGCGGCGGATCAAGTTGTTCAAGTTGGTGTTGTAATCAGCGTCAGACCCTGACTGAAGGTAGTCGATGCCGCCATCGCCCTTTTTAAGGCCGTTTTCTTCACCGAACTTCTGCAAACCTTCCCAAGCCGATTGGTTAAATGATTTATCATCTACGCCCCCGACATCAGTTACCATAGCAACAGAAAAGTCGCTTGTTTCTTCAGCGCCTTCACCGCCGCCAGAACCGCCAGATGTCGCTTCTTCTTCGCTGCCGCATGCTGCAAGCATTGTGCTCGCTGCAAGCATAACTGAAAGGCCTAGAGCAAATTTACGTTTAATCAATGTGATAACCCCCAAGGTAATTTTTGATAATAGCAGGAATTTGCCGTTTTACACACGTTTGCGAACTACATGGAAACTGAATTTATCAGCTCTGAAGTAGTTCTTTGAATAAAGCACCATACGATCGTCCTCATCATAGTGGAACTGTTTTAACTCGAGTAATGCTGTTTCCGGGTCGCATTCCAATATCGGTGAAGCCTGGTCATGATAGCCGATTGGATCGATGAACGTGACGGCATACGCAATATGGATGTCACCGGACTCCTCAATTGCTGAGAAGATGGAACTTTCTGTGCGTCCGAGAAAATCTCCAGGCAAATACCGTGAAGGAACTTTGTCGATGCAATACACGACGGGTTCCCCGTTTGCCGTTCGGACGCGTTCAATAGTAATAATTGAGTCATCGTCTTCGCAATGAAAGCGTTTTATATCCTCTTCAGAACAAGGAGCCTCGTGGGTACTTAAGTAAATAGCACCGGGCTCCATGCCTGCTTGGCGGATCATGTCGGAAACACTCGTCAATTGTTCGATGCCCGATGAAAAAACCGGTTTCGCATTGACGAAAGTGCCAACTCCATGGCGCCTAACGATGATATTGTCTTCTTCCAGCAGCCGCAGCGCTTCTCTAAGAGTGGCGCGGCTGACTCCAAGTGTCTTGGCCAGTTCAAATTCGGATGGCAGCTTCTCTTTCTCTTTGTACAATCCGGCAGCAATATCCTGCTTCATGCGGTCAATAACTTGAAGATACAAAGCGCGATGATCCGATTTTATTGTCATACGATTCACCACCAATGACAGAGATCAGACATCTGATGTAAAACATTCCTACTAATCAAAATTACTATAACATTAATTTAAAATGAAATAAATAGTCTTTTGTCGAATTTTGCGATTTTCATTTCAAAGATTTCAAAAACTCTAATCATTTTGTCACAAAAAAAAGCAGGAAGATTTAATAATCTTCCTGCTTTGGCACTAATACAGTCCTTGGTTTGCTGCCTTCGTACGGGCCGACAACGCCGCGCTGCTCCATTTGGTCTATGATGCGGGCCGCTCGTGAATAGCCGACGCGGAACCTTCTTTGCAGCATCGATACCGATGCTGTCTGCATTTCGGAAACCAATTGCACGGCTTCGTCGTATATTTCATCTGTTTCTTCGTCAATCGCTGATTCATCGACTTCGGTCGGTATCATATCTTCCTGATACTGCGCTTTTTGCTGTTCGATGGCGAAATCGACGATTTTCTCAACTTCGGAATCTGACAGGAACGCCCCTTGCACGCGGACCGGTTTGGATTGGCCGGCACCGAGGAACAGCATATCGCCGCGGCCCAGCAATTTCTCAGCGCCGCCCATATCCAAAATGGTCCGCGAATCGATTGCGGACGATACCGCAAATGCGATCCGGGAAGGGATATTCGCTTTGATGACGCCCGTGATGACGTTGACGCTCGGACGCTGTGTCGCGATGATCAAATGGATTCCCGCGGCGCGGGCCATCTGTGCCAAACGCGTGATGGCATCTTCCACTTCGTTCGAAGCGACCATCATCAAATCAGCAAGCTCATCAACGATGACGACGATGAATGGCAATTTCGGATGTTTGTCTTCATTTTCTTCATTGAAAATGCGGACGTATTCATTATAGCCTTCAATATTGCGCGTTCCGGTATGGGAAAACAGCTCATAGCGCCGTTCCATCTCGGAAACGATTTTCTTCAATGCCTGGGCCGCTTTCCGCGGATCGGTGACGACAGGCGCCAGCAAATGTGGAATGCCGTTATAGACATTCAATTCGACCATTTTTGGATCGATCATCATCATTTTCACTTCATGCGGCTTCGCGCGCATGATAATGCTCGTGATAATGCCGTTGATGCACACCGATTTCCCGCTTCCCGTCGAACCGGCTACGAGCAAATGCGGCATTTTGTTCAATTCGGTCATCACGGCTTGGCCGGTGACATCGCGTCCTAAGCCAAACAATAACTTGGCATCAGGCTTGTTGTTTTCTTCCGACTCCAATACCTCGCGAAGCGACACAATCGCCACTTCCGAGTTCGGCACTTCGATGCCGATAGCGGATTTGCCTGGAATCGGTGCTTCGATCCGAATATCCCGTGCCGCCAGCGCCAGCGCCAAATCATCGTGCAGGCTGACAATCTTGCTGACTTTCACGCCCGTATCCGGCAGCACTTCGTATTTTGTTACCGCTGGTCCCAAATGGACTTGCGTCACTTTTGCGCGGACGCCGAAACTTTGGAACGTCTTCTCGAGCTTTTTCGCGTTTTTTTTGGATGCCAGCGTATTCGCCGCTTTGGTCGCTTTGCGGCGGCAAATTCAATAAATCGATCGGCGGCAGCTGGTATTCTTCGTTTTCCAATTCTTCTGCAGTCGTCATCAAGTTCACATCGCCAAGTTCTGGCGTTGCCTCTATTTCGTCTTGTACTGCTGGAGGCGTTTCAGGTTTTCTCGGTTTGACATTTTCTGTAAACGCTGAAATGATGGGCTCTTCTGTTTGCATATCAAAGCTTTTCACTTCAGGAATTTCATCGATTTCATCATAAGCCAGCACTTCATCGGCTTCGAACGGCTGTTCCAGCTGTGCTTTGCGTCGCGGCGAGGATATGCGCTTCGGTTTACCTTGCTTGAACCGGTTCATCACCCCATCGAGTACTGGCCGCATGCTGGGCACTTTTTCCGCCAGGTAAGGCGCTGCCGTTTTGCCAGTCAAAATGATTGCGCCGATTGACAGCAGGATCAATGCTATGATCCACGTTCCTGCTGTATCGAATAACACATGGAACATGGCATACAATAATGCGCCCATTATTCCGCCGCCGCTTGCAGTATAGGTTTGCCATACAGAACCTGTAAGCTGCGTCGACTTGATCGTTTCGGATAATACATTGCTCGTTGTGATTGGCAAAATCGAACCGGATGCCCAAATCAAATGGCAGATCAGTAGGGTACCTGTCAATACGAACAAGCCGCTTGCTAATAGTTTCAGGCGCGGTTTCGGCCAAGTGCGCTTCACCATGACGTGTATGGCTATTGCCACCAGCACGATTGGCACAAAAATAGCCAAATACCCTGTCAATAATTCGGCTGTATTCAACAGCATTTTGCCGATGATGCCAAGCTGGAAAGCCATCAATACGGCGACGCCGATAAGCAATAGCCCGATGACTTCATACCAGATCATCGCCATTGGCTGTTTCTTTTTAGAAACCGGCTTTTTCTTTGCGGGTGTTTTTCTTTTCACCTGAGCCCGTGGCATTACGATCCCTCATTTCCTCAAAATTGAAAAAGGATTTCCTCCGATAAGATCGGTTCGGAAATCCTTTCACCTCTTTCTCTCTTAGTACTCCATAATAATCGGAATGATCATCGGACGGCGCTTCGTTTGCTGGAATAAATAAGAATTCAATGTGTCGCGAATTTCCTGTTTGATGTTATTCCATTCAAAAGCATCTTTTACGACATATTTGTCTACTACTTTACGGACCAATTGAGTGGACTCTTCCATCAGCTGCTCGGATTCACGCACGTAGACGAATCCGCGTGAGATCATTTCCGGGCCTGATGCGATTTTCTTCTCTTTGCGGTTCAAGGTTACAACGACGATGAAAATTCCGTCTTGGGACAATAGTTTGCGGTCGCGCAAAACGATGTTCCCGACGTCGCCGATGCCGATGCCGTCAATCAGGACATTGCCTGCAGTGACACGGCCGCTCATGCGTACTTTGCCTGCTTTGTATTCAACAATATCGCCTTTGTCAGCGATAAAGATATCCGACTTCTGGATGCCGACTTGCTGTGCCAATTTCGAATGGGCAATCAGCATTTTGTATTCTCCCTGGATCGGAATGAAATACTTCGGCTTCATCATGTTCAGCATCAGTTTCAAATCTTCTTGGCTGCCGTGTCCGGAAACGTGGACTTTTTTATCAGAAGTCAACACTTTCGCGCCGGCTTTCGCCAATTTGTTCATTGTCTGGAACATAGGGACTTCCATGCCAGGCGACGGAGTGAATGTGATCAATACCGTATCCGTGTCTTTGATCTTGACATCCTTATGCTGCTTGCGAACCATTTTGTCCAATGCTTCAAGCGGCTCTCCTTGGTTGCCTGTAACAATGATGACCACTTCTTCGTCACGGTATTGCTCAAGGTCTTTCAAAGAGATGACTGTATCTTCTGCGACGGTCAAATAGCCGAGGCGCAATCCCACTTCGTAGCTGCTTTCCAGGCTTTTGCCGGCAACTGCCACTTTTTTGCCTGTTTTTTGGGCAAGGTCGAAAACCTGCTGGATGCGGATAAAGTTCGATGAATACAATGAAACCAAAATCCGGCCTTCCGCTCCAAGAAACGCTGTATATAAATGATCGTAAACAACTGTTTCAGAAGTCGTATAGCCAGGGCGTTCCGCTTCAGTTGAATCGGACAATAGGAACAATACGCCGTCGTCGCCCAATTTCGCCATTTTCGAAATGTCCGGACGGTAGCTGCCTCTTACGGATTGGTCGAATTTAAATTCGCCTGTATGGACAATCGCGCCTTCGGATGTATGGAAAGCGATGCCCAAAGCGTCTGGAATACTATGTGTCGTATGGAAGAATGTCACGTGCGTTTTATCGAAATTCATGCGGCTTTTGTTTGTCACTTCAAAGAATTTGACATGCTTCAGAGAACCTTGTTCTTTGATATGCTCTTTGGCAAGCGCAATCGTCAATTTCGATCCGTAGACAGGCGCCTGGATCTTTTTCACTAAATAGGCAATTGAACCGATTGCATCTTCGTGGCCGTGAGTCAGGAAAATCCCTTTGACGCGGTCTTTGTTTTCTTCCAGGAACGTCATGTCCGGAATAACGATATCGATTCCAAGCATTTCATCTTCCGGGAACATCAGGCCGCTGTCCACTACGAACAGGTCCTCATCAATTTCAATCACGTACATGGCCTTACCGATTTCACTGACCCCGCCAAGCGGGATAACTCTAATTACTTCATTTTTAATTTTACTCAATTTATTTCCTCCTAAATTTTACCCGTACATATCCATAGACTTTATTATACGGGAATTTCAGGTAACAGTCCAAAGAAAAAACAAACCGGCGTTTCGCCCGGTTTGTTTGGTTTGCATTTATGATGGCTTGCGAGCCTTTAAATGATGTTTTGCTCAATCATCGACTCGGCGATTTGAACTGAATTGAGTGCCGCGCCTTTGACCAGATTGTCTGATACGACCCATAGGTGGAAGCCTTGCGGATTGTCGAGGTCTTGGCGAATGCGACCGACAAACACTTCGTCGAGCCCAGCTGCCATCAACGGCATCGGGTAAACCTGGTTTGCGGGATCGTCCATCAGCACGACACCAGGTGCGTCAGCGATTGCCTGTTTTACTTCATCGACTGTCGGCGCTCCTTCAAGTTCCACATAAACCGATTCCGAGTGGCCTGTGACGACCGGCAGGCGGACACATGTCGCGGCAACGGCTAAACGGTCATCGTGCATGATTTTTTTTGTTTCGTTGATCATTTTCATTTCTTCGTATGTGTAGCCATTGTCGGTAAACTTATCGATTTGCGGAATGGCATTGAACGCAATCGGATAATGGTGCTCTGCGGATTTCACCGGCAGCATTTTCGCTTCGGCATCTTTCGCATTGTCAAAATCAGCCGACTGGCTTTTCAGTTCATTGATAGCCCCTATGCCGGCGCCTGATACGGCTTGGTATGTGGAGACGACGATTTTCCGCAAGCCGTATTGTTCTTTAAGCGGCTGCAAGGCACAGACCATTTGAATGGTCGAGCAGTTCGGATTCGCTATGATGCCTTTATGCTGTGCGATATCTTCCGGGTTTACTTCCGGCACGACGAGCGGCACTTCGGCGTCCATGCGGAAAGCGCTGGTGTTGTCGATGACCACTGCCCCACGTTTGACGGCTTCCGGCGCAAATTGCTCGGAGATGCTGCCGCCTGCGCTGAACAACGCAATGTCGATCCCTTCAAATGATTCCGGTTTTGCTTCTTCGATGGTATAGGTATTGCCTTTAAATTCAATTTGCTGACCGGCTGAACGGCTTGATGCCAGGAATTTTATCGTATTCACTGGAAAATCGCGTTTTTCCAATTGCTCTTTCATCTGTTGTCCAACTGCACCCGTGGCGCCCATAATTGCTACATTATATGTTTTCAAACAACTCGCTCCTTCAAAGATTATTGGCGTAATTGTACCACAATTCACTACGCTAGAGAAATAGATCATTGAATATTCCACTCACTATTGCTCATAAAGCACTTTTCATAAACTTTTCATTTCGCTTCAACTTGTTCGAAGCCCTGCGCTCCATTCAAAAGGGATTAATAATAAAATATTTCTTTGCAATAAAAGAAAAAAGAAGTATATCCAGTTTCTTGATAATCTTCAACGGTTTCATAGAGTCGCCTTTTCCGTTAACCCGTGTTAAATCGGGTTTAACATGTATTAAATCGAAGTTAACATGCGTTGGCAGATCATCAACATGCATTCAACGGCTGTTAACACGGCTTATTCGGCTTTTATCCGGCACTAGCCAATAAGCGTCTCGCTTCGACCCAAGTTGAAGAACCCATTATGAAAAGCCGCTCGCTTCTGCGAACGGCTCCTTTAATTGAAAAAATGCATTTCGCCATTAGCGAAATGCATCCATTTATTATTGGACTCAAAAGAAGGTCCTTCTATAAAACTAGCTTGTGATTAAGCTTCGTCCATCTTGGAGCGGATAATTGAGATGGCTGGATCTCCATCGAATACTTCCAGCAGCGAAGTGACGCGCTCTGGTGAAACGGCTTCGATGCGGGCCAGGATTTCATCATAGCTCGGATGTTTTCTCAACAGCAATTCATTTTTGCCGTTGCGGTTCATGCGTGCGCTGGTGCTTTCAAGCCCAAGCATCACATTGCCTTTCAGCTGCTCTTTGGAATCCGTTACTTCTTCAGCTGTCGGGCCGTGTTTGCGGATTTCCTGGAGCTCTGTAATGATGACTTCCTGCAGCGCATCCATTTGCTCGTTTAACGTGCCGCCGTAGATTGCAAGCGTGCCGTGGTCAGAGTATGCGGAATGGTAGGAATAGACGGAATAGGCAAGGCCGCGTTCTTCCCGTATTTCCTGAAACAGGCGCGACGACATCGAGCCGCCGACAATATTATTCAGTACCGTAAAATTAAAAATATCTTTATCTGTGATCGACAAGCCGGGATAGCCCAAGCTCAGATGGCCTTGCTCGGTTTCTTTCGTTTTGAACGAATGGCCTGGCGTGAAAATCGGGAAACGGTAGTTTTTTTCAGTTTCCAGCCGGCGGAACGAACCGAAAAGCTTTTCGATCAAGCGGATCAATTCCGGCGTGATTTTTCCTGCGACCGAGATAACGGTGTTATCCGGTGTATAATGGCGATCCATAAAATGCTGGATTTTGTCTTTCGTAAAACTTTTCAGCGTTGTGCCTGTTCCGAGGATCGGCGCACCCATCGAATGGTGCGGGTACATGACGCGCCATAATTGTTCCTGGACATCGTCATCCGGCATGTCTTCAGTCATGCTGATTTCTTCGAGCACGACTTGCCGCTCTTTCTCGATTTCCACCACGTCCATTTTGGAATTGAAGAACATATCCGCAAGCACCGAGACCGCATGCTCTGCATGGTGGTCCAGGATTTTCGCGTAATAGCATGTATATTCTTTTGATGTATAAGCGTTGATATCTCCGCCTATGCGATCAAACTCTTTTGCGATGTCTTTAGCTGAGCGCGTTTCTGTCCCTTTAAAGAGCATATGCTCAATAAAATGCGTAATGCCGTTTTCTTCAGGGGATTCATCGCGTGAGCCGGCTTTGACAAATACACCGACTGCCACTGAGTGGAAATGCGGGATTGATTCGGAAACAATGCGAAGGCCGTTTCCGCAAGTATGGATAGTAACCATGGAAAAATTCCTCCTAATGCGAAAAAATTGCCAACCGGAGCTGGCAATTTCACTATTTTTTCTTATTCAGCTGCTTTTTCAGCCGCTTCTTTTTCTTCCTTCAAGACAATCTTGCGAGATAAGTTCACACGGCCTTGGCGGTCGATTTCGACAACTTTCACTTTGATGACGTCATCCATTTTCAAGACATCTTCCACTTCTTTCGTCCGTGCTTCCTGGATTTCAGAAATGTGGAGTAGTCCGTCTTTGCCTGGGAACAATTCAACAAATGCACCGAATTTTTCAATTCGCTTCACTTTGCCTTCGTAATATTCCCCGACTTTCGCTTCGCGGACGATGTTTTCAATCATCGCTTTCGCTTTTGCGTTCATTTCTTCATTTACCGATGAAACGAAGATTGTGCCGTCCTGCTCTGTATCAATCTTAACGCCTGTTTCTTCGATGATTTTGTTGATGACTTTACCGCCAGGTCCGATTACATCGCGGATTTTATCCGGATTGATTTTGACCATGATAATTTTCGGTGCAAATTCAGAAAGATGGGTTTTCGGCTCAGAAATTGTCGCCAGCATAGATTCCAAAATGTGGATTCTGCCGACTTGCGCCTGAGATAAAGCTTCTTCGAGAATTTCGCGTGAAAGGCCATCGATTTTAATGTCCATTTGAAGTGCAGTGATGCCTTTAGCAGTTCCTGCAACTTTAAAGTCCATATCTCCAAGGTAATCTTCCATCCCTTGAATATCGGATAATACTGTATAGTTTTCGCCTTTTTTCACAAGTCCCATCGCAATTCCGGCTACAGGTGCAGTAATTGGCACGCCTGCATCCATCATCGCCAATGTAGAAGCACAGATGCTTGCCTGTGAAGTAGAGCCGTTCGATTCCAATACTTCCGCAACTAAGCGGATTGTGTACGGGAAGTCTTTTTCGCTTGGAAGAACAGCTTCAAGTGCACGTTCTCCAAGAGCCCCGTGTCCGATTTCACGGCGGCCAGGGCCGCGCAGGAATCCAGTCTCACCGACTGAGAACAACGGGAAATTATAATGATGCATGAAACGCTTCGATTCATCGAGGCCAAGGCCGTCGATGATCTGGACGTCGCCAAGTGCACCAAGTGTACAGATGCTCATCGCTTGCGTCTGCCCGCGTGTGAACAAACCTGAACCGTGTGTGCGTTTCAATAGCCCGATTTCAGAAGATAATGCACGGATTTCAGAAGGCGCACGGCCATCTGGACGGATTTTTTCATCCGTGATTAAGCGGCGAACTTCATCTTTGACCATTTTATCTAAAATTTGGCCGGCTTGTTTCTTCACTGCATCATCAGAATCTGCATAAGTTTCCAAAACGCGTTCTTTGACTGCAGCAATCGCGTCATTGCGCTCCTGTTTTTCACTTACTTGGACAGCATTGACCAAATCAGTTTCAACAGCCGATTTGATTTCTTCCATCAAGATCGGGTCCAATTCATACAATTGAATCGCTGTTTTCTCTTTGGCAACTTCAGCAGCAATCTCTTCCTGGAATGCGATCAATTTCTTGATTTCTTCGTGGCCGAACATGATTGCTTCCAAAATGACTTCTTCAGAAACTTCTTTCGCTCCCGCTTCCACCATGTTGATCGCATCTTTTGTTCCGGCAACAGTCAAGTTGATCGAGCTTTGTGCCAATTGGTCATTGGTCGGGTTGATGATGTATTCTCCGTCAACCATTCCAACGATAACGCCAGCAATCGGTCCGCCAAAAGGAATATCCGAAATCATCAATGCCAATGAAGAACCGAACATTGCGGCCATTTCTGACGGGCAATCCTGGTCAACAGACATTACCATAGAAATGACTTGGACTTCGTTGCGGAAGCCGTCTGGGAATAACGGACGGATTGGACGGTCGATTAAACGGCTGATAAGCGTCGCTTTTTCAGATGGACGCCCTTCGCGTTTGATGAAACCGCCAGGGATTTTGCCGACAGCGTATAAACGCTCTTCATAGTTAACTGTGAGCGGGAAGAAATCCAATGTCTTCGGCGTTTTTGAAGCAGTTGCAGTGGAAAGCACTGCTGTATCGCCGTAGCGGATTAATGCTGCTCCGTTTGCTTGTTTTGCTAATTGACCGACTTCGACCTGCAATGTGCGGCCAGCCCAATCGAATGTATAGACTTTTTTAGTTTGCTCCATAATCGAGCTCCTCTCTCTTACAATGTTTCATCCCCAGTCAAGCCGTGGTAAACGTGCTTTCTGAGTGAAATTCCTCTTTATGTATCTTCTATATAAGTTGAACTAAAGAAGAAAGCTTCTGAATATCGCTTCGGTCGCTTTGGGCATGGCTCCCGCAAAAAGCCAGGCAAAGAACGCCTGTCTTTCTGCTTCGCCTAGCCCCTTGCCGCGCCTTCGCTGGATAAGCACTATGAAAAATAAATAGCTTATGTGCTTCTGCTATTTGTAGATACGGAGTAAAACTGCCGAGACGCCTGCGGGAAAGCGAGAAAGCTGAGACCCTGCAGGAGCGCAGCGACGAAGCGGCTCAGTGCTCGCCCGCGGCAAGCGAGGCAGTTTTACGGAGTAGCTGCAAGTAAAAATTTATTAGTTCAACTTATATAGTAGTGTATCAAAAAAGCATTCATCATGCGATTGAATGTTGAATTTTTTACGCATAAAGAAAAAGCGGGACGAATCCCGCTTTTTTCTGGTTGTTATTATCGGCGTAAGCCAAGTTTCGCGATCAAGTCACGGTAACCTTGTACATCGTTCTCGCGCAAGTATTTAAGCAAGTTACGACGGCGTCCTACCATTTTGAAAAGTCCACGGCGTGAGTGGTGATCTTTCTTGTGGGTACGCAAATGTTCGTTCAAGTTGTTGATGTCTTCTGTAAGAATGGCGATTTGAATATGTGCAGATCCAGTATCTGTATCGTGCACTTTGTATTCACTGATCAATTCATTTTTACGCTCTTGAGTGATTGCCATACTGTGTCCACCTCCTAATTTCTGATATCCCCAATTACTGAGCAAACGTTGGTGATTCGATTTGCCAAGCAATGGTTTGTACTGTTTCAGTACTAACAAATCATAGCATATGCCCCGTGCAAAATCAACACCGTCGGTCAGCCTTGGGATTTAAAAAATTCAATTGCTGTTTCCTTGTCGCGCTGGATCTGGCTCTTCAGTTCTTCGATGCCCGAAAACTTCTGCTCGTCGCGGATGCGTGCATACCAGTCAACAAGGACCATTTCTCCGTAGATGTTCTTATCAAAATCCAAGATGTGGACTTCGACGCTGAGCCTTTTCTCATCGGGGTTGTTGAATGTCGGTTTGAAGCCGACATTGCAGACTCCGTCGTAAACCGCACCTTGCACCCAGATCCGGACAGCATAGACGCCGCGGCCGGGCACGAATGTGCCGATTTCCTGTTCAACGTTGGCCGTCGGGAAACCGATCGTGCGTCCGCGCTTATCGCCATTGACTACCGTCCCGGAAATGCGGAACGGCCGCCCGAGAAGCCGGCAAACTTCCCCGACTTCACCGGACTTCAACAAGCTGCGGATCCGCGTCGAACTGATTTTCTCTTCGCTGTCTTCCTGCTTCTTGATAATAGTGACACCAAACGCACCATCCGCCATTTCCTGCATCAATTCCATATTGCCTTGGCCTTTGCAGCCAAATGAATAATCGAATCCGGCTGTCACATGAACGACGCCCAGATCTTTGATAAAGTGCTGAACGAATTGTGCGGGAGTCAGCTGTGCAAAGTCGGAAGTGAAGCGGACGATAAAACAGATGTCGACGCCCATTTCACTCAGGATCTCCATCTTTTCCTGCATCGGCGTAATATAGAAGACTTCTTCTTTTCTGCCGCCGAGCACGAGCGAAGGATGTGGATCGAACGTCATGACAGCGGATTTGGCATGAAGCTTGCCAGCAACCTGGATCGCTTCGCTGATGACTTTTTGATGTCCCTTATGTACGCCGTCAAAAAAACCGAGCGCCAGTGAAACAGCGCCAAGGTTTTCTGAAGGTTTAACGTGGTTCGGGTAGCTTAAATGGATTATTTTCATCTTACACCTCGTCGATTTCGGGAAATCCGAACATTTTTTCAGGCTTCATCTTATCCGCTTTTTCTGGATGGCGCTTATACAGCGCGACCGGTTGGCCATTGACCGTAAACACAAGAAATTCATGTTCACTCATCATCGGGTGGCGGTCCAGCACTTGTCCGTTCTTTATGCCGAACAGCAAATCTGCTTCAATCTCAGTTTCCGGAAAATCCCCTAAGCCGTAGCTTAACGGTTTCAGAATCGTGCCGATATCTCCATTTTGGGCAATTTCAGCCACTTGAGCAAGTGTAAAGCAATCCTCCGCTTTGAATTTCCCCGATTCCGTCCGCCTCAAATTCGACATGTGCGCTGGAAAGCCAAGCGCTTCGCCGATTTGAACCGCCAAGGTCCGGATATATGTGCCTTTGCCGCAGCGGATGAAAATGGAGAATTTCAATTCCTGGCCGCTCCATTCCTGTGCATCATCGAGCAATTCGATCGAGGCGATGCGCACTTTGCGTTCTGGACGTTCTACAGGAATTCCTTGGCGCGCATACTCATAAAGCTTTTTGCCATTGACTTTCACTGCTGAATACATCGGAGGGATTTGCGTAATTACACCCGTTAAACTTTGCAGCACAGCCTGCAGCTGTTCACGTGTCACCTTTTTATCGCTGTCGTCCCTTTCGACAACCGCACCGCTCGCATCTTCCGTTTCAGTCGAATAGCCGATTGTCACTTCCGCTTCGTACGCTTTGCCTTGGTCTGTGATGTATTCCGCCACTTTTGTCGCGCGTCCGATGCAAATCGGCAGAACACCGTCCACATCCGGATCCAAAGTGCCGGTATGCCCCACTTTTTTGGTTTTCAAGATTTTTCTTAATTTAAATACACAATCATGCGAAGTCATGCCTTTTTCTTTCCATAAAGGGAGAACGCCGTTCAATTCCATCTTATCTCAGCTCCCAGCCATATTTTCTGACGCCGCTATTTGGCGGTTAATGCATCTTCCACAAAAAAAGCCTGCTGATCTAAGAAAATTAGACAGCAGGCTTCGGGTGGGATCATTGTTCTTCGTTCGGTTCTTTGATGTCACGCAATAGTGAATCGATCCGGTTCCCGTATGCTACAGAGGAGTCAATTTCAAACGACAATTCCGGCGTTTTGCGCAGCCGGATCCGCTGTCCGATTTCAGAACGGATAAAACCTTTTGACTTAGACAAGCCGAGCAAAGTTTGTTCTTTCGCTTTATCATCACCAAGCACGCTGATATAAACAGTCGCTTGCTGAAGATCACCTGTAACTTCCACATCCGTCACGGTTACGAAACCGATGCGCGGATCTTTCAGCTTACGGCTGATAATGTCGCTAAGCTCTTTTTTCATTTGCTCGCCTACACGATTAGAGCGCATAGTCATTTTTACTTCACCTCGTTCTTACAAATATTCTTTATGGATTTCAAGGCATTCCCATGCTGGATTGCTTTCCAGAAAGTGCAGGACGCGCTCGATTTCTTTGTCCGCTGCATCTTTCGAAGAAGACACAGTGACAAATGCAAGGCGCGTTCGCTGCCAGACGTTCTGGTGATCAATTTCCGCACCGGAAACATTGAATTTCTGTCTTGAACGGGTCAGCATGCTTTTGACCACTGCCCGTTTTTCTTTTAACGAATGGGCTACTGGAATGAAGAATTCACATTCCATGTAGAGAATCATTTACGTTCGATTTCTTCCATGATGTAAGCTTCGATGATATCAAGTTCTTTGACATCATTGAAGTTTTTAATCGTGATACCGCATTCGTAGCCTTTTGCAACTTCTTTTGCATCGTCTTTGAATCGTTTCAACGTGTCGATCTCGCCTTCGAATACGACGATGCCTTCACGGATGACGCGGACGCCGCTGTCGCGGGTGATTTTGCCTTCGATTACATAGCTTCCGGCAATTGTCCCGACTTTAGAGACTTTGAATGTGCTGCGCACTTCGGCTTGGCCGATGATTTTCTCTTCGAATTCAGGGTCCAATAACCCTTTCATCGCAAATTCGATTTCTTCGATTACTTTATAAATGATGCGGTGCAGGCGGATATCTACGCCTTCTGCTTCTGCAGCACGTTTTGCGTTGATGTCAGGGCGTACGTTAAAGCCGATGACAATTGCATTTGATGCTGCTGCAAGAGCAACGTCTGATTCCGTAATGGCGCCTGCGCCCGTGTGGATGATTTTAACATTGACGCCTTCAACATCGATTTTCATCAATGAAGCAGCCATCGCTTCAACCGAACCTTGTACGTCAGCTTTGACGATCAAGTTCAATTCTTTCATTTCGCCTTGCTTCAACTGGTCGAATAAGTTATCGAGCGTGACGCGTGTTTTCTCAGAACGCTGAACTTGAAGCGCTGAAGTTGCACGAGTTTCGCCGACTTGGCGTGCAGTTTTTTCGTCTTCGAAGACGACGAAACGGTCGCCCGCTTGCGGTACGTCATTCAAGCCTGTGATTTCAACTGGCGTCGATGGGCCTGCATCTTTAACACGGCGACCAAGGTCATTGACCATTGCACGGACGCGTCCGTATGTGTTGCCGACAACGATTGGATCTCCAACATTGAGTGTTCCGTCCTGCACAAGCAACGTAGCAACTGAACCGCGGCCTTTATCAAGCTCTGCTTCGATTACAGTACCGATTGCACGGCGGGCAGGATTCGCTTTCAATTCACCGACTTCAGAAACAAGCAGGATCATTTCAAGCAATGCATCGATGCCTTCGCCTTTAAGGGCAGAAATCGGAACGAAAATCGTTTCGCCGCCCCATGCTTCAGGTACAAGTCCATGCTCAGTCAATTCTTGCATCACGCGATCAGGGTTTGCGCTTGGCTTATCCATTTTGTTGACCGCAATAATGAT
>NZ_RQII01000067.1 GCF_004761975.1 Planococcus koreensis | reverse complement strand
AGAAGTCGATCCGCTGCTTGGCATTTACGCAGCGGTAGCGAGAAGAAAAGCCGTACGAAACACACGAAGGCTATATGCCGCACGAAAAGCTCAGCCAGCTTCGAAGCGATTCAATTGTATACAAGCGGCAGTGCAGCGGCAATCTGCAAAAGAGCATGAACGCGGCCGGATCCCTGGTCGGTTTTTGACGACATAGACAGCGCTTGACTTAATTCACATTAAACGCTGGACTGAGCGCAGCGAGGGAAGCGGCTGAGGCCGTGCCCGCGGAAAGCGTCCGTCTGTCTCTGCATCGCCTCGCTAGCTTCGAGACAATAAAGTGCGCTGCAGCGAAATGAAAAAGATGGGGCAATATGGGTTGATGCTTTGGCTTTCTGGCAGTAAACTAAGAGGGATGGCAAATCCTGACTACAAAGTGGGTGTGCCGCTTTGTTTTACTGGCCTTCTAAAAAGGGTAAAGAATAGCTTACAAGGACTCTGCGCAAAACAGATAGGCCTGTTATGCCTGCAGATGTGCAAGGGACCTGATAATCGATTCAAGCGATGAAGGAGAAGTGATTTGCTTATGACAACGGAGCAGCAGTATTTTGAGAATGGCATTTCCATTGAAAGCTATATGGCGCAAATGGAGTCCAACCAAGAAAAGTCCTATTCGATTTATGAGAAATTCAATTTGCCTGAAGACCCGGAATTGACGGCGTTGCTGAAAGAAAAGCAGCCGCATATTCTGGTGATTACAGAAGACTGGTGCGGCGACGCGATGATGAACAACGCGATACTGCGGAAGATCGCAGAAGCTTCGGGCATCAAGGTCCGCTGCATTGCAAGAGATGAGAATTTGGAGTTGATGGACCGCTATTTGACGAATGGCGGCCGGTCGATTCCGAAATACTTGATCTTATCGCCGGATGGCGATGTGCTGGGAACGTGGGGCCCGAGAGCGCCGCAAGTCCAGGAGTTCGTGGACGAACAAAAAGCGAAGCTCCCGGAAAAAAGCGATCCGCAATACGAGATCCACACGAAAACGATTTACGGGGAAATTTCAGATGGCTTTACATGGAACAGCGATTTTTGGCAAATGGTATATGATGATTTACGGAAAGCGTTCATGGAAAGTTTGAAGTAAGGGAAGGCCGGCTCAATGTCGGTTTTTTTCTTGGCTGGAACTTTTTCGGGCGCAATGAATCCTATGGAGTATAAAGAACGTTGAGAAAGGCTGAATCTGGTATGAAACGTGCACGAATCATTTACAATCCGACTTCCGGGCGGGAACTTTTCCGCAAACATTTACCGGAAGTGCTTGAGAAAATGGAAAAGGCAGGGTATGAAACGTCTTGCCACGCTACAACAGCCGAAGGCGACGCCACAATTGCTGCTGCTGATGCAGTGAAACGGAAGTTTGATTTGATTGTCGCGGTGGGCGGCGATGGAACCTTGAACGAAGTGGTGTCAGGCGTATCCGGATTTGAAGAACGCCCGAAAATCGGCTTGATCCCGATGGGGACGACGAATGATTTTGCGCGTGCTGTCCATATCCCGCGGGATATCAACAAAGCGGTCGACATCATCATTGAAGGCAATTCGATTCCGGTGGATGTCGGGCTCATGAACGACCGCCATTTCATCAATATTGCCGGAGGCGGCAGGTTGACTGAATTGACGTATGAAGTGCCGAGCAAGCTGAAAACCGTGCTTGGGCAAATGGCGTATTATTTGAAAGGCATTGAAATGCTGCCTTCCATCCGTTCTTCGAAAGTCCGCATTGAATACGACGGGCATGTGTTCGATGACCATGCGATGATGTTCTTGATTGGTTTAACGAATTCGGTTGGCGGTTTTGAGAAATTGGCGCCTGATGCCAGCATCAACGATGGAAAATTCACCTTATTGATCTTGAAAGAATTGAATATGGCTGAATTTATCCGCGTCGCTTCACTGGCTTTGCGCGGGGAACATTTGTCTGATCCGCATGTCATTTACGCAAAAGCCAGCAAAATCTCGGTGTCCTCCGATGAGCGGGTCTTGTTGAATCTTGATGGCGAGTACGGTGGCTTGCTGCCGGCGACTTTTGAAAATTTGGGACGCCACATTGAAGTGATGGTGCCGATCGATTCCATCAATGAAAAAGACCGCAAATAAGAACTAGGCACACCAATTCTTGCGCCAATACGAAAAAAGCTGCACCAAAACGTCATTTTAAATGACCTTTTGGTGCAGCTTTTTCAATGGATTCTATAGTAATTCGATTGCAGCATCCTGTTCAGCCGCCAGTTTCGGCAGGTTGTCGATCGGCTCCCAGTGGAACTCGAACGTACGGCCATTGTCCCGGCCGTCGCTGACAATCGTATGTTCCCATGATTCGATCGGCTCGCCGGTATATTCAAAATGGAAGATGTTCCGCTCGTAAGCTTTGTCCTGATGTTCAGGATAATACGTATATTTGTGGATTTTCCCTTCGAATTCCAGCACCATACGAGGCAGTCCCGTTTCTTCCTGGACTTCGCGGTACAAGGCGTCAATGAGCATTTCGCCTTCTTCGATGGTTCCGCCGGGAACTTGCAGACCGGCTTCCGGTTCTCCTTTATGGGTGAAAACCAATAATTCTTTTTTCTCTTGCGGTCCCCGTGTAATGTAAGCAAATACTTTCCGTCTTGTTCTCATGCTGAATCACCCTTTAATTAGTTGTGTTACTAGAATACTAAATATTTAGAAATTTTTCAATCATTTCATTTTATTGTTTGTCACAAGTTATTCAAAGCTGGTGAAAATATCCTGCTGCAAAGGAGTTTAGAAATCGAGCGGCTGGGAGAGATAAGGTACAATAGGGTTATAGCAAAAGCACGGCAATCTTTCGGATTCTGAGAGGGGTAATACGAGATGGGTTTTGAAGACACGGCCTTATTAAGCCGGATTTTAACGTTAATGACACTTTCTTTCCATATTCTCTATGCGACAGTCGGCGTCGGGATTCCATTAATGATCATGATTGCACAATGGGTAGGGATCAAGAAAAACGATGAACATTATATTCTTCTGGCACGCCGCTGGGCACGCGGTTTTGTTATTACCGTAGCAGTCGGAGTTGTGACCGGGACGGCTATCGGCCTTCAATTATCGCTGTTGTGGCCAGAGTTCATGCAGCTCGCGGGCAACGTCATCGCGCTGCCGTTGTTCATGGAAGTATTCGCATTTTTCTTTGAAGCGATTTTCCTCGGCATCTACTTGTATACGTGGGACCGTTTTGAAGACCAGCGCAAGCATTTATTAATCCTTATTCCTGTTGCGCTGGGCGCAGCGGCATCATCGTTATTCATCACGATCGTCAATGCCTTCATGAATTCTCCGCAAGGGTTTGAAATCCTTAACGGCGAATTCGTCAATGTGCAGCCGCTGCTCGCCATCTTCAATCCGGCAGTGCCGACAAAAGTGGCACACGTCATGTCAACGGCTTTCATGACTTCGGCATTCGTGCTTGCGTCAATAGCAGCGCTGCGGATGATCGGCGGCTCTGACCACGTCTACCACAAAAAGGCGTTGTTCCTGACGATGAAAATCGGGTTGATTTTCTCGATTGCAACAGCCATCATCGGCGATTTTTCTGGGAAATACTTAGCTGAATACCAGCCTGAAAAATTAGCCGCTGCTGAATGGCATTTTGAAACGGAAGGGGATGCCGGGCTCATCTTGTTCGGCGTACTTGACGGCCAAGAGCCGAAATACGCCATCAAAATTCCGTATGCGTTAAGCATCCTGGCACACGGTACGCCGGGTGCGGAAGTAATTGGGCTCAACGAGTTCCCGGAAGATGAACGGCCGCCGCTGTGGATCCATTATCTATTCGATACAATGGTCGGCATCGGTATGTGGCTTGCGTTCTTCTCGATGGTCTATGTCGTCGGCGCTTGGCGCGGCTGGGCGATTGTCCGTGCAAAATGGTTCCGCTGGCTGCTGCTTGCAACAGGGCCGCTCGCATTAGTGGCCATTGAAGCCGGCTGGTGGTTCACGGAAGTGGGCCGGCAGCCTTGGATTCTCCGCGGCTACATGAAGACGGCAGATGCTGCAACCACGAGTGGCCAAGTTGATCTGATGATCATCTTGTTCGCAGGCTTGTACATCATTCTCGGAATCGGGACGGTTGTCGTCTTGACCCGTATGTATAAACGCAATCCGGTCGAAAAGGAATTGGCTGACCGTGAAGCGAAAAAAGGCGGTGTCCAAGAATGACGTTAGAAATTATCGGAATATCGGTGCTCTGGCTGTTCTTGTTCCTGTATGTCATTGTTGCTTCCATCGATTTCGGTGCAGGATTTTTCAACGCCTATAGCGCGTTCACCAATAAACAGCATATCCTGACCGGTATCATCCAACGCTATTTGTCGCCGGTGTGGGAAGTGACGAACGTCTTTTTCGTCTTCTTCTTCGTCGGCGTCATCGGGTTCTTCCCGCAGACAGCATTTTATTACGGTACGACCTTGCTTGTTCCGGCCAGCATCGCATTGATCCTGCTGTCGATCCGAGGCTCTTATTACGCCTTTGCGACTTACGGCGCTAAGATCAACCACCGCGGCTATATTTATATGTACGGCTTGTCCGGGCTATTGCTGCCAGCATCGCTATCGCCGGTGCTGGCAATGTCGGAAGGCGGCTTTATCAAAATGGACGGCGATTCTCCGTATCTCGATTATCTGGCGCTCTTCACCAGCCCGTTGACATGGAGCATCGTTGTCTTGAGCTTGGCGGCAGTGCTGTATATCTCGGCGGTGTTCCTGACTTGGTATGCGAGCAAAGCCGGCGACGCGAAAGCAACGCATCTCATGCGCAAATACGCTTTGCTTTGGGCAGGTCCGACAATCATCACCGCAACGGGGATCATTTTTGAACTGCGCAGCCACAATGCGGAACATTACAGCCGGCTGCTCGATCTTTGGTGGATTTTCGGCTTGTCGTTCCTGCTGTTTCTTGGAACGGTCTACCTGCTTTGGAAACGCCGCAACTACGGTTGGGCGTTCATCTTGCTGGTCGGCCAGTTCTTCACAGCCTTTTTCGCTTACGGCGTTTCCCATTACCCGTACCTGCTGTATCCGTACCTGACAATCTACGACAGTTTCACCAATGAAGCCATGGCCATTTCCTTGATCATCGCATTTATTGCAGGGCTCGGCTTATTGCTGCCTTCGCTGTATCTGTTGTTCCGGTTGTTCCTGTTCGATAAAGATTACGTCAAAGGGAAATCGGATTATCACGCATAAAGGAGGAAGCAGAGATGCAGGATTTTCTAATATTCTATGCGCCATTCATCGTTCTGGTCAGTGCCATTATCGGTGCTTTCTGGATTTCCCTGAAAGACGGGATTGTCACAAACGATAAAAAATAACAAGCGCGTGCGGGCGTTTCGCCTGCCGCGTTTTTTCTTTGGCTGCGCATCAGGAAATATGGATTCATTAGTGAATATTGCCTTGGCCCTATGTTATAATGACGGAATGTGAAATGGAGTGAACGAATTGAAACCAGTACAGAAAAATGACAGGCTGCTTGTCCACGTGGAAGACTTGACGCACGACGGCGCAGGCGTAGCGAAAGTGGACGGCTACCCGCTGTTCATCCAAGGCGCGCTGCCGGGTGAGGATGTGCGTGTGCACGTTCTCAAAACCTTGAAATCATACGGCTTTGCAAAATTGCTTGAAATAGAGAATGCCTCACCCCATCGAGTGGATGCACCATGTCCGGTATTCGATACGTGCGGCGGCTGCCAGATCCAGCATTTATCGTACGAAGGCCAAAAAGGGTTCAAACAGAAAATGGTGCGCGATGCGATTACACGCATCGGGAAATTGCCGGACGTTCCGGTGCACGCCGTAAAAGGCATGGAAGACCCGTGGCGCTATCGCAACAAATCACAGATTCCGTTCGGCATCCAAAACGGCCGCACGGTTGCCGGATTTTATGAAAGCCGCTCGCATAATATCGCGGATACGGATGTCTGCCTGATCCAGACCTTCGAAGCGGATGCGATCATGGTGGGTTTGAAAAAAAGCTTGCTTGAAATGGGCATCGAGCCGTTTGAAGAACAAACACATCGCGGCCAGCTGCGCCATGTTGTGGTCCGCAAAGCGCGTGCGACCGGTGAAATCATGGTTGTGCTCGTGACGAAGAAAAAGAAATTCCCTCAGGCAGAGCAGGCGATCGCGTTGATCCGCTCGCTTGTGCCGGACACCGTCTCAATCGTCCAAAACGTCAATCCCGAAAAGACCAACGTCATTTTCGGCAATGAAACCCTCGTATTATGGGGCAAGGAAGTCATCGAAGACCGCATCGGCGATGTGCGGTTCGAGATTTCCGCGCGTTCTTTCTACCAGATCAACCCGGTCCAAACCGAGGTGCTTTATGGGCAGGCGCTCGAGTACGCAGCGCTGACGGGCGAGGAAACGGTCATTGACGCTTATTGCGGAATCGGTACGATTTCGCTGTTCTTGGCGCAGCAAGCAAAATTCGTCATGGGTGTGGAAATCGTCCCGCAAGCGATTGAAGATGCCAAACGCAACGCGGAGCTGAACGGCTTCACGAATACGCTATTCGAAGCAGGACCTGCAGAACAAGTGATTCCGCGCTGGTATAAAGAAGGCAAGAAAGCGGACGTGCTGGTCGTCGATCCGCCGCGCAAAGGCTGTGACGAGCAATTGCTGCGGACTATCTTGCAGCAGCGGCCAGGACGCGTCGTCTATGTATCGTGCAATCCGGCGACATTAGCGCGCGATTTGAGAATCCTCGAAGACGGCGGATACCGCACGAAAGAAGTGCAGCCCGTTGATATGTTCCCGCAAACAACCCATTGCGAAGCGGTGGCTTGGCTCGAATTGGCTTAATGAACGATTAATTGAATGAAAAACCAGGATGCCGGGCGGCGAGCCCGGCATTTTTTTATTAAAAAAACTGCAATGGTGAATTTAAAAAGGCAAAAAAGCTCCAAAGCTAGACGAATGGTTGATTTTTCACTATATTTAGCGCATGGATACAAAACAGCGCCGTGTTTTTTTGAAAGATTATTTAATGCTCTATTTCTAAAATTTGTGGGAGATGCTGGGTGGAGTAGAGAGGGAAAAGCTTTTTTATTGGAGATTATCGACTTGTTTGATAAGCGAACTAAAGAGGTGGACATGCGATGATGTACTGGATTGTTTGTATCACGGCGCTGCTTGCTTCAGGACTGACGCTATTTTCGGGTTTTGGTTTAGGCACAATTTTAATGCCGGCATTCGCTCTATTTTTCCCTATAGAAATAGCCATAGCTATGACAGCAATCGTGCATCTGGCAAACAATGTTTTCAAATTGTTTCTGATTGGAAAAAAAGCGGACAAGCAAGTTTTGATCAAATTCACGCCCACCGCAATTATCGCTGCTTTTGCTGGGGCTTGGCTGCTGACATTATTGACTGGCATGCCTGCAATCGCAAGTTACATGGTTGGAGAACGGCAGTACCATATAACGATTGTGAAAGCGGTCATCGGACTGCTTATGATTGGTTTTGCATTTGTTGAACTGCTGCCGCGATTTGAAAAGATGGAATTTAATAAGAAATATTTGCCTGTGGGCGGCTTAATCAGTGGCTTTTTTGGAGGGTTATCAGGCCATCAAGGAGCGTTGCGTTCAGCATTTTTAAGCAAGGCAGGACTCGATAAAGAAGCGTTCATCGCCACGGGAGTGGTTACTGCCGCAATTGTTGATTTTACAAGATTGTCCGTCTATTTCAGCCATGCTGCCACCGCAGGGCTAGATGCCAATTGGACATTGATTTTAGCGGCGATATTGACTTCGTTTGCCGGTGCCTTTATAGGCTCACGACTAATAAAAAAAATCACTTTGAAAACCGTTCAGCTGATTGTCGGAATCATGCTGATGCTAATTGGTCTTTTCCTTTGTGTCGGATTGATCTGATGGGGAAGGCTGAATTTGATTACCAAGCGCGAACGGTTAATGAAGGCAACTTTATGATGGCGGGACTGGCATGAACAGACCCTAAAACCAGTTCAATAAAGAATGAGTATGCCGAGCGGCGAGCCCGGCATTTTTTTATTGTCCGGATATAAGCGAAAGCGAGCATGCCGAAAAGGTGGACAAAAGTGTGAATTTTCAATATATTTAGCATCAGGAGATAAATATGGCGTGAGGTATTAAGGGGATGGAGGAACAGGGGATGGACAGGGCCAAACTTCTTTACCGTCTAGGTATGCGCCGTGCAAAAGAGCGGATGCTGAATGACTTCGGGAATGGATTTTGGGAGGAATTCAAAGCGAACGCCGATGGCTGGATGCAAGAGATTCTGCCGAGAGTGCCCGATATTGGCAATAGTGTGTTCCGGACGAGCTACGATATGTGCCCATCCTATATTGCCTGGTACAAATCGTTGATGGCAATGGGCTTTTCAAGCGAAGAAGCGGGTGAAGAATTGTGGGTCATGTCGGAGGATCTGCTGAAGCTGATTCCAAAACGGTTGCTTAAGGTGCCGATGAAAGGATATATGGCCGGATTCCGGGATGATGCGGCGCTGCACGAACAGCGGGGCAAAGCAGGGAAGTTGCATCCATACGATTGGCAAATCGTCTTCACCGATCAGGATGACGACCATTTTGAGATTGATATAACGGAATGCGCGATGATGAAACTCAGCAAGGATTTTGATGCGCTCGGCATGTTTCCGGCCGTATGCCGAATCGATTTTCTGGCAGCCAATATTATGGAAAGCGGCTTTTCACGCACAAAGACGCTGGCAGATGGGGACGATTGCTGCAATTGCATGTACGAAGTCGGAGGAACCTGTGAATGGAACCCTGAGCGGGGATTTACAGATAGGAAATAAAAAGCGGAAGGGGCGGGGCATGATGAAAATCGGCATTATCATCCATTCCATGACCGGGCACACATTTAATGTAGCGGAGGAACTGAGCCAAAAGCTGATGGACAAAGGGCATACGGTGGAATTGAAAAAAGTGGTGCCAGTGGAAGAGCAGCCGAAAAATCCGAAAAACGTGCAGCTGAAGGAAATTCCGCCTGTCGAGCCTTACGAACTAGTCGTATTCGGGGCACCCGTCCATGGCATGGCAGTTTCCCCCACGATGCGCCTGTATTTGGAACAGCTTCCGGATCTGGGTGACAAAATGGTGGCGATTTTCGTCACGCAATCGTTCCCGTTTCCGTTCATGGGTGGCAGCCGCTCTGTGGGGCAGATGAAGAAAATCTGCGAATCGAAAGGTGCAGACGTCTATGAGACAGGTGTCATCAACTGGTCCCGCAAGACGCGGCAGGCAAAAATCGAAGACATGATTGATCGATTCTGCGACTTTTCCGATCGGCCTCTTAAGGCGCCGGCTGGCAAATAAGGCGGACAAAAATAATTGTTTTATTTCTGCAGTCGAAAGGTTTTAAGACCGTGTGTTCGAGGTAAAGAAAAGAGAGTAAATTGCTAAGGAGAGAACGGCCATTATGGAACACATACCAGAATCGAAATTCGAAGATAAACGCTCGATCATCATCGATCATTTAGTTGAACAGAATGTATTTAAAATAGATGGAAGACAGCTGTACGAATTGTCTCTGTATGAATTGATGAAAAGCTATACTGAAGAAGTTTAAGCCGGCCAATCCGGCTTTTTTCAATGGCGGGAAATAATAGAGTGGAATCAGCTGTACATCCGGAAATGGAGGGAACCTGATGCATCATAAAAAATTGGAACAATACCGGCTTGAACAATTGGATGAGAAAACAATTGCAGAACTTCAGCAGGAAATGGCTGAAGGGAAACTGACTTCGGAAGAACTTGTTTTAATGTACAAAGAGAATATTTCACTTTCGGGTGGAAGCCTCAATGCGGTGCTGGAACTCAATCCTCAAGCGGTGCAGATTGCACAGGCGATGGATTTTGAACGCCTGCATAAAGGCGTACGTTCGCCGCTGCACGGCATCCCGGTTTTGCTGAAGGACAATATAGACACAGGCGACATGATGCATACAAGCGCAGGTTCTCTTGCGTTGAAAGACCATTACGCACGATGTGATGCCAAAGTTGTTGAAATGCTTCGCCATGCCGGCGCCGTAATCATCGGCAAGACGAACATGACGGAATGGGCGAACTTTATGACAGATAAAATGGAAAACGGCTTTAGTTCGCGCGGCGGACAAGTGAAAAATCCTTATGGCGCTTTCGATGTCGGCGGCTCGAGTTCCGGTTCTGCTGCAGCAGTCGCAGCCAATTTAGCAGCTGCAGCAATCGGCACAGAAACGTCAGGCTCCATTATCGATCCGGCTGCCCGCAACAGCCTCGTCGGCATCAAGCCGACTGTCGGACTGATCAGCAGAAGCGGCATCATTCCAATAGCGTGGACACAAGACACCGCGGGGCCACTTGCCCGCACTGTCGAAGATGCGGTTACAGTTTTCGCCCAATTGATCGGGCAGGACCCGGAAGATGCCATAACGGCATTCGCCAAGCCTTTCGAATCCTACGACTGGAAGCAGCATTTCAATAAAGATGGCTTGGCGGGAACGAAATTGGGTGTGCCGAGAAATCTTTTTCAAGACAAGCTGTCCACTGAAGAATTGGAGTTGTTCGATGAATCGTTTGAAAGGCTGCGGCAATGCGGGGCAAAAATCATCGACGGCGTCGATTTAGGGGTCACGCAGGAAGATCTCGGATTTGCGGTGCTGCTCCATGAATTCAAAGCGGGCATCAACCACTACCTAGCGAAGACCAACCCGGAAAATCCAATCCGTTCGTTGGATGATGCCATCGCATTCAATCTTGCGCATGCAGAGGAAACATTGAAATTCGGGCAGAATCTTTTTGAACAAGCTGCCGGCACGAGCGGCAATTTAACTGAACGTGAATATGTTGAAGCACTGGAACGGAACCGGTTTTTGGCTGGCAAGCAAGACATCAGCGCGACCTTGGAAAAGACCGGCGTAGATGCCCTTGTTTTGCCGAAAGATTATGGCTGCAACATCGGAGCTGCGGCAGGATTTCCATCCATTACCGTCCCGTTCAGCTACAGCCGTGAAAATGAACCGTTCAATATAACATTCGCAGGCAAAGCTTTCAGTGAACCCGAGCTGATTGAATACGCCTATGCGTTTGAGCAAGCTGTTCAAGGGCGCCGAAAACCATAAAATGAAAAGGACAGAGCAAGAGCCATGAATTCGGCTTTCGCTCTGTCCTTTTGTGTTTAAAGCTTCGCTAGCTGTTTCCATACTTGTTCGAGCAAAGCCAGCAATTCGGCATCGTGTCCGGTTTTGTTGGCGACAGTGCCAAGAACGCTTTCAATCACAGCTTTGCGGGGCTTATTCGCTTGCAATTCGCTGCCGAGGAACGCCACGAGCTGAGCTGTTGCATCACCATCAGCCACTGATTTGCTATAACTTTCGAGCTGGGCGCCGAGTTCAGTTGGTGACAGGTTTTCAGCATGTTTTTTCGGATACAGCCCGCTTATTCGCATGAAGCGGTCTCCTGTAGCGATTTGATGGGCCATGGTCACTTCTAAACGCCTCACGACGAATGAAGCAAGTTCATCGGTCGGGAGCATCTCGTGAGATGTCACTTTCCATAGATGGAAAAGCTGCTGGATTGAGCCGTGCAGCGATGCCGCATTGTCGAGTGCATACGGTTTCGCTTCATTGCCGAAAACATCGACAATCCGGGAAGCAATCCAATCAAGTTCCTTCAGGTAAGTGAGCTTGGAAAACTCCTTCAGTTCCTGATCCTGTGAGTAAAAGATGCTCTCATAAAGTGAAAAGATATTTTTTTCCCGGTTTAATTTAATGCGGATGCTCAATTGTTCAGCGAGTACTTTGGGGTCGTTGACGGGCCTGCCGGCAGCTGCTGCCATCCGCAATTGGCTCAGTTCACTGCTGATCGATTCCATGATGGCGATGAGGCATTGCGTTTTGGAAGTGAAGTAATTATAAAATGTGCCTTTTGAGACGCCGGCTTCATCGAGAATGTCCTGGATCGACGAAGCGTTATAGCCTTTATTGATGAAAAGGGTGTAAGCGGCGTTGATGATGTTCTGTTTTTTTGGATTCATTTTTTTCACCTTTATACTTTCAGTCTAGTTACATAATAGCTTGAAAACCTTTTCAAATCAATTTTATTATACTGACAGTCTATTTCTCTTGATATAAATAGACTGGCGGTATAGAATAATGCAATGAAGTAATGGAGAAATAAAATAAAGAAGAAATTTACGGAGGAATCAACAGTATGACAGAACAGAAAAAACCGCCTTATGGCATAATAGCCATCCTTTTTACCGGAGCATTTGTGGCTATCTTCACGCAAACTTTATTGAATGTCGCTTTGCCTTCCATTATGGCCGATTTGAATATTAAAGATGCCTCGACTGTACAATGGCTTGTCACCGGATATATGCTGGTGAACGGCATCTTGATACCGGCTAGCGCATATTTCATTCAGCGCTATTCGAACCGCTCTATTTTCATCGTTGCGATGTCGCTTTTCTCTATAGGGACATTGATCGCAGCGTTATCACCGACATTCGGCGTCTTGCTTGCCGGCCGGATGATTCAGGCGTCGGGGTCGGCATTGATGATGCCGCTTCTGATGAATGTAATGCTCGCTGCTTTTCCAGTTGAGAAAAGAGGGTCAGCGATGGGATTCTTCGGATTGGTTATGGTTGTGGCACCGGCAATCGGTCCGACGCTTTCCGGCTTTATCGTAGAACATTATTCGTGGCGCGTCCTGTTCTGGATTGTCTTGCCTATTGCTTTGATTTCACTGGCGCTCGGCGCAGTGAAACTGAAAAACCTGACATTCCAAGACCGCGAAATCACGTTGGATAAAGCTTCTGTGATTTTATCCAGCATCGGGTTCGGCGGCGTTTTATACGGCTTCAGTTCTGCCGGCTCGATGGGATGGCAGACCCCGGCAGTCTACGGAACGATTTCAGTGGGGCTGTTGGCGCTGGCAATCTTTATCTGGCGCCAGCTGAAACTGGACAAACCTTTGCTTCAAGTCCGCATCTATAAATATCCGATGTTCGCTTTGTCTTCCGTGATATCAATTGCACTGGCGATGTCGATGTTTTCCGGCATGATTTTGATGCCGATCTATGTCCAGACCATCAAAGGGATATCACCCATTGAGTCTGGTCTGCTGATGCTGCCAGGGGCTTTGCTGATGGGAATCATGTCGCCGATCACCGGCCGACTGTTTGACCGTTTTGGCGCGAGGGTGTTGGCCATTCCTGGGCTGGCGATTGTCGTCATCACAACGTTCCTGTTCAGCCAATTATCGATGGAAACCAGCTTCCTTCAAATCATGGCAATTTATACATTCCGCATGTTCGGGATTTCAATGGTCATGATGCCTGTTATGACGAACGGGCTCAATACGCTGCCAATCAAGTCTTATCCGCACGGCACCGCGATCAATAATACATTGCAGCAGGTGTCAGGCGCTATCGGATCCGCGTTCCTTATCACATTGATGAACATGCGGACCGAATCAGTGGCGCAGGATTTGGCGGCTAGCGGGGCAGCGCCTGAGAGCATCATGAATTCAGCGCTCCTTGAAGGCATCACCTACGCGTTTGAAATATCGACGCTCATCGCAATAGCCGCATTGTTACTGGCGCTGTTCATTAAAAAACCAGCCCGTCCAGTCGAAGAAGCGGAAAAAGAAGAAGTTTACAAGCGCACGAAAGTTGCGGAATCACAATGAAATACCTCGGCTGCCTTCTTTTTCTGAAGGCAGCTTTTTCGTTTGAAAAAGGCGGAGCAGCGCCGGATATGTTACACTAGAGGCATCGAAAAGAAGGTGGAATAGGACATGAATTTTATAGAACAGTTAAGCCCGATTTGGCAAGAAAAATGGAAAAAAGCAGGATATGAAACGGCGATGCCGATTCAGGAACAAATGATTCCGGAAATGCTCGCAGGAAATGACATCGTTGCGGAATCTCCGACAGGAACAGGAAAAACATTGGCTTATTTATTGCCGATTTTGCAGCGCATCAACCCGGAGAAGCCGGCTATCCAAGCGATGATCATCGCCCCGTCGCAGGAGTTGTCGATGCAAATCGTCAATGTTGTGCGCGAATGGATTGAAGGCACCGATATTACGGTAACGCAATTGATCGGTGGAGCAAATATGCAGCGCCAGTTGGAAAAACTGAAGAAAAAGCCATCGATCGTTGTCGGAACGCCAGGGCGATTGAATGAGTTGGTGAAAAACAAGAAATTGAAAATGCATGAAATCCGTATGCTCGTACTTGATGAAGGCGATCAGCTGATGGCACGCGAACACCGCAATATCATGAAAGACTTGATTGAAAAAACCCAGCATGGCCGCCAGCTTATCCTGGTATCGGCGACGATCACTGAAGAAGTGGAGCTCGTAGCTGACCGTATGATGCAGCATCCGACACGCCTTAAGGTGAAAGCTGAAGATATGCCGATGCAAGGCAAAGTGACCCATTCGTTCATCAAAGTGGACGAACGGGAAAAAACTGAAATGCTGCGCAAGATTTCCAATCTGGAAAACGTCAAAGCACTGGCATTTGTCAATAACTTGGACCAATTGCTGATGAAAGAAAACAAATTGAAGTACCGCGATGCGAAAATTGTCGCACTGCATTCTGAAATGAAAAAAGACGAGCGCAAAAAAGCGCTTGACCAGTTCCGCAAGGGCGAAGTGTCTGTCCTGATTGCGACAGAGGTGGCTGCACGCGGCCTTGATATCGACCAGGTGACGCACGTCATCCACGTCGATGTACCGCAGACAATCGAACAATACCAGCACCGTTCAGGCAGAACCGGCCGCGCCGGAGCAGACGGGGAAGTCCTCACACTGCTTGCTTATGCAGATGAACGCCATTATAAAAAATTCACCAAAGAGCTTCCGTCAAAACCGGTCCAGAAGATTCTCCACGGAGGCCGTCTGGTTGAAGGGAACAGCAAAACAATTTCTGAAAAGGGGAGTAAAAGATGACTTTCCAACAAAAGCTGGAGCAGTATGCTGAACTGACTGTCCAAGTCGGCTTGAATGTCCAAGAAGGCCAGCTCGTCATGATCAATACAACGATTGACACGGTCGATTTCACGCGGCTGGTTGTAGAGAAAGCATATGCAGCGGGTGCGAAGCGGGTCCATGTCAATTACACAGATCCGCTTCAGACAAGAATCCATTTCGAAATGGCTCCAGACGAAGCGTTCAATGAATATCCACAATGGTCCGTCATGCAGCGTGATGAAATTATCGATACGGGGGGCTCATTCTTGTGGATCGATGCCGAAGACCCGGATTTGCTGACAGGCATTCCAGCCAAGCGATTATCCGATTCCCAGAAATCCGCCGGTAAAGCATTAGAACGCTACCGCCAAGCGGTGGGGACGGATAAGATTGCCTGGTCGATCGTTGCCATTCCGTCAAAAGGGTGGGCACAGAAAGTCTTTCCGGAACTTGATGAGGAAAAACAGCAGGAAGCGTTATGGGAAGCGATTTTCAAAACAGTGCGAATTGGCGAAGGCGATGCTGTGGACCAATGGAAACAGCATATCGGTTTGCTTGAACAGCGGGCTTCGCAATTGAACAGCAAAAAGTTCAGCAAGCTGCATTACCGTGCGCCGGGCACAGATTTGACGATTGGGCTGCCGGACAAACATATATGGATGACGGGCGCTGCAAAAACACCGCAGGGCAATCCGTTCATTGCAAATATGCCGACAGAAGAAGTTTATACGGTGCCGTTGAAATACGGCGTCGATGGTGTGGTTTCGAATACAAAACCTTTGGTTTACCAAGGCAATATCATCGACGGTTTCAAACTTGAATTCGCCAAAGGGAAAATTGTCAATGCGACAGCGGAGCAGGGACAGGAATTATTGGACGAAATGATCCGTTCGGACGTTGGAGCGGCCTATCTTGGCGAAGTGGCTTTGGTGCCGCATCATTCGCCGATTTCGGATTCAGGCATCCTGTTTTTTAACACATTGTTTGATGAAAATGCTTCGAACCACTTGGCAATCGGCGATTCTTATCCGACGTGTTTTGAAGGGGGCCGTGATTTGGAACGCACCCAGCTTGAATCGGTCGGTTTGAATACGTCCATCGTCCATGAGGACTTTATGATCGGCAGTGCGGAGATGGATATCGACGGAATCCATGAAGACGGCACGAGCGAACCGGTTTTCCGCAATGGAAACTGGGCATTTTAAGAGGTGGATAATGTGAAGAAGAGCTTGATGATGATGCTGATATTCATGCTATTGGCGAGCGGTGCCGCAACTTCACACGCGGCGGTTCGTGTGCCTGCAAGCTATGTGGCAATCGGCGACTCCTTAGCAGCTGGCCAGACGCCGAATTCAGAAATTGATGCAGGCTATGCAGACATGATTGCACAGGAATTGGCGCGGCAGCAACCCGTCGCTTTTTATACGAAAGATTTAGCGTTTCCCGGTTTTACGACACAAGATGTTCTTGACCGGATAACTTCCGAAGAAGCACAAGATGTATTGAAGAATGCGAACATCATTACGGTGTCAGCTGGCGCAAACGACTTGCTGAGGCTGGTGTCAGCTGACCCTGCGGAAGGATCATTGTCGTTCGGGCAGATCCAAGTGGATTTTGCGTTGAATGGCGCACGAGCGAATTTGGAAAAAATCCTTGCAGAGCTGGAGCAGCGCGCTCCGGAAGCGGACGTCTATGTTATGGGCTATTATTTCGCCTATCCGCATGCCCGGGAGTCCCAGAAGGCAGGGACTGCTTTGCAGCTCGACCGGCTTAATGAAATCCTGGAAACGACCGCACAGAAAAATGGTGCGGAGTTTGTGCCTGTGGCTGATGGATTCGGTGATGACGCAGTTGGCCAGGTTCCAAACGCAGCGGATGTTCATCCGAATTTGAACGGCTACCAGACAATGGCGAACGCTTTTTTCGATGTTTACCAAAAAGGCTGGACAGTGGAAGACTGGGAAGTGCCTGCCGCGGCTCCGGTTTCTTTTGAAGAAATCCAGGCTCAGCAGGATGAAGAGTCTTCTGGTGAAATGGAAGGAAGCTCAGCGGCCATGAATCCGTCGCGGCAGAATGCTGCTGGACTATTGGCGCTGAAAGAAGCCATTCCTTATAGTTGAATAGAAAAAAGAGTTGCAGCGAAATCGCTGCAGCTCTTTTTATTTTATCGTTTTGATTGTGGTGTTTTATATTGGCCGGCGTTGCTGGCTTTTTTTTTGTTCATAGCTTTGCGGATAATCGGGTAAGCGATTGGTGCGAATTTAATCGCAGTTTTCAATATACGTCCTAATGCCATTTAAATCTCTCCTGTCATCGGTAAGTTAGTTTATTATTCCCACTAGGTGCTTGCTTTAAACATTGGCAGGCGATAGGGCGAGTGCCAATAAGATATCTTTATACTGATGAACGCTTTCAATTTCTACATATTCCGCATTTCCATGCCAGTCATCGCCGGTCGGGCCGAACTCGATTGCCCCTTCGCCGCCATTGACCTCCGCATAATAGCGGGTGTCAGCTGCACCATGCTGCCCAAATAAGACAGGGGTGTCGCCGGTTGTATCTAAAATCGCTTTTTCCAAAGACTGGATGGAGCGGTTTTCTTTTGTGGTCGTCAACGCCGGCGTAGAGCCGCTGGCTTTGTATTCCATGTCGACGTTGAGGCGCTCTGCCAATTCTTTCATCTGGCGGACGATTTCCTCTTTGTCCTGTCCCGGCATGAAACGGATATCGTAAGACATTTCACAGATTTCCGGCACAACGTTGTAGCGGTCGCCGGCTTTGATGATCGGCAGATTGACCGACGGCTGCTCGTAATATTCCGTCGACTCTTTGCGGAATGGCAAGTCAGCCATCCCTGCGTGGAATTTCATTGCGGATTCAATTGCGTTGATGCCTTCCCACGGGCGGCTGCCATGCGCCGGTTTGCCTTTGAATGTCAGATCCATGCGCAGGATCCCTTTTGACTGCAGGCCGATTTTCAATCCGGTAGGTTCGCCGCAAATGACAAAGTCTCCCGTATAGCCTTGTTCAACGAGCCATTTCGACGTGTTGCGGCCTCCGATTTCCTCATCGGTAACGATGTGGAGCTGCACGATCCTGTTTAATTTGGAGGCGTCCAAATCGACGAACGCCTGCATCATCGCTGCGACTCCCGCTTTCATATCCGCAGACCCGCGCCCGTAAATGCGCCCGGCTTCTTCAATAGGCACATATTGTTCCGGATGCCCTGGCACCACATCGACGTGGCCATTCCAGACAAGGGTTTCCGAGCCTTGGCCTTTGATGGCTGTCAACATCTTATAACCATTATTGTCGTGGACCTGCACGTCCTGGCCATTCTTCTCTAGCCATCCCGCACAATATTCAAGCGCTTCATTGGCGCCTTCTTTCTTATCGCTTTGAATTTTAATCAATTCTTTCAAAAGCTCAATCATCATATATACAGCAGCAAATGTTCTTGCTGCCTCCACCACCTTTCTTGAATTTCTCGCTATATACCTGTTACCCTGCTGGGGCTGCTTAAAACAGGTTTGCATTCAAGAAAGCGCTTGTGTACAATAAAAGTGTAAGAAAATAATTGTATACACCACAAGGGGAGCTATTTGCTGAGAGTGAACGTATTGTTCTTACCCTTTGAACCTGTAAGTTAACACTTGCGCAGGGATGTGGATGGAAACCTGCCCTTACGCGGCGCCAGGATCTATCTTGGCGCCGCTTTTATATGGTTTTAATTCGCGGCCCTTCTGGTGATGTGCACAACACATAAGGAGGAAGCTATGAGAAATTTACGAGTGATTTTAATGGTGGAAATCGCGATTTTTGGTGCGTTGGGCTTTGTGCTCGACTTTATCGCATTCAAAATGCCGCAAGGGGGCTCGGTCAGTCTGGTGATGATTCCAATCGTCCTGATGGCTTTCCGCAGAGGCGTTCTTGCCGGCGTATTGACGGGCGTATTGGTCGGCCTGCTGCAAATAGTGACGGGAACGGTTTCCGTGACACCGTTGTCGTTCGGCTACGTCGTGCTGCAGGTTATCCTGGATTATCTGGCGGCTTACGGTGTCGTCGGATTGGCGGGGATCATGCGTGGAAGATACTTGCAAGCGGCTGAAAAAAAGCGCACTGGCCAAATGCTGTGGGCTGTCGTAGCCGGAGTTCTGATCGGTTCATTGCTGCGCTATGCCATGCACGTGGTAACAGGCATCCTGTTCTTCGGCATGTTTGCGGAAGGCAATGTGCTGGTGTATTCGGCAGTCTATAACGCAACTTATATGATTCCGGTATTCCTGCTGGCTGCATTTGTCTGTTCGGCACTATTCGCAGCCGCTCCGAAACTGGTACACGCAAATCAATAAGAAAAGAGGGGACTATTGTTGTGATAGTCCTCTTTTCTTATGGTATAATTTTTCATAGACAATTTGAAAGAAGGGTTATTCAATGATTGCTACTACAGAACAAGATATAGAAATGCTGAAAAAAGCCGGCCGTATGGTAGCCGAAATCCGCGAGGCGATGAAGGCAGCAACAAAACCAGGCGTGACGACAAAAGAAATCGACGAATTGGGCGGACGCCTGTTCGATGAACTGGGCGGCGTGTCCGGCCCGAAATCGGAATATGATTTCCCAGGTTTCACATGCATCAGTGTGAATGAAGAAGTGGCACATGGCATTCCAGGCAGCCGCGTTATCAAAGATGGCGATATGGTCAACATCGACGTATCAGGTTCTTATGAAGGATATTTTTCCGACACTGGCATCTCTTTTGTCGTCGGCGAAGGCCATGATGAAAAAGAGAAGCTTTGCGAAGCGGCTGCATCTGCATTCGATTTTGCGATGACGAAAGTCAAAGCGGGAGCGAAGCTGAACCAGATCGGCAAAGCGGTCGAGCGCGAGGCGAAGCAGCAGGGCTTGTTCGTCATCAAGAACTTGACGGGGCATGGCATCGGAAAATCGCTTCACGAAGCGCCTCAACACATCTTGAATTATTACGACGCTTGGGAAAAGACCATTCTCAAAGAAGGCATGGTCCTGGCAGTGGAACCGTTCATTTCCCAGAAAGCTGAGCACATCATTGAATCAGGCGATGGCTGGACTTTCATCACGCCTGACCAGTCGTTGGTGGCGCAGATCGAACACACAGTGCTTGTCACAAAAGGCGAGCCGATTTTACTCACTAAATTAGACTGAACGCCAAAACGCACCGGAATAGATTCCGGTGCGTTTTTATTGTGCAAAAAACCCGTATGGAACGGAGTCCACACGGGTTCATAGCTAGTCGGTTCAAGACCGTTTTTTGATCAATAGAATACCTGTGAAAATGACGCCGCTCAGAAACAGCGAAGCCGTCGTCACCAGGAGTTCTTCCGTACCATGCTTTACAGCGATGCCAATGAAGGCCCAGATGAAAACCACAGCATATGGAATGTCGTAATGGTGAAAGCGGATATGGAGCGCAAGAGCGGTTCCCACTGTCAGCATGATTACCACCCATAACTGGTCGCTGAGGCCCCAGCCGCCCCAATTATAGAAAGTGAGCACGTAGCTGACATTGGCGATGGTAGCGACACTGATCCAGCCCATATTGACGGATATCGGCAGGCGCCCGGTCCATGACCGGTCTTCGTTGCTGTACTGCAGATAAAGCGCAATGAGTGAAATCAGGTAGCCGGCCATTGCGGCAAGCGTCCACGCGAAAAACTCATAATGCCAGAGCAGCAGCCAAATGATATTGAAGGCGGCGCTTAAGGTGAAAAATAATGTGACTTTATATGAAGGCAGCTCGCCTTTTTTCCAACGTACCCAAAACCCGATGATCCAGGCAGCCAGCAAGATATAAATGACGGACCAAATAGAAAATACATAGCCGGCAGGCGTAAACAGGACGGGCAGCCGATTGGAAATATCGCCGGTGGTTTGTCCGTTCAGCGGCAGAATATTCGCCAAGGCATTAAGTGTGACGACAGCTAAGAATGCCAGTGTCATCAGCAATATTCGAACCATAAGAGATCCCTCCTCTCATTTAAGTATAACTGCCTGCGTTTCGTACAACAAACGGAATTTCCAAAAAAATCAATAAAACAAGCGCTTTGTGAAATGTTCGGACACTTTTTCGCACAAATTTCCAGTGGGTTCTGCTGGAAGAGATCCTTTGCCAATCGAATAATAATGGTATACTAATAAGTGTTTTTAGAAAATTTAGTTTACCAGGGGGAAAAATAATGACGGTGAAATTTCCGGAAGTGTGGGATTTGGATGTACTTTTCCCGGGCGGCAGCGATTCAGCAGAATTGCGCTCACATATCAACGAAGCAGAAGCGGAATTAGAGCGATTTGAAACGACGGCACAGCAATTCGAAGTGCCTTCTTCAGCAGCAGAGGCAGGGCGGATTTCCGCATTATTAGATGATGTGAAATCACTCATGCAGCAGCTCCGCCAATCGGGCGCTTTTATCGGCTGCTTGATGGCACAGAATACGGAAGACAAAAAAGCGGCCATCCTGCAGAGCGAGTCCGCTGCCTTGTCGGCGCGGTTCCAGTCTGCCTTACAGAAAATCCAGAAAGACTTGACGAAAACGGAAGCCCGCGTCTGGACGCAGCTGCTGGAAACTGAAGAGCTTCATGAATTCAGCTTTGTCTTGAACGAGTGGCTGGAAGAAGCGAATATGCTGCTTTCCGAAAAAGAAGAGAATCTCATTACAGCATTGAGCATGGATGGCTACCATGGCTGGAGCCAATTATACGACATGCTTGTTGGCGATATTAAAATCAAGATGGCAGTCGATGGGGAAGAAAAAACCTTGTCTGTTGGCCAGGCCAATAATCTGAGTTCGCACCAAGATCCGGCTGTGCGCCAGGAATCGTACGACAAACTTGAACAGGCATGGACGGAAAAAGAAGACTTTTTTGCGAAAGCATTAAACTCGATTGCCGGTTTCCGCCTGGAAGTTTATAAAAAACGCGGCTGGGACAATGTCCTTCAAGAACCGCTCCATATGAACCGCATGAAGCAAGAAACGCTGGATGCAATGTGGGGAGCGATTGCCGCACATAAACAGCCATTCGTCGAGTATTTAAACCGCAAAGCCGAGCTGCTTGGCAAAGATGGCCTTGACTGGTACGACGTCGATGCGCCGGTAACAGCAAGTACCCATCAATTCACCTACCAGGAAGGTGCAGAATTCATTCTAGAGCATTTCGGGAATTTCGGCCCTGAATTGCAAAAATTCGCCTTGAAAGCGTTTGAACAGGGATGGATCGAAGCGGAAGACCGTCCGAACAAACGGCCAGGCGGATTTTGTACCGGGCTGCCCATGACTGAAGAGTCCCGTATCTTCATGACCTACAGCGGCTCGATGTCGAACGTGGCTACGCTTGCCCATGAACTGGGACACGCATTCCATACACACGCGCTGCGGCCAGTGCACCCTTTGAACCGTTCTTACGCAATGAACGTCGCAGAGACGGCTTCAACGTTCGCTGAGATGATTGTAGCGGACGCGGCTGTTAAAAATGCACAGTCAAAAGATGAAAAAATCGCTTTGCTGGAAGATAAAGTCCAGCGCAGTGTCGCGTTTTTCATGAACATCCATTCGAGGTTCTTGTTTGAGACGCGCTTTTACGAAGAACGCAAAAAAGGCGTTGTTTCAGCGAGCCGCTTGAATAGCTTGATGGAAGAAGCTCAAAAAGAAGGGTTTGCCGGCGGATTGAAATCGACCCATCCGCATTTCTGGGCATCGAAGCTGCATTTCTATATCACGTATGTGCCATTCTACAACTTCCCCTACACGTTCGGCTATTTGTTCTCGTTGAGCATCTACGCAAAAGCACTGGAAGAAGGAGCGGATTTCGAAGAGAAATACATGGCATTGCTCCGGGATACGGCGATTATGACCGCTGAAGACCTGGCATTGAAGCACCTTGGCGAAGATATTACGCAGCCGGCATTCTGGGAAAAAGGGATTGCCCTGTGCGTGAAAGACGCTGAGGAATTCAACGCTCTGACTTCATCTGTGGATTGATATGAAGCTGAGATTCGAGGGACGCATTTGTTATATCCGGACCTTGGCAGTTGAAGACGCGGATGAAATTGTCCAGTTGCTGCTGCGCAACCGCGAATACTGGGCAATTTATGAACCGCGCCATCCGGACAGCTATTTCACGGCCATGGTGCAGCGCGAGAAGATCCGGGAATCCATATACCAGTCACGTGAAAACCGGGAGTACAGTTTTGGCATTTTTGAAGTGGCCACCAATAAAATGATCGGCCATATCTCCATCTATGGCATTAAGCGGTTGCCGTTCCTGAGTGCACTTGTCGGGTATTCAATAGATGAATCCGCAACGGGCAAGGGCATCGCTACTGAAGCGGTCGGGCTTGTGCTGACATTCGGCTTTGAAGAACTGCGCCTACACCGCATCGAGGCGTATGTCTCGCCGCGCAATGCCGGATCGGTACGGGTACTTGAAAAATCGCGTTTTCAGCGCGAAGGCCTGCTTAAAGAATTTTTGTATATCAATGGAGAATGGGAAGACCATTACCAATACGCTTTGCTTGAAAGGGAGTTTTGAAAGGGCAAGGCCGCCTATAAAAAGTGGCGGAACACACTTGCCCGCTGGTTCTGGGAATAGACAATACGAAAGGGAGGATTCGACATGGATCGAAACAAACTTTTTGCCTATCACCAATGGGCGACTGCTGAATGCCTGAAACATGTTCAATCGTGCGGTGAAGATCTCTATGCACGGCCAGGGGAGAATTCATTCGCTTCGATAGAAGAGACGACAAAGCATGTAATCGGCGTCGAGAAGCTTTGGCTGCAGCGCATGATGGGGAATCCGAAACCGGCTTTTGAGAATTTTGATGTCTCGACAGTCGAAAAAGCCATCGAAGCTTTTAGCTTACTGCACGCTGAAATGGACTTGTATTTTGCGTCGCTCAATGAAGAACAATGGCAAGAGACGCTGGACTTCCAGAATATGCGCGGCATCGATTTCAGCAATTCGCGGGAAGAAATGCTGTTCACGGTCATTAATCATGCATCTTACCATCGCGGACAAGTAACGTCGTTTCTGCGCCAATTCGGCTATAGTGGGATCCCGCTTGATTATATCTATTTTAAAAAATAAAATGACTGCACAAAACCGCTAAGGGAAGTTCCCTTAGCGGTTTTTTGATTTGAAAAACTAATGCAGTTTTATTTTTTATTGCCGTCTACAATCAAGTCCAATTTGCCGGTGGTTGGATCGATCACCAAGCCGTGGACCGGGACCGTGTTGTCCATCAACGGATGATTCGTGACCATTTGGACACTGTGGCGAACGCTTTCTGTTACATCGTCAAAGCCCCGGAACCATTCTTCAAGGTCCACTCCAGAATACTTCATCATTTCAATGGTCTCTTCTTCAATGCCCCGCGCCTTCATTTTGCTTAGAATCGATTGTGGGTCGATAGCGGACATGCCACAATCGTAATGTCCGATAATATAGATTTCGTCTGCATTCAATTCATAAACTGCTACGAAAAGGCTGCGCATAATTCCGCCGAAAGGGTGGTTGATAACAGCTCCAGCACTTTTGACGATTTTCACATCGCCATTTTTTAAGTTCATGGCTTTCGGCAGCATTTCAAATAGCCGGGTATCCATACAAGTCAAAATAACGATTTTCTTATCAGGGAATTTTGTCGTGATGTATTGTTCATATTCTTTCTTCTCAACGAACTCTTGATTGTATTCCAAAATCTGTTCAAGCATCGACATGGTATATTCCTCCTTAAAGCTCTTTTCTCCAGTTTAGAACAAATTTCTGAAAAAAACGACTAAAACTATGCTGGAAAAGTAAAAACATTTACGCCAATAAATTTTATCCCCCCTTAGAAACAATAAGTTAAGGGGCTTTTAAAGTTATCGAATAGATAAAAAAGCCCGGAAGCGATAAGCTTCCGGGCTGCATGTGTTTAGCGTGAAATTTTTTCAAGTTTGCTGAGCATGACAAGTGAACGGCCAGTACCGATTGCAACAGACTCAAGCGGTTGTGGTGCGATGTGCACAGGAACAGAAATTTCTTGTGACAGCCATTGCTGCATGCCTTTCAGCAATGCGCCGCCGCCTGAAATCACAACACCTTGGTCGACAATGTCGCCTGACAATTCAGCCGGGCAGTTTTCTAGTGTTGCACGGATGCATTCAAGAATGGAAAGAAGTGATTCTTTCAATGTTTCCTGAATCTCAGTGGAAGTCAGTGTAACCACTTTTGGAAGGCCCGTCATGACGTCGCGTCCGCGGATTTCCATGGTTTCTGATTTATGTGGAACTAGGGCATAGCCAATTTCTTTTTTGACATTCTCGGCAGTGCGCTCGCCAATCAACACGTTATAATGCTTGCGGACGTATTGGATAATGTCTTCGTCCATGCGATCGCCGGCAACTTTTACTGTGTTGGCAGATACGACGCCGCCGAAAGAGATGATGCCGACTTCTGTTGTGCCGCCGCCGATATCGACGATAACGCTGGCGATCGGCTCGCTGACAGGGAGGTCGGCGCCGATTGCTGCTGCTACTGGTTCTTCAATCAAATGAACGGTTTTCGCGCCGCTTTGTTTAACTGCATCATGTATAGCTCGGCGTTCTACTGAAGTAGCGCCGCACGGAGTACAAACCATCACATTCGGTTTGCGGAAAGAAGTGCCCATTTGTTTAGCCGCTTTTTGCATAACCATTTTCAATAATTCAGTAGTGACATCGAAATCTGCGATAACGCCATCTTTTAATGGGCGCACAACACGGATTGAACCTGGCGTTTTGCCGATCATGGCTTTTGCATCTTCGCCAATCGCGATAACGCGGCCAGTCTTTGTATCTAAAGCAACCACTGAAGGTTCATTTAAAATTATGCCTTTTGATTTTGTGTATACTAAAATATTCGCTGTTCCTAAGTCAATTCCAATATCTGTTGAAGAAAACATGCCTAAACTCCTCCTAATAATAAACAAGTACCATTTTGCATTTTACCACGTAAAAAATGCGGTAAAAAGAACGAAACAGGAAAATGATACATAAGAAAGGTCTTATGTTGGAAAAGAAGCCATTTTATAGGGTATAAAGGCATATATTGTCATCCTGCTGTAAAATAATTGATGTTGAACTGTAATAAATAAATTATATCGAAACAATAAAAAACACCGCTTTTTTAGGAAGAATTCGCTGTTTTTAGACAAACTTGAAATTGAAGTCGTCCTTTTCATTTCGCTTCAGACGGACGCTTTCCGCGGGCGAGCGCCGAGCCGCTTCGTCGCTTCGCTCCTGCAGAGTCTCGCCTGTCTCGCTATCCCGCTGGAGTCGCCGTCTTCCGCTTCATTCAAGGTGAATCTTAATATCTAATCATTTCTTATATGGGGTAAAATAAAAGAGAGAAGTATCTACACTTTGTTTATTATCACTAGATATGGAGTAAAACAGATCCGACTCCCAAGGGAGCAGTGAAGCGATGAAGTGGCGAAGTCCACTCGGGTTTAAGCACGAGTTAGTTCGGCGCAAGCCCGCAGGAAAGAAATTGGCCGAAGATAGTTCGGTCAATTCTTTGCGACGAAGCTAGCGCAGCGATGCAGGAGCATATGTTTTAGCGGGGCTGTTTTGCGAAATATCGACTATTTATAAATTTCAACTATATAAGCTGAAATTAAGAATTAGCACAAATATGCCGCTTCGGCGCTTTGGACAGAGCAAAGACGATTGCTCCTGCGCAAGCTCGTCGCAAAGTAAATGGTCCTAATTTCATTTGGCCATCTCCTTGGCTCCCGCAATAAGCCGAGAAAATCACTCGTCTTATTGCTTCGCCCAGTCCGAAGCCGCGCCGGCGCTAAGATAGTTTTCGATATGGAGCAAAACAGCGGAGACGCCTGCGGAATAGCGAGACTCTCGAGACCCCGCAGGAAGCGTAGCGACCGAGGAGGCTTGGGAGCGAGCCCGCGGCAAGCGAAGCTGTTTTGTGGAATATCGATAACCGGAATCATTAATTCAATTTATATAGTAGCTCATACTAATAAAAACACGCTTTCTCAGTGAGAAGCGGTGTTTTTTATTAATATTTTTTTTTCTGGAAGTGGATCAACGTGTTCTGCATCATGAGTATGAAGCTCTTTGCGCAAAAAGTACATCAAAGTGAAAAAGAACAGGAAGATTACAACCATAAACCCGAGGGTTACTGTAACGCCATATAACATAGTGATAACTCCTCTCTAAACTGTCATTATCAATATTTAGTATACATGATAAGCTGGGAAAAATTAAGTGTCGAATTAGCGATACTTAAAAAGCCCAGTTGCCTCCGCGGAAAACAGGCTCGCGCGTGCCGTCCTCTAGAATGCCGTCAATGTCCATTTTCTCAGAACCGACCATAAAGTCGACATGCGTGATGCTTTGGTTCAAGCCGTGCGCTGTTAGTTCATCCGGTGACATTGTTTTGCCGCCTTCCAGGCAGAATGCGTAGGCGCTGCCGATGGCAAAATGGTTAGAGGCATTTTCATCAAATAATGTGTTGTAGAACAAAATATTTGAATCGGAAATCGGTGAATGGTGGGGCACAAGCGCCACTTCGCCCAAATGGTGCGAACCTTCATCCGTGGCGACCAATTCCTTCAAAACTTCTTCGCCTTCGGCAGCTGTGACTTCAACGATGCGGCCGTCTTTGAATGTGATTTTGAAATCGTCGATGATGTTGCCGCCATAGCTCAATGGTTTTGTGCTGGACACAAAGCCGTTTACGCCTGTTTTTTCAGGAACGGAAAAGACTTCTTCAGTCGGCATATTTGCCATGAACTTGTCGCCTTTTTCATTGATCGAGCCGGCTCCGCACCATAAATGGCCTTTTGGAAGAGCGACTTCAAGGTCGGTGTTCGGTGATGTATAATGCAATTTCGCGTATTTTTTGCTGTTCAGGTAATCCACTTTGGTGTGGAGCAATTCATCGTGCTTGATCCATTCTTCCACAGGATTGTCGCGGTCAGCCCGCACTGCTTTGAAGATGGCATCCCATAAGGCATCGACTTGCTGTTCTTCCGGCAAATCGGAAAAGACTTTGGCAGCCCATGCTTTTGAAGGTGCTGCAAGAACGGTCCAGCTGATTTTATCGGATTGGACGTATTGGCGGTATTTGTTCAACGCCGTTCCTGTCGCTTTTTGGTTGGCTGCGATGCGTTTTGAATCGATGCCTTTCAAGAGGTCCGGACTTTGGGAAACGATGCTCATGAAAGCAGCGCCTCTTTCGGCAAGAATTTCGCGCTCCTGGACTTTCCAAGCAGGGTAATCGGAAAATGAATCTTCCGGCGCCAGTTCAAAGCGGACGCGTGTGATTTCATCGTCAAGCCAGTCGACATAAACTTGTTTAGCACCAGCCTCGTATGCTTTTTTCGTAACCACGCGGACAAATGGTGCTGCGTCCAATGCTGCAACTATGTATAATTCCTGATCCTTTTGGATATTAACCCCTACATTTACTGCGAGTTCTGCATAACGCGTCAATTTTTGTTCAAATGATGTCAATTGAATCTCCCCTTTCATCCTTCCCATTTTAGCAATTTTCAGATTGCCCTGGCAATGTTTTGGCAATAAAAGGCGGAAATAAATAACTTGCAAAATTCATTATAAAAGTTTATATTATAAACAAATGTTTGTTCGGGAGGTGGAAATGTGAATAAGAAGGAAATCGAAGTGCTGGAATTGATTCGGAAAAACCCGTATTTATCCCAACAGGAAATGGCGGAGCAATTGAGTGTTTCGAGGCCGACAGTGGCGAATCTGATTTCCGGATTGATCAAGCAAAGGAAAATTGCGGGACGGGCGTATATTCTGCCAGAAGAAGATACGGTGATTTGCATCGGCGGCGCGAACGTGGACCGCAAATTTCGTTTGGAGCATGCGGCGCAGATGGGAACTTCCAATCCGGCGAGCGTCAGCCGCAGCATTGGCGGTGTGGCGCGCAATATCGCAGAGAACCTTGGGCGCCTCGGCCATTCGGTGAAGCTCATGTCAATCGCCGGAAATGATCCGGAATGGAACTTGATAGAAGAAGCATCCAAATCATTTATGAACACGGAATTGACGAAAGTGGACGCTGCTTTGTCGACGGGCACCTATACGGCAGTACTGGAGCCCGGAGGTGAAATGGTCATCGCAATGGCGGACATGGCGATTTATGAAGCCATGACGCCCCAATACATCCGCCGCAGCGAAGCAGATCTGTTGTCAGCTAGTTTTATCGTGTCGGATTTGAATTGCCCGGCTGACACACTGGATGAAATCCATAAGCTGGCGAAATCCAAGAGGATCCCTTTTGCCGTCATTCCGGTTTCAGAACCGAAAATGAACCGCTTGGGCAAGGATTTGATTGGCATTACGTGGCTGATTTTAAATCGCGGAGAAGCTGGCCGCTTTTTGGATCGTTCTATTTCAACAGAGGAGCAATGGCGGCAAGCAGTTGAAGAGCTCATGCGCCTCGGTGCTGAACATGTCGTGGTCACAGGCGGCAAGGAAGGCGTAATGGCTGGAACAGGCGGGAATGTCCGCCATTATGCGGCGCACCCGGTACCCGCTATCGTAGAAGTGACAGGAGCGGGCGATGCTTTTTCCAGCGGAATCATCCACAGTTATCTGAACGGGCAGCCATTCAACAGCAATATTGAAGCAGGGCTTGCCAATGCGGCGAAAACCCTGCAAAGCGCATTGACTGTGCGCAGCGATTTATCCGCTGAACAATTACAGCGAGAACTGGAGGAACGAACATGACAAAATTAGCAGACATGATTACCTATTCAACTGAAGTACAACAGGCAATGGACAACAAGCAGCCGGTGGTGGCACTCGAATCCACGATTATTTCACACGGCATGCCGTATCCTCAAAACGTTGAAACAGCGCGAATCGTTGAAGCGATCATCCGCGACAACGGGGCAGTGCCAGCAACAATTGCCATCATGGACGGAAAAATCAAAATCGGTTTATCCGATGACGAATTGGAACTTTTGGGCAATAGCCCGGACGTGGCGAAAGTATCTCGCCGCGACATCGGCCAATTGATCGCGACGAAAAAATTGGGTGCCACTACAGTTGCAGCAACGATGATTTGTGCTGAGCTGGCAGGCATCCGTGTATTCGCAACTGGTGGAATCGGCGGCGTTCATCGCGGTGCCGAAACGACAATGGATATCTCAGCGGACCTTGAAGAATTGGCTTCAACGAGCGTAGCGGTTGTTTGTGCAGGCGCGAAATCGATTTTGGATATCGGGCTCACGCTCGAATACCTCGAAACGAAAGGTGTTCCGGTCATCGGCCACCAAACGGATAAAATGCCGGCTTTCTATACACGCGACAGCGGATTTGACTTGACGTTCCGTGCAGACGATGTGGCTACGATGGCTAATGTCCTCAAAGCGCAATGGGATCTTGGGCTTGAAGGCGGAGCGGTTATCGCCAATCCGATACCTGAAGAGCATGCGCTGGAAGAGTCTTTCATTTCCGGGATTATCGAACAGGCAATGGCGGAAGCCAAGGCGCAAGGCATAGCAGGCAAAGAAGTGACGCCATTCCTGCTTGGCAAAGTGAAAGAACTGACGGGCGGATCGAGCCTGGTTGCAAACATTGAATTGGTAAAATACAACGCTCAAGTCGGCGCGCAATTAGCTGTAGAACTAAATAGGCTATAGGAATCGATTTACGGGAAGCCCTCCAAAAGAGGGCTTCTTTTTGCATAAACAGAGGGTTTTAGTGTTTTCATTGGATGGCTTAACGGGTACAGAAAAACAAGGAGCTGAAATGCATGAAAACAGATGTATTTATCAGTGGCGGCGGAGTGGGAGGTTTAACACTTGCCCTGAAGCTTGTCCAAAGGGGCGTAGATGTCGTAGTGGCTGAGCGGCTGACGAATAAGACCCCGGTATATAAAGGTGAATTATTGCAGCCAAAGAGCATGCAGATTTTCGACCGCCTTGGCCTGTTCGATGCTATCCATTCAAGCGCCAATGAAATCAAAGTGCTCGATATGCTGGAATTATCAAGTTCCCTTAAAGTAAGGGACCAATCATATATGGATTACAGCGTGCTGCCCGGCAAATACGATGCGGCTTATATGATTCACCATGAAGAGTTGAAAAAAGTCCTGCGGGATGCCGCAGCAGAATACGGAAATTTCCATTATTACAGCGGCACCGCCTGCAAAGGGTTTACGGAAAAAGCGGCGATTTTGCAAAAAGGCGATGACAAGTTCGAAGTCGAGGCCGATTATTTCATCGGCGCAGAAGGGCGCACATCGGTAACACGCAAAGATATGGGCATTGAAGTGAAGCAGACGCTCTACAACCATCATTTCCTGACAGTCACTTTTCCGAGAGCGGAAACCTTCAAGGATGGCAAAATCATCTCCACGTACAATCGGTTCCTCGGTCTCTTTCCATTGCCCGACCAGCAAGTGCGCAGCGTTTATCTGATCCCTGAAGGCGATTACCAGGAGCTGAAAAAAAAGCCCATCAGCCATTTTCATAAACTTTATACAGATTTGGCGCCAGCCGTGGACGGTTATGTCCAGCAATTGAAAGACTGGAAGAAAATCCAGCTGATGATACCTGTGATGTACCACGCGCCTTCGTATGTAAAAGGCAATAAAGTGATTATCGGAGACGCTGCCCATGCGGTTCATCCCATGGCAGGGGAAGGGATGAATATGGCGATCCAGGATGCGGATGTCTTAGGAGAGCTATTGGCCGACATGCTTGAACAGGGTGATGCTTCTGATGACAATCTGACATGGTACGAGAAAGTCAGGTACCGGCGAGCTGAACACGTGATCCAGCTCAGCCACTTGGCGGCGCTCGCCTATTCATTTCCCTTCAAGACGGTAAGCTATTTCCGCCAAAAGACGTTTGAGCGTATGGAAGAAGATTCTGTACTCCACTTTAAACAAATGCTGAATGTTTCCGGCCTTGGGATGTGGAAAGAGAATTTCCGCGACCGGATTATCCAAGGCGGGTTCATGCCGGTCCGAACCACTGATTTGAAGCCCGATATGAAAGAATTGAAATACTACACCAAGAATGATGATTATCCGTGGAAAGTGGAGGGACTTAAATGATAGATGTGATGAAAATGATTACAGCAAGAATGTATATGAAGCGGAACGAGCCATTCTTATCGAGCTGGCACGCCTATGTCGGCTACGAGCTGGATTTGTTCAAAGCTTTCGGGCGGCCGATGAGCAAATTCGATGTGGCGGATGCCCTGCAGCTGGATGAAGATTTGCTGGAACAATGGATCATGGTGGGTTTGTCGATCGGCCATTTGAAAGAAGCGGGAAGAGGACGCTACAAAATCGCGAATGCCTGGAAGCTGCCTAAGCCAAAAGGCAATAACTCGTCGGGCGTTCTATTGAAAGAAATGATGGAATTGCATATTCCGACGCTGCTCCAATACCCGGAAATGATGCGGGAGAAAAGCCGAAGCCATTTTGACGAAGAAAAGCATGCACCGACAGTCGCTGAAACGAGCAGGCTGCTGGAAGTCCTGGCAATGCCGAAAATGTCGAAAAAGATTCGGGACAATGAATTTAAACAAGTGCTGGATATCGGCTGCGGGGAAGCGGGCTATATCAAGAAGCTTGCCAAACGTTTTCCTGATACCCATTTTACGGGCATTGAAATCAGTCCGGCAGTTGCAGAGAAAGCCGAGCAGCTGACCCAGGATGATGCCAATATCGAAATCGTCAATGCAGATTTATGGCATTATCAACCGGAGCGGCAATACGATATGGTGATGCTGAATAACGTCATCCATTACATTGACCTGGAAAAACGCGAGGCGCTATTTACGGAATTGGCAAGCTGGCTTGAAGAAGGCGGGATATTCTCGGTCGTTACGCCAATCGCCGGCAGCGTCGACGATCCGCCATTTGCCAACGTCTTCAACAGCTTTTTCTCATCCTTTGATAACCTGTACCGCCTGCCGACACGCGAAGAGCTTGCCGAGTGGGGGGAGACAGCGGGATTGAAGCTTCTCGGCATTCACACGGTCATTAAAGAAGGCAGCTGGTACATCGTCCAGTATTCAAAATAAAAAATCCCTTGCTTTCCAAGTGCTTCTTGGATAACAAGGGATTTTTTTATTTGCGCAACGAACCAAGTTCTTTGGCGATGGCCTGCATTTCGTTCGGCGTGATGTTTTCACGGCTCGCGACCATTTCGTATAATTCTTTCAAGTCTTCGTACTGGGAAGCGTTGAAATGTTCAGGCTTCATCGCATCGACGTTGACCATGCGCAATTTCGTTTTTATCTCTTCAATCATGTACGAAACATTTTCGTTGGATTGTTTTGAAAGATCCATGATGGGTTCCTGCCTTTCGATAAGGTATAACCCATCATTTCACTGTTCAAAAAAAATGTCAATTGCCAGATTGCGCTGCTGCTTTTTCTTCTTTGATTTTTGCGACAATGCGTTTTGTTTCCAAAGCGATGACGCCGGACAAACCAAGCAATCCGATTAAGTTAGGAAGTGCCATTAACCCGTTCATGATATCCGAGAACATCCAGATTACATCAAGTGATACGGTCGCGCCGACGAATACCATTGCGATGAAAGCAATGCGGTAAACGATTAACAGCGATGGGTTTTTAAAGAGATACTGGAAGCATTTCTCGCCGTAATACGACCATCCGATAATCGTTGAAGAAGCGAAGAAAATCAATCCGACTGCTACGATGATCGGTCCGACCGGTCCGAGGAATTGTTCGAAAGCGGCTGTCGTCAATGCAGAACCTTCATAGGCATCATCCATGTACAAGCCGGACATGACGATGGTAACGCCTGTAATCGAACAGATGATCAACGTGTCGATAAATACTTGCGTCATCGACACGAGAGCCTGGCGGCCAGGCATATCCGTTTTCGCAGCCGCAGCCGCGATTGGTGCAGATCCGAGGCCCGCTTCGTTGGAGAAGACGCCGCGCGCAACGCCGTAGCGGATAGCGGCACCGATTGCTCCGCCGACAGCCGCTTCGCCTGTGAAGGCTGCGCTGAAGATCGTCGCAAATGCCGGGCCGATCAATTCAAGGTTCATGACCATGATGGCCATACCAGCGATAATATAGAAAAGTGCCATGAATGGAACAAAATAAGAAGTGACTTTACCGATTGTTTTGATGCCGCCCAAAATGACTGCGCCGGCAAAGACCGTTAAAATAAGTCCAGTGATCCAAGTAGGGACGCTGAATGTATCGCGCACAACGGCAGCTACAGAGTTCGACTGAGTGCCGTTGCCGATGCCGAATGCGGCAATCGCGCCGAAAATAGCGAATAAGACGCCGAGCCATTTTTGTTTCAGCCCGTGCTCAAGGTAATACATCGGTCCGCCGGCCATTTGGCCATTGGCGTCGGTGACGCGGTATTTGACGGCTAATACTGCTTCGCCGTATTTCGTGGCCATTCCGAAGAATGCAGATAGCCACATCCAGAACACAGCTCCCGGTCCGCCAAGTACAACAGCTGTTGCAACACCGACGATATTACCGGTACCGACAGTTGCAGCCAAGGCGGTGGAGAGGGCCTGGAAATGCGTGATGTCGCCGACGGATTCCTTGTCCTGGTTCTTTGTGAAAACCAGTTTCAGTGCGTAAGGCAGCAAGCGCACTTGCAGCAGCCCAAGGCGGATGGTCAAGTAAATTCCGGTTCCCACCAATAAAATCAAAAGCGGGGGACCCCACACAAAACCGCTGACTTCTCCTAAAAATAATTCTAATTGTTCCATTGAATCTTCCCCCTTATGTAGTTAAGTCGTATCGTGGACAGTCGAATGCTCACCACCTTTAGAGTTAATATTCCGAAATATTAAACGAAGAGTCAAGCTTTTTCTGAAAAATAAACAGACATGAAAGTTTAGTTTTCAGATGAAGAGGGAAAAAACCACAATAGACGCAAGTACTACAATTACACTAGGAGGAATACACAATGAGCCAAAACAAATTATTGCAAGGATTATTAGTAGGAGCAGCACTAGGAGTTATCGTATCGTTATTCGATCGCAACACGAGAAATGATGTCATGAACAAATCGAAAAACCTTTCGAGCAACGCGAAATATTATGCGCAAAATCGTGAAGAGTTGGTTTCCACAGCGAAACAGCAAGCTGAAAAAGTACAGAACTTATACTCGCGCATTTCAGAAGATGCATCTTACGTAGGCGAAAAAGTGAATGAACTAAAAGGGCTGACTCCACAAGTAAAAGAAATGGCGCTTGAAACGAAGCAAGCTTTCACTGAAACAAAAGACGCTATCGTTGAAACGAAAGATGATGTAGCTTCTGCTTTAAAAGAAGATAACCCATCGCCGACAACTTCTCTTGGGAATGATAACAGCTCGTCAAGCACAACAGGAACTGGAAATTCTTCTAACAGCTTTAATTCATCGACCAATTCTTCAAAAAAGGCTTAAGTCAAATCGAGCCTGAAAATATGGAAAACGACACGAAAGCAACCAAAGAACGTTTAAATAACCTCGATGCCAAGTACGATGTTACCACTGGCAAAGGATTCTTGAAAGAACTGAAAAAACGGGTTGCCGATATGGATGTTTTAGGATTGGGAGCGCAATTAGCGTTCTTTTTCCTGTTATCCATTTTTCCGCTGCTTATCTTTCTGATTACGTTGTTGCCCTATTTGAACTTGAAAAAAGATCAGGTCTATCAATTCCTGACTCAAGTAGTGCCGGATGAAATCTATATCTTGATTGAAGAGACGCTCAACGAGATACTGACCAACCAAAACAGCGGCTTGCTGTCATTCGGTCTGATTGCGACCATCTGGTCGGCCAGCCTCGGTATGGATTCATTGATTAAATCCTTGAACCAGTCTTACGGAGTGGGAGAAAAACGCTCGTTATTGGTGACGCGCGGCATGTCGATTTTGTTGACCATCCTGATGATTTTCATTTTGATTGTCGCATTAGTGCTGCCGATTTTTGGGCGCCAAGTAGGGCTTCTCATTTTCAGCTATTTGGGACTGGAAGCAGGTTTTCTGGAATTATGGGGAGTTATTCGATACACTATTCCATTCCTAATCATTTTCCTTGTCTGTTCGGTCATTTACTGGATTGCACCGAGCGTCAAATTGGACGTCCGGAGTGTACTGGCCGGTGCTGCCTTTACGACGGTTGGCTGGCTTATTATTTCATTCGGATTTTCAACTTATATCAATAATTTCGGGAATTTTTCAGCTACCTACGGCAGCATCGGGGGGATTATCCTCATGATGCTGTGGCTGTATATTTCCGCGATGCTGCTTTTGATCGGCGGCCAGATCAATGCTGTCATGCAAGGCAGGCGCGATAAATTCTCAGCCATACGAAAAACCCGCGAAACCTAAAAGGTTCGCGGTTTTTTTGCGTGTTCAGACATTTCGGTTCAACATCCGCAAGCCATTCAAGATGACCAGGATGGTGCTCCCCTCATGGCCAAGCACACCAAACGGCAGTGTGATGGCTTGAAAGAAATTAGAGATGATCAGTACGATGATGACACCGATGGAAAAATAAATGTTTTGTTTGACAATGCGCTGCATTTTTTTTGCCAGACGGATCGAGTAGGCGATACGCGATAAATCGTTTTTCATCAAGATGATATCCGCTGTTTCCAGGGCAACATCTGTGCCTTCTCCCATCGCAATTCCGACTGTGGAAGTGGCAAGTGCAGGGGCATCATTGATGCCGTCTCCGACCATGCCGACGGTGCCATAATTGTCCAGCATATTTTTGATGTAGGTGACTTTGTCGCCTGGCAGGCATTCCGCGATATAATCGTCGACTCCGGTTTCGCTGGCAATGACTTTTGCGGTTTTTTCGTTATCGCCTGTAAGCATAAGACAGTGGATGTCTTTGCTTTTCAGCTCACGGATGGTTGTTTTAACGATTTCACGAACCGTATCTTTCAATGCCATCGCGGCGACGATGCCTTTGCTGTCGCGCACAAACGTGACAGTCTTGCCTTGGTTGGCCAGAGTTTCCAAGAGGCCGCCTTCAAAAGCTTCCGCGTCGCTGGAGCCGACAAATCCCGGTTTGCCGACCAGCAATTGTTCTGCAGCGATGAACGCTTTCAGCCCATATCCGGGCACATCTTCGATTTGGACATTGGGAAGAGGTTCAATTCCTTGCTGGATAATGTAGTCTGTAATTGCTTTTGCTAAAGGATGGTTCGATTGGGATTCAATCCCGGCTACTTTTGCCATAATTTCCTCGCGGTCGACGCCTTCGCGGATAACAAAGTCTGTGACTTCCGGCCTGCCGCGTGTCAGCGTACCCGTTTTGTCGAATGCGATAGCCTTTACTTGGCTTAAATTCTCCAGGTGCATGCCGCCTTTAAAGATGATGCCGCTTTTTGCGCCATTTGAAATCGCTGCCAACGTGGCTGGCATGATGGACGCCACGACAGCGCAAGGGGAGGCCACGGTCAGCAGCACCATCGCCCGGTAGAAAGTGGTCGTCCAGTCCCATCCGAGTATGTAATGCGGGAGAAACAGCATCAGTACGAATACCACCAGCACCACTTTTACATAGGGGCCTTCAACTCGTTCGATATACTGCTGGGAAGGAGATTTCTCGCTTTCCGCTGACTGAACCAGATCAATGATTTTTTGAAACAGTGTTTCGGAACTCGGCTTCGTCATCACCATTGTGATGGCGCCGGTCAAGTTGACGGTGCCTGCAAACAAGGTGTCTTGCTCGTATTTCGAAGCAGGAATCGATTCGCCGTTGATGGCGGATTCATCGACCGCGGTCTGCCCGGAGAGGATTTCGCCATCAACCGGAATGCGTTCGCCAGGTTTGACTGCGACGACGTCGCCAGTATTCAATTCTTTTACCGAAACCCGCTCAGTTTTGCCATCTTTCAACAGCCACGCTTCCTCGGGCTGAAGGTCCATCAACGCGGAAATTTCCTTCCGGCTTTTGTTCATCGTATACGTTTCAAGTGCACCGCTCAGCGAGAAAATGAAAATCAAAATCGCACCTTCAGTCCAATAGCCGATAATGGATGCGCCGACAGCTGCAAGAATCATTAGAATTTCCACATTGAGATCTTTGTTTTCAATGGTTTTCTTGATGCCGTATTTCGCTTTAGCATAGCCGCCGATGCCGAATGCCAGCAAATAAGCGACGATATAATACGGGCTAAGTTCCTGTGTTTCCAAATAATACGCAACGAGAATTAAAATTCCTGATGCAATGGCAGCGATCAATTCGATATTGGTACGGATAAAAGCCATCTCTGCGCCTCCTTCTTGGAGCTGTGACTATTTTAAATTGCAAAGACCCAACAATAAGTCCTTTTTCTTCATATTACCATATAGTTATCCGAATTTTTCATCTATTCAACTGCGCGATGGCAATAAAAAAACCACTGCCTGTGAAGGCAGTGGCTGTTGGATACATTATTGATCTTCAGTTGGGCGGGATTTGAATTGCTGCATTTTGTCCTCAAGGTCGTCGACCATGGCAATCAGGCGGTCGATGTCTTCAAGTTCCGTGTTTTCCGGTTCGATGGTATCCAATACTTGCAGGAAGATATTCAAGCGCTGCTTCATATAATCGACTTGCTGTTCTTTATTCGTGATGGATTTTCCCATTTGGTACACCTCTTTCCATCCCTAATAATAGCGGAAACACCGCTATTTTTCAATGAAATCTGGATAAGTAGAATTAATGAATACCAATTCTCGATATTCCGCAAAACAGCCTCGCTTGCCGCGGGCAAGACATGGGCCGAAGCTAGCGCAGCGATGAAGAGACAGGGGCAGAGGTTTTCAGGCGTCTCTGCTGTTTTGCTCCATATCGAAAGATATCCAAGCGACCCGAGCGATTTTCATTCTGCTGCTTCTTTGATGTAACTTATATAGGTAATAAGAGCGATTTAGCCTCTTTCAATGTTTTGAATATTTACTTAATTGTTTTGCTGTGTTAGATTAAGAATAATAACAGCGAGGGGAGGCCGAAGGGAAATCGACGAAACCAATCGTGTTAGAACACTAAGGAGGGGGTTCGTACATTTCGCCGGCAGCTTAGCCGAAGAAATAAGAGCTATGAAAAACCAAGAGGATATTGAAGAAATGTAAAGGCTCAGCCGCGATCTGAAATTCAGACACGGACTGAGCCTTATTTGTTATTTGATAAGTTCGTAGGTTTCAACCACTTCAATGCTGTCTTCCACTGAACGGACCATGGAGCAGTTTTTTTGGGTCAATTCCAAGACGCGGTCCATTTTGGAATCGTCGATATCGCCTTTGATCACAAAGTGGATATGGACTTTCTCAATGCGCCCGGCTTCTTCATCGATCCGAACGACTTCTTTCACTTCGACTTGAATGTCGTCTGCCGGCATCCGTTTTTTCTCCAATACCTTCCGCACAATTCCTGCACTGCAGATGGCCAATGACGCGACCATCAATTGGTACGGGCGGAATCCCAATTCCTCGTTGGTGGAAACGTTCAATGCGCCGAACGGCAAATCTCCGGAAAACCCATTTTCTGTCATGGTAAATTTCATCTAAAATCTCCTCCTTGTGTTAAAATTGTAGCTGAATTCTTTTTAAAATCAAAAGAACGTGCTTACTATAGGAGGAAATATGAAAGATTTATTGAAAAGCGGGCAGGGCAGGTTCTGGATTTTGGTGGCGATCGTCTCCATTTCAGGATTTTCCCAAGGCATGCTATTGCCGCTGATAGCAGTTATTTTCGAGCAAGATGGTGTGTCTTCGGCTTTGAATGGACTTAGTGCCACTGGCCTTTATATTGGTACTTTAGTGATTGCACCATTCATGGAACCCCAATTGCGCCGTTTCGGCTATAAACCTCTGTTATTAGTAGGCGGGGGAATGGTGATTGTTTCGCTCCTGCTGTTCCCATTGTGGAAGAGCGTCTTTTTCTGGTTTTTCCTGCGGATTCTCATCGGTGTAGGCGATCAGGCGCTGCATTTTTCGACGCAGACGTGGATTACCAGTTTTTCTCCCCAACACCGGCTTGGGCGCAATATCGCGATTTATGGCATGTCTTTCAGCATCGGCTTTGGATCAGGGCCGCTTTTTGTTCCGCTGATTGAAGTTTTTGAAGCATTGCCGTTTATCATTTCCGGTTTGCTGTGCTTGGCGGCATGGTCGCTGGTGTTTTTTCTGGACAATGATTTTCCGGAGGTTTCAGTCGGAGCAATGGCGAAGAAAGGGACGCTCGGCCGTTTCAAAGCGGCCCTTGTGCTTGCCTGGGTGGCATTTTTGCCGCCGCTTGGCTACGGATTTCTCGAAGCTTCCATTCATGCCATTTATCCGGTCTATGCGCTTCGCCAGTCGATCGAAGTGGGAATGGTCTCCATCATGCTGGCTGCTTTTTCAGTAGGTGCGATTGCGACACAATTGCCGCTTGGCGCATTGAGCGACCGGATCGGCCGGCGAAATGTCCTGTTGTTCGGCTTGCTGGGCGGCACTTTGGCATTTGGTGCGGCCAGCTTTTTTGAAGCGCAAGCTTGGCTGACAGTGGCCTTTTTCGCTGCTGCCGGCATGTGCGTCGGCTCGATGTTTTCGCTCGGCATTTCCTTTATGGCCGATTTGCTGCCTAAAGAATTGTTGCCGACCGGCAATCTGCTTTGCGGCATTGCATTCAGCATCGGCAGTTTATCCGGGCCATTCCTGGGCGGGCTGTTTATCGAACACGCTGGCGGATTGAGCTTCCTGCTGCTGATTTCGGTGATGCTGCTGCTTTTATTCTTATTGATCCTGACACGCGGCGGACGCCAATCGGAACAAGCTGCGCTGCAAAAATGAAGTTGAAAATGAAAAAGGGGCACGGACAGCCTAATGGCTTCCATGCCCCTTTTTGCGTTGCAGCAATTAAAAGCTGTTTATTTTTTTCTTTCTAGCAATGTGACGGCTTCGACTTGCGCAGTTTGCGGGAACATATCGACCGGCTGGATATACTTGATATCGTAGACTTTCGATAATTGCTGCAAATCTTTCGCCAATGTCGAAGGGTTGCACGAAGTATAGACAAAGCGCTTCGGCTGGACCTTCAAAATCGTTTTCAGTAAGGAATCAGCCAAACCGGTGCGTGGCGGGTCGACTGTCAGCACGTCAGGCACAAAACCTTCGTTCGCCCACAGTTCGAGCCACTTCTCCGCAGTACCAGTGACGTATTTCGCTGTAACGCCTTGTTTTTTCGCATTTGCCTTGGCATCGACGACACTTTCGTGGATAACGTCCATGCCGCGGATTTCTTTCGCGCCATCTGCCAGCCACAAGCCGATGGTGCCGACGCCGCAATAAGCATCGACGATCGATTCGTTGCCGGTCAATTGCGCGGCGCGTTTGATTTCATTGTATAATGCCACGGTCTGGCTCGGGTTCAATTGGAAGAACGCGCGTGCCGACAAGTCGAATGCCAGCTCGCCCAATTCTTCATGGATTGTATCTTTGCCGTAGAGCGTGATGGTTTCATCACCGAATATCAACGATGTTTTTTCTTTATTGATGTTCTGGACGATTGATACAAGGTTGGTATCAATCTTTTGGAGTTTTTCCAGCAAAAGTTCTTTTTGCGGCAATTTCGCGCGCGTAGTGACTAAGACAAGCTGGATTTCGCCGGTTTGGACACCGGTTCGGACAACGATGGTCCGGATGATGCCTTTCATCGTTTTGCCATCGTAAATCGGCATTTTCAATTCTTCCAGAATGCGTTTGACTGCATTCGTAATGACAGTGGTATCGGGATGCTGCACGATGCATTGTTCGATATCCAGCAATTGATGAGAGCCTTCGGCGAATAGGCCGGCAATGACTTTCGTGCCTTTCAAGCGGGTCTGGAACTGGCTCTTATTGCGGTAGCGCCAAGGATCTTCCATGCCGATCGTGTTTTCAACTTTTACATTGGCGCCTTTCAAATAACGCTCCAAAGCCTGCATGACAAGATCGCGTTTTTCAACCAGCTGCTGGCTGTATTCCAGATGCTGCAATTGGCAGCCGCCGCACGCGTCGTAAATCGGACAAGGCGGCGTCTGGCGATGAGGGGACGCTGTGCGCATTTTTAAAATGCGGGCTTCCGCGAAATTGCGTTTGACAGTCGTGATTTGTGCGGTGATTTCTTCGCCTGGCAATGCACCGGGCACGAATACGACATTCCGTTTGTAATAGCCGATCCCTTCACCGTTGATGCCAAGCCGTTTGATCGTCAAAGGGAATTTCATCCCTTCTTCGATAATAGGTGTTTCGTTCATTCGGTCACGTCCTTCATATTATGCATCCGTCCATTATAGTCTTATTTATAGATATCAGCCAGTGCTGACGGCAAATCCGGAAAATTGAATTTGAAGCCATGCTGTTCGAGCACTGTCGGCAAGGCGCGCTGGCCAGTTAACACGAGCCGGCTTTTGTCGCCGAGCGCAAGTTTTAAAGCGATGCCAGGAACCGGGATCAAATGCGGGCGGTGCAGGGCATGGCCGATTTCTTTGCCGAACTCTTTCATTCGCTGAGGCTGCGGCGCTGTAACGTTGAAAGCTCCTTCAAGCTCTTTCGTTTGCAGCGCGAATTGAATCGCACGCGCGGCATCGGTGACATGAACCCACGAAACCCATTGCTGGCCTGAGCCGACAGTGCCACCGACAAACAATTTATAAGGCAATGCCATAAGCGGCAGCGCCCCCGCATTTTTTCCGAGCAGGATGCCGAAGCGTCCATAGGCGACGCGTACGCCATGGACTTTCGCATGGTCTGCGAGTTTTTCCCAGTCGACGACTGTGCGCGCCAGGAAGTCTGTGCCGGTTTCCGAAGAAGTTTCCGTATAAGTGGCAGTTTCAGAAGCGGGATAAATGCCGATGGCACTGGCATTGATCAACGTCTGCGGTTTATGGATCAGCTTGCCGATAATCCGCAGCACTTCTTCTGTCGCTTCCATACGGCTATTGTAGATTTCCCGTTTCTGCTGTTCGCTCCAGCGGCCATCATTAATCGATGAACCCGCCAAGTTGACGATGGCATCAATGCCCTCGAGCTGCCGTTCCGGTGCAGCTCCTTCTGTCAGCCATTGGACGTATTTTGTGTTGGGCGTCGATTCTTTCGGGCTTCTTGTTAAAATGTATACAATATGGCCGTTAGTGTGGAAAAGACGTGTTAATTCTTTGCCTAAAAAGCCTGTTCCGCCAGTAATTGCAATCTTCATTCTCATCGCCTCCGTTTCTTCTAATAGTACCCTGAATCGATGCATTTAAGCACTTGAAAGGGTATAATGGATAAGGAAGAGAGGTGCCGGCAGATGCCGATTATTTCTAAAATAACCCGTGGCAAGAACAATCCGGAAAGATACAATATCTATCTTGAGGAAAAGTTCGCCTTCAGTGTTGATGAAGCAGTGCTGATCCGGTATCAGCTGACCAAAGGCAAAGAAGTCGACCAATGGACGCTCGAAGAAATCAATTTCGAAGACGAAGTCCGCAAAGCCTATAATAAAGCCCTATATTACTTGGGGTTCCGGATGCGCAGCGAAGGCGAAGTGCGCACCAAACTGAAAGAAAAAGAATTTGGCGACGCTGTTATCGATGAGGCTGTCAAAAAACTATATACATTCAATTTTTTGGACGACCGCGCATTTTCAGAAGCACTCATGCGGACGCAAGTGAAATCCAGCAAAAAAGGCCCTAAGGCCATCCAGCAGGATATGCAAAAGAGAGGGATTGATAAACAAGTGCAAAAAGACGTCTTGGATTCCTATTCTGAAGAACAGCAATTGGAAGTCGCCAAAGGGCTGGCAGAAAAAATCGCCGCTAAAGAAAGTGCGAAGACGCCAAACCAAATCAAGCAAAAAATAAACGATTCGCTGATGCGCAAAGGCTATTCCTACACGCTCATCAAGCAGGCAATTGCTGACCTGGACTTGGAGAAAGATGAAGACCAATGGACAGAAAGCGTCACTGAACAAGGCGATAAATTATGGAATAAGCACAGCAAGAAGCTGTCGGGCCGTGATTTAGTATCGAAAGTGAAACAGGGGCTTTATCAAAAAGGCTTCCCAGGCGAAGTTATCAGCGAGTATGTTGAGAAAAAGGAGCAAGAAGATGACTGAAGAAAAACGTTACAGCGACATGAATGAACACGAACTGCGTGCGGAGATCGGGCGTTTGAAAGAAAAAGCACGAAAAGCGGAACAGCTTGGCATCGTCAACGAATTTGCAGTGCTGGAACGGAAAGCGGTCATGGCCGCTGCGTATTTGCTGGATCCGGAGGATTTCAAAAAAGGCGAGGTTTACCGCATTGAAGGCGACCCCAACGTCTATTTCCAGATTGATTATTTAAAAGGGCGTTTCGCTTGGGGCTATCGCCTCGGCGGAGAAAAATACACAGAAGCGCTGCCGATTTCAATGCTGCGCCCGCTGAAAGAAGGGAAGTAAACGGATGAACGAGACAATCGAAGAATTGACTGCTGAATTATTAGAGAAGAATCCGAAGCTGTCGGACGAAAAAGCCCGCACCTGGATAGAGCTTCTTGTGTCGGATTTTGAAGCTTCATATGCAAAAGCAGGATATGATTATCAAGGGACGGCTGTTGTGGAGAAAGTGATCCGCCAATGGATCGAAAGCTACGGCGACAAGATCCACGAATTTGCCGGCACCAACCCGAAATATGCACATTTGATAAATGACTCAGTGAATTAAAAAAACGCACACGGCTGTGTGCGTTTTTTCGTGTATTCAGTTGTGGCTGAAATCGAGTTTTTTCCTGAGCTTGTCTTCACTGAAAATCCAGCCGGTGTACGAATTGACCACTTTGTAATTTTCATCGAGATGGGCAACCGCGACAAAGGGATAATAATCATTGCTGCGGTAGCGCAGGTCAATCAGCCGCACTTCATAAATCTTGCCGTATTCGTTAATTTCCCAGCGGTAAAGAGGGGAGAACGACACGAAAGCGGAAAGGTTCTTGTCTTTCAAAGCGGTTTGGAACAAGTGATTGGATTCCGGCAGCGCCAATTTCTCGAACTTGTCGTAGATATTGATGGAACGGCCGTAAGCCCGTCCGACGTAATGGTGCCGATCCGTATCAGCAGCAACGCGCCATTCAAAAAAACGGATGGTCGGAGCAACGATGATGTTCGTCGTGCCAGGAATCGTATTGCGTACTGCATGCTTGACGGCACCTTGCACCGCGAAACGCACGACATAGTAGAAGACCAGCACGAGGTATAGGATTGTCATCGTCCAAACCGGGTTGGAGCCGAATGCCCAGAACATTAACGCCACTAGATGGAGTCCGAAAATAATCGGGTCAAACGTATTGATGACGCCAAGTGCGACCCATCGGTTCGATATGGGCCTAAGCGCCTGTGTCCCGTATGAATTGAAAATATCGACGAAGACATGCAGGAACACCGCGAGGAATGTCCACATCCATAGATGCAGCAGATCGGCAGAAGGAAATGCGAATCCGATAGCAGCGGTCAACAGGATTGGCCATAACAGCACGGCAGGAATCGAATGCGTGGCGCCTCGGTGATGCCGTATATAAATCGCATTGCTGCGAAGTTTCAGGACAGTATCGATATCCGGAATCTGGGAGCCGATGATGGTGCCCGCGATGACAGCAGTCGCTGTCGCCGGGTGGCTGGCTACAACCGGATCCGCCATTGCAAGTCCGCCAAGGGCGATGCCCATAACAATATGTGTACCTGTATCCATTGCCTCATCCCCTTTCATAGGCGGTGAAATTTGGTTGTCGGGCATTGATTTTGATAAAATGAATGTATTCCCTGTATAAAATCTATACCCCGGAATCAGGGCGTATAATCTAAGCGAATGGAGGCAATACCAATAGAATTCGATAGCAAGAAATTCCAAGAAGATTTAATCAGCTGGTTTGCCGAAGAAAAACGCGACTTACCGTGGCGGCGGACTGCAGACCCATATCAGATATGGATATCCGAAATCATGCTGCAGCAAACGCGGGTTGATACGGTTATCCCTTATTATAAACGCTTTGTCGAGAAATTCCCTACTTTGAATGACTTGGCGAATGCCGAAGAGGAAGTTTTGCTTAAGCAATGGGAAGGCCTTGGGTATTATTCCCGGGCACGCAACCTCCAGGCTGGTGTAAAAGAAGTAGCTGAAAAGTATAATGGCATCGTGCCGTCAACCCGTAAAGAAATCTCTTCGTTGAAAGGTGTCGGGCCTTATACAGCAGGAGCTGTGCTAAGTATTGCCTATGGAGTTCCTGAACACGCCGTAGACGGCAATGTCATGCGTGTGCTGTCTCGGATCCTGCTTGTTGAGGAAGATATCGCAAAGCCGAAAACCCGTAAGACATTCGAAGACGCAGTGATGGAGATCATCAGCCATGAAAATCCGTCTTTCTTCAATCAAGGATTGATGGAGCTGGGGGCGTTGATTTGTACGCCGACGTCGCCTAAATGCCTGCTTTGCCCCGTCCGCGAACAATGCGGAGCGTTCCACGAAGGGCGCCAGCATGAGTTGCCAGTAAAAACAAAAGCGAAAAAGAGCAAAGAGCTGCATTATGCGATGCTCGCCATCCGCAGCGGCGAGACCGTATTGATGGAAAAACGGCCGGAATCTGGACTGCTTGCAAATATGTGGCAATTCCCGATGGTTGAAATGGGCGGGGCCGTGTTGCCAGAAGGCCTCGATGAACACCTTTCCGAAAATTTCAAAGGAACGGTGGAAAATACAGAGCAAATTACTTCTTTCAAACATGTCTTTTCTCATTTAACATGGAATGTGGATGGATTTATTGCGCAAGGCGATGGCCTCACCGTACCTTCCCATATGAAATGGGTGACGGCTGAAGAGCTCGAATTGCTGCCGGTCGCAGGGCCGGTCCGAAAGATGAAAGAAGCTTTACGACAAAGAGGAGATGTTTGAATATGGCAGCACAAAAAGTGGCATTGGTGACAGGAAGCAGCAGAGGGCTGGGCAAAGCATTGGCGATTGCTCTTGCGGAACAAGGATATGACATCGTAGTCAATTACGCGCGCAGCAAAACGGCGGCACTTGATACGGTTAAAGAAATCGAAGCCAGAGGGCAAAAAGCGCTGCTCGTTCGCGCGAATGTCGGCGACGTTGAAAAATTGCGCGGCATGTTCGAAACAATCAAAGAAGAATTCGGCCGGCTGGACGTCTTTGTGTCGAATGCGGCATCCGGCGTACTTCGGCCAGTGATGGAATTGGAAGAATCGCATTGGGACTGGACGATGAACATCAATGCGAAAGCGATGTTGTTCGGTGCACAGGAAGCGGCGAAACTGATGGATAATGGCGGTAAAATCATCGGTATCAGCTCATTGGGGTCCATCCGATATTTGGAAAATTATACCACTATCGGAGTTTCCAAAGCTGCAGTCGAATCAATTACGCGCTATTTGGCAGTCGAACTCGCTCCAAAAGGGATTTCGGTCAATACGGTTTCTGGCGGCGCGATTGATACTGAAGCATTGACGCATTTCCCGAACCGCGAAGAATTATTGAACGATGCGCGTGTCAATACGCCGGCAGGCCGAATGGTTGAGATCGATGATATGGTCAAAGCCGCGCTATTCCTGATTTCTGACAATGCGGATATGATTCGCGGGCAGACGATCATCGTCGATGGCGGCCGTTCAATCGTCATGTGATCCTTCTATACTTAAGCCTTTCTGCCTTTTCGCTGTATGTTTTCAGAATTGATTGATATAATTGTCAAGACGATGAAAATATATACGGTTAGGCGAAAAGGTGGGATGGACATGGCGATTCCCGTGGAGGGAGAAACGATACAAATCCACAGCTACAAACACAACGGCCGAATCCACCGTGTCTGGCAGGAAACTACAGTATTGAAAG
>NZ_RQII01000066.1 GCF_004761975.1 Planococcus koreensis | reverse complement strand
TTGGATGTTAAAGTGTTTCCTGATATGTCGTATACCTTGCTGGACGAAGACGAATATGAAGACCATAAAAGGCAAATGGGTTATCCGGAAGTGATCGACCAGATTCTCCACCGCAATGTGGAAAAGTTGATTGGCTGGATCAAACAGCGGAGAGGGCCATTTGCCCCGGACTTCATCGACGTATGGACAAACCGGTATGATTTTTACCGGCAATGCCGTCTTAGTGATTAAATGGAAAACCTGTTGCTCGCCAACAGGTTTTTCGTTTTGAAAGAATGGAGTGAAAGAATTGAGCAACACAAAACCCAGCAGTACGAAACGCTATATGCAATTTGTGAAGCCTTACACCTGGCAGATCATTTTGACAATCATCATCGGTATTTTCAAATTTGCGATTCCCCTGTTCATTCCACTGCTGATTAAAATCGTCATCGATGACATAATCGGTGCAGATGGGTTATCGAGCGATGAAAAACTGGAACAGCTTTACTGGTGGCTCGGCGGAACAGCTATCCTGTTCTTCATTTTCCGTCCGCCAATCGAATACTTCCGGCAATATTACGCACAATTAGTCAGCAATAAAATCCTTTACGATATCCGCCAGCATTTATATGGGCATATGCAGCGGTTGAGTTTGCGCTATTATGCGAACACGCGTGCAGGGGAAATCATTTCACGCGTCATCAATGATGTCGAACAAACCAAAAACTTCGTCATGATCGGGCTCATGAATCTCTGGCTCGATTTGGCGACGATACTGATTGCCATCGGCATCATGCTGACGATGGATGTATCGCTGACGATTGTGGCGCTTCTGGCGTTCCCATTCTATGCATTCAGTGTCAAATTCTTCTTCGGACGGCTGCGTGATTTGACGCGCGAACGTTCGCAGGCATTGGCGAATGTCCAAAGTTATTTGCATGAACGGGTCCAAGGGATGAGCATCATCAAAAGCTTTGCGCTTGAAAAACATGAGCAAAAATTATTCGATGAAACGAATGACGCCTTTTTGGATAAAGCGATCGACCATACGAAATGGAATGCGAAAGCTTTTGCGGTCGTCAACACGATCACCGATATTGCGCCGCTTCTCGTTATCGGGTTTGCAGGTTACCAAGTCATTCAAGGCAACTTGACGCTGGGAACCATGGTGGCGTTCATCGCTTATATTGAACGCCTTTACAATCCGCTCCGCCGCTTGGTAAATTCTTCGACAACATTGACGCAAGCGATCGCATCGATGGACCGTGTGTTCGAATTGGTCGACGAAGAATATGAAGTGACGGACCGCAAAGGTGCGAAAGATTTGAAAGTGGTGGACGGCAAACTGGAATTCCGCGATGTCACTTTCCAATACAATAATGGAGGCACGGAAGTTTTGTCCGATTTGAATTTTACCGTCAAGCCGGGCGAGACCGTAGCATTCGTCGGCATGAGCGGAGGCGGCAAGTCGACGATCGTCTCGCTGATTCCAAGGTTCTATGATGTTACGAGCGGCGGGATTTATATGGACGACCACGATTTGCGCGATGTGACTATCCATACACTGCGCGACCAGATCGGACTTGTTCTGCAGGACTCGATTTTGTTCAGCGATTCAGTGAAATCCAATATTCTAATGGGCAAACCGCATGCCACTGATGCAGAAGTGGAAGCGGCGGCGAAAGCAGCCAATGCCCACGACTTTATCGAATTGCTGCCTGAAGGTTATGATACGAAAGTCGGCGAGCGTGGCGTCAAACTATCTGGCGGCCAGAAGCAGCGCATCGCCATTGCGCGGGTATTCCTGAAAAATCCGCCAATCCTCATTTTAGATGAAGCGACATCTGCGCTTGATCTGGAAAGCGAATCACTGATTCAGGATTCGTTGGAGCGCCTTGCACATGACCGCACCACGTTAATCGTTGCCCACAGGCTATCGACGATTACGCATGCGGATCAGATTATCGTCATCGACCATGGCAAGCTGGCCGAAAAAGGCACGCACGATGAATTGATGAAACAACAAGGCGTTTACGCCAGCCTTTTCCAAGTCCAACAATTTGTTTAATAACGAATGGAGCCCCCGAAAACTTCGGGGGCTTTTTTGTACTTATGGGAAAAACTGTGTAATATTTGATAAGCTATTGCAATAATACTAATGTTACGTATAATATAAACACATAGAATTTTCTGATAGATGAAGATGGCAAAGGGGTGGCAATGTGGAAGACCGTAAAAAAATATTGGAAGTTAATGGCTTAAAGACATCCTTTTTCACGGATGACGGCGAGGTGCCTGCGGTTGATGACATAGATTTCTATATCCGTGAAGGCGAAGTACTGGGGATAGTAGGGGAGTCAGGGTGCGGGAAAAGTGTCACTTCACTGTCAATCATGGGTCTGGTCCCGAGCCCGCCAGGAAAAATTGTAGGCGGTGAAATTTTATTTCAGAATAAGGATTTAACCCATCTCAAGGAAAAAGAGATGCGTGAAATCCGCGGCAATGACATCGCGATGATTTTCCAGGAACCGATGACATCACTTAATCCGTTGTTCACGATCGGCGACCAATTGCGCGAAGCTGTTAAAATCCATAAACGCGATTGGTCGAAAAAGCAGATCAATGAGCGTGCGGTTGAAATGATGAAACTGGTCGGCTTGCCACGCGCAGAAGGGCTCATGAAAGATTATCCACACCAGCTGTCAGGCGGGATGCGCCAACGGGTCATGATCGCGATGGCGCTGCTGTGCGATCCGAAAGTGCTGATTGCCGATGAGCCGACGACCGCGCTGGACGTAACAATCCAGGCGCAGATTTTAAAGCTCATTAAAAATTTGAATGAACGGTTGGACACTGCTGTTCTTTTGATCACCCACGACCTTGGCGTTGTAGCGGAAACGTGTGAACGTGTCATCGTTATGTATGCCGGCAAAGTGGTTGAAGAAGGTCCGGTGCACACGATTTTCAAAGATCCGCAGCATCCATATACGCGGGGATTGCTGGCATCGGTTCCAGATATGCGCTTTAAGAAAGAACGTCTCTACTCAATTCCTGGGAACGTGCCGAAGCCGGGAACGATCAAAACGGGCTGTAGATTTGCAGCGCGCTGTGAATTCGCATTCGATCGGTGCATTTCTGAAAGCCCGCCGCTTTATTCGACAGCGGAAGACCATCAGACCCGCTGCTTCCTATACGATCCGAAGGAGGTGCAGCCGCATGACAGAACCGTTGTTAAAAGTTGAGGGGCTGAAGAAATATTTCCCGATCAAATCGGGTATTCTCGGCCAAGTGAAAAACTATGTGAAAGCAGTCGATGATGTATCGTTCACGGTCAATGAAGGGGAAACTCTTGGAATCGTAGGAGAATCGGGATGCGGGAAGTCTACAACTGGCCGCATGCTAATGCGCCTGCTGGAGCCGACAGAAGGCAAAGTATTTTTTGACGGCAAGGAATTGACCAGCATCTCGAACGCGGATATGCGAAAGATGCGCCGCGATATCCAGATGGTTTTCCAGGACCCGTATGCATCCTTGAATCCAAGGCATACGATTGAAAAGATTCTCATGGAGCCGCTGAATGTCCACGACATCGGCGATCCGAAAGAGCGCAAAAGGAAAGTTCACGAGTTCCTGGAAATCGTCGGCCTCAGCAGCTACCATGCGAAACGCTATCCGCACCAATTCAGCGGCGGACAGCGCCAGCGCATCGGAATTGCGCGGGCTTTGATGACGAATCCGAAATTGATTATCGCAGACGAGCCCGTCTCGGCTCTTGATGTATCGATCCAGGCGCAGGTATTGAACTTGATGCAGGATCTGCAGAAGGAATTGAAACTGACTTATATTTTCATCGCCCACGATCTCGGCGTCGTTCGCCATATAAGTGACCGGGTTGGCGTCATGTACCTTGGGCAAATGGCGGAACTGGCAGACAGCGAAGCGCTTTACGAAAAGCCGCTGCATCCGTACACACAAGCATTGCTTGGCGCAGTACCGGTGCCGGATCCGGATTTTGTCCGCGAAGAAATCATCATCAAAGGCGATGTGCCGAATCCGGCCAACCCGCCGAGCGGCTGCCGTTTCCATACGCGCTGTCCGTTCAAGATGGATATTTGCGAAACCACCGTTCCAATTTTTGCGGAAGTTGAAAAAGGTCATTCTGTAGCCTGCCACCTTTATGAGCAAAGCAGGCCGCAATGATAATAAATAACACAAATGGAGGGGTCAATTTGGGAAAGAAAAAGTTCTTATCACTGGCGTTTCTGATGCTTTTATTGGTATCGACAGCGTTGTTCGGCTGCAGTAGCAATGAAACTTCGGATGATGCCGGAGGAGACAGTGGGGACTCGGGGGATTCTGGAGAACCTAAAACATTGATCTTCGGACGCGGAGGAGATTCAGTGTCATTAGATCCGATTGCCGTAACGGATGGGGAATCGTATAAAGTAACAAAAAACATCTTTGATACATTGGTGAACTTCGGTGAGCAGGATACAGAAGTGAATCCTGGCCTAGCTACTGAATGGGTTGCTGCAGAAGATGGTTTGACGTATACATTCACACTTGAAGAAGGCGTTAAGTTCCATGACGGAACAGATTTCAACGCTGAAGCAGTTGTAGCGAACTTTGAGCGCTGGGCAGGCGGAGACGCTGATACGTTCCCATACTATGGTTCAATGTTCGGCGGATTTGCTGCTGATGAAGGCCATGTAATCGAGTCAGTGACAGCTACTGGCGATTACGAAGTGGAATTCAAGTTGAAACGCCCACAGGCTCCATTCTTGAAAAACTTGGCAATGAGTTCTTTCGGCATCGCATCACCAACAGCGTTTGAAGCTGCTGGCGATAAATTCGGCGATGCACCAGTCGGAACAGGACCATTCAAATTTGTTGAATGGAAACGCAACGATTCTATTACGATTGAAAAGAACGCGGATTACTGGGTAGAAGGCGAACCGAAACTGGATCAAGTCATTTTCCGCTCGATTCCGGATAACTCAGCGCGTTTGAATGCATTATTGTCTGGTGAAATTGACTTGGCAGATGGTATCACACCTTCTGACGGCAAGACAATCGAAGAAAATGCGGATCTTCAGTTATTCGAAAGACCGTCAATGAATGTTGGCTACCTTGGTTTAACGACTACACGTGAACCATTTGACGATCCGAAAGTTCGTCAGGCGATGAACCACGCCATTGACAAGCAAGCTATCGTCGATGCTTTCTTCGAAGGCCGCGGGGAAGTCGCGAAAAATCCGATGCCTCCAGTAATCAACGGCTATAACGATGACATTGAAGGATACGAATATGATCCTGAAAAAGCGAAACAATTATTGGCTGAAGCAGGACTTCCAGACGGTTTCGAAATGGAACTTTATGCAATGCCTGTGCCACGCCCGTATATGCCTGATGGCCAAAAAGTAGCTGAAGCGATTCAGAAAAACTTGGCTGATGTCGGCGTTACAGCGAAAATCGTATCGTTTGAATGGGCAACATACCTTGAAAAAGCTGCAAACGGGGAAGCGGATGCTTTCTTGCTAGGATGGACAGGCGATAACGGCGATGCCGACAACTTCCTTTATGTATTGCTTGATCAGGACAATATCGGTTCAAACAACTACACGTACTACAAAAACCAGGAATTGCACGATCTATTGATCAAAGCACAAACTGAAGTTGACGAAACAGTTCGTAACGACCTTTATAAACAGGCACAGGAAATCATCCATGCAGACGCTCCTTGGGTTCCACTTGCGCACTCTACACCGTTGTTGGCTGGCGGCAAGAACGTAGTGAACTTCAAGGCACATCCAACTGGCTCTGATAAACTGGCATCTGTAGATTTAGAGTAGGCATTCAAAGAGGAGAGGTCATCATGATTTCTCCTCTTTTTTTCCTTATTGGATACATAACGCAAGAGATGGAGAGGTGAAGAAAAATGCTTCACTATATTGGAAGAAGGCTGCTGCAATTAATTCCGGTATTGCTGGGAATGACTTTTATCGTATTTTTGATCATCCGCGCAATTCCTGGAGATCCGGCACAAGTCATCCTGGGACAACAGGCTTCTGAAGAGGCAATTAAAGCACTGAGAACGACATTGGGCTTGGATAATCCTTGGTATATTCAATACTTTGATTACCTAAAAGGGTTGTTAACCGGTGATTTGGGGCAATCCCTTCGCACGCGGACCCCAGTCACTGATGAAATCTGGCCTTATTTAGCGGCGACGATTGAGTTGTCTGTTTTTGCTATCGTCATCGCCGTAATCATCGGCATCAATGCGGGAATCATCTCCGCTTGGTTCCAGAATTCATGGTTCGATTATTTAGCGATGATTATTGCATTGATCGGGGTATCGATGCCGATTTTCTGGCTTGGTTTGATGAACCAGTGGATTTTTTCTATTGAACTGGGCATTTTGCCAACAACTGGGCGAGAGAACGTTCGTGACCCAGTGGAAGTCATCACCAATTTTTACGTAATTGATACAATCATTACTGGCCAATTTGACCAGTTGTCTACCGTATTGAAGCATTTGGTCCTTCCGGGGACTGCGCTGGCAACAATTCCGATGGCGATTATTGCCCGTATGACGCGGTCGAGCATGCTTGAAGTAATGCGTTCGGATTATGTACGTACGGCACGCGCTAAAGGATTGAAAATGTTTTGGGTTGTCTACAAGCATGCATTGAAAAATGCGATCATTCCGGTTTTGACAATTATCGGGCTTCAAATGGGCTTGCTTTTAGGCGGCGCCATTTTAACGGAAACGATTTTCGGATGGCCAGGAATCGGCCGCTACATCTATGAAGCAATCGGATTCCGTGATTATCCGGTTATCCAATCTGGTATTCTGATCGTGGCGTTCATCTTCGTCATGATCAACTTGTTTGTCGATTTGATTTACAGCTTAGTCGATCCACGTATTAAATATGATTAGAAGGGGGGAAGCAAAAAATGGCTGATGCAGTTACAGATAATAAAGAAGTCAAAATGGAAAAAGTCGCGGGACCTTGGAAAGAGGCCTGGCGTGGATTCCGGAAAAGTAAAGTTGCAGTAGTCGGCATGGGAATCGTTATTTTCTTCATCTTGCTCGCGATTTTCGGTCCGCTCTTTACGCCACAGGGAATCAACGAACAAAACCTGTCGCAGCGCCTCTTGCCCCCTTCTGCTTCAAATTGGATGGGGACGGACGACTTTGGCCGCGATATTTTATCACGGATTGTATACGGAGCCAGAATTTCTTTATGGGTCGGCTTTTTAGCAGTAATCGCTTCAGTGGTTGTCGGCAGTATCTTGGGCATCCTGGCAGGCTATTACGGCAAATGGGTGGATACGATCATATCCCGGATTTTTGATATCATGCTCGCATTCCCGAGTATTTTATTGGCGATTGCTGTTGTTGCGGTTCTTGGGCCATCGCTCCGGAACGCATTGATAGCGATTGCCATCATCAACGTGCCGAACTTTGGCCGTCTGATCCGTTCGAAAGTGCTGAGCATCAAGGAAGACGAATACATCATGTCAGCGAAAGCAATCGGCATGAAAGACAATCGTATTTTATTTTCCCACATATTGCCAAATTCCATGGCACCTGTTATTGTACAAGGCACTCTGGCGATTGCAACAGCAATCATCGAAGCGGCAGCTCTTGGATTTCTTGGGCTTGGGGCACAGGCGCCTTCGCCTGAATGGGGCAAAATGTTGGCGGATTCGCGGTCTTATCTGACAAATGCACCATGGACGATGATTTTCCCGGGGATTGCCATTATGTTGACAGTATTGGGCTTCAATTTGATGGGCGATGGCCTGCGGGATGCACTTGATCCACGCATGAAGTCATAATAAAAAGTGCCGGACAATTTTTTGTCCGGCACTTTTTTATATGGCTTTTTCAATTTCAGAAGCAATTTCATCTGAATGGTAATTGTGGTAAGCGATGATCAATAAATCCAAATGCTCCAGCTGTTCTTCGTAGTCGATGATTGCCGATAAAACGTGCATAAGATGATAGATGGAAAATTCGTTGCCTTCCTGTTCATGGGCAATGTTGATTTCCTTTACGAAAACAGCCATCATTTCCTGCCTTTTTTCTGCAGCGTCGACTCCGGAAGTTTCGCTATGTTCAGGCCGCAGTTTGCCAACATATTTCATATAAAGCTGTTCGTGGTAGCTGGCAAGGCTTTCAAGGCGGTCCTGCACCATCAAGTGAAAATGTTCCGGCAGGTCGGTCAATTCGTTTTCGAAACGGTGCAGCCGCTTTAGAACTTCCAGGCTTTTCTTTGAAGTGGCGATCATTTGGCGGTAAAGCACCAGTTTACGTGCTTTCGTATATTGCTGTTTTTTCGTGTAGCTCCGTTCATCTTTGTAAAATGAATACCATTGATCCACCTTATCCAATTTATTGCTGAGGCGTTCGATGTCTTCTTTTAACGATGTATGTGCGGACGCATGGCGAATGGACACGCGGATCCAGCGGATAACTTCTTCGCTGACTTCATGGATAGAAGTGAAGAGCCGTGTTTCGTATTTCGGCGGCAGAAAAATCAAATTGACGCTGAATGATGCCAAAATACCGAGCAAGACGGTTCCGAACCGCAATGCAGCAAAAGATAAGAAGTTGGGGTCATGTGATTCCATGATGGCAATAATTGTGACCAAGGTTAAGGGCACAGTGCTTTCCAGCTTCAGCTTCAACATGATGACAATTGCAAGAACTGCTGCCAGTCCAATGGTCAAGTAGTTAGAGCCCAATGTTAAAACGAAAATCACCGCAATGGCAGCGCCGATTAAATTCCCATAAACTTGGTCCAGCACAGTCAGGTAGGAACGGTAAATAGACGGCTGAATCGCAAAAATCGCCGCAATTCCCGCAAAGACAGGGGAAGGGAGATCCAGTAAATTCGCTAAAAACAAGGCGAACGAAATGGCGATTCCGGTTTTAAATATACGTGCACCTAATTTCATGGGCTTTGGTCTCCTTTCCTCTGTATATTTTCAATCAGTTAAAGCTGGCGGAACGCTTCACGAACCGCTTCTATAGAAGTTTCTACATCTTCAAGTGTGTGTTCAGTGGTCAAAAACCATGCTTCGTATTTAGACGGTGCAAGATTGATTCCCTGTGCAAGCATAAGTTTGAAGAATCTGGCGAAAACCTCACCGTCGGATGCTTCTGCCTGTTCATAGTTCTGGACTTTCTGGTCAGTGAAATAAATGGTTAGTGCGCCTTTTAAGCGGTTGATTGTGATAGTAACATCGAATTCTTCAGCTGCTGCTAAAATCCCTTTTTCCAATACGGCGCCGAGTTTGTCCATTTTATCGTATACTCCGTCTTTTTGGAGAACTTCAAGGCAGGCGATGCCCGCTTGGATAGAAGCCGGATTTCCTGCCATCGTACCAGCTTGGTAAGCCGGGCCGAGCGGCGCGACAGTTTCCATGATTTCTTTTTTGCCCCCATAAGCCCCGATCGGCAATCCACCGCCGATGATTTTTCCGAGAGCGGTTAAATCAGGAGTCAAGCCAGACAAGTCCTGCGCACCGCCGTAATGGAAGCGGAATGCTGTGATGACTTCATCATAAACGATCAAAGCGCCTTTTTCCGCAGCGAGGCGGTGTACTTCTTCCAAAAAGCCGGGAAGCGGTTCGACAATGCCGAAGTTGCCGACAATTGGCTCTACGAGGATGCAAGCAAGTTCATCGCCCCATTGGTCCATCGCTTCAGAAAATGCAGCAGGATCGTTGAAAGGAACGGTAATGACTTCTTCCGCAATTGTCTTCGGAACGCCAGCTGAATCCGGAATCCCTAATGTTGCAGGGCCTGATCCCGCAGCAACCAGTACTAAATCGGAATGGCCGTGGTAGCAGCCAGCAAATTTCATGACCTTCGTGCGCCCCGTATAGGCGCGAGATACGCGAATCGTTGTCATCACGGCTTCGGTGCCGCTATTGACGAAACGGACTTTGTCCATTTTCGGCATTGCTTCTTTCAGCATTTTGGCGAATTTGATTTCATGGCGTGTCGGCGTCCCGTAGAGGAGACCGGTTTCAGCTGCATGGCTGATCGCTTTTGTAATATGAGGATGGGCATGCCCCGTAATGATCGGACCGTATGCTGCCAAGTAATCGATGTATTTATTGCCGTCAACGTCCCAGAAGTAAGCGCCTTTCGCCCGTTCCATGACGACAGGCGAACCGCCGCCGACTGCTTTATACGATCGAGACGGGCTGTTGACGCCGCCGACGATGTGTTCGAGTGCTTCTGTATGGAGCTCTTCGGATGTGGAATGATTCATAAATAATTGCCTCCCAGTTTAATCTCTTACTTATTGTAGACAATATCGCTGTTAAACGCCAAAGAAATTGAAAGTGCATCGCTGGTCCGGTACGATAGAAGTATGAAAAGGAGTGATGGAGATGATCGTGTCAGAAGGAATGGCAGCACCTGATTTCTCATTGAAAAACGAAGCGGGGGAAACGGTGTCATTAGCAGATTTTGCGGGCAAAAAATATGTGGTTTTGTATTTTTATCCGAAAGATATGACGCCTGGCTGTACAACGCAAGCTTGTGATTTCCGCGATGCGGAAAAAGACTTTTCTGAATTGAACGCTGTCATTTTAGGGGTCAGCGCAGACTCTGAAAAGCAGCATACGAAATTCATTGAAAAACACGGTCTGCCGTTTTCGTTGCTGGTCGATGAAGACCACAAGATTTCAGAAGCCTATGGGGTATGGGTGGAGAAAAGAATGTACGGCAAGGAATTCATGGGAATCGAACGTTCCACTTTCTTGATCGATCCGACCGGAACCGTCATTAAGGAATGGCGGAAAGTAAAAGTGCCGGGCCATATTCAGGAAGTACTGGAAACCATCAAGACGGTTACGAATCAGTAAAAGGGGAGAGCGAATATGGAAGTCCTATTCACATTTTTGCCGAAAGATCACCAGCAGCAGCTGCTGCGGGAAGAATTTCCGGAAGTTCAGTTCCATTTTACGTATAAGGACAAGACGCATTTGCCGGACGCGCAAGTCCTGGTAACATACGGGGAAGATATCTGTGCGGAAGACATCGAAGCGGCGCGCAAACTGAAATGGATCATGGTAGCCAGCGCCGGTATCGAGAAAATGCCGCATGAAGCGATTGCGGCGCGCGGCATTACCGTCTCAAATGTCAAAGGGATCCATAAAACGCCTATGGCGGAGTCGGTTTTGGCACATATCCTGTCGTTAAAGCGTTCGCTGTCTTTTATCTACGAGAGCCAGCAAAAAGGCGAATGGAACCGCAAAACCGGTTCGTCGGAATTGCGCGGTTCGACTGCGCTGATTCTCGGACCTGGTGCCATCGGTTCCGAAATCGGCCGCTTGCTGCAGGCATTCGGCGTGCAAACGATCGGCTGCAACCGCACCGGGAAAGCTTCTGAATATATGGAAGAAATGGTGCCGTTCGAGAGCATCCTTGAAATGCTGCCAAAAGCGGATATTGTTATTTCGGTGCTTCCAAGTACGGAAGAAACCCGGAATATGTTAAGGAAAGAGCATTTCGCGGCAATGAAAAATGACGCCATTTTCATGAATTTCGGCCGCGGGGATTTATTTGAGGATGAAACCTTGATCGAAGCGCTGGAAACGAATGAAATCGGCACGGCTGTTTTGGATGTTTTCTCGCAAGAGCCGCTGCCATCTGACCATCCATATTGGCGTATGTCAAATATTGTTATTTCTCCGCATGCGTCCAGCCATTCAGGCAAATACGTGGAACGTGCACTTCAGGTCTTTGTTCCGAATTTGAAAAAATGGCTTGCGAAAAATGAAGAACCGACAAATCTGGTCAGCATGGAAAAGGGGTATTGACGTGAAAATCTATACAAAGACCGGCGATAAAGGAACCACCTCGCTTGTGTACGGCACGCGGGTAGCGAAAAATGATCCATTGGTGGAAGCGTACGGGACTTGTGATGAAGCGAATTCAGCCATTGGCGTGGCAATTAGCCACATGGCAACGGAATTTTTTCAGGAAAAAGAGGAACTGGATGCTGTTTTCCATGAAATTCAGACGATTTTATTCCATGTGGGGGCTGAACTGGCGACGCCTAAGGGAAAAGAAGTGAAATGGAAACTGACCGAAGAAGACATCGGGAAGTTGGAGCAGTGGATTGACCGCTTTGACGCGGAAGTTCCGCCCTTGTCCAATTTCATCTTGCCCGGGGGACATCCAGCTGGAGCAGGCTTGCATCTGGCGCGTACAATCGTACGGCGGGCAGAACGCTCTGCGATTTCCATCGGTGAGGAAGTATCGCCGAACGTCTTGGCCTATTTGAACCGTTTGTCCGATTTTCTGTTCGTAGCTGCCCGGCTGATCAATATGCGTTTGGGCCGAAAAGAGAAGGATCTTCACCAATCGTAAAATGAGCTAATGCCGTCAAAGCCCTTGTATATAGTGATTTCTTGACATTCGCCCTCCTGCTTAGGTACACTAATTATAACGATTATAATGTAAGAATTTATGAAGTGAGGTGCACAGCGATGTCTGAAGTCCATTTAAAAGACGCGCTAGAGACATTGAAGTCTACAGGTGTCCGAATCACTCCGCAACGGCATGCCATCCTGGAGTTTATGATTCATTCTACGGCGCACCCGACAGCGGATGATATTTATCGAGCGCTGGAAAAAACGTTTCCAAATATGAGTGTAGCAACTGTATATAATAATTTGCGCGTTTTTAAAAGCGCAGGACTTGTCAAAGAGCTGACATATGGCGATTCTTCCAGCCGATTTGATTTTGTGACCAACGACCATTACCACGTAATCTGCAACGATTGCGGAAAGATTGTCGATTTCCATTATCCTGGCCTGGACGAAGTAGAGCAGCTTGCTTCACACGTTACCGGATTCCAAGTCGATTACCATCGCCTTGAAATTTATGGGACATGCCAGCAATGCAGCGGGAAGTCCGCTCAAGCCCAATAAGAAACGAGCATGAAACCGTGCTCGTTTTTTTATTTGGGATTATTTATGGCCACTTAAAAATCCGCCGCAGGTTTTCATCTGCGGCGGATTTTATTTGGTAAAATTAAATTCAGCTATTCTTTTTATTGTAATCGACATCGAACTCTTTGCCTTCAAGCTCCGGATCCATTGTCAGCGGTTCACGGCAATGCATGCACATGTCGACGCGTCCAAGCATTTTCGTATGTCGGCCGCAATTCGGGCATTGGACGGGCACGGTCTTCATGGACAACAGGCCGATCCAAGCGTAAGTGGCTGTGCTGCCGATAATGGCGAGCAATCCGAGCAGCATGAAAATAACCATTACAACTGGATAGTCTTTGAAGTAAATGCCAGCATACATGATGACGATTCCAATGAAGATAAGTGCCAAGGCAAAAGTCCGGATACGGTTGATTTTATTTTTATAAGGTTTCATAAATTCTTTCCTCCTTGCATCCATCATACTATATCATAATCAAACGGAAAAAGTGATAATGGTTCATCGATGCAGGAATAGGGAATAAATATGTCGAAATAGAGAATGCAGATAGACATGCAAGGAGTGGAAACAGATGGAACAAATTCTAAGACCGATTTATCAGGAGCGGGCAAGCCAGGAAAGTACGCTTGGCGTTATTCTGGTTGAAAAGCGGGAGAAGGTGAGCCCGATTACGGATACCTTTGATTCAATCCTGCTCATCATTACTAAAGAAAACGAAACCTCCGTTTATACAAAACATTATACGTATTTAGATAAAAAAGCAGCGATGCACATTGTAACGGAGAAGCAGTTGAAAAAATGGCTGTTGCTCGGAACCAACCGAAAAATCGTTGATTGGCTATTTCATGGACGAATTATCTATGACCGCAATGAATTTATGCAAAAGCTGAAAACTGAGCTGAAGGATTATCCTTTTTACGGGCGCAAGATTAAGATGGGGATGGAGTTCGCGAAGCTGATCCGCCGCTACCAGGAAGGCAAAGTCTTTTTCGAAGGAAAAAACTATTTGGATGCGTATCATCATATAGTAGAATCCCTTCATCATTTGGCGAGGCTTGCAGTGCTGGAAAATGGTTTGCCGCCGGAAGTTACGGTATGGACGCAGGTAAAACAGATGGAACCGGCGATATACAAACTCTATGAAGAATTGGTGATGAGCGATGAGCCGCTGGAAAAAAGGCTGGAGCTTTTATTCCTCGCAAGCGAATTTCTCATTCATTCGCGGACGAAAGATGGAGCGCGCCACATCCGTGAAGTGATGGAACAAAAGCAGCGCTGGACAATCCAGGAGCTTCACGAGCAGGAAGAGCTGAGAAATTATTCTTCGAACCTCGAGGTGTTCATTGAATACCTGATCGACAAGGATCTGATTTCGGTGGAGAGTGTCAACACGAAAAGCGAAGGCATCTTTCACCGCTACTATTATGTAGAGAATTGAAACACGACAAGCTAAAGCGGAGCCGGCCTTTTGATGACAAAGGCCAGCTTTTTCCTGTTCGGAGCAGAGGAGCGGCAGTTTGAGAATTTCCGAATAGCTTTCCCTTTTAAAAAAAATGCAGATTTTTTATATTTATCGTTGACACAGCCATAGGTATCGTATTATGATAATACACGTCGCTAAGAGAGAAACAGTTTTTCGCAATAATAAAAAATGCAAAAA
>NZ_RQII01000065.1 GCF_004761975.1 Planococcus koreensis | reverse complement strand
CGCGTGGATGAAAAAAGCGGAATCGTCCACATCACCGCAGCTAAAGTTTATCCGTTTTTTGAGCAGCTGCAGAATAAGCGTTTTATCAGTTCATGCTGCGGGATGAGCCGCCAAGGATTCGTCTTTGCGCACGATGCGATGATTGCGAAAAAAATGGACAGCACACGCGTAACGCTGACGCCGGAAAATTGTTTCAGCCTGATGGAGCAGCTGGCGGACTCCGCGGAAATGTTCAAAAAGACAGGCGGCGTCCACAATGCTGCGCTTTGCGATGCGAATGGCATCATCGTATCGCGCATGGACATCGGGCGGCATAACGCACTCGACAAAATCTATGGTCACTGCCTGATGAACGACATCAGCGTGGCAGACAAAGTCATTGTTTTCAGCGGCCGCATCTCTTCTGAAATTTTGCTGAAAGTCGCGAAAATCGGCTGTGAAATCGTATTGTCGAAGTCTGCCCCGACAGAACTGGCGTTGGCACTTGCAGAAGAACTGGGCATCACGACAGTCGGTTTTATCCGCGGCCAATCTTTTAATGTCTACACTAATCCGCAGCGCATCGTCGGTGCGTAGCAGCTTTTTCTTGAAAAGAAAAAAGGGTGACAAACAAATACCGCGGTGCTATGATTCTAAACGTCTTAATATTTTGAAATCGGGCATCGCGCATTTTTGGATTATTTTGGCATATGTATTTTTTGCTTTAAAAAGTAAGCGTTTCCGAAAACTGATGAATTAGACATTCTAAGTTCATTTTACATAAGCATAAATAAGATTTTAGGAGGCAAGCGCAAGATGAAAAAGAAACCGAAAAACAGGTGGCTTATTGCCTTATCGGCAGTCGGCATCCATATCTCCATCGGCTCTGTTTACGCCTGGAGCAATTTCACTAATCCATTGATTGACCAATTCGGCTGGACCACGAGCCAAGTACAGCTTACGTTCAGCATCGCTATTTTATTTTTGGGCTTATCCGCTGCATTTTTCGGCAGCTTTGTAGAAAAATACGGTCCGCGCAAAGCCGGTCTGGTCGCTGCCATCTTTTTCGGAACAGGCATTATCGGCTCTGGATTTGCAGTCGGCTTGTCGTCATTGCCGCTGCTGTATGTGTTTTACGGCGCGCTTGGGGGCATCGGACTCGGCATCGGGTACATCGCACCGGTTTCAACTTTGGTCAAATGGTTTCCGGACCGACGCGGACTGGCGACCGGGCTTGCCATCATGGGCTTCGGCTTTGCGGCTGCCATCAGCAGCCCGATCATGGAAATGCTGATCACTTCGGTCGGCCTCGAAAACACATTTTACATTTTAGGTGCTTCTTACCTGACAATTATGGTGCTGTCTTCGCTATACCTTGAAAAACCGCCGGAAGGCTGGATGCCTGCGGGCTTCCAAGAAAAACTCGATACCGGCAAAGTTCAGCGCAAAACGGATTTGGCTGAGCTGACAGCGAACGAAGCTGTAAAAACGAAACGCTTTTACTATTTGTGGTTTATGCTCTTTATCAACGTCACGTGCGGCATCGCAATCCTGTCAGCCGCTAAACCGCTGGCAATCGACAGCATCGGCATGACGACAGTGCAAGCTGCGGCATTAGTCGGCGTGCTTGGCATATTCAACGGCCTTGGCCGCTTAGGCTGGGCGACAATTTCCGATTACATCGGGCGCCCGAACACGTATACTGCGTTCTTTGTCATCCAAATTGCATTATTTGCGTTATTGCCATTCACGACAAACGCTTTGCTGTTCCAAGTGATGCTGGCTATCGTCTATACTTGCTACGGCGGCGGGTTCGCTTCGATCCCGGCGTACATCGCAGATATTTTCGGCACGAAACAATTGGGCGCAATCCACGGCTATATTTTGACTGCCTGGGCTGCAGCCGGGCTTGCGGGTCCAATGTTTGCAGCATACATGAAAGACCAGACAGGCAGCTACGAAGGAAGTTTGCTGTTTTTCGCGGGCCTCTTCGTCATCGCTTTGATTATTTCCCTGGTTATTCGATTGGATATAAAACGGATCCGTTCGCTTACTAAAAAATCTTCAGTCAAACCTGTCAACAAAGTGGTCAGTGAGTAATTTCGAAAACAATCGGCCGTGGAATCTTCGGATTTCACGGCCGATTTTTATTGTTTCATCAAATTTGCTGTAAAGTTTTCTGGCTTTCTTGAATGTTATTGGCGTAGAATGGCAATATTGATAGGAAAATTCATTAAAACCTTTTGTTGATAGAGGAAGTGGCATAATGCGATTGAAAAATAAATTCATGCTGTTGGCTTTATCAAGTTTTTTCGTGGCAGCCTGTGCTGCACAGCCTGCAGCCAAAGAAGAAACCTTGATGGTGTCGGCGGCTTCAAGTTTATCCGGTGCCATGGATGAGCTGGCAGCCGGTTTTGAACAGGTCAATCCCGGAATCGCCATTGTCACGAATCTAGGTTCGTCCAGCAAACTGAGAAGCCAGATCGAAAACGGTGCACCTGCTGATGTCTTTTTATCAGCGAGTGCAGAAGATGTGGAGCTCTTGGTGGAAGACGGGTTAGCGGACGTTAAAAGCGTGTCACCGTTTGCCGGGAATCAATTGGTGCTGGCGTCATCTTCTGAAATTGGGGAAGCTCCAGATGTGAAATCCATGTTAGCGTCTTTCGACGGGACGTTTGCCATTGCGGAACCCGCCAGCGTTCCGCTTGGGGGCTATACAAAAAAAGCCTTGGAAGCGATTGGAATGTGGCAGCCTTTGGAAGGGCAGTTGATATATGCGAAAGACGCCCGCCAAGTCGTGACGTATCTGGAAAGCGGCAATGCAAATGCGGGAGTCATTTACGCATCTGATGCAGCTTTGTCGGAAACCGTTAAAAACATGGACAAAATGCCGCTGGAAAGTGTGGAAATCAATTACCCGGCTGCCCTGCTTTCGAATTCGGAGCAACCGGATCATGCCGGAAAGTTCCTGGCTTATCTATTATCTGAAGAAGGGCAGGCCATCATTGAGGAATATGGGTTTTTGACGGCAGAAAGGCTGCAGCCATGACGCCATACGATTTGTCTCCATTGTTCTTATCGCTGAAAGTTGCGGGTATTTCGACAATCTGTGTGTTCATTGTCAGCATCGCATTGGCCCGATTGATGGTAAGAAAAGAATTTTTGGGCAAAAGCATAGTCGATGCCTTCATTCTTTTGCCGCTTGTGCTCCCGCCGACAGTAATCGGGTTTGCGCTCATCGTGCTGTTCGGGGTCAATGGACCGCTGGGCATCTTGCTGGAAAACCTTTTCGGTTTCCGCGTGGTCTTTACGTGGATCGGGGCAGCCATTGCTTCGTTTGTTGTATCGCTGCCGCTCATGTACCAAAGTGTGCTTGCAGCTTTTGAAAAAGTGGACCCGCGATGGGAAAACGTCGGACGGACGATGGGCGTTTCAGAATGGCGCATATTCCGGACTGTGACCTTCCCGCTTGCCTGGCCAGGCATCCTGGCCGGCGTGATCTTGGCCTTTGCACGGGCGATCGGAGAATTCGGCGCAACGCTGATGATTGCCGGCTACATACCGGGGGTGACAGAAACCATCCCGTTGGCGATTTATTTCGCGTATGAAGCGGGACAAATGGACAAAGCCATTTTTTGGGTCGTCATAATTTCGGCGCTTGGCGTCGCTGCGATCGGCTGGGTCAATTATTGGCGCAGGAAAAACGCCATCCGCATTGGAAGGGAATGACGTCGAATGCTTACTGTAGATTTCACGAAAAAACTGGATCATTTTACCTTGTCAATGGCGTTTTCGATGAACGATGAAATCGTGGCGTTGATTGGGCCATCAGGTTCCGGGAAAACGACACTGCTCAATTGCATCGCCGGCATCACGCAGCCGGATGCAGGAATCATTGCATTGAACGGCACGGTTTTTTATCAAAGCGGCCAAAAGCCATTGAAAATACAGAAACGGAAGACTGGTTATTTGTTCCAGGATTATGCCTTATTTCCGCATCTTTCGGTGGAAGAAAACATCTTATACGGCACCAAGCGGGGCAGTGATTTGTCGCATATCACCGCATTATCAAAACTGCTCGGCATCTCGGGATTGCTGGCTAAATACCCGCATCAAATCTCCGGCGGGGAAAAACAGCGGGTCGCGTTAGCCCGGGCGTTGGCGGCGAAGCCGGATATTTTGCTGCTGGACGAGCCTTTTTCCGCTTTGGATGATGATACGCGGGCGAGGTGCCAGGAAGAACTGCATAAAATTCACGAGCAATGGAAGATACCGGTGATTTTTGTGACCCATTTAAAAGCGGATGCCGAAAAACTTGCAGACCGCATTATCAAAGTGGATCAAGGACAAATGACAGAACAAGGATTGTTGGAAAGAGGTGGGGTTGTTGGAACAGAGATACTCAAGGCAGATTTTATTTAACCCGATCGGTGCTGAAGGGCAGGCATCCATTCAACAGGCCGTCATCACGATTATAGGCTGCGGGGCATTGGGCTCAGCAATTGCAGAGTCGATGGTACGTGCCGGAGCCGGCGAAATCCATCTGGTGGACCGGGATTATGTCGAGTTTTCAAATCTGCAGCGCCAGCAGCTATTCACGGAAGAAGATGCGCAAGCGATGACACCGAAAGTGGTGGCAGCTGAAAAAAGGCTGAAAGCAATCAGGAAAGACCTTCAACTCCATACATATCTTGAAAACCTAGATGCCGCATTGATGGAAACACTCATCAAAAAAAGCACCCTTGTGATGGATGCTACAGATAATTTCGAAACGCGGCTATTGATCAATGATGCCAGCGTCAAATATGGCGTGCCTTGGATTTACGGCGCTTGCGTCGGCAGTTCCGGGGCTGTTTTTCCGTTCGTTCCGGGAGAAGGTTCCTGTTTCCGCTGTTTGGTTCCAGTGCTGCCAGCGGTCAATGAAACCTGTGACACAGTGGGCATCATTTCACCCGCTGTCCAGGTGACTGCCGCTTTGCAATGTGCGGAAGCGATGAAATGGCTGAGCGGAAACAAACAGGCCATGAGGAAAAAAGTGCATTATTTCAATTTATGGGACAATACCCAATACGATATCGGCATCGTGCGCATCAAAAACCCCACCTGTGAAACTTGTGGTGAGAACCCGAAATTCCCTTCACTTGCACGGAATTCGGAAGGCCTGTACGCCGTATTATGCGGCAGAGAAGCGGTCCAGATTTTGCCGGATCCGGAGCGCAGCATTTCGCTCGATGACGCGGAATTTGCAGCACGCAGGATGGGTGCTGAAGTGAAGCGCACACCTTATTTTGTCCAGATGCAGGCACTTGGTTTTCGAATGGTGTTTTTTGGGAACGGACGCATGATCATCCACGGCATCCGCAATATAGCGGAAGGCCGAAAAATTTATCATCAGCTTTTTGGCTAGACTGAAGGAGGCTCTACAATGTCAGAAATTTTTCACTTGGAACAGCGCATCAGCATCGCGATTGTGACGGTCAGTGATACACGCAGCCTTCAAACAGACGAAAGCGGGCAGCTGATCCGAAAATTGGCACAAGAAAAAGGCCTTGTCATCGCGGCTTATGAAATCGTCAAGGATGATGCAGAAGAAATCCGGAAAACAGTTTCCCGACTGCTCGAACTTGAAAGGGTTGATGCCGTCATTACGACAGGCGGCACGGGCATTGCCAAACGGGATGTCACATATGAAGCGGTAACGCCGTTATTCGAGAAGGAGCTTCCAGGTTTTGGCGAGCTTTTCCGTTTCCTCAGCTATACAGAAGACATCGGATCGAAGGCGCTTCTAAGCCGTGCCGCAGCCGGAACTTCTGTCCATAAAGCGCTGTTCGTTTTGCCTGGATCGCGTGGCGCCGTCCGCCTGGCCATGGAAAAGCTCATTTTGCCGGAAATCCGGCACATTGTCTTTGAATTGACGAAACATCTTCAAGCGCGTGAATAATCGCCGGATTTTCCGCCGCTTTTGTGCAGCAGCATTGTCGGTCCGATGACCATTTCTTTACCGGCAGCTTTGCACATATCGTAAATGGTCAGTGCAGCGGCTGAAGCAGCGGTCAACGCTTCCATTTCAACGCCTGTCGGGCCTTTGGTTTTGACGGTGGTGGATAAAATGACTTCGTAATGGCCTCGTTTTTCATCGACATCCCATTCGAATTCGATATCTACGCCGCTCAGCGCCAGCGGATGGCACATCGGTATGATCTGCGCTGTGTTTTTCGCTGCCATGATGCCGGCGACTTGCGCTACTGCAAATACATCGCCTTTTTTATTGGACCCGTCCCTGATCTGGCTGTAAATGTTTTGGTTAACGATGACGGAAGTTCGTGCGCGGGCGATGCGGACAGTCTCTGCTTTATCGGAAACGTCGACCATTTTAGCGCGGCCCTGCGTATTGAAATGCGTTAGTTCGTTCACAGAAATCATCCTTTTCACATATAATGATGAAAGTATAACATGGATTTTAAGGAGATGTAGCCAGTGGTTGAAAAGCGAATACCGATGCAAGTGAAAGATGCGGTTGACTTGGTCATGAGCCATGCCGGCAGTTTAGAGACCGAAAGTGTGGCATTAGAAGACAGCTACGGGCGCATTTTGGCGCAGCCATTGACGGCGACAACGGATGTACCGCCTTTCAATCGGTCGCCGTACGACGGCTATGCCATCAGGTCAGCCGATACTGCGGGAGCATCAGGCACTTCCCGTATCCCTTTCAATGTCATCGATCATATCGGCGCCGGCGAAGTTTCAAGAAAAACGCTGAATGCCTTTGAAGCCATCCGGATCATGACGGGAGCCCAGTTGCCTGCAGGTGCGGATGCGGTCGCGATGTTTGAGCAGACGGTTGAAAATGGGCAGTCGTTCACGCTCCGCAAACCTTTTAACAAGCTTGAAAACGTGTCGCTGCAAGGCGAGGATGTGGCACATGGGGAAGAGGTCATCGAAAGCGGCAATCTCATCAACCCGGGAACGATCGCTTTATTGGCGACTTTCGGCTATAGCCAGCCCCAAGTGGCGAAATTGCCGACAGTAGGCATTTTGTCGACGGGCACCGAGCTGCTGTCTGTAGGCGATGCGCTGGTGCCGGGCAAAATCCGCAACAGCAACGGACCGATGATCATGGCACAATTAAAGCGCATGGGCATCCCTTGCAAGATGTACGGCATGTCAATCGACAATCTGGATGAAAGCTTTGAGGCGGTCCAAAAAGCGGCACAAGAAACCGATTGCCTCATCACGACGGGCGGTGTGTCGGTTGGCGATTTCGATTTTCTGCCAGCGATCTACGAGCGCATGGGCGCGAAAGTGCTGTTCAATAAAGTCGCCATGCGCCCGGGCAGTGTCACGACAGTCGCTGTCGCAGACGGCCGGTTCTTGTTCGGCTTGTCCGGCAATCCATCCGCGTGCTTTACCGGATTTGAATTATTCGTCCGTCCGGCTTTGCTGAAAATGATGGGTGCGGAAAAACCTTTCTTGCCTCATACCACAGCATTTTTATCGGAGGATTTTGAAAAAGCCAATCCTTTTACACGGTTTATCCGCGCGGTATATGACGGTGAAACAGTTCGCCCGGCTGGATTCAATAAGTCGAATGCTGTATCATCTATCGCACGAGGCAATGCATTGATCGTCCTGCCTGGGGGAACCCGGGGCTTTGTAAAAGGTGACCGCGTCGATGTCTTGCTCCTCGGAGTGGAAGAAGGTGCCGCCAAGTGGATGGTTTGACAGTCCTGCAAGTAGTGGGTTTTAAAGACAGCGGAAAAACGACGTTGATGCTCGAGCTGATCCGTCAGGCGGCGGCAAGCGGCAAAACCGTTGCGGCCGTAAAGCACCATGGCCATCCCGAACCGCTGGATATGCCCCCGGCAACAACCGATAGCATGCGCTTTTTCAACGGCGGCGCTGCGGCTTCCGTCGTCTTTGGCGGCGGGGTCATTCAACAGCACGTCCAAAAAAAAGAGGCGGCTGTAGAAGAGTTAGTCGCCATGGCTGCAACTGCTGATACTGATTTTATCTTTATCGAAGGGTTCAAAGATGCACCCTATGAAAAAATAGTACTGATCCGCTCCGACAGCGATTGGGAGAAATTGAAATCGCTCAGCCGCATAGCGCTCGTCATTGGACATGAAGGCGTAAGCGCTGCCCATGGAGCTGTAATTGGCCGAAATGAAAGTGATCGAATTTCAGGATGGTTCTCGGATTGGATAGAGAGGAAATCGACATGAAAACATTTGAAATTGTTTCACATAAGATTGAACCGCAGCAATACGCGGACATGGTCTTGCGTCCGGAAGCGGGAGCAGTGACTCTCTTCACCGGCCATGTACGCGAATGGACGAAAGGCGTGAAAACGCTGTATCTGTCGTATGAAGCATACATACCGATGGCAGAAAAAAAGCTGGCGCAAATCGGAGCGGAAATTGAAGAGCAGTGGCCAGGCACTAAAACCGCCATTGCCCATCGCATCGGAGAATTGGCCATAAGCGACATCGCTGTTGTCATCGCCGTTTCGTCACCTCACCGGAAAGCAGCCTACGAAGCGAATGAATACGCCATCGAACGCATTAAGGAAATTGTGCCGATCTGGAAAAAGGAAATTTGGGAAGACGGCGAAGAATGGATTGGCGACCAGAAAAAGAAACCAGGAGGTGCCGTATGATTACTGTGCATTATTTTGCTGGACTAAAGGAATTGACAGGGGTTGCACAAGAACAAGCAGATTTGTCAGGCCGGACAGTCGAAGAACTATGGCAATGGGTTTCAGAAAAATACCCGGGCATTGAAGCCGGAGCAGCGCGAGTTGCCGTGAACGAAGAATACGCATTGCCGGAAGATCGATTGGAAACAGGCGATGTTGCGGCATTCATACCACCGGTCAGCGGAGGATGAATGACACGATCGGAGTTTTGCTTGCCGGTGGCTTGTCGCGGCGTTTCGGCTCGCCGAAAGCTTTTGCCGAACTGGATGGCAAAGCCTTCTTCGAATATGCTTATGCTGCATTGTTGGCAGTCTGCAGCCACGTCGTCGTCATCACCCGGCCTGAATTGAAGGGCCGCTTTCCCGGCAACCTGGATGTCATAAGTGACAATCCAAATTTTGCTGGCAATGGCCCTCTTGCCGGCATCTACACGGCAATGTCCGAGCGGCAAGCGCGCCAATATCTTGTGTTGCCATGCGATATGCCGTTCATCAGCGCTTCGGAAACAGCGGCTTTTATGGATTTGGCATCAGAAAAAATGGACATCACGGCAATTCGTGCCGACGGCCACAATATACCGTTATTCAGCCTGTGGAATGCCGGCGTCCTGGATCTGTTGGAAACGGACCTCGAAAATGGCCAATTGCGGGTAATGGAATTTATGGCTAAAGTCCAAACCGAATGGCTGGATAGTTCGGCAGTCGGCGGCTTCGACGCTTTTCGCAACATCAACACACCGGATCATTTGAAAGGAGCCGATGAACATGGCAGTGAAACCCATACAAGACCGATTTGAAAGGCCAATACGCGATTTGCGCATTTCGGTGACGGACCGCTGCAATTTCCGCTGCTCCTATTGCATGCCGAAAGAAGTGTTTGGCGATGACTATGCGTTTTTGCCGAAACAGGAATTATTGACGTTTGAGGAAATCCATCGCCTTACTACCGTATTTGCAGCGATGGGCGTGAAAAAGATCAGATTGACTGGAGGCGAACCCCTTATGCGGCGCGGGCTTCCGGATTTGGTCAAATCAATCCTTTCTGTAGATGGAATTGAAGACATCGGCTTGACGACAAACGGCTTGCTGCTCGGTGCGCATGCCGAAAATTTATACGCAGCGGGGCTTCGGCGCTTAAACATCAGTTTGGATGCTTTAACCCCAGAGCTTTTTGGCGAATTGAACGGCCGAGGCGTGAAGCCCGATCTGATATTAAAGCAAATCGACTTCGCACAGCAGATCGGTTTTGACATCAAAGTCAATATGGTCGTGCAAAAAGGGGTCAACGAAAGCGAAATCCTGCCAATGGCAGCGTATTTCAAAGAGCGGGGCATCACGCTCCGTTTTATCGAATTCATGGATGTCGGCAATGACAATGGCTGGAGCTTTAAAAAAGTCGTGACCAAAAAAGAGATTTTGGAAAAGCTCCAGGCTGTCTATGATCTCGAACCAGTCGAAGAAGATTATTACGGCGAAGTGGCGAAACGTTACCGGTTCGCCGGCAGCGAATCGCAAGTCGGCTTTATCACGTCCGTGTCGGAATCGTTTTGTTCGACTTGCACACGCGCACGCTTATCGTCCGATGGCAAATTCTACACGTGCCTTTTTGCCGATTCCGGGTTCGATATCCGTGAATTGGTTCGCGACGGCTTGGACGACGCGGAATTATTGCGCCAAATCAGTGCGGTATGGCAGCGTCGCGACGACCGCTATTCAGACGAACGCACCGAATTGACAGCAAAAAACCGCAACAAAATAGGCATGTCCTATATCGGCGGCTGATGAAACTTTCTAAAGAATATAAGGTGGACAAGATCCGTTCTCAAACGGCATCCTGTCCACCTTTTTTTATTGAACATTATCCGAAAGAAATTCGGTTCTACCTAATTTGAGCTATAGAAATAACATGGGAAAATAGGCTTCAGACGTATTGGAAAGGACAAGTTTCTTGTCTCTATCTCTGCCCCTGTCCCTGCATCACTGCGCTAGCTTCGGGACATGAAAAAGAGTTGCATCGCTGCGCTGTCTTCGAGACACGAAAGAGCGTTGCTCATGCGCAATCTTGTCGCAAAGATTTCTCTCGATATGGAGCAAAACTGCGTAGAAAACCTTACTGCTCCTGCAGTGCTACGCACTTCGTCGCAAAGAATTGCCCTCGCAGGCTTCGGTCAACTCTTG
>NZ_RQII01000064.1 GCF_004761975.1 Planococcus koreensis | reverse complement strand
GAGCCGGCATCCACAAAGGTGACATCGTCATCGTCCATCAGCAAAATACGGCATCTAACGGCGATATCGTCATCGCCGTCATCGACGATGAAGCAACGATGAAGAAATACATGCCAATGGGAAATGAGATTCTGCTCGTGTCAGAAAATCCGGAGTACGAACCGATTCTGATGCGCAGCGAGGATGTCCATATCAATGGGCGTGTTATCGGGGTGTTGAAAAAGTAAACTGTTTATAAGAGGAATGTTTTTGGAATAGCTGCCGCCTTAGAAAGAAAGGATGGCTAATTTTTGAGTTCTGCATGATGCTGCTTAAATTACAGAAGTAATAGCGGCGGTTGTGTTGCTGATAGTTTTCGAAGATCATGTTTTTCTGCAACAGTTCTTTTAGCGCATCCCGGATTGCAATCGGCGAAAGGCCGCATCATCGACCACCACATCACCGAGTTCCGCGAAGCGCGCGGCTTGTTGGTGAAATAAAGGAAAGCAGGCTCCCGCACCGGAAATTGGTGCGGGAGTGTTTTTGTGTTGGGCCGAATTCAAATCAGGCTATTGCCTGCAGAGACGGCTTTCTGATTGTAAGTTTTCTGAAAAATAGCTAATCTTATTTTAAGAAAATCTATCGAGGGAGGAATTCCATGGCATTCAGACCGAAACACCGCAAACTTTTTGGCAATCAGCCCAGTCCAAGTGAGTTGGATACACGGAGTGATGTCAGCGCAGTCGACGCGATTTATAATGTGAAGTCATTTGGTGCCGAAGGAGACGGGGAAGCGGATGACTGGAGGGCACTTCAAGACGCGGTGGATTTTATCTATGACAACCCAGGCGGCGGTGCGCTGTTTTTTCCGCCAGGTTTGTACCGGATCAGCCAGCCGCTTGAAGTGCCGGAAAGGGATGCGGAACACACCGTTTCCTGGCTCGGCCAAAGCCCGAAAACAACAGTGATTGCGCCTTCCGAACCGATGCCGTATTTGATTCGCATGCGGGGAGGCGACGGCAAGATCGAAGGCATCAAATTCCGTGGGACGGACCCGATGGACGGTTACGCGCAGCATGCCAAAGTCTGCATGCTCGCTACGGATATCCGGAATAAGGTGTTTTCAAATACGGCGTTTGTCTGGGGAGCGGTCCATGGGCTTCAAATCACAGGGAAAGGCAATAATAATCTATGCGTCTTCGATCGGCTGTGCCAGTTTTCGCAGAACGGCACGGTTCTTAAAGGCAGCGGTGCAAGAGGCGAGGCTGATACGGTGGTGTTTGCGGAATTCAATCCGCAAATGAACGATGTCCATGTCGGTGCTTATTTGAAATTCGGCAGTGGCAAAGGCTCGGTTTATCACATCGATGCAGTATCTTCAGGAAGCATAACGGTGTCTCCTGACTTGGAAATTCCGCTCCAGCAAGGAATGGAATATGCAATCCATATCGGCTGCGGCCTCCAAACCGACCGCGGCAGTGACAATAACGTCTACGGCATTTACGACTGCCATTTCGTCGGCAATGCAGGTGCCGGGCTCATGGTGCGCGGGCTGTACGGGCATCATATCCAAGGCGGCAATTTCGATTCGAATGGCATTGCCGGCATTCATATCGGTTCCGGTATGATCAATACGACACCGGCCTATTCCAATACGCTCACCCATTCTTATTTCGAATCAAACGGCTACGCAAATGTGATTCTCGATTACCCATCGGGGTTAACCATTCTGGAGCCGCTGCTTGCGGAACCGGTCGACGGGACAGCGGGGGAGGTCGATTCAATCACTTCATTGCGCGGCTATTACTTCGATTATGACACCACCAGCATCACTTATAATGGGCGGCATTACGGCTATGCGGCAGAAACGGATTGCAGCAAGCCTTATTCAATGGAAGGAACGTCGCAGGCGGCGATCAACCGGCCAGCCGGCGCAAAGAGGCCGGCTGTCATTGAGCTGCCGTCTGCACCGCAGCATCCGTTCAAGGAAAAGCTCGAGATTTTTGTCGAAGACAGCGGCGGTCAGCCTGTGCATTTGATATGTGAATATGCCGCTGTCAATAAACAGCCGGGGAACGTGGGCGTAATGGTTCCGGCCGGAGTCGGTTATGTAATTGCCGTTTACTATAGTAGTCGGAGTTCTTCATGGATGGTGTCGCACACGATACCGCTTGCTTGAGGCAAATAAACCGAAAAATCCTGTTCCAGAAAAACTGGAACAGGATTTTTTAGCATGCATCAGCGTCAGCGGTTACGGGCAGGAATGTTGTATCCGGGCATGATTCTGCGGTCGACGTATTTGTGGAAAAACCATTCGCCTCCGGCAAGAATCATTGCGGACAACAGTCCGGGCACCAGCAATTCCTCACTTGTGCTGCCAAGAATTCGGCCGACCAGCCAAATCAGCAGGAACGCAACGGTGAAATCGATGAACGTTGCGATGGAATTGCGCGTTTTCTGGTCGGTTGGATTGCCGGCATGCAAAAAGATGAACAAGTCGCCCATCACATAAGAAAGCGCGGTCAATGCGAGGCTGATGAGCAGCGTGTCGACGACCGGCACATCGAAAATCCATGCCAGCACAATCAAAAGCACCGCTGTAATCATGATGAATTTTACAATAAAGCCAATCAGCAATTTCATGTTCATAAAAGTGGCCTCCTTTGGAATATGGTGTTAATGGAAATTTACCCGTTCTGCAGGAAATTAAGCGGAAGCAGCGGGTCCATTCGCAAACGCAATGCGCCTGTTTTTATTATCATAGCAATTTTCTTTGCATAAAAGAAAGAATTTTCAGTCTAAATGTGTTTTTTTCTCCTCGCTTTGGCTTACACTAGAGGAAAAGAAACGGCGGGAGGTGGGGGCCATGGAAATGGCGGCTGCGCTTATCGGCGGCATCGGTCTGTTCGTGCTTGGCATGGGGATGATGACGGGGGCGTTAAAAGAGCTGGCGGGTGAGTTCATCAAAGCGTGGATGAACCGCATCGCCGGCGGGACCGGCCGCGCCATTTTTTCCGGTGCGCTCATCACCGCCATCATCCAGTCATCGACAGCAGTGACGCTGTTGACAATCGGCTTTGTCAGTGCGGGCTTGCTGCCATTCCGCCAGTCAATCGGCGTCATCATGGGCGCGAACATCGGCAGCACGAGCACGGGGTGGCTGGTGTCGCTCATCGGTTTCAAGGTGGACTTGTTGTCATGGGCGCTGCCGATTGTCGGCATCGGCGTCTTGGCGCAGACCGTCCTTAAAAAGCGGCAGGCAGCCTACGGCACAGCTGTTGCGGGATTCGGGCTGCTGTTTCTTGGCGTTGGGGTATTGCAGACGGGCATGGCGGATTTACAGGCAGCAGTGTCATTTGAAGGCATGACGAACATTTTTTTGCTGATTGTGATCGGCACATTGATGACGGTCATCATGCAGTCATCATCGGTCGCAGTGGCGACGACGCTGACTGCATTGTTTTCTGGCGTCATCGGCTTTGAACAAGCGGTCTTTCTGGTCATCGGCCAGAACATCGGCACGACTTTGACGGCGGTGTTAGCGTCAATCGGAGCGGGGACGGCAGCGAAACGGGCAGGGCTGACGCACGTGCTGTTCAATCTCGGGACGGCCGTCCTCGCGGTGCTGCTTTTACCGTTATTGATCTGGGTAACGCGAGCGCTGAGCACAGCGCTTTTTGGCACATTTGACGCGGCAGTTGGCATCGCGATTTTCCATACACTGTTCAATGTTCTGGGGGTATTGGTTTTTGCAGCGGTGCTGCCATGGTTCGTCCGGCTGCTTGAATGGCTGGTGCCGGAAAAAGGCGATCCTTTGCTTTATCATTTGGAAGCCCAAGTAGCGGAGATTCCGGAAGTCGCACTCGAAGCGGCGCAGCGCACGATCCAGCTGATCCTCTCGAAACTCTTTGGGCTTGCGCGCGCGATGCTTGCCGGAACCGATGCCGACGCGGACCAGATTGCCCATCTCCATAATGCGGCGATGCAGGTGAGGACGTTTTTGGCGAAAATCGAAACGATGTCGCCTGACGTCTTCAACCGCCACGTGCAAATCCTGCATGCGCTCGACCACATCGACCGCTTGCTGCAAGTGCTCAGTGAGCCTGGCGCAAAAGGGGCAGACCGGCTGCATCCTGGGCTAGCCGAACGTTGGCTGCCGTTGATGGAAAACGCCCAACAGCACATACTCGATGAAGGCACTATGCCCGAACTGATTGCGGAACTTGGCGAGGCATCAGCGACAATGGCCGAACACCGCAAAATCCGCCGCGATGAATATTTCGTGCGCGCCGCGAAATCCGGTGAAGAGCTGGACCTAGTGCTGAAAAAAGTAGAAGCCCTGCTTTGGTATGATGGCGTGTTGTACCATTTCTGGCGTGCAGCGGCGAGGCTGGGGGAATGAATTTTTTTCGTGCTTCGGGATTTATTCTCTCAGCAGGCAAGCCGAAAATCGAGATTTAAAAAAGCATTTGCGTTACGATGGATAAAGAAGCCATTTAAAGAAAGGATGTTTTTGCATGAACTATAATTTCGATGAATTCGTTAACAGAAGAGGTACATATTCTTTAAAATGGGACGGTGCGGAGATCATCAAGCAGTTTGGCATCACGGATCGCTATGATGAGGACACGATTCCGTTGTTCACAGCGGACATGGATTTGCCGGTGCCGCAGCCGCTGATCGACGCGCTGCATAAAACGGTCGACCACCGGATTTTCGGCTACTCGGTGTTCCCGGACGAATATTATCAGGCCATCCAGCACTGGTTCAGCAAACGCCACGATTGGAAGATCGAGAAAGAACAGATCATTTTCAGTCCAGGAACGGTACATGCACTGAATGTTGCAGTCAAAGCGTTCACCAATCCTGGAGACGGCGTCATCATCCAGCGCCCTGTCTACCCGCCATTTACTTCGGCCGTTGAAGGCAACGACCGCAAAGTGGTCAATAATGCACTGATTGCCGACGACAATAATTATTACACAGTGGATTTTGACGACCTGGAAGAAAAAGCGAAGCATGAAGACACGACGATGTTTATCCTCTGCAACCCGCACAATCCGACCGGACGCGTGTTCACCGAAGATGAGCTTGTGAAGATGGCGGACATCTGCCGCCGCAACAATGTTGTCATTGTTGCGGATGAAATCCATGGCGATTTGATCCGCAAAGGACAGACATTCCTGCCGATGGCGAAAGTGGTCGAAGACAGCAGCCACATTATCACATTGACCGCCATCAACAAAACGTTCAATGTCGCAGGATTGCATTGCACAAATGCAGTCATTACCGACGAAGAGCTGCGCGGAAAATTCAGCACGGAGATGGGTTTCCAGCTGTCATCGCCGTTCGCGATCGCCGCGTTGATTTCCGTTTACAACGACGGCGACGAATGGCTCGAGCAGCTGCAAGATTATATCGACGGCACGATGCAGTTCACGCAGGAGTTTTTGGCGGAGCATATGCCGAAAGTGAAAACCTATATTCCGGAAGGCACATACATCATGTGGCTCGATTTCAGCGGCTACGGCATTTCGGCTGAGGAAATCCACGACCGCATCTACAACAAAGCGAACGTCATCCTTGAAGACGGCACGATGTTCGGTGAACAAGGCGAGTTGTACCAGCGCATCTGCACACCGTCTCCGCGCCCGCTGATAAAAGAAGCGTTGGAGCGCATTGCGAAAGAGTTTGAAGACTTGAAGTGAGATTTCGATAAAATGCTCCAATAAAAAATGATATTCAAGGGCCCGAATGGGGTACACTTTTAAAGTGGACCCCATTCGGGTTTTTTGATAGCAAAAGGAGCTGACACTATGGAAAAAACGTCATTTAATATAGCAGAAGCAACGATAGAGGAAATCCAGCAAGCGTTTGCTGCAGAACAATTGACATCAGTGGAGTTGGTCCAAATGTATTTGGACCGCATCGAACAATTCGATAAGAACGGACCAAAGATCAACTCGGTGCTGACGGTGAACCCTGACGCCCTGAAAATCGCGGAAGAACTCGATGCCATCCGCGGACAGGATGGACAAGGCCCCTTGTACGGCATTCCGGTGCTGGTGAAGGACAATATCGACACGACAGATGATATGCCGACTACGGCGGGCACGATCGCTTTGCAGGACAATTACGCGATGGTGGACTCATTCGTGGCAGCTCAATTGCGGGCGGCCGGTGCGATTATTTTGGGTAAAACCAATTTAAGTGAGTGGGCGTTTTTCATGGCTGAAAAAGGTGTCAGCGGCTATAGCGCGCTCGGGGGGCAAGTGCAAAATCCTTACGGCCCTGGCAAGTTTGAAGCAGGAAGTGTCGGAGGGTCGAGTTCAGGCACTGGCGCGGCGATTGCGTCTAACCTGGCGGCTGTTGGCATCGGTACAGAAACATCGGGCTCAATCCTCAGCCCTGCGAGTGCCAATTCAATCGTCGGCATCAAACCGACGGTCGGTTTGATCAGCCGCACTGGCATCATCCCGATTGCGGAAAGCCAGGATACGGCTGGACCGATGGCGCGCACCGTTGCGGATGCAGCGATTGTGCTCGGGATTCTCGCTGGCTTCGACAAAGAAGACCCGAAGACGCTTGAAAGCGACGGCAACGCATTGTCGGATTACACGCCGCATCTGCAAAAAGACGCGCTGCGCGGGGCGCGCATCGGCATTGACCGCACGTTCCTGAGCGCTGCGGATACCGAAGAGCGGAAAGTGATGGAGAAAGCGATTGCCGATATGGAAGCACAAGGCGCTATCATTGAAGATGTGCTGGTGCCGCGCCCGGAATTCGAATCGGAAGTTTTATGGTATGAGTTCAAGCGCGGTGTCGATAATTACCTCAGCAAAACGCCGGACGGTGTGCCAGTGAAATCGCTTGCCGATGTCATCGAATTCAACAAGCAGGATCCTGAATCACGCATGAAGTTCGGGCAAGCGGAACTGGAAAAAGCACATGGGCTGACCGATGACCCTGCAGACCCGCGCTATGTGGAACACCGGGAAACCGATGTGCGCCAGTCGACGGCAGAAGGCATCGACGCCGTCATGGCAGCCCATAAGTTGGATGCTTTGCTGTTCCAGGACAACCACGGTGCGTCGATGCCTGCGAAAGCGGGCTACCCGTCCATTACTGTGCCTGCAGGGTACACCGGAACAGGCATGCCAGTCGGTGCAACGTTCAGCGGCTTGGCGTGGAGCGAAGCGAAATTGATCAGTCTTGCTTATGCGTATGAACAAGCGACGAAAAAGCGCATTGCGCCTGTATTTGAATAAAGACCATCCAAGCAACAGCTGCTCTCGCGTTTTGGGAGCGGCTGTTTTTTAATCAAGTTTATTGAAACAGTTTTTCAGCTTTGGAAACGTTAATGTTAGGGGGGAACAATTTGACAAAGGAGGGGGTAAGGCAACGCCAATGATTGTCCGATCCAGTCAAATGACAATCAAAATGTCAATGAGGATCAAATGATGAAAGCCGTCTTGGGAAATCCAGGACGGCTGTTTGTTATTACTTAAGAAGATACAAGACCACTATGGCTGCATAGCAGATGATCCACAGCATTAACGCGAAACCGGCGTTATGTTTCAGGCTGATTTCAAAAGGGCTTCGCCGGCTCAGTGCGGCGAGCAGCAGATTCAGTCCGGAAAACGGTGAGACGAGTGTCGTCGCCATCCAGCTCGAAAGCAGCCCGAGGCTTAAAAAGAAATGGTCGTCGGCAAACAGCGGCGAATCACTTAATGTGATTGCCAGGATGGTAGCGGTGATCACAGGATGGAGCCCGAGGAGCGCAGGGATGACCATAAGCGCAAGCATCAAAGGGACCAAGAGCAGTACGTTCGTGATGTTCAAGGCGTCGAGCAATGCCACAATCCACTCGTCGGCCCCGTTATTGAGGAGGGCAGTGCCAAATGCCCCTGCGATAATGAACAGCGACAATTCGTTGCCCATGCCTGGAACGCGCGCGTCGAAGAAAGCCTGGTAATTGTGGGCGAGCTGCTGCCGCGTCGAGAAAAAAAGCGACCACACAAATGACATGATGATGGCGACGAGCGGGATCACCGTCAGCACCGACAAACCGGTCATCTTTTCACTGATCATGATGATTGCAGTGATCAAAACGACTACGCCTGCGAGTTCTGCGACTTTCTGCTTCGCGCGGTGCAATTCCAACGGGTCAGGCAGGGGTTTGTCCCGCGGAATCGGCTCCGAAGATTTTCTCTCCAGCAGATAGCCGCTTGCCATGATGAGGAAGGTCAGCACGATTCCGACGGGGAACAGCTGCAGCCACGTGACATCAAAATACGCCAGCACCAGTCCGACTGAAATGAAATACGGCGACCACAGGAATGCCAGGACGAAGCCGCGGATCATCGCCTTAATCCGCAGTATCGTGTAAGGCTCAAATGACGGTGTATCCGTCAGCTGATAGAGGATCGGAATCGAGCCGATGTTCATGACACCGCCGATGCTGCCCGCGGTCAAGGTCGAAAAGAGGTAAAGCTGGTCTGTCTTTTTAATATAGTAGGAAAAAATGACTTCTATGTAGGCCAGGTAATTGCCTTGCCGTATCGGGATCGCCAGCAGCGGCACAAAGATGAAAATGGCCAGGACGTTCGCATTCGTCTGCAGGCCGATGAAAAACGCGTACAGTCCATCTTTGCTGATGTCCATCGCTAACGCCGCGACCGCAAGTGCAAGGATCAGCACTTTCGGCACCCGTTTCAAATACGGGAAAAACGACACGAGCGCAATCAGTGCAAACAGGCTGATGAGCGCAGAAGCATATGGGAATGGGAAAAAGATGGACACCAAATACGTTCCGCCCATCAAGAGCGTGCTGAGTGGACGCAGGATCGGTTTCATGTCAGGAACTCCTTCTGTTATAGGTATCTTCAGTGTGCCAGAAAAGCCGGGAGCCGTCTTTAAATAAGGCTTTTCTGGGGGGAGGAATGAATGGGCGCAAACTGCCCGGCTGAAGAGAATTTCGAGTTTTCGAATAATTAATATGTAAATTTATAGAAAATACTAAAAAATAAATCATTCAATTTATATTGGTGTAATGGTCAAAGATTTGAGTTGAAGGAGTTTTGAAATGGGAAAGAAATTTTTGAAGAAATCCCTTTTGTGCGGGCCATAGCGTGCATGATGGTCGTCTTTGTCCACATTACGGTGGGCACGATCACCGCTGACGATGGATCGACCAATTACCTGAATTTATACTTGTATCAGATGACGCGTCTCGGGACTCCGATCTTCGCAATCATTTCTGCATTTTTGCTATATAGCTCTGTCCGCCGGAGTGGTTTCAGCTTGAAGAAGTTTATTTCTTCGCGGACGATGAAAGTGGTTTCGCCATTTATCCTGTGGACCATTGTGTATTTATCGTATAAAGCGTTTTACCTGGAGCAGGATGTATTTGCCAATCCGGAGCGCAACATCGGCTATTTCCTTTTCGGCACCGGGCATTATCATTTGTATTTCATGGTGACGGTTATCCAGTTTTATATTCTGTTCCCGCTGCTGCAGCTCGTGCGCGTGCGGAAAATCCTGTTGGCGCTGTTTTTCCTGAGCATCCCGTTCAACGCCTATTGGCTGCTTTACGCAGAAGCGTCTACCCCATATAAGTTTTTCAATATTTTCCTGACGCATCGTTCTTCGGTGCTGCATTGGATTTCGTTCTTCCTTTTCGGAGCGGTGCTTGCCGCTTATTACACAGAAATTCTAACATTCCTGAAAAAACGCTGGCTTATTCTTTCGGTGCTGGCCGGCATCATGTTCACAGCGCTGTTCATCGAAATCGATCCGGAGAACATCTTCTCCTCGTCGCGTCCGATCAACTTGCTGTATGTTCCATTGTTCGTACTTTTCCTGTTGTCCATCCATCAGTTTATCGCAAAAATTCCGCTTTTGCTGAAGGCGTTCAACCTTGTCGGCAATTACGCGATGGGCATCTATCTGGTGCACCCGATCGTCAAGCTACAAGTGCTGCGCGTGCTGCCGCCTGAATTCTGGGATCCGCCGTTGATCTTAGTGACGTTCCTGATTATTCTTGCTGTCAGCATGCTCGTCGTCCGCCTGATATTGTTCCTGCCGTTTGCGAACTTCATCGTGCCGGTCGGCAAAGGCAAAAAGGCTGCGCCGAAAACGGTCAAGCAAGGCTTTGGCATGGAAACTGCTGAAGCAAAATAATAATTGCATATCATTAAATGAAAACCGTTGCTGGAATCCCGAGGATTCCTGGCAGCGGTTTTTGCGCATCTGAGGGAAAGCGTCACAAATAGATTTAAAAAACTGAATATTTAGTAATTTTTATAGATTTTAGTAACTTTATACTGGTAGAATGAGGGTAAGAAAATATTCGGTGAGGAGTGAGGGTTTGAAAAGGCTATTGAGTCCGTTTGTAATTGCCTTGTCGATGCTGCTGGTTCTTTCAAGTGCCAGTGCAGCCACGGATTTGCCTAATACCCATTTGTTCTATGATGAAATCGACTATTTGATGGAGAGGGACGTGATTACCGGATATCCGGACGGCACGGTGCGGCCGGACGCGAAAGTGACGCGCGCGGAGGCGGCGGTGATGATCGGCCGGTTGAAAGAATTTGACGGTGCACTGAGCGCGACGCCGTTCAGCGATGTGCCGACAGGCCATTACGCGAGCGGATATATCGCCGAGGCGGCGAAAGCAGGCTTGCTGAAAGGCTATCCCGATGGCACCTACCGGCCGAATGCCCCGATCATTCGCGGCGATATGGCAGTGATCCTTGACCGGATATTCAGCCTGGGCGTCCAGTTTGGCGGCTTTGCGGATGTGAAGGACGGCGTGTATTATTCCGAGGCTATCAGCAAGATGCGGGTCGCGAATATCGCCATCGGCTACCCGGACAACACGTTCCGCCCGCAATCCGATGTGACGCGCGGCCAATTCGCTGCATTCCTGGCGCGCGCACTCGAACCGTTTTTCAAGAACCGCGCAGTGATTCCGCATTCCTACCAGAAAGACAAGACCAAAGCTTTCACTTACCTGCGTCCCGACGGCTCCCGTGAAATCCATCGCTATATTGATGTGCCGGACAAAGGTGAACTGGAATACGGTTTTATGTGGACAGTCAAGGCAGGCGATGACATCTACGAATACCAGGAGCTTGAAAGCTACACGATTTTTGCGTTCGGCTACCCCTATTCGGAATATGACATTGCGCTTGTCTATCCGGTGAAGGTCGGGCAGAAAATCACCAATTACCTCGGTGACGAAAAAATCACCAATACCATCACCGCTGTCAACAAAACCGTGAAGACGCGCTACAAAACCTTCACCAACGCGACGGAAGTGACGGCGCCGGATGGGCTGCGGTATTATATGGCGGAAGGCTACTCGACGATCAAAACGATTGATGCGCAAGGCCAGGTCGTGTTTGAACTGATTGCAGTCGAATAAACCTAACCCCCTTAACGGATGGCAATTTTGTTAAGGGGGTATTTGTTTTATTGGATAACGATGGATGATAAACTAATGAAATCATGCGGTATGAAAATTTATGGCAAGGAAATACATAAACGGATTTGAGCTTTCAGGCATAGAACAGCAAAAGGAGTGGGAAGATGAAATTTTCGAAATGGATGATTACAGCGGCATTAGCCTTTTCGGCAACGGCAGCCGTCCCGGCAGATGGACTGGGAAACCAAGGCTTCGCATTGGCTGCAGCAGATAAGACACCGCCTCCAGCTCCTTCGGTCAATAAAGTGACAGACCAATCAGCGGCAATTAAAGGGAAGGCGGAGTCCGGCGCGAGAGTCCTGGCATACGCAGGCAAAACAAAGCTCGGAGATGCCATTGCAGCAAAAGGCGTTTATTCCATTAAAATCGCGAAGCAAAAAGCCGGTACGCCGATAGCCGTCTACTCATTGGATGCCGCGAAGAACAAAAGCAAAATCAGCATGGCAAAAGTTGCGGCAAGCGCAGTCAAATACGAAACCACGGCCATGTTGAATATGCGCACAGGGTCTTCTGTGAAATATGGCGTTATTGCCGTGATTCCGAAAGGGCAAACGGTCGAGTACGCCAGCAAGAACGGCTCTTGGTTCAAAGTAAAATACGGTACAAAAACAGGCTGGGTCAATTCCGCTTATTTGAAAAAGCCCGGGGCATCGGCTTATCCGGCGCCTTCCGCGAAAACACCGGGAACGGTTAAAAGCGGCGTGCTGGTCGTCAACAAGAAATACGGCTTGCCCTCCACCTACAATCCCGGCATCAACGCCATAGCACAGCGGAGCGCCAACGCCATGCTTGCCGATGCTAAAAGGCAGGGCATTTACTTGCAGACGATCAGCGCTTACCGTTCTTATTCCTACCAGTCGCAATTGTATTCCAATTACGTTATAAAGTATGGCCAGAAAGAAGCCGACCGTTTTGCTGCGAAACCGGGATTCAGTGAGCACCAAACGGGCTTAGCATTCGATTTCGGCGGCAAGAACAATAATGCAGACTGGCTTGAAGGGACATTCGGCAAGACGAAAGAAGGCAAATGGCTCGCAGCCAATGCACATAAATACGGCTTTATCCTGCGCTATCCAAAAGATAAAGAAAGCATTACAGGCTATATGTACGAGCCGTGGCATTTCCGTTATATTGGCGGGGATATCGCTGCGAAAGTGAAAGCCAGCGGGTTGACGCTCGAAGAATATTTAGGAATTCAAGGGAAGTAGGAAAGTCGGAGGCATGCACGCGGCCTCCGGCTTTTTTTATGCCGGCAGGCCATACTGGGACTGTCCGCTTAAAAATGGTACGATGCGGTGGTAAAATAGAGGGACTAAAGAAACAAAAAAGAAAGCAGGTGGCGGTATGGAAGGCAGACAGGATTTGGTGTTGCTGCTGGAGGAACACGGCAATTCTTTTGGCATCCGGCTGCTCGACCGGAATGGCTTCGTGTTCAGCGACAACCGGTTTATGGGCATTCCCGCGATTGGAGAAGTTAGGGTGCTTGTCAGCACGCTGACGCATATTTTCGGCAATTTCAGCCGTGTCACTTACAGCCGCAATTTTCAATGCGTGTGGGACCACAACGCGCGGCCGGATGCTTTCGGCAAGTTCATGGCGGAATTGTTCGCGACGCATAATCCGGATGGCTGGGACGGCTTCAGCGAATTTTTGGAACAGCAGGAAGCGAAGAAACGCGAAGATCCGATGGAAGGCTTGCCCTTTTAATTATCTTAAAAGCAGGATATTTCATGTGAAAATTGAATTAGGTTAAAATGCTCACGAAAATTCGCTTCTAAGGAGAGGACATGAATGGCTTTCGGCTCCAAAAAAAGTAAGTACGGCCTCCAGGCATCAACCGCAAAGAAGATCAAGAAGCTCGGCGAGGAAGTGACATTCAGCGAACGTCCGGACCGCACGTTCAACGTCAAAGCGTTCGGCGCCAAAGGCAATGGCCAGGCAGACGATTGGCGGGCGCTGCAGCAAGCGATTGCGTTCGCTTATAATAAGCAAGGCGGCGGCACGCTGTTTTTCCCGCCGGGGCTTTACCGCATCAGCGAACCGCTTGAGGTGCCGGAAGTCGACAGCGAAAAGCAGACGATTGTGTCCTGGGTCGGCTACAGTGACCAGACCACGATCATCGCGCCTTCCAAACCGATGGATTACCTCGTGCGCATGCGCGGCGGCGACGGCGGCATCAAAGGCATCCGCTTTATGGGCTCTGACCCTGGAAATGGCTATGTACGCAACGCCAAAGTGTGCATGGTCGCAAGCGACATCCGAAATAAGGTTTTCTCAAATACATCGTTCAGCTGGGGCATCGTGCACGGCCTGCAGATTTTAGAGGAAGGCAATAATAATTTGTGCATCTTCGATCAATCGTGCAAATTCGAACAAAACGGCAAAGTGCTGACGGGCACGGACGCCCGCGGTTCCGGCAATGAAATCACTTTTTCCAGTTTGAATATGGAAAGGGACAATGTCCAAGCCGGCGGGTTCATCAAAATCGGCACCGGCACGGGTTCGGTCTATCACATCGATGAAGTATCCGGCAGCGGCATCAAGGTTTCCCCAGGGCTGAAAAATACGTTCCGAACGGGCACCGAGTATAAATTGCATATCGGTTCCGGTCTGCAGATCGACCGCGGCAGCGACAACAACGTCTACGGCATCTATGATTGCCATTTCGTCGGCAATGCCGGAGCGGGGCTCGTGCAGCGCGGGCTTTACGGCCACAATGTCCAAGGCGGCAACTTCGATTCCAACGGCATTGCGGGCATCCACATCGGCAGCGGCACGCTTAACACGACGCCTTCCTACTCAAACACCATCCACCATGCCTATTTCGAATCGAACGGCTATGCCAATGTCATACTGGACTACCCGTCCGGCTTATCGATCATCGACCCGCTGCTCGCGACGCCGACTGACGGCACAGGGGGCGGCGTCGATTCCATCACGTCGCTGCGCAATTTGCCGTTCGACTATATGACGACGAGCATCATCTACAACGGCCGGACGTATCAATACGTGAACGCGACAAACGGCAGTTTCACGTTCAGCGCAGAAACCGGACCGCGCATTTTCGTCAACCAGCCGGCCAATGCGATCGGCCCCGCGGTCATCCGGCTTCCGGCGCCGCCTGCCCACGAATTCGGCGAAGAACTCGAAATTTTCGTGGAAGACAGCGGCGGCTTGCCGGTCCAGCTCGTAAGTGATTTTGCCGAAGTCAATCGGGTCAACGGCCGTTTCGGCATCGAAGCACCGGCCGGGCTTGGCTACAAGATCACTGCCTTTTACAGCCGGCGCCATCGGTCCTGGATGGTGTCGCATACATTGCCGCTCGAATAGCGCAACAACAAACCCGCCTGCAGCTCAGCTGCAGGCGGGTTTGTTGGTTTGTCATCGTTTATTTCTTTTATGGCCGTCTTCCAAGGAATAGGCGGCAATCGTGCCGGACACTTCATGTGCAGCCAGCAGCAATTCCTGGCCAGTCGGGCTTTCTTCTGCCGGGATGAACGTCATCCCTTCAGGTGCGACATCGCCGCTTTTATCGGTGACGTCTCCGCCGTTGAAGACGCGGCTTGAGAAATAGGTGTTGAATTTAGGCTTCGTCGGTTTCGACAAATCATAGACCATGATACCGCCTTGGCGCTCCAGGCCGATAAAGGCGTAATGAGTGCCAGCTACATTTCCGGTTACGACGCTTTCCGGTTCAGGGCCTTTGTCGTCGCTGCGGTTGTCGAATTTGTCTTCGGTGTTTGTCGCGTTGAACGAATCCGGATAGACTTCAGCTGCGATTTGTTCGAAATCATCGCCGCTGTCGTAGGCCAGTTCCATCGACTCGGAATGCCAGACGGAGAACGAACGGCCGCCGAACCCGTAAATGGCTTCGTATTTGCCGTTTTCATTTTTCGGCTGGGAAACGGATGTCGTTAAACGGCCAAGCTGGTTTTCTTCAAACAAGCCATTTTGCACGAGTCGGTCGAGCTGCTTTTGGTTATAGCCTCTATATAAACTGGCGTCGAGTTCATAATCTACCACCAAGTCTGCCACGCGGGCTTCTTCAGAAAAGCCTTCCCAGTCCTGGACGTCGCCTTCGTTTGCAGAGAGGATGTAGGTTTCGCCGCGTGATTCGAATGCCGTGATGCCGTCCGGCTGGAACATCGAAAGCACCGGCCAGTTGCGGATATCGATGGCATCGTCTTTGTTCGAAGCATCAAGCTTATTGGCAGGAACGGAATAATCCTTCAAGCCGAGGCTTTGCACGGAAACAAATTGATCGCTTTCCAGGTCGAGCTTGGCAATTGCGTTGTTTTCCTGCAGTGCGACATAGGCTGAATCGCCGTCTTCGTCAACGGTGATGAATTCGGGTTCCAGGTCTTCGGCATATGTGCTGTCCTTATGCACTTTGCGGACGTCTTCATCGATGATGTTTTCCGTGAACTCCGCAGTTGCCACATCGCTGTCGCTGATTGTCCCAATCGGCTTTGTCACATCGATGATGCTGACAGAGCCTTCCGGGTTGACGCTGTAATCTTCGCTCGGCTCGCCTTCGTTCGCTACGAGCAATTTGCTGCCGTCCGGCGTGAACGCCAGCATATCCGGCAGCGCTCCGACGCGGACGTGGCTAAGCGGTTCGCCATCGGTTGACATGAAGACGACAGAGCCGGCATCGGTTTTATCGGCAGCCGGCACCGAAACGGCGATGTAGCCGCCGTTCGGATGAATTGCGACACTGGTCAAGTCAGAAGTTTCGACGCCGAATTCACTCAGCGGAATGCGTTTTACTAGTGGAATGTCCGCAGTGGAATCCTTTTTCAGCCCGGACAAGTCGATGATGTCGATCGCACTCGCTGCACCGTTCACGGAAAAAGCACGGAATGTTTTCGGATCGTAAGCCACGATTTCCGTTCCGCCTTCATCAATGTCCGCGCCGCTCGTATAGCGTCCGAGCAAGCTGACTTCCAAGCCCTTATTGCCTTGTTCGTAAAGTTTGAGGCCTTCAACTGATTCGGCTGCAGCCAGTGCTGAAGGTGGTGAATGGAATAAACTCAGCGACAGCACACCGATCGCCGCTGCAGGCAACAATTTTTTCAACTTAGCCATTCTGTAATTCCTCCTCATCGTTTCTGGTTCTTCTTTCAGTGTAGCGGTGCATTGTGAAGAAAAGGTTTCGCCATTGTACGGGGATTGTAAATGCCGCGGGTTACAGAGACTGACGGATCTGATAGCCCCCTTTGAACCGGTTATCAGGTAATCGGGATTCCGCCGGAGCTTCTCAAAAAAAATAAAAAAATCTTCTTTATAGGTATTAAAATTTAGGTGAAGTCTGCCGATATAGAACTTATAGCCTAGCTAGTGTTAAAAGAGGTGAGAGAATCGATTACGATAAGACAGGAGACCCATATGGTAACTAAAGAAGCAATCAAAACAACACAACGGCCAGCGGCTTCAAAAACAGAAGAATTGGCGCAGCTGCTGGAACGTTTGGAAGGCGACGATAAAGTGATCGCCCAAAACGCCCTGCAGGAAATCCGCCACATGGAGGAGCAGCTTCATGCAGCACAAGGGCGGTTCAGAGAAATGGAATTGTTTTTCCGCAATTGGGCGGAAAGTTTCGACAGCATCCTGTCGGCACCGGTCAATATCGACAATCACGAACAACTGAAAATCCGCTATCCGGCGCTGCGCAATTCAGCGCGCAATCTGGTGGGGAGCTGCCAGAAGAAAATCAGCGAATTCATTACATCGCATTAAAGCGAAGGTCCGGCCAATACGCAAACAAGGCTTTCAGGGATGCATTTCCTGGAAGCCTTGTTTTGAATGATTTATCAATATTTTCCACAATTATTTATTAAACAATCGTGCTACAATAACGGTAGATGGCGTGGTCCCCATGTCCATTTGGCGGGATTACGGATTATTGGAGGCATCACATGCAGGAAACGATGGAATTGAAGCAACGGATCCAGGAGCTGATGAGCCTGTTGGAGGCTTTCAAGCAACTGAATTCCAATATAGAAATTGAGGATGTGTTTCAGGACATCCTTTTGCAGATGGTCAACGTGCTGGGAGCGGAAGCGGGCACGCTGTGGGTGCTTGATAACGGCCGCGAAGTGATTCAGGCGGTAGCGGCCCACGGCAAATCGGCTTCGAAAGTCCTTCATTTTGAAATGGCAAAGGGGGAAGGAATTGTCGGGCAGGTCGTGGCGAGCGGCGTGGAACAGTTGATTGGCGACGCGTCGGTGCATCCGCAATGGGCGAACCGCGTCGATTCGACGAGCGGTTTCGTCACGAAATCGATGATTACAGTGCCGCTAGCGGCAAAAGGCCATGTCCTCGGCGCACTGCAGCTATTGAATAAAACCGGCGGCGGGCTGTTTTCCGGTCAGGATATGCGCATCGCGTTGGCGCTTGCCAGCCAGTCGGCACTCGCGCTGCATAATAGCCAGATGTTTGACGAAGTGTCGCGCATGCTGCTGAGCATGATCCGCACGCTGGCAAAAATTCTTGACGCGCGCGACCCGTACACGGCGGGCCATTCCGAACGGGTGGCGCAGTATTCGCTGGCGATTGCGCAGCGCACCGGCATGGACGGGCATGAATGTGAGGAATTATACAGAGCGGCATTGCTCCACGATATCGGGAAAATCGGCATCGCCGATGACGTGCTGCGGAAACCGGCGAAACTGACGCGAAAAGAGTACGAAGACATCAAGCTGCACACGGTGATCGGCGCGGGCATCTTGTCCAATATGGAGCCGAAAGCGGCCATGGCAAACGCGATTGCAACGGCGCGTTCACATCACGAGCGGCTCGACGGCTCGGGTTATCCGGACGCTTTGAAGGGCGAGGACATCCCGTTGTTCGCACGCATTGTTGGCATAGCGGATGCGTTCGATGCGATGACGACAGCGCGCTCATACAGCAAAGGCTTGCCGCTGCGTGAAGCGGCGGCGGAGTTGATTCGCTGCAAAGATACATTATTTGATGCAGCATTGGTAAATGCTTTTATAGAAGTCTTGGAAGAAAGCGATTACCAGGTAGGGAAGGGATTTGGCGAAATTACAATGGGCTATGGCTTATGACAAAATTCGAGTATTTATTGATCGGCCATTTAATCGGCGATTTCCTGCTGCAGACAAGTTGGATGGCGCAGCATAAAGCGACGCGCTGGCTTCCGCTGATGGCGCACGTCACGGTTTATACCATCGTGGTAGGCTCAATGGGGGCTGCAGGCGGTGGCTTGTCGATGCCTGCAGTTGCACTGATCTTTTTCAGCCATATCGTGCTGGACCGCAGAACCTTCGTGGCTTTCTGGGTCAAGCATGTCCAAACCGTCAAGAACAACGAACAGCCTTGGCTGCTGATCATGGCAGACCAGATTTTCCACATTATCGTGCTGGCGATCGCCATCGCCATCTCATAGGAGCGACCATCATGGAATTTAAAGCAAGAACCTATATTGCGGAGAAAGAATACCCGGTGTCAAAAGAGACCGCGTGGGGTTTGCTCGCAGACAATAATCGCATGAACCGTTATATCGGATTGTTTCCGGTCGTCTTCAGCGGTGTGGCGCAGGAAGAGCAAGGTATATTCTTCCGCAACGCCAAAGCGAAAGCACTTGGTGTCGTGCCGATTTCTTGGCAGGAATATCCGTTTGAATGGCGGGAGCATGAAAGCTATCAAGTCGAGCGGCGCTATATGGATGGCCCGATGAAGAATTATTTGTTCGGTGTCGAGTTTTTGGAAAGCGTTTCGGGCAATCCGGATTGCACGCTCATCCGGGTAACGGGAGAATTCGTGCCGCGCAACGCGCTCGGCATTGCCGCGATTGCACTGATTGCTGCGCCGTCAGTCAAAAAAACGATTGGCTATATGGATGATTTCCTGTTGTCGGGTGCGAAAGAAGTGTTCGAAGCGCCGCAGAAATCGCCGAATCACAAAGTCGATGTAGCGGAATTGGCGCGGTTAGAGGGCGTTTTGCGAAAATATCCTGTGGACGGGGAATTGGTTAATATGCTGTGCCGCTATTTGGTCAATCAAGGCGACCACGACGTCGCCCATATCGAGACTTATGCCGTGGCCCAGCAATGGGGCGAAGATCCGGACAAGGTTCTGCGCATCTTGCTGTATGCTGCAAAAGCCGGCATGCTGAATCTCAGCTGGAACTTGATGTGCCCGAATTGCCGGGTATCAAAAGAACAGCTCGGTTCGCTTGAGCAATTGCAGCCGGACTTCCATTGCGACCTGTGCGGCGTCGTCTACGATGCGAATTTCGATCAATTTGTCGAATTGCATTTCTCGGTGCATCCGTCGATTCGCAAAGCGTACGCAGAAATATTCTGCGTCGGTGCGCCGACGATCACGCCGCACGTCAAAGTGCAGAAAGTATTGAAGCACGGAGAAAGCGCAGAAATTGCAGTTCCTTCTATAGATAGTCCGCTGCGCCTGCGTGTGCTGCAGGCGAATGCGATCGCGGATGTTTCTCTGATGGGAGACGCTGGGGAAATAACATATGATGGCACCCGCTGGTCAGCCGATGCCGTGGCTGGTGCTTCCATTGTCCGCATACGCAACGCCAGTGCGACTGACATCGTCGTCGCATTGGAAGAAACGGCGTGGAAGAAAGAGACGGTAACGGCCGCGAAAGTGACGGCATTGCAGGAGTTCCGCGATTTGTTTTCTTCGGAAGTACTGTCGCCGGGGCAAAACATCAGCATCGGACACGTGACGATTTTATTCACCGACTTGGTCGGTTCGACGTCGCTGTACGAATCAGTCGGCGATTCCAGCGCATACGGCCAGGTGCGCAACCATTTCGACTTTCTGGCCGAGCGCATCGCGTGCAATTCCGGCAGCATCGTCAAAACAATCGGAGACGCCGTCATGGCTGTGTTCCACTTGCCGGCAGACGGCTTGAATGCTGCGCTGGAAATCCAGCGTGACATTGCCGCATTCAACGACAGCGCCAAAGAAGATTTCATGCTGCGCGTCGGTTTGTTCAGCGGGCCGGCGATTGCCGTCAACTCGAACGGCCGGCTCGATTATTTCGGCCGCACCGTCAACATCTCGGCACGGATCCAAGCGCAAGGCCACGGCGGCGACATCGTCTTTGGCAAGGAATACGTCGAACAAGCGCAATTGAAGCGGCTGCTGAAGAATGCACACTTGGACTGTGAGCGGTTTTCGGCTAAACTGAAAGGCATCGAAGGCAACATGGAACTGATCCGTGTGAAATACAAGGAACTGCGCGTGCAAGACAACGCCGGGTAAAGCGAAAGGAAGTTGAAGATGAAAATCCACACAACGCAATTCGGAGAAATCGACGTCGCGGACGAATCCGTGATGACTTTTGAAAAAGGCATTCCAGGCTTTGAAGAGTTTAAGGAATACGCGTTAATCCCGGCAGATGCTTCGGAAAGCTCGCCGTTCTTTTTCCTGCAGTCGACGGCATCCGCCGAACTGAGCTTTTTCCTCGTCGATCCGTTCACCTTTTTTGCGGATTACGACGTCAAGCTTGAGGAATCCATGGCGGCTCGCTTAGGATTGGAAGACCCGTCGGAAGCCATCGTCCTCACGACAATCACCACCGGCGGCGACATGAAAGACGCCACCACCAATCTCAAAGCTCCGATCATCATCAACAACACCAAACGCCTCGGTATGCAAATCGTGCTGGACAATAAAAACTGCGGCATCAAGCAGCCTTTATTCCACAGCGGTGCAGCCGGCAAAAGGCAGGTGTAGGAGATGCTCGTACTCGGACGCAAAAAAGGTGAATCCATCATCATCGACGACAACATCGAAATCACCGTCACCGCCATCGAAGGCGAAACCGTCAAGCTCGGCATCTCCGCACCGAAGCACATCACGATACATCGGCAGGAAGTGTATTTGGAGATCCAGGAAGAAAATAAGCGTGCAAAATCGAATGTAATCAATTTGAGTGATTTTTTGGGAATGAAAAAGTGAATAGGTGGGGGACCAAGCCTTGGGGCTTGGTCCTTTTT
>NZ_RQII01000063.1 GCF_004761975.1 Planococcus koreensis | reverse complement strand
TTTTTACGCAGTACGGCAGAAACTCTTTTTTCCGTGCCATCTTTAACGCGTGCAATATTCTCTGTATGCTTCCAAATCGACATCGCAAACAGCAGAATGGCGATGGCTACAGGCCAGAATCCGTCAGCCGGAAACACCGCCACGGCGAGCAGCGTGACGTAAAGAACGAGTACACCAGCCACAAGGTAATCGGTGGCAAGTGAAACGATGACCAATAGAAGCAAGCCGGCAATTCCGAATCTCCAATCGAGCGCCAGCATTACACCGATGAGCGGCGCAGTTCCTTTGCCGCCGTTGAATTTCATGTAGATGGGAAAGTTGTGGCCGCACACGACGCCCGCGCCAATGGTGAACAATAAAGTCCAGACCGTACCATCCGGCAGCGCGGAGGCGTCCAGCAGCAGCCGGAATCCTGCAACCGCAAGAATGCCTTTGGCAATATCGAGAACGGCAACGAGTGCGCCGTATTTCCAACCAAGCACGATCGCGGCATTCGATGCCCCGGAATTTTTGACGCCTTCTTTTTTGATGTTGACGCCCGTCAACAGCTGGGAGATAAGGGAGCCGTGCAAAGAACCGATGATATAACCTGATATGAGTGCTGAAATCGTCCAAAATAACATCTGCCTTCTCCTCCTTCCTTTAATTTTAACGCAATAGGCGCTTCGAAGTTTCAAAATTATTCGAATTTTATGCTTGACATTGCTTACCATTCTTTTTATACTTCACAACAAGATGAAAAACTAAATCTGAATACTCTTATCAAGAGAGGCGGAGGGAATAGGCCCTGTGATGCCCAGCAACCAACAAGCGCAGCTTGGAAAGGTGCTAAATCCTACAGATCCGGCACGACGGGATCTGGCAGATGAGAGGAGGTATACCCGTATATGACGGCCCTCTTCTTAACCGAAGAGGGCTTTTTCTGTTCCCTCCTCAACCTTGGTTTCCATCTATAAAAAATTAGGAGGAATAGAAATGACGAATTTTAAACCTGAAACTCTTTTATTGCACGGCGGCCAGCAGCCCGATCCCGTAACAGGATCAAGAGGAGTGCCGATTTACAAAACAACTTCCTATGTGTTTAAAGATACAGAGCATGCGCAGAATTTATTCGGCTTAAAAGAAGCTGGCAATATCTACTCACGCATCATGAACCCGACAGTCGACGTATTCGAACAGCGTGTGGCGCTGCTTGAAGGCGGCACTGCAGCTGTGGCATTGGCATCCGGCATGGCAGCCATCGCTTTTTCAATCTTGAATGTAGCGGAAGCGGGCGATGAGATCGTCGCGGACAGCAATTTGTACGGCGGAACTTACAGCCTTTTCGCAAATACATTGCCAAGATACGGCATTACAGTCAAGTTTGTCGACGGCAAAGATCCGGAAAATTTCCGCAGCGCAATTACCGATAAGACGAAAGCGTTATTTGGCGAAATTATCGGCAATCCGAGCCTGAATGTCTTCGACGTGGAAAAGGTGGCGTCTATCGCTCATGAAAACGGCATTCCATTATTGATCGACAATACATTTGCATCGCCTTACGGCAGCAACCCGATTGAATTCGGAGCTGATGTGGTCATCCACTCGGCGACAAAATGGATTGGCGGCCATGGCACGACAATCGGCGGTGTGGTCGTCGATGGCGGGAAATTCAATTGGAACAATCCGAAATTCCCAAGCTACACGGAGCCAGACGAAAGCTACCACGGCATCCGCTACGGAATCGATGCAGAAGGCGCATCCTTTGCAACTAAATTGCGCGTCCAGCTGCTGCGTGATTTCGGCCCTTCTTTAAGTGCAGAAAGTGCTCATGCATTTTTACAGGGGTTGGAGACGCTGCATTTGCGGATTCCCCGCCATAACAGCAATGCCCAAGCTATCGCGGAATATTTAAGAGATCATCCGCAGGTCGAATGGGTTAATTTTATCGGCTTTGAAAATCATCCATCACATGGACTGGCCAAAAAATACTTGAAAGACGGCTACGGATCCATCGTCAATTTCGGCGTTAAAGGCGGGCGTGAAGCCGGCCGGAAAGTGATCGACAGCGTTGGATTGTGGTCGCATGTCGCCAATGTCGGCGATGCGAAATCGTTGATCATCCATCCGGCATCGACGACGCACCAGCAATTGTCTAAAGAGGAACTTGAATCATCGGGCGTAACAGAAGAGTTGATCCGCCTGTCGGTCGGGCTTGAGAATCCGGAAGATTTGATTGCGGACCTGGAACAGGCGATACAAGCTTCAATTCTGGAAAACGTATAGGAGGAATGCAGAATGGCTAGCGTATCGATCGGATCTTTGGTCCTGGAGTCAGGAGAAATCCTTGAAAATGTCGAACTTGCCTATGAACGCTGCGGAAAAAATGGTGCCCCAGTGGTCCTTGTATGCCATGCTTTGACAGGCGATCAGTTTGCTGTCGGCACTGCAGAAAATCCTGGCTGGTGGGCAGGCTTGGCAGGGCCAGGAAAAGCCGTAGATACAAATAAGTTCCAGGTCATCACGTTTAATGTGCTGGGCGGATGCAGCGGATCTACTGGACCTTTGTCCATCAATCCGCACACTGGAACCCCTTACCGTGCTGCATTTCCGGCCATCACAATCCGTGATATGGTGAATGCAGAATACGCGGCTTTAAAGGAGTTGGGCATAACCGGCCTTGCAGCGGTCATTGGCGGATCGCTTGGCGGCATGAAAACTTTGGAGTGGGGACGCAGTTATCCGGAATTCACCAAAGCGATTTTCCCCCTTGCTGTCACGCCGGCTTACAGTGACTTCGGTGTAGCATTCAATTTTATCGCCATTCAGTCAATCATCAACGATCCGAAGTTCAATGGGGGAGACTATGGGGACGCCGCGGAGCTGAAAGGCTTTGAAGTGGCTCGCATGGCAGGGATGGTGACATATCGGAGCGGCGGAATGTTCAACGAGCGCTTCAGGCGTTCAACCCGCGGCGAAATTTTTGAAGTGGAGTCGTATTTGGCTTATCAAGGCCAGAAGCTGGCAAAGCGCTTCGATGCCAATAGCTATGTAGCTTTGCTGCAAGCAATGAATACACACGATGTTTCAGAAGCTCGGCTGGAAGTTGAGGTTTTCTCTCTTTCCTATACCCACGATTTGCTTTATCCGAGCGAAGGGATGGTGCCATGGCTAAAGTGCCAGCCAAATGCTTCGTGGGAAATCGTCGATACCCAATTCGGGCACGATGGTTTTCTGGTCGAATTTGAAAAATGGGACCATCACATTTCAAAAAAATTGAATAGCTTGCCAATTCCCCAGCTTATGCAATAGCATAAGCTTTTTTATTTGCCTTAAACTCAGAGTAAATGATGGAAAAATATCCTTGTTCCATGCATCTTTAAACCGAGATAATATTTTTCAAAAATAGGTGAAAATGATTAATAAGGAATATGTTTACAGTTAAATAAAACGGGTACTTG
>NZ_RQII01000062.1 GCF_004761975.1 Planococcus koreensis | reverse complement strand
GAATATTTCCTGTCGGATGAGGGTGAAATCATTTTCACAACGCCGAACGAAGACCATAAAAATGAAGAAGATGAAGTTAAAGAAGAGTAGTCAGTTGACACTCTTTTTTTGCTGGTTATAATAAAAAGTGTTATAATAAAATTCGGGCAACGTCCCGCATAAATGAGTTTTTTGGCCCCATATGGCGGTCATCTTAATTTTTAAGGAGGAGCATTTTTTTTATGTCGATTGAAGTAGGCAGCAAGTTAGAAGGTAAAGTAACAGGTATCACAAATTTCGGAGCATTCGTTCAGTTACCAACTGGTGCAACAGGCCTCGTGCATATCAGTGAAGTCGCAGACAATTACGTCAAAGATATCAACGATCATCTTAAAGTCGGCGAAATGGTGGAAGTCAAAGTGATGAATGTGGAAGCAGACGGCAAAATCGGTCTGTCCATCCGCAAAGCGAAACCACAGCCAGAAGGCGCACCGGTACGTCCGGATCGTCCGCAGCGTCCACGTCCGAGCAATAACCGTTCGTTTGAACGCGCACCAAAAGAAAACTTCGAGACGAAAATGGCGAAGTTCTTGAAGGAAAGTGAAGAAAACGCAACTTCATTGAAACGCGCTACAGAATCCAAGCGCGGCGGCCGCGGTGCAAAAAGAGGCTAACTTGCTAGCTGTTTTAATAGCATAGGAAAATGCTTCATGACAGCTTAACAATTCATATCGAAACGCTTCTCCTTCGAGGGGAGCGTTTTTTTTATAAAGTGCAAAATACGCTTGAACACAAAAAAAAGCAGCATCCTTTGTCAGGATGCTGCTTTTAACAACGATGATGGCGGCAGAGGGGATCGAACCCCCGACCTCACGGGTATGAACCGTACGCTCTAGCCAGCTGAGCTACGCCGCCTTTGTTCAAACGAACATTTCAAATCATACTATCTAAATGGCGGAGTGTCAATCAGATTTAGAAAAAAGTTTTAGGGCGTTCTTTTTATATAGATGATAAAAAGGCCTGGGAGAGGTGAGTGCATGGAAACATACGAAAAGAAGATGGCGGCCTTTATCAAAAAACACCAGTTGCTGGTTCCGGGAGAACAGGTGCTTGTCGGCTGTTCCGGCGGCATTGATTCGCTCGTGCTGGTGCATTTCTTGAAAATGAACGAGCAGGCTTTCGGAGTAGCGGTGTCGGCCGTGCACGTCGACCACATGCTGCGCGGCGAGGAATCCCGCATGGACCGCAGTTTCACTGAAGAAACTTGCCGGCATTGGAAAGTTTCTTGTTTCAGCCGATCGATACCAATCCCAGCCATCTTGGAAACGGCGGGCGGCAATAAACAGCAGGTGTGCCGCGATGAACGCTACGCGTATTTCAAGGAAGTGATGGCAGCCGAAAAAGCGCAGAAGTTTGCAACTGCCCACCACGCCGATGACCAATTGGAGACGGTATTGATGGCAGGCTTGAGAGGGTCGCTGCAATCGGGTCTGTTCGGCATGCCTTTGCGCCGCCCGTTCGGCGAAGGGGAGCTCATCCGGCCGCAGTTCGCGGTGACGAAAGACGAGATCGCTGATTATGCCCGGCGCCATGGCATTGTCCACCGGGAAGATTCCAGCAACGCGGAACCGATTTATACACGCAACCGCGTCCGGGAAGCAATTGTACCGCTGTTGAAAAAAGAAGAACCGTCAGTGTCGGATCATTTTGTCGAACTTGCCGAAACGCTGCAGGAAGACCAGCGTTTTTTGGACGGGCTGGCCCGTGAACAAGTGGACGGAATGGTTCGTTGGACAGATGGCCGGCTATGCTTGTCGGCTGAAAGTTTCAGAAGCGGAGCACTTGCTTTACAAAAAAGAATGGTTCTAATACTATTAAACTATCTATATAATGGGCAGCAAGTGTCGATAACAAAGCAATTGGCTGAACAGGTGCAAAACGCCATGCAAGTTTCAGCCGGTACTGTTTTTCTGCATCTGCCGCATAATTATATGATGACACGCCAATACGACGCGGTGTTCTTTAGCCGACAGCCGGTCCATCCGGCAACTGCAATAGATGCAATGCCCATCACAGGTGACTGGTCTGAAAGAGTGAACGGGTTTCGGTACAAAAAGGTCCCTTTGCTGCAGGTTGAAAAAGAAGAGAATGCTGTATTTTGGTATTTCGCCGCATCTAAACACGACAGGATGTTCATCAGAAGCCGCAAGCCGGGAGACCGGATCAAACTTGCCGGCATGCAGCAGCCGAAAAAAGTGTCGCGCCTGATGATCGATGAGAAAGTCCCTGTTTGTGAAAGAGAGAATTGGCCGGTCATTGCAACGGAAAAAGATGAGGTATTGCTGATTCCAGGACTGCGCCCATCCAGTCTTTTCAGCCGCGAACCGCGAGCTGGCGACGACTGGGTATTGATAGAGCACCACGAGAAAACGCAAAAAGCGGATTAACTAGGAGGCCCACCATGCTACAAAAAGACATTGAAGAAATATTGATTACGGAAGAAAGTTTGCAAGAGAAAGCGCGGGAATTAGGAGCAATCCTTACTCGCGACTATCAGGATAAATACCCGTTGGCAATCGGCGTATTAAAAGGTGCAATGCCATTTATGGGCGATTTGATGAAGCGCATCGACGGTTATGTGGAAATGGATTTCATGGACGTTTCAAGCTACGGCAATGCGACTGTTTCTTCAGGTGAAGTGAAAATCATCAAAGATTTGAACGCCAGCGTGGAAGGCCGCGATCTATTGATCATTGAAGACATCATCGACAGCGGACTGACGCTCAGCTATTTGGTGGATTTATTCAAATACCGCAAAGCGAACTCGATCAAAATTGTTACGTTGCTGGATAAGCCGTCTGGCCGCAAAGTGGATTTGAAAGCAGATTATATCGGATTTGAAGTTCCGGATGCATTCGTTGTGGGATATGGTTTGGACTATGCGGAAAAATACCGTAATCTTCCATATATTGGCGTCTTGAAACCTGCTGTTTACAGCGAAGATCAAGAATAGTCAAAAGAAGTTCACACAATACGGATTCACCCGCAAAGCTAAGGGCTTTTCGTTGTATGCGGAAATGCTCGTATGGTAGTATTTAGTATAGTTTTTGGAAACTTTATGAGGAGGCTTGGGATGAATCGAATATTTCGGTACACCATATTTTATCTACTAATCTTCCTAGTTATTATCGGTATTTTGGGGACGTTCAATAACAGTAACCAACCGACTAACGAAATAGGATACAATGAATTCTTGGAAGCTGTCCAAGGCGGGACGATTTCAGAAATTACCATCCAACCTGATGCAAATGTCTACGAAGTGACAGGGAAACTGGATGACTACGAAGACGATGAAACATTCGTCACTAATATTCCAGTGGAAAACGAAGCGTTGATTACGCAAATTGATGAAATTGCGACATCCGAGGGTGCCGAAGTGGATTTCTTGAAAGCCCCGCAGACAAGCGGATGGGTTCAATTCTTCACAGGCATCATTCCATTCATCATCATCTTCATCCTCTTCTTCTTCCTGCTTAACCAATCACAAGGCGGCGGTGGCGGCCGAGTGATGAATTTTGGGAAAAGCAAAGCGAAGCTGTACGATGATCAGAAACATAAAGTCCGCTTCAATGACGTAGCTGGAGCAGACGAAGAGAAACAGGAGCTTGTGGAAGTTGTCGACTTCCTGAAAGATCCTCGCCGTTTCGCTGATATCGGTGCGCGCATTCCAAAAGGGATTTTGCTTGTCGGGCCTCCGGGTACCGGTAAAACACTTTTGGCCCGTGCGGTTGCTGGAGAAGCGGGCGTTCCCTTCTTCTCGATCAGTGGTTCGGATTTCGTTGAAATGTTCGTCGGCGTCGGGGCTTCCCGTGTCCGTGACCTTTTCGAAAATGCGAAGAAAAATTCACCATGTATCATCTTTATTGATGAGATTGATGCAGTTGGACGCCAGCGTGGCGCAGGCCTCGGCGGCGGACACGATGAGCGTGAGCAGACATTGAACCAATTGCTTGTAGAAATGGATGGATTTGGCGCGAACGAAGGCGTCATCATCATCGCAGCTACAAACCGTCCGGATATCCTGGATCCGGCACTTCTTCGCCCAGGCCGTTTCGATCGCCAGATTACAGTTGGCCGCCCGGACGTCAAAGGTCGCGAAGAAGTCTTGAAAGTGCATGCACGCAACAAGCCTTTGGATCCGACTGTCGATATGAAAGCCATCGCACAGCGCACTCCTGGATTCTCGGGAGCGGATTTGGAAAACTTATTGAACGAAGCAGCCCTGGTAGCCGCTCGACGCAATAAATTGAAAATCGACATGTCCGATATCGATGAAGCGACGGACCGCGTTATTGCGGGACCAGCTAAAAAGAATCGTGTCATTTCGAAAAAAGAACGCAATATCGTGGCATTCCACGAAGCTGGCCATACGGTTGTCGGGTTGATTCTCGACGATGCGGAAACCGTCCATAAAGTGACGATCGTTCCTCGCGGACAAGCAGGCGGCTATGCTGTCATGCTGCCGAAAGAAGATCGCTACTTCATGACGAAACCGGAATTGCTTGATAAGATTTCTGGCTTGCTTGGCGGACGTGTTGCGGAAGACTTGAGTTTCGGTGAAGTTTCAACCGGAGCCCATAATGACTTCCAGCGTGCGACAGCCATTGCGAGAAGCATGGTTACTGAATACGGAATGAGCGACAAAATCGGACCGATCCAATTCGGCCAGGCGCAAGGCGGCAATGTCTTCCTTGGGCGCGATTTCAACTCAGACCAGAATTATTCAGATGCCATCGCATTTGAAATCGACCAGGAAATCCAGCGCATCATCAAAGAGCAGTACTTGCGCACGAAAGAGATCCTGACTGAAAACAAAGATCTTCTATCGTTGATTGCCAATACTTTGCTTGAAGTGGAAACGTTGGATGCGGGCCAAATCCTTCACTTGAAAGACCACGGCACGCTTCCGGAACGTTCTTATGAAGCATTGAACGGCGATTTTGAAAAAGATGCTGTTGATTTGTCGAAAGACGATGAAGCAGGGGATGTAACGGGTGCTCCGAGTGACCCTTCAGCTGGCGATTTGCCAAAAGAAGGCAGATCCGGTGAAGCCGTTGGACCGATTCAGGAAGACCGCAAATAAGACTTGTTAAGACCGATCGACCTTTCCTTTTTGGGAACGGCCGATCGGTTTTTTTATTTCTCTGAAAATATGGTATGATGTGTTGGAAAATCGTTGATAAGTGAGGGCTCAAATATGATTTTAGTAATGGATGTCGGAAACACGAATATTGTTTTGGGTGTCTATGGGGAGCAGCAGCTGCTGCATCATTGGCGGCTTGAAACAGACCGCCACAAAACGGAAGATGAATACGGCATGCAAATCAAAATGCTGCTGAATGACGCCGGCCTCGGATTTGAAGCGATCGGCGGCATCATCATGTCTTCTGTCGTGCCGCCAATCATGTTTTCGCTGGAGCGGATGTGCCAGAAATATTTTCACATCAAGCCGATGGTTGTCGGGCCTGGCGTAAAAACCGGCCTCAACATCAAGTACGATAACCCGCGTGAAGTCGGAGCAGACCGGATCGTCAATGCGGTTGCGGCGATCCATGAATACGGAACTCCGTTGATCATTGTCGATTTTGGAACGGCGACAACGTATTGTTACATTGACGAACGCCAGCAATACATGGGCGGGGCGATTGCGCCGGGCATCGGCATTTCCACCGAAGCGTTGTACAATCGTGCATCGAAACTGCCGCGCATCGAGATTGCGCGTCCGGCAAACGTCGTTGGAAAAAACACCGTATCCGCTATGCAGGCCGGCATCGTCTTCGGCTATGTCGGGCAAGCGGAAGGCATCATTGCACGCATGAAAGCACAGAGCAAGCAAAAGCCGACCGTTATTGCGACAGGAGGAATGGCTTCGTTGATTGCGGCGGAATCGTCTATGATCGACAAAGTGGATCCGTTTTTGACATTGAAGGGCCTTTATTTAATTTATAAACGCAATCAGGCGTTGGAAGGGAACGATTGATATGGGAGATTATTTAGTGCGCGGACTTGGCTTTAACGGCAGCGTCCGGGCTTTTGCCGCTGATGCGACGGAAACTGTAGGGGAGGCGCAGCGCCGCCATCAGACTTGGCCGACAGCGTCTGCTGCATTGGGGCGCGCGATGACGGCGGGGGTCATGCTTGGCGCAATGCTGAAAGGCGATGACAAAGTAACGTTGAAAATTCAAGGGGGAGGGCCGATCGGCGCCATCTTGGTCGACAGCGATGCTGATGGCAAGGTGCGCGGTTACGTAACAAACCCGCAGACCCAAATCGATTCGTCGGTCAAAGGCAAGCTGGATGTCAAAGGGGCGGTCGGCACCAATGGCATGCTGGCGATTGTTAAAGACCTTGGCATGAAGGAGAATTTCACGGGCCAGACACCGATCGTCTCGGGTGAAATTGCGGAAGACCTGACCTATTATTTCGCGGTTTCTGAACAGGTGCCATCGTCGGTCGGTTTGGGTGTCTTGGTGGATACAGACAACTCCATTCTCGCTGCTGGCGGTTTCATCATCCAATTGATGCCGGATACTGACGACGAAACGATTACGGCAATCGAAAAAAGATTGGCTCATATCGAACCTGTTTCTACAATGATCCAGCGCGGTTTGACGCCGGAAGGAATTTTGGAAGAAGTGCTCGGCGAAGGAAATGTGCAGATTTTGGACAAAATGCCGGTGAAGTTTGAATGCAATTGCTCCAAAGAACGTTTTGCAGAAGGAATCTTGGGACTCGGTGAAAAAGAAATCCGCGAAATGATTGAAGAGCAAGGAATGGCTGAAACGCAATGCCATTTCTGTTTGGAAAAATACCATTATTCTAAAGAAGAATTGGAAGCGCTGATCGATGAGCTACACGCGTAATACGCAACGCCCTGCTGCATCACCGGCAACTGCAGGGCGTCCGCCGAGAAGAAGATTGAAGACAGGTCCGCTGCTGGTCCTGTTATTGCTATTATTTGTTGGAAACCTGCTGTGGTTCATTGCTTGGCTGATTCCGAACGGAGCAGGCAGCAGCGAAGAAGTCGCCGCTGTCCAAGGCGATCCGATCACGCGCCAGGAATGGATGGCGGCAATGGAAGAGCAGCATGGCCGCGATACTTTGCTCGGGCTGGTCAATCAAAAAGTCATGGCCACTGCAGCCGAAGAGTACGACATTAAAGTCAGCGACAAAGAAATCGATCTCGAACTCGCGATGCTCCGCACGGCTCAGGATGGCACCGATATGGCATTGTATGCAGAAAACGGCGAGAGCTTGCGTGAGCAAGTGAAATCGCAATTGATCTTGGAAAAAGTGCTGACAAAAGATATCGTGGTTGAAGACCAGAAAATCGAAGCCTTTTACAAAGAAAACCAGGCGCTTTATGACGTCGAGGACGGCTACCGCACGAGCATGATGGTCGTCGAGTCAGCAAGCGAGGCCGAAGCGGCGCTGAAAGAACTTGAAAACGGTTCTTCCTTCGAAGCGCTGGCCCGCGAAAAATCGGTTGATACCGCGTCTGCCAGCTTGGGCGGCGACATCGGCTATATTTCCCCGGACCAGCCGTCTGTCGATCCGGCCGTTGCAAAAGCGGTCCAATCGATCGAAACTGGAAAGTGGTCAGAGCCGGTGGCATTGAAAGACGGCCGCCTGGCGATAGTAGCGGTGGTGGATAAAGCGGAAGGCCAAAAGTTCTCCTTCGAAGAAGTCAAAGGCCATATCGGTCGCGAACTTGCGCTTGAGCAGCTCCCTCAATCAGTCACTCCAGAAGCTTTCTGGAAAGAATTCGACGCAGAATGGTTTTACGGCCAATAAAACAGAAAGGCATTTCTCATTGGAAATGCCTTTTTGGTGTATACAATTTGACAGAAAATGAGAAACATTGATACGATAAGGAAAGATTAATACTTACAAAACTACTAGGGATTAGGAGTGTTGAGAAATGGCGCGTATAGGAAATTCTGTTACCGAATTGATTGGCCAAACACCGATTGTCAGATTAAATCGCCTGACTGGCCCTGAAGATGCAGAGGTTTATTTGAAATTGGAATACTTCAATCCTGGCAGCAGTGTGAAAGACCGCATCGCATTGGCAATGATAGAAGCTGCTGAAAAAGACGGCAATTTAAAGCAAGGCGACACGATTATTGAACCGACAAGCGGCAACACGGGAATCGGCCTGGCAATGATTGCTGCGGCTAAAGGCTATAAATCCGTATTGGTCATGCCTGAAACGATGAGCATGGAGCGCCGCAACTTATTGCGTGCATATGGTGCAGAATTGGTTCTGACTCCAGGTCCTGACGGTATGAACGGTCCAAACGGCGCCATTAAAACAGCTGAAAAACTGGCTGCTGAAAACGGCTGGTTCATGCCCCAGCAATTCAAGAATGAAGCGAATCCGGAAGTGCACCGACTGACAACAGGACCGGAAATCGTGGAATCGATGGGTGAGCAATTGGATGCGTTCATTTCCGGAATCGGTACAGGCGGCACCATCACCGGCGCTGGCCAAGTGTTGAAAGAGCATTACCCGGGCATCCACATCGTTGCAGTGGAACCGACGGACTCGCCTGTATTGTCAGGCGGCAAGCCGGGCCCCCATAAAATCCAAGGCATTGGCGCTGGATTCGTGCCAGAAGTCCTCAACACGAAAATTTACGATGAAATCATTCAAGTGACGAATGATCAGTCGTACGAAACAGCCCGCAAAGCGGCTCGCGAAGAAGGCATTCTCGGAGGCGTTTCCTCTGGGGCGGCAATCTACGCTGCGCTGCAAGTTGCGAAGAAACTTGGCAAAGGCAAAAAAGTGCTGGCGATCATCCCATCAAACGGCGAACGTTATTTGAGCACTCCGCTTTACCAATTCGAAGAAAATTGAGTCGCTTCTAAAAAGAGTATGCCTATGCATGCTCTTTTATTATGGCGAAAATGCCGTTATTCGCGATAATATGGAGAGAGTGATTATTTCCCGGGCAATAACAGGGTCCAGAACGGAGTGTAAAACATGGATTTGACCAATAAAACATGGGTGATGGGCATATTGAATGTAACGCCGGATTCTTTTTCTGACGGTGGCAACTATACGTCGGTTGAACAAGCAGTGTCGTGGGCACGCCAAATGGTAGAAGACGGTGCGGATATCATCGATATCGGAGGTGAATCGACGCGGCCAGGCTACACGATGATTTCCGATGCCGAAGAAATCTCGCGTATCGTTCCGGTGATTCAAGCGTTGAAAAACCAATGCGACGTCTTGATTTCAATTGATACATATAAAGCGGCAGTGGCTGAAGCGGCAATTGAAGCGGGGGCAGATATCATCAATGACATCTGGGGCGCGAAATATGAACCTGCCATCGCAGAGGTTGCGGCGAAATGGGAGGTGCCCATTATTTTAATGCACAACCGTAACGATGCGTTATACAAGGATTTTTGGCCGGATGTCCAGCAAGATATAAGCGAAAGTATAGAAATTGCGCTTAATGCCGGCGTCCGCAAAGAAAAGATTTGGCTGGATCCGGGCATCGGCTTCGCCAAGTCCGCTGCTGACAATATTGAAATGATGCAGCATCTCGGAGAGTTCGTTGCGCTCGGCTATCCGGTGCTGCTTGGAACTTCACGCAAGTCGCTGATCGGCAAAGTGCTGGGGCTGCCGGTAGCAGAGCGGCTCGAAGGTTCGCTTGCCACCGTCTGTTTCGGCGTCGACCGCGGCTGCCAAATTGTGCGCGTCCACGACGTCAAAGAAACAAGCCGTGCCGTGCGCATGATGGATGTGCTGACAGGGAAAACGAAATACAAGGAGGCGGAATAATGGATTTCATTCATGTGAACGATATGGAGTTTTACGGTTACCACGGCGTATTTGCTGAAGAAACCAAGTTGGGGCAACGTTTTCGTCTGACGGTATCGCTGGCGGTTGATTTGGCGGAGGCTGGCAGAACAGACGACCTACAACACACGGTGCATTACGGCGAAGTTTACGAAGCTTGCCGCGCAATTGTCGAAGGGCCGCCAAAAAAGCTCGTCGAAGCGGTGGCTGAAGAAGTCGCTGCCGGTATTTTAACGAAGTTCTCGCTTGTCAAAGGGATTCGCGTGCAGATGGTCAAACCCGATCCGCCGATCCCTGGGCATTACCGGTCGGTGGCAATCGAATTGTCGCGCGGGGAATTCGTATGAACGACAGCTACTTATCGCTTGGCTCGAATATGGGTGACCGATTAGCTATGCTGAAGCAGGCTGTCGATTTGTTGGGGAAGCATCCGGCGATAGAAGTTGCGGCCATTTCATCTTTATATGAAACAGACCCGGTCGGCTTCACCGCACAAGAGCCGTTTTTGAATATGGCCGTTCATGTCCGGACGAGCCTGTCCGCTTTGGAATTATTGGATGCCTGCCAGGAAATTGAACAGCAGCTGCAGCGCAAGCGGCTCGTCAAATGGGGGCCGCGGACAATAGACCTCGATATCCTGCTCTATAACCAAGAAAAAATAGAATCGGAGAGATTGGTTGTTCCGCATCCGCGGATGCACGAGCGGGCTTTCGTACTCATCCCGCTTTTGGAAGTGAACCCTTCACTTGAAGGAATGCCGGAGCCGCCTGAACAAGGGGTTCGGTTATGGAAAACCTATAGCGGGACTGAAGAATTTCTCCATAAAATCTAGACGAACGGTGCAGTTTAAGCTGGAAATAAGAACTGCCACAACTTTGTGGCAGCTTTTTTTATGTAGCGCAAGAGGAAATTGTGTACAATAGAGAAATACATGAATGATCAAGGTGTTGAAAAATAAAGGAGTGTAGAACATGTCAGAAGAGCTAAACGACCAAGTATTGGTGAGGCGCCAAAAGATGCAGGCGTTCCGTGATAACGGGATGGACCCTTTCGGTTCGCGTTTCGAACGTACTCACCTGTCTGAAGAAATCATCAACGAATACAGCGAGCTTTCAAAAGAAGAGCTTGAAGAAAACCCGCATGAAGTGGTAATTGCCGGGCGCGTCATGACGAAGCGAGGAAAAGGTAAGGCTGGATTTGCGCATCTTCAGGATCTGAAAGGCCAAATCCAAATATATGTCCGTAAAGACGCGATTGGCGACGAAGCATATGAATTTTTCAATACAGTCGATCTGGGCGACATCCTTGGAATAAGAGGGACGATCTTCAAGACGAATGTAGGGGAACTTTCTGTTAAAGCGAAAGAAGTCTTCTTCTTGACGAAAGCCCTGCGCCCGCTGCCAGAGAAATTCCATGGCCTTAAAGATATTGAGCAGCGTTACCGCCAGCGCTATTTGGATTTGATTACAAGCGAAACAAGCAAAGAGACATTCATTCTGCGCAGCCGCATCATTCAATCGATGCGCCGCTACCTGGATGATCAAGGTTTCTTGGAAGTGGAAACACCGATGCTGCACTCGATTGCTGGTGGAGCGACTGCACGTCCGTTCATCACGCATCATAATGCGCTCGACATGCAGATGTTTATCCGCATCGCTATCGAACTTCATTTGAAGCGCCTTATTGTAGGTGGTTTGGAAAAAGTTTATGAAGTAGGGCGGGTATTCCGCAATGAGGGTGTTTCAACGCGCCACAACCCTGAATTTACAATGCTTGAATTATACGAAGCGTACGCAGATTACAACGATGTCATGGAATTGACGGAAAATCTGATTGCACATATTGCACAGGATGTATTAGGTGCAACCACAGTCCAATATGGCGAGGACCAGATAAATCTTGAGCCAGGCTGGAAGCGCCTGCACATGGCTGACGCAGTGAAAGAATACACAGGAGTGGACTTCTGGGAGCAGATGACGAAAGATGAAGCGCACGCTTTAGCGAAAGAGCATAATATTGAAGTTAAACCTACTATGGAAGTAGGCCATATTTTGAATGAGTTTTTCGAGCAGCGTGTAGAAGAAGAGTTGGTTCAACCAACTTTTGTTTATGGCCATCCTGTAGAAATCTCTCCACTGGCTAAAAAGAATCCGGAAGATGGGCGTTTTACAGATCGCTTCGAATTGTTTATTGTTCGTAGAGAACATGCAAATGCCTTCACAGAATTAAATGATCCAATCGATCAACGCGAGCGTTTTGAAGCTCAATTAATTGAAAAAGAAGCAGGCAACGATGAAGCGCATGAAATGGATGATGATTTCATCGAAGCGCTGGAATACGGCATGCCGCCTACGGGAGGTCTTGGGATTGGGATTGACCGTCTAGTTATGTTGTTGACCAATTCCGCTTCTATAAGAGACGTTCTACTGTTCCCTCAGATGCGTCCGCGCGACTAATAAGCATAGATTTAAAATATTTACCCAACCGGTTCGAGTAGAATATTCTCGAATCGGTTTTTTATTTTAAATAAGTCTTGCGCTCAGAAGGGAGAGGTGATATATTAATTGATGTCGTGTTTTGGCATCTAGATTACACGAAGAAAACATGGAACTTATTGTTGACTTCCGAAAAGGAAGCTGGTAATATTGAAAAGTCGCCAAATGAAGCGGCATACAAACATGAACCTTGAAAACTGAACAGCAAAACGTC
>NZ_RQII01000061.1:47500-51387 GCF_004761975.1 Planococcus koreensis | reverse complement strand
CAACGTCCTCGACCCATTCAACAAACCCGTCTCGAACTAATCAGCAAGAACAACCAAAAACCTGCGCAGATTCCATTCTGCGCAGGTTTTATTTTGAATTTTTAGCTTTCCTCTTTTGTAATATATTTATTTAGCGCAGGCGCCGGTTGTTTTGGTTAAGTCCTCGATCGATTAGTATTCGTCAGCTGCACGTGTCGCCACGCTTCCACTCCGAACCTATCTACCTCATCGTCTTTGAGGGATCTTACTTGCTTGCGCAATGGGAAATCTCATCTTGAGGGGGGCTTCGTGCTTAGATGCTTTCAGCACTTATCCCGGCCACACATAGCTACCCAGCGATGCCCCTGGCGGAACAACTGGTACACCAGCGGTGTGTCCATCCCGGTCCTCTCGTACTAAGGACAGCTCCTCTCAAATTTCCTGCGCCCGCGACGGATAGGGACCGAACTGTCTCACGACGTTCTGAACCCAGCTCGCGTACCGCTTTAATGGGCGAACAGCCCAACCCTTGGGACCGACTACAGCCCCAGGATGCGATGAGCCGACATCGAGGTGCCAAACCTCCCCGTCGATGTGAACTCTTGGGGGAGATAAGCCTGTTATCCCCGGGGTAGCTTTTATCCGTTGAGCGATGGCCCTTCCATGCGGAACCACCGGATCACTAAGCCCGTCTTTCGACCCTGCTCGACCTGTACGTCTCGCAGTCAAGCTCCCTTCTGCCTTTACACTCTGCGAATGATTTCCAACCATTCTGAGGGAACCTTTGGGCGCCTCCGTTACTCTTTAGGAGGCGACCGCCCCAGTCAAACTGCCCGCCTGACACTGTCTCCCGCCCCGATCAGGGGCGTGGGTTAGAATTTCAATACAACCAGGGTAGTATCCCACCGACGCCTCCTCCGAAGCTGGCGCTCCGGGATCTCTGGCTCCTACCTATCCTGTACAAGTTGCACCAAAATTCAATATCAGGCTACAGTAAAGCTCCACGGGGTCTTTCCGTCCTGTCGCGGGTAACCTGCATCTTCACAGGTACTATAATTTCACCGAGTCTCTCGTTGAGACAGTGCCCAGATCGTTACGCCTTTCGTGCGGGTCGGAACTTACCCGACAAGGAATTTCGCTACCTTAGGACCGTTATAGTTACGGCCGCCGTTTACTGGGGCTTCAATTCGCACCTTCGCTTGCGCTAAGCACTCCTCTTAACCTTCCAGCACCGGGCAGGCGTCAGCCCCTATACGTCACCTTACGGTTTTGCAGAGACCTGTGTTTTTGCTAAACAGTCGCCTGGGCCTATTCACTGCGGCTCTCTCGGGCTATACACCCTACCAGAGCACCCCTTCTCCCGAAGTTACGGGGTCATTTTGCCGAGTTCCTTAACGAGAGTTCACTCGCTCACCTTAGAATTCTCTTCTCGCCTACCTGTGTCGGTTTGCGGTACGGGCACCTCCCGCCTCGCTAGAGGCTTTTCTTGGCAGTGTGAAATCAGGGACTCCAGGGCGCAATGCCCCTTGCCATCACAGCTCAGCGTGTATGAAAATGGGATTTGCCTCATTTTCCGCCTCACTGCTTGGACGCGCACAACCAACGGCGCGCTCACCTTATCCTTCTGCGTCCCCCCATTGCTCAAACGGCGGGGAGGTGGTACAGGAATATCAACCTGTTGTCCATCGTCTACGCCTATCGGCCTCGACTTAGGTCCCGACTGACCCTGAGCGGACGAGCCTTCCTCAGGAAACCTTAGGCATTCGGTGGACGGGATTCTCACCCGTCTTTCGTTACTCATACCGGCATTCTCACTTCTAAGCGCTCCACCAGTCCTTCCGGTCCAGCTTCGACGCCCTTAGAACGCTCTCCTACCACGGATCCCCTACGGGATCCATCCACAGCTTCGGTAATCCGTTTAGCCCCGGTACATTTTCGGCGCAGTGTCACTCGACCAGTGAGCTATTACGCACTCTTTAAATGATGGCTGCTTCTAAGCCAACATCCTGGTTGTCTAAGCAACGCCACATCCTTTTCCACTTAACGGATATTTGGGGACCTTAGCTGGTGGTCTGGGCTGTTTCCCTCTTGACTACGGATCTTATCACTCGCAGTCTGACTCCCAAGCATAAATCACTGGCATTCGGAGTTTGTCTGAATTCGGTAACCCGGGATGGGCCCCTAGTCCAAACAGTGCTCTACCTCCAGGATTCTCAATCTTGAGGCTAGCCCTAAAGCTATTTCGGAGAGAACCAGCTATCTCCAGGTTCGATTGGAATTTCTCCGCTACCCACACCTCATCCCCGCACTTTTCAACGTGCGTGGGTTCGGGCCTCCAGTAAGTGTTACCTTACCTTCACCCTGGACATGGGTAGATCACCTGGTTTCGGGTCTACAACTGCATACTCTGGCGCCCTATTCAGACTCGCTTTCGCTGCGGCTCCGCCTTCTCAGCTTAACCTTGCATGCAATCGTAACTCGCCGGTTCATTCTACAAAAGGCACGCCATCACCCATTAACGGGCTTTGACTATTTGTAGGCACGCGGTTTCAGGATCTATTTCACTCCCCTTCCGGGGTGCTTTTCACCTTTCCCTCACGGTACTGGTTCACTATCGGTCACTAGGTAGTATTTAGCCTTGGGAGATGGTCCTCCCAGATTCCGACGGAATTTCACGTGTTCCGCCGTACTCAGGATCCACTCTGGAGGGGATGAATTTTCGGTGACGGGGCTGTTACCCTCTTTGGCGGGCCGTTCCAGGCCGCTTTGCCTAACTCATCCTTTTGTAACTCCGTATAGAGTGTCCTACAACCCCAAGAGGCAAGCCTCTTGGTTTGGGCTGTTCCCGTTTCGCTCGCCGCTACTCAGGGAATCGCATTTGCTTTCTCTTCCTCCAGGTACTTAGATGTTTCAGTTCCCTGGGTCTGCCTTCTCATGCGCTATAGATTCACGCAAGGATACTGCCCCATTAAAGGCAGTGGGTTTCCCCATTCGGAAATCTCCGGATCATCGCTCACTTACAGCTCCCCGAAGCATATCGGTGTTAGTGCCGTCCTTCTTCGGCTCCTAGTGCCAAGGCATTCACCGCGCGCCCTTCCTAACTTAACCAATTTGGTGTTTAGAAAGTTGGCTGAATCAAGTTCAGCCGTGTGTGCATGAATTGCTTTGTTTCATATGTTTCAATGTCGTCATATCCAGTTTTCAAAGAACAAGTCTGAAAGCCACAAAAAAAGCGTCTCCGCTTTTAAAGGTGTGAACCTTCAAAACTGAACGCAAAACGTCAACCCAGCACCCGGAGGTGCTGATTCCGATATTATCCTTAGAAAGGAGGTGATCCAGCCGCACCTTCCGATACGGCTACCTTGTTACGACTTCACCCCAATCATCTGTCCCACCTTCGGCGGCTGGCTCCACAAGTGGTTACCTCACCGACTTCGGGTGTTACAAACTCTCGTGGTGTGACGGGCGGTGTGTACAAGGCCCGGGAACGTATTCACCGTGGCATGCTGATCCACGATTACTAGCGATTCCGGCTTCATGCAGGCGAGTTGCAGCCTGCAATCCGAACTGAGAACGGTTTTCTGGGATTGGCTCCCCCTCGCGGGTTTGCAGCCCTTTGTACCGTCCATTGTAGCACGTGTGTAGCCCAGGTCATAAGGGGCATGATGATTTGACGTCATCCCCACCTTCCTCCGGTTTGTCACCGGCAGTCACCTTAGAGTGCCCAACTGAATGCTGGCAACTAAGATCAAGGGTTGCGCTCGTTGCGGGACTTAACCCAACATCTCACGACACGAGCTGACGACAACCATGCACCACCTGTCACCGCTGTCCCCGAAGGGAAAGCCTAGTCTCCTAGGCGGTCAGCGGGATGTCAAGACCTGGTAAGGTTCTTCGCGTTGCTTCGA
>NZ_RQII01000061.1:0-45000 GCF_004761975.1 Planococcus koreensis | reverse complement strand
GTGCTCCGGTCTGCTTAAGCAATTCCCGGAAGTCCGCATCCCGATGCTTATAGCCGCGCCCTTCCAAATGGAGGTGGTAATGGCACAACTCATGTTTTATGATGCCTTCCAGTTCGGCATAGCCGAATTTTTCATATGACTTAGGATTGATTTCGATATTATGGGAACGCAATAAATACCTGCCGCCTGTGGTGCGCAAACGCGAATTGAAAACCCCCTCATGGCGGAAAGGCTTGTGGAAAAAGTCATTGGAGATTTCTTTGATCAGCTCGGTCAGTTCCTGATTGGTCATGGCTAACTCCTTATTGAAAATCGTTATGTGTTCGTCCTGTATTTCTCTTGCATCTGAATGTTACCGAGCATAGCACAGCTTTTATAAAAAATCAGCAAAAAAGAGCCGTCAATTGACCGGCTCTTTTTTGCTGTAATGTATTATTCTGTCTGATCTTTTGGCTGCAGCATCGTCAAGGCGATGCGCCCTTTGTCTTTCTCGACTTTCTCGACCCAAGCGGTGACGATATCGCCGACAGCGACTACATCAAGCGGATGCTTGACGAAGCCTTTTTTCAATTTCGAAATATGGACGAGCCCATCCTGCTTCACGCCGATGTCGACAAATGCGCCGAAATCGACAACATTCCGCACAGTTCCTTGGACTTCCATGCCCGGCAACAAGTCTTCCATCTTCAAGATATCGTTTTTCAATAAAGGCTGCGGGAACTCATCACGCGGATCACGGTTCGGCTTTTTCAGCGCATCCAGAATATCCTGCAGCGTGATTTCCCCAACGCCCCATTTCTCGCTCAGCTCTGCCAGCTGAAGCGCAGACAATTTCTCCGCTGTCGCCGGTGTGCCGACTTCATTCTTGCCCGCTCCCACCAATTCCAGCAGTTTTTCCGCTACAGCATAGCTCTCCGGATGGATGCCAGTGGCGTCCAGCGGGTTCTTGCCTTCGGGAATCCGCAGAAATCCGATGGCTTGTTCATACGTTTTCGCGCCCAAGCGCGGAATCTTCTTCAATTGGGCACGTGATGTAAAGCGTCCGTTCTCGTCCCGCACCTTGATTACATTTTCAGCGACCGTCTTGCTGAGGCCAGCAACATATTGCAATAAAGAAGCAGAAGCCGAGTTGACGTTGACACCAACCTGGTTGACCGCTGTTTCCACGACGAACGTCAATTGATCCGCCAGCTTTTTCTGGGAGACATCGTGCTGGTATTGCCCGACGCCTACCGCTTTCGGATCGATTTTCACCAATTCGGATAGCGGATCCTGCAAGCGGCGCGCAATGGATGCGGCGCTGCGCTCTTCGACCTGGAGATTCGGGAACTCCGTACGTGCTACTTCAGATGCGGAATAAACGCTCGCCCCCGCTTCATTGACGATGACATAAGAAATGTCCGCGTCCGTTTCCGCCAAAAAGTCCGCAACAAATTGTTCGGTCTCACGCGAAGCCGTACCGTTGCCGATCGCCATGATCTGTATCGGATATTTCGATACGAGCGCCTTCATCGTCCGCCTTGCTCCTGCTTGGTCATTTTTTGGCGCATGCGGGTAAATGACTGCGACTTCCAATAACTTGCCCGTTTCATCAATAACCGCCAGTTTGCAGCCGGTGCGGTAAGCCGGATCTACACCAAGCACCATTCTGTTTTTCATCGGCGGCTGCAACAAGAGATTCCGCAAGTTCTCTGAAAAGATATGAATTGCTTGCGTTTCGCCTTTTTCGCTGAGTTCGGTTCGAATTTCGCGTTCGACTGAAGGCTGTATCAAACGCTTATAGCCGTCTTCGATCGCCTGAGCCACGAATTCTGAAGACGGGACACTCGATTTAATCACTTTATTTTTCATCAATGCTACAATCCGGTCGGTCGGCGGCTGGATGGAAACGCGGAGCACATCTTCCTTTTCCCCGCGGTTGATTGCCAAAATGCGGTGCGGCACGATTTTGCTGATCGCTTCTTCGTAATCGTAATACATTTCGAAGACCTGCTTCTCGTCTTCATGGTTCTTTTTGGCAGCCGTTAAAATCTTGCCATCTTTGCGCGTCATGTAACGTGCCTTTTCCCGGATATCCGGATCATCCGCGAATAATTCCGCCAGTATGTCCTGTGCACCTTGAATCGCTTCATCCGCGGTGGCTACTCCGGTTTCTGCATCGACAAATTCAGCGGCCTTTTTCAAGACATCGCCATTTGATGCTGACAAGAGCCAATCCGCAAATGGCTGAAGCCCCTTCTCTTTCGCGATTGTCGCTTTCGTGCGGCGTTTTTGCTTATATGGCCGATAAAGGTCTTCCAAACGCTGCAATATCGTTGCCGCTTGAATTGCCTTCTCCAGCTCATCTGTCATTTTTTCCTGTTCAGCGATTGAACGGATCACTTCCACTTTCCGCTGCTCCAGGTTCTGTATGTATGTATAACGGTCTTCAATCGATTTAATCTGCACTTCATCAAGCGAACCAGTAGCTTCTTTGCGGTAACGCGCTATAAACGGAACTGTATTGCCATCGTCTAATAACCCGATAACTTGTTTGACCTGATCTGCGCGAACGCTAGTTTCTTTTGCAATCAACGCATGGATTTTCTGCATGTCCACAAAACCACTCTCCTTCATTTCCTTGAAACGGTTAAAATCAATCAGCTTATAGCATCTAAACAGGCGCATGCGCTTTTCTATTGTCCAGCTCCGGCACCCAGGTTCTCGGGTCGTAAGCCATCCCTGCTAAGCGGCAAAAAGCACCGCTTGGCTGGTCTGTCTTACGCCTGTCGAACCTAAACAGGCGCCTCCGCTTTTCTTATTTTATCACACAAAAAAGAAGCCTTCTCATTTGAGGAGGCTTCCTGCTATAAACGTGGCGTCGTCGCCTGTTTTGATTTCACGGAGAATATCGTAATAAAGACGCTCAGGCACTCCTGCCCGTCTCATCATCACTTTTGGATTCCGCAATTCCACTCCATCAGAATGGATGAGGAATAAGTCATCTTCCACGTACGTGTAGAGTTGCGTGCGCAATTTCTGTGGGCGTCCTGATAGATACCCCATTACCGGCAACGGATAAATCATTTCATCCGTCCCTTTGCGGTATAAGTAAAATCGGATATTTCCCACGCAAGTATATTCCAAGGTCTTCTTTTTGAAGTCCACTTTAAAAATCGCAACAGCAGCGCCTCTTTTTTGCACCATCAAATCATTGAAACGCCCCATAAGGGAATCGATCGATTCGTGATGATACTGCTCCAGAATTTGCGGAATGACCTGCGACGATTCACGCGCCACTGGGCCATTCCCTAGTCCGTCGGCTACTGAGCAAATGAAATAATCGTCCGTCAGCACAGTATGGTAGCTGTCGCCGGATTCATAATTACCATGTTTTGCTTCATTGAAAATACAGGCCTCAACGTAATGGTGTTTTATCGTCTCCACTAGGACACTCCACCGGCAGCCAAAATGGCTTCTTGCAGTTTTTTGATTGCTTTACGCTGCAGACGAGACACGTGCATTTGAGAAATCCCCAGCTTATCACCGGTTTCTTTTTGGCTCAGCTGCTCTATGTAGGTATACTGGATGATCTGCTTTTCCCGTTCAGAAAGCACATTCATCGCATTTGCTACAAGCATGCGCTGATCCGCTTTTTCATATCCATCGTCTTCTTGCCCGACAACGTCAAATAAAGTCACCGTACTGCCATCGGAATCCGCTTCAAGTGAATGGTCCATAGACAAAGCCTGATAGCTCTTGCCCATCTCCATTGCTTCAAGCACATCATCTTCATCGACATCCAGGTATTCTGCGATTTCCCACACTTGCGGAGAACGCTGAAGTTCCCGGGTCAGAACTTCGACAGTTGACTTGATGCGGGGTCCAAGCTCTTTGATACGGCGCGGAACATGGATAGCCCACGTTTTATCACGCAGAAAGCGCTTGATTTCACCGATAATTGTCGGCACTGCGAAAGCTTCGAAGCTTCTTCCGAATGACGGATCGTAACGGCGAATTGCTCCGAGGAGACCCAGCATCCCAACTTGTGCAATATCTTCATGGTAAGACTTGCCATTTGAATATTTGCGCGCTATCGATTCCACCAGCCGCTTGTAGTTCATCACAAGCATTGTCTGGGCTTCTTCATCTTCCGTTTGTTGATAAGCCTCAATCCATTCAAGCACCTGCTCTTTGGTCGGCTGATTAGGATGAGATCGTTTCGACATCCTCTTCCACCTGCTCTCCTCCAACATACTTAGTCATGAAGACCGTGACGCCTTCCTGATGATGGACTTTTACTTCATCCATCAAAGTTTCGATCAAGTAAAGGCCAAGACCTCCTTCGCGAAGAAAAGCCCCTTCCTCTTGATCGTGATATGGACCTACTTTCGCCTTTGTTTCTTCAAAATTGAAACTTTGTCCATGGTCAGCTACCATAATCTCAATCTTATCGCCGTATAGTGCACAGCCAATAACAACTTCGCCTTCTTCACCTTCAGAATAAGCGTGTTGCACTGCATTTGTCACCGCTTCACTTGACGCGATTTTCAAATCTTCAATATCGTCGAACGTAAAACCGATACGGCTAGCTAATCCCGAAATCGTCAAACGGGCCACTCCGACATATTGCGATTTTGCCGGCACTCTCATTTCAACATAATCGAAAGGACGCATATCAATTACCACCTTTTCCAACTGATTCGATGTCCATGATCTCGCCCAAACCAGTAATGTCGAATAAACGTTTCAAACGCGTTGAGAGGCCTTTCAGCTTCACATGTCCGCCTTTAGCATTTACTGACTTATAGAATGCAACGAAAACCCCTAATCCAGTACTATCCATATAATCAACGTCGGAAAGATCCAACACTGCATTCAAACCTTCTTTATGGTGGTGCATTTCCAATTTTTCACGGAGAACCGGCGCTGTGTGCGCATCGATTTCGCCGCGGATAAAACCTGTTAATGTATTGTTTGTTTCTTCTAGTTCAACTTGAATATTCATCTATTAAGACACCCCTGTTTTATCAAAATTTCATTAAAATTAAAAAAGCCATCGTAAGTCTAAATACCACCTAACGGCAGCTTTTAAACCTACTTCAGACTTTTTTATAAATCACCAGCGTAAAGTCGTCCGACAGCACAGCATTCTGCATGCGCTCCAGAGCGTCATAAACATACTGGACAATGACTTGAGCCGGTTCATCCTTTTTCTCTTCAATCATTTTAAAAATGACTTCGCGCTCAATGAACCCTTGATCGGTGCGGCCTTCTGTCACGCCGTCCGTCATCATGATAACCATGTCATTTTCTTCAAGCTGGACTGTATGCTCTTCATATGTCGCAGCAGGTGACACACCCAGCAAAAGGCCTTTGGCATACAACTCACTGAAATCATTGGTTTTCGCACGATACAAAATCGCCGGCTCATGCCCTGCAGAACCATAGGTCATTTGCGCGCTTACCGCGTCGTACCTGCCATAGAACATGGAAACAAACATCGAATCGTCGATGCTTTTCTCAACGACCCGATTAATGACACCCAAAACCTCGGAAGGGTTTGCAGGTGAATGATTAAGGCTATCCATGCCGAATTTGACCATGGACATGCAAAGGGCGGCCGGCAGCCCTTTGCCAATAACATCTGCAACGGCGATTCCGGCATGGCCTTCTGCGTCGCTGATGAAATATATGTAGTCGCCGTTCATCTTCCGTGCGGGAATTGACAACAGACCAATATCCAAACCATCCAAAGTAGGCAATTTCGTTTTCAGCAACGTCTCCTGGACATTCGCCGCCAGGTCCATTTCTACTCTGATTTCTTCCTGCCGCTGCAAGAGGCTTTGCCGCTCCTGCAAAGCAAGGCCATAGTTAATCATCATTTCAACCAGGAAATCAAAAGAATGCCATACCACTTCAGGCAAGTCTTTATAAATTTCCTGCATTGCCGCCTTATGGACGCTGATGACTTCTTCCGGAGAAATGTTTTCAGAAATAAGCTGCCGGCTGAAATTCTGGCCGACATACAAATTCTGTTCCGACTGGCGCTGCATGTATTGATTTAAAATTTCTTTGTATTGATTTTCGATTTTGTGGACCATATGTGCCCCCCCTATCGAAGCCATTTCGTAGCTCTTATGTCTGTCCCTTCTCCCGGGATCGTTTCAATCTTAAATTCATCCATTAATCGTTTAACGCCTGGCAATCCTGCACCTAACCCTCCAGAAGTAGAAAATCCATCTTCCATCACTTTACGGATGTCGGGAATTCCGGGCCCCTGGTCGGCAGCGATGATCAAAATTCCCTTGATGCCATTTTCCATCAATTGCTGAATTTCAATTCTCCCTTGGCCAGCGTATAAATAAATATTGCGGGCAAGCTCGCTGATCGCCGTCGTGATACGCGCTTGATCGACCGTGCCAAAACCCAGCTCTTTTGCAACATTGCGCCCGAGCTGTCGTGCTGCAACAATATCCCATTCCGTTAAAATCTCCACCGAAGACTGGTTGCTCATTATTAAGCCTCCAATTCCAGTTGAAGTTTATCCAGCCCATTTTCTAGATCCAGGGCTGTCATAACATCTTCAAGTCGAATTCCTAACTCGATCAAAGTGATAGCCACTGCTGGTTGAATACCGGTAATAACCACTCGCGCTCCCATTAGGCTTGACATGCTAATGACGTCCCCTAAGACTTTTGCGATAAACGAATCGATGAAATCAACAGAAGTTAAATCAATCACGACTCCACGCGCGCTTGTTTCGTGCAATTTATTCAATAGATCTTCCTGGAATTGGATAGCAGTTTGATCATCCAGCTCCCATTGGATCGAGACAATTAATGTATCTCTTAATTTTAAAATCGGAATCCGAAAATTCATTGTTCATCAACCTCCACGATTTTGCGATTAGTCCAAGCAAGTGCTTGTTCTACACCACGCTGCAACGTGCTTGTAGTCGTAAACTCATTCAAATTAATGCCCAGCGTCACAATCGTTTGGGCAATTTCAGGCCGTATTCCCACTAACATGCATTTCGCACCGACTAAACGCACAGCGTCCGCAGCCTGAATGATATGGTGCGCTACCATCGTATCCACTACCGGTACACCAGTGATGTCCAGCAGGACCACTTCCGCGCGGTGTTTCACTACGCCTTCAAGCAAATTCTCCATAATCAGGCGTGCGCGTTCGGTATCGATCGTTCCGACAAGCGGCATGACCGACACTTTTTCAAATACAGGAATCAACGATGCCGACAATTCCTGCAAAGCGATTTTTTGCAAGCTTACAGTGCGCTCCCACGTTTTCGAATAAGCAGCGACCGTGCTGTCACGGATCGGGATGATCCAGTTATTGAACTCTTTGAAAAATCCGCGGAAGTTTTCCTGCGTAATTAAACCAGCATCTTCCATGCCTTCAAACACGACTTCCGAGAAATGGTCGATCGCTTTTGTGACAAACGTCATCGACCAGCCAAGGCGTACTACTTTTTCCGCGAAATCGTTCAAGCGCGTTTCATAAGCCTGGTGGCTCTCTAAAAGATTCGACAACATCAGATCCGCGAATTCCTTACTTGTCTGGTTCATCAAATCCGTCGGCATCACTTGGAAAGAACGATCATTTTTTTCGTTTTTCATAAGTTCCTGCCATTTAGTAATTATTTCAGTGTTATTTTCTTGAATATATCCAGCCATTTGCTTATTCATTTTCTGCCGTAAACCTCCCTGAATTTCCATGCAGCGAACACATCCAGTTGCATTTTAGATAATCTATCTTTTATTGTATCGGAAAAAAGTTTTTTTCACATCTTTTTTGTCGCCAAGCTTCCAGATTCTTAAGGGATAATAGAAAAAACACCTGGAAGAATGAACTTTCAGGTGTTTTCGGAGTATGTATGATTAGAACTTAACAAGACCAACACTGATCTCCAGTGCCTCGTCAACTTTTTCCATCAACGCTTCATCGAGCTGGGTAATTTTATCAGTCAAACGGGATTTATCGATCGTACGCAATTGTTCAAGCAAGATGACCGAATCACGCTCAAAGCCATATTTCTTGGCATTGATCTCAACGTGAGTCGGCAATTTCGCTTTCTGGATCTGCGCCGTTATCGCTGCAATAATCACCGTGGGGCTGAAACGATTCCCTATATCATTTTGTATAACCAGCACCGGCCGGGTCCCACCTTGCTCAGACCCGACCACTGGAGATAATTCTGCAAAAAAAACGTCTCCACGTTTTACAATCAAATTGTCAACCTCCGCTTACGAGTCGCACGGTCGTGTGCTCCGCTTCGTACTCCGCGTGAGAACATTCACAAGCGATGGATAAATTGATTTGTGACATCTCCACGTAGCCTTTGATCATTGCTTCTCGAATATGATGTGAATCGTATATATTTTTGGTTACCCTTTGGGTGGAAACGTAAACATAGTCGCCGCGCTCCTGAAACCGTTCATCTGAATGTGTTGTCAGCTCTGACATCAATTGTTTAGGCAGTTTCACTACCACTTCTCTTGGCTTCGATTTCTCGTACACAGCCCTACACCTCCGAAAAATACCGTTCTTTCTTGCCTCACCTTTTCATCTTAACATCTTAAACGGACGGTGAAAAGACATTGTTGGGATTTCAGGCTTTCAAACATACAGTCTCGGGACTCTTTTTGTTAAAATACAGGGGATTTCATAAGGAATCGTGCCCAATTTATCTGCCCATTCATTGATGCGTATTTCCTCTTTGCCTTGCTTACCGAACAACTGGACTTTCTCGCCAACCGGCAATTTTTCCGGAACGCGGATCATGCACTGATCCATGCAGATACGCCCAACGATTTGCGCCCGCTCCCCTCTAACCAGCACATCCTGTCCTTGCAGGCCGCGCAGCATACCGTCAGCATAACCGATTGGCAGTGTCGCGATCCACTCATCTTCTTCGCAGCAGTAAGTGCCGCCATAGCTGATGGCTTCTCCGGCCTTCACCTTTTTGATGTGGACAATTTCCGTTTCCAGGCTCATGGCTGGGACTAAAGAGAAGGGCATTTTTTCTTCTACATAGGCAGAAGGAGCGATTCCATACATCGAAATTCCGATCCGCACTGCACCATAAGCAAGGTCTGGATGCATAAGAGAAGCCGCGCTATTCGATACATGAACCAGTACTTCAGGGTCATCAATCAGGCCGATGATTTCTTTCATGCGCTTGACTTGCCGCTCGAACAACTCTCCGGATTCCTCATCGGCGGTAGCAAAATGGGTGAAGATGCCTTCAAATGCCAACGAATGGCGGCGAATTTCCGCTATCGCCGCTTCCGCATCCGCTGCATCTACGCCAACACGGCGCATGCCTGTATCAATCTTCAAATGGACTTTTAATGGAAGAAACTCCGGATTCTGGGCCGCCGAAGCGGTGGCCAGCCAATCCAATGAAATAGCTGCCAGGGCGATTTCTTGTTGCTGTGCTACCGGCACGAACGATGCCGGTGAAGCCCCCATTACAAGGAGTTTTTCTTGAAATCCGTTGGTCCGCAAAAACAATGCTTCGTCCGGTGTCGCTACCGCTAATAGTTTGATGCCCATATCCACCGCGCGCTTCGCCACTTCCAATACTCCGTGGCCATAGGCATCCGCTTTTACCACCGCCATTATCTCCGTATTACCGAGCCCTTTTTTGAATGAAGCCAAGTTTTTTTCGATTGCACCTAAATCGATGACCGCTTTTGTCGGCCGATAATTTTCCGTCATGCTCTCACCCCGATTGATTAAGATTGCAAAAGAACTTGTGCCGCAGCGTATTCTTTTGTGTGGGTGATCGAAACCAACCCGGTTTCCTGCTGCTGATAAAATAAGCAGGGCTTTCCTTTTTCGTCTTTGCGGATTTCAATATCCTGAAAAGAACAGGATGCACCGATGCCCGTCCCATTGGCTTTCCCGAACGCTTCTTTCGCCGCGAAACGGCCAGCCAGAAATTCAGTTTTCCGCGCGCTTGATAAGTCTTCATATTCAGCAAGTTCCCGTGCCGTCAAAACCCGTTCGCGCAGCTTGGGCGACTTGGCATCTATTCTCCGGATGCGCCCAAGTTCGACGATATCCAGACCGATTCCAATAATCATAAATGTTTCTCCTTTCAATCGCAAACCTTAAAAAGGTATAATAACATGTATGAAAAAGAGGTGACTACATGTTTATCCGCACAGAAAGTTTTTCGCAGTATTTGCGTATGTATCCTGTTGTATCCACCTTGCTTGCCATCAACATTTTAATTTACTTACTGGGATGGCTTCCAGTCATCGGCGACCTGATTTTCGATTATGGGGTCGGCTACAATTTGGCAATTTCCCAAGGTGAATGGTGGCGGTTCATCACACCAATGTTCCTCCACGGCGGCATGATGCATTTATTGTTCAACATGTTTTCGTTATTCCTGTTCGGCCCGGAGCTTGAAAAGCTGACCGGCAAAGTCCGGTTCTTGACCGTTTATGGATTGGCGGGGCTTTTCGGTACCGTCGCAACTTACTTCCTTGAGCCGCTGAACTATTTGCACGTCGGTGCAAGCGGTGCGATTTTCGGAATTCTTGGAGCGTTCGCTGCATTGCTGTATTACGGACGACGCGCATTGCCTCAATTGAGACAAATTATACTGCCAATCATTGTGATAAGTATAGTAATGACATTCCTGACGCCGGGCATCAATGCTACTGCGCACATCGCAGGAATGATTACCGGTTTCCTGGTCGGATTAAGCTATTTCCATCCGAAAAGGATCGTCAGCTGGAAAACGAAAAAATAAAAGTCAGCCGGAGAAATATTCCGGCTGACTTTTTTCATCTTCAGGCAGCGGCCGGCTTGATGGCTCGTACCAGGCCATGATGCGTTCTGCATCGCCTGTATCCATATGATTGATGCGCGCAGAAGCGCCCATCATTCCGGATTTGATCGTCGCCTCAATTGAAGCCAGTTGCTTGCGCCGCTGGAAATAGCTTTGCGTAATATCGATTGCCTGTACACGCCGCTTCATTAAATAGAAGGAATGTTTGCTGAAACCGCGGAATTGCATCGTCAACTGCCGTCCGGTCAATGCATAGCCAACCGTCCGGTGCTGCCATATGCCAAGCAGCATAACGACCGGCACCAGCAATAGGCTCACAAGCCCGTACGGATAAAAGAAATAACTCATAGCCGCAATGAACGGCGCCATCCAAAAGAAATCGAGCCGATAGAAAAAGCGGACGCTGCGTTTTGGTGCACCGGTAAGCTTCGGCTCCCATTCCGTTTCCGGGAACAATTCCGACAGCACCGGCAGCATCACCGACTTTTTCGCGAGCGGAAACAGGCGGATTTTCTCTTCCTTATCCCCCAGTGACCCACCTGCACTTTCAACGGTCACCGTTGCATAGCCGAACCATTCACGCAAAGGATTCTGGGAAATTTTGATTCCCTGCACCCGCTTGAACGGCACGGAAATTTTCTTTTTCTCCAGCAAACCGCGCGTGATGTAGATATTGTCCTCGTCCGCTTGAATGGTGAACTGGTAATTCGCGAAAATCGTCAGGAATACGGAAATGACCCAGGCAATCGCCAACACCACAAAAATCACCAACGCGGCGATCAAATAGCCGAAACGCAAGAACTGCATAACTTCTTCGTAAAGCGCTTCGTACGGAATCAAATCCGAAAACTGTGACAGGAATACCGCAACAGCGGACAACACTACCCCAATGCCGCTTGACGTCGTCGCCAAAATCATCAATTCTTTGAGCGTCATGCGATAAAAAACGCGCGCCTCCTGTTTCTCAGGTATTTCCACGGGAGCCGTTTCCGCTTCCGCATCATTTAGCGCATGGTGGTGAAATCCCCTCTTTGCTTCTTCCATTTTGCTTGCTATGCGATCAGCGTCTTCGCGGTTAATCGCAGTCAAAACCGCTTCCGATTCCCCCACTTTGCCGGAACCTGCTGTTTCAACCTTCACTTTGACCAACCCGAACAACCGGTGGAAAATGCCTTCTGTATAATTCAAGCTTTGAATCCGGTCGAACGGGATGTAGCGCTTCTTTTTAACGAATAAGCCGTATTCGATGCGCAATTCTCCATCTTCAAACCAATAGACGAAACGCTTCCACTTGATGATGCCGGCTACCAGCATGAACAGCACGACGACAATCCCCATCAAAAACGGGATCATCCCCTGCCATCCCTGATTGAACATCCCCGAAACGCCGCCATCTCTGAATAAATTCACACCGAATATGACAATAAAAGGCACAATCAATTCTTTCAAGGCTTTGATGAAGTTTAAAAACGCAGACAGCGGGTGAAGTTTATAACGCATTTCAGACATCATCTTCCGCCACCCTTGCCAAAACCGAAATTCTCGCTCTCAACTCATCCGCCTCTTCTGTGATCAATGCAGGAATCGTGTGGACAGTTGCCGCAGTTGAAATGGAAATTTCAGCCAAATTATACTTCCTTAAAATAGGGCCTTGTGCCGTGTCGACATGCTGCACACGAACCATCGGCACCAACGTGCGGCGGACGATAAACAAACCGTGCTGCAATTCGATTTCTTGCTCCCGCACCTCATAGCGCCAGCGCTCCCAGCGAATTTTCGGAAACAGATAAATCAGCAAAAATCCGAAAAGCACAATAATACCCGCGTAAAGAGCATATAGCCAGTTTGGCCAGTCAAAGAAATAAGTCATCGCTCCTGCACCTGCCGCCACTAAAGCGATGACGAGTGTTTCGATAGATCCGTAGAGCCGCCAAACCGTCAGCCCTTTTCTTGAAATTTGATTTTTTGGTTGATTGTTCACCTGCTGCACCCCATTCTTGCTTCTCTCTTACTATACGATTCATGTGTTGATGCGTTTCAGTCCATTGTACATCAGTTTGAAAGCGCAAAAAAGGCGGATGCGAAAACAGTTTCCTGTTTCCGCATCCGCCTTCTATTTTAGCTTACGCTTTTCTTCTTAAGATTCGTGACGGCGAGTGCGTCCTGGACGTCCTCCGCCGCTTGTGCTGCCTTCACGGCGTCTTGTTGCGCCAGAACCACCAGCTCCAGTTCCTGAACGGCTTGAAGATGGACGGCCTGATCCAGTTGAACGGCTGCCTTTATAGCCTCCGCCACCACTGCTGCGTCCGCCTTTGCCTTTATAGCCTCCGCCTCCGCGGGATGGCAATGGGCGTTCTTCCGAAATTGATACTGGCGTATCTTCCGGTTCTTTCGTCATTGTTTTAAGGGCAGCTGCAATCAAATCAACAGCGTCAAACTTCTCAAGCATTTCTGCCGCTAGTTCGCGGTAGTCGCCCAAGTTGTTTTTCTCAGTCATTTCTTGCAATTGTTCCATCGCAACGCGTTTTTGGCCTAATACGGCTTCATCAGCAGTCGGCGGAATCAAAGCTTCCATTTTTTTCTTCGTTGTACGTTCAACGATGCCCAAGTAGCCCATTTCACGTGGTGTTACAAACGTGACTGCGACTCCTTTTTTACCTGCACGGCCAGTACGGCCGATGCGGTGGACATAGCTTTCAGGATCTTGTGGAATATCAAAGTTGTATACGTGTGATACGCCTGAGATATCAAGTCCGCGAGCTGCTACGTCAGTTGCAACTAGAATGTCGACTTTACCTGCTTTGAATTGCTTCAAGACAGACATACGTTTCGCTTGGCTCAAATCGCCGTGAATTCCTTCAGCTACATAGCCGCGGATATTCAAAGCATGAGACAATTCATCAACCCGGCGTTTTGTGCGGCCGAAGACGATTGCCAATTCTGGCTGTTGAACGTTCAAAAGACGTGAAAGGATATCGAATTTTTCGCGTTCTACCGATTTAACGAAGAACTGCTCAATGTTCTCAACAGTCATTTCTTTTGATTTGATTTTAACGATTTCTGGAGTCTTCATGAATTTCTCTGCAATGCGGCGGATTGCATCCGGCATAGTTGCTGAGAACAACAATGTTTGGCGAGTATCTGGCACGCTTGACATGATTGTTTGGATGTCTTCAATGAAGCCCATGTTCAACATTTCGTCAGCTTCGTCCAGGATCAATGTGTTTACATTGTCCAATTTAAGCGTACGGCGGTTGATATGGTCCAAAAGGCGTCCTGGTGTACCAACGATGATTTGTGGGCGGTTTTTAAGTGCACGGATTTGGCGGCTGATTTCTTGGCCACCGTATACTGAAAGGATGCGCACGTTTTTATCTTGGCCCAGTCTGTACAACTCTTCTGAAACCTGGATTGCTAATTCGCGAGTTGGCGCAATGATCAATCCTTGGACATTGCCGTCTTTAGTGTCGATTTTTTCAATCAACGGAATACCGAATGCAGTTGTTTTACCAGTACCAGTCTGTGCTTGGCCGATAATGTCCTTGCCTTCCATACCTAAACGGATTGTACCTTCTTGGATTGGTGTTGCTTCTTCAAACCCCATGCGTCGTACGGACTTTAAAGTTGTTTCGCTAAGATTTAATTCTGAAAATTTTACCAATTTTTTAATCTCCTTTTGTCTTCATCTTATTTACAAATGGTGTACATTTTTAGATGAAATCGTGACAAAGTCGAGCCTTTATGAGGAAGTTTCACGTCGAAAATCATACTCTGTAGTTTTAAGTCAGAGGGGATGTGTGAACAGAAAAAGCTCGGGCGTTGCCGAGCGGTCTGATCGGCGGGTTTTGATGCCCTATAAGTAGAACAAACCGTTTTGCTCAAAAAAATACTCTTCACAGGGAAGAGTGTCTCAAAAATGTATCCATTGCTTTCAATAGAATAACACGGTTGATAAGTACTTGCAATCAATACGCAAAGGTTCCAATAATCAGTTTACTCTGCACCTTTCTTCATAAATGCCAAAACCCGGATGAACCAATCCTCGCAATCCTCGCTATAGCAGATCATATGCTTCCCGGTTTCCGACCGGATGATCTGTTTATCTTCAGAAGCGATATTGTCATAGATGAAGTCTGCAGCCGATACCGGCACCACCCCATCCTTCATCCCCTGCACAATGCATGCAGGAATGTGGATGTTCTTGTAATACGGTTCGACCAACTTGACGACTTTTAAAAATTCCCGAGTCGACAGCATCGGTGTATTGACGAGTTTGTATTGATAGCGCTGGTAAAACTCATTTTCCGCCAAGCGCCTTTTTCTGGCATCTGACAACGCACCTTTGACTTCCTCTATTAATTGCAGCGGGCTGATGTATTTGGCCGCTGCGCTTAACAACACAAGGCGATCGATTTTATAGCGCATCGCCAAATACATCGCAATCAACCCACCCATGGAAAACCCGACAATGATGATCCGGTCGGAAGATTTCTTCAATTCGCGCAGAGCCAATTCCGCTTCCATCAGCCAGCTGTCCGCTGTCATATTTTTCAACGCAAGCGTATCGCCATGCCCGGGAAGCGTCGGGATCGAGATGTTCCAATCCGTCTGTTTCTTTAGAAAATCAGCGAACGGCTGAACTTCATACGGGCCGCCCGTAAATCCGTGGATGCACAAGACGCCAGTTTTCAAACCGTTCACCTCCATTTTAATTTGCCGTGAACGGTTCAATGACCTTTTCAAGCGCCATGCCGCGTGAGCCTTTTACTAGGATGATGGAATCCGATGAGATGCGTTCTTTCAGAAATTCGATGATCGGCGCATAATCATTTTCGCTCCAAATCACTTCACCCGAAAACGAAACCGCGAGTTTGTCGCGCAGCCACTTCATGCGCGGGCCAAACAGGCAGACACCCGAAATCTCGCCGGAGATCAATTTCGCCATGTCTTCGTGATACCTCTGCTCATTGTCGCCAAGTTCCAGCATATCGCCAAGCACTAGCCATTTATCTTCTTTCATCGTCGTCTCCCGCAGGAAGTTCAATGCGGCCCCCATCGACGAAGGCGCTGCATTATAAGCGTCATTGATGAACGTCGCACCGTTGTCCGCTTGGATGATTTGCATGCGCATATCCGTCAATGCCGCGTTTTTTAAGGACCGGCGAATTTCTTCTTCAGTCAGCCCCGCTTCAAGCGCCACCAAAATCGCCGCTAACGTGTTCTTGACCTGGTGTTCACCAAGGACTGGAATCGTGAATGCTGCGTCAATGATGCCGCTGACTAAAAAGCTGCTGCCATTTTCAGTCGCTTTGATGTTCGTGACAGCCAATTCGTTGTTTTCGCCGAAGCCGAACGAAACCGCCTGCGGAAACTCCTCAACAAACGGCAAGAGCAAGGGCTCATCGCCATCATAAAAAAGTTTGCCATGGCTCGCCATGCCAGCGGTGATTTCAAACTTGGCCTGGGCGATGCCTTCGCGCGAACCGAGGTCTTGCATATGGGCTTCGCCGATATTGGTGATGATGGCGTAGTCCGGACGTGCCAATCGGGATAAAAATTCAATTTCCCCAAAGCCGCTCATGCCCATTTCAAGGACAGCGAACTTCGTATCTTCATCGAGCGACAAAATGGTCAACGGCAAGCCTAGTTCATTATTCAGGTTGCCTTGCGTTTTCTGCACCTTGAAATAGGGCTTCAATACGCTTGCCACCAAGTCTTTGGTGGATGTTTTGCCGTTGGAGCCGGTGATACCGATGACCATCGTCGACAATTCATTGCGGTAAGACCGCGCCATTTCCTGCAGCGCAAGTTTGCAGTCGTCAACGATCAAGAGCGGGACGTCTTTCGGCGGATTCGGCTCATCGCGCTGCCAAAGGCTCGCAGCCGCTCCCGCCTCAAACGCCTGGCGGACATATTGATGCCCATTAACATTTTCTCCGCGGAACGGCACAAACAGATCGCCCGGTTTCAATGTTCTCGTGTTGATTGAAACCCCTGTCACAACGACGCCTTTAAAGTTCGTTTTTATGTCCAGCCATTCGGCTAATTGCTCAATCTTCTTTTTCATATAAGGTCTCCACTCAATCTATTTTTACTTGCAGCATCTGTTTATCGTCATAGCGCTCAATCGCCAAATCAATCAGACGCTCAATCAAATCCGGATAAGCAAGCCCCGTATTTTCCCATAATAGCGGGAACATGCTGTATGGCGTAAATCCTGGCAATGTATTGACTTCATTAATCAGAATTTCATTGTCTGCGGTAACGAAGAAATCCGCACGGACGAGTCCAGAGCAGTCCAATATTTTAAACGCTTTTTTCGCAGATTCCACCAATTCCGCATAAACGCTTTCCGGCAGTTCAGCGGGAATGATCATTGCGGTATTGCCATCTTTGTACTTGGCTTGGTAATCGTAGAACGCTTTTAGCGGCTTGATCTCGCCTGCAACTGAGCATTCCGGGTGGTCGTTTCCAAGGACGCCGATTTCAATTTCACGCGCCGCCACACCTTGTTCGACGACGATTTTGCGGTCGAATTTCAATGCCTCTTCGACTGCTGCAGCCAATTCTTCTTTGTTGTCCGCTTTGCTGATGCCGACGCTCGACCCTAAGTTTGCGGGTTTGACGAAAACCGGCCATTGCAATTCAGTGGCAATGCGCTCCACTAATGCATCTTGGTTCTGCTGCCATTCGCTGCGGATGAAATAGACATATGGCGTCTGGTTCAATCCAGCAATTTCAAATAATTGCTTCATGACCACTTTGTCCATGCCTGCAGACGAAGCCAGTACGCCATTGCCGACGTATGGCAAGTTCATCACTTCAAGCAAACCCTGCACCGTGCCGTCTTCTCCGTTCGGTCCATGCAGAAGCGGGATGATCACATCGAGGCTTTGTCCACTTTCCGCCGGCAAGAAGCCGGATATATCATTCGGGATGGATGCCTCTTGGCCGATTTGGAGTTGTTCAATCGAATCAACCGGCCCTTCAAGCAAGGCTCCTTTTCTCCATTCCCCTTCCTGCGTTATATAAATCGGATATACTTCGTATTTCCCGAAATTCAAAGCTTTTGTAACCGCACGTGCAGTGGAGAGCGATACTTCATGCTCTGCCGACTTGCCTCCATATAATAAACCGATCTTTTTCTTCATCAGTAAACCTCCGCTATTGTCCAGTTGTTGGGCACCTTGGCGCTTTCCCTATGGATTTCTTTTTTCATAATGCTTAGTTTATCATGAACTGCTGTAGACGAAAAATTTTTTCCGGCCGGATGCAAAAAAAAGAAGCAATGCTTAGTACCAAGCATTACTTCCATTGCTTCAATTTGCGGTCGAAGACGATTTTGCGGTCGACATCCTGTTTGATGTACCCTTGAATATCCGACCAGAACTCATCAAGAAACGAAATTTCTTCAACCGAACGGATGTGCAGTTCGATGGTATTCTTCGTTTTTTCCGGATCCGCAAGTGAAATCAAGACACCTTCACGGTAATCATTTTTGAGCGTATTCAAAAGTTCCAGCGGCAATTCCGGTATCAAGTCTTTGGATTTGCGCCGCCAAAAGTTTTGGCCATTCGCTTCTCTGCGGATTACTTGAGTGAAATAATTGCCTACTAATTCGTTCAGCCGTTCCAACGAGCGGAAATAAATTTTGGTCGTCTGCTCTTCTTCGCTCGACAGGTAGACGAATTCGTTTTGTAAAGCGGCGTAAAAAGGCGGCCGTACCGCTTCTTTTTTATGGCCAATATAGAGAAGTTCAGCTTGTTCCTGGGGAGTCAGCGAATTCAGCTGCTTTTCATTTTTGAAATCGATCCAGCAAAACTCACTTTTCTTATTGCCCAAGCCTTTGCGAAGCTGTGTAAACTCTTCCTGTGCGACAAACTCCAAATATGTATGCATATTGAAAGAGGCATCATCATAACTGTGTTTCAGCAGCAAGAGGTTCTTCGGCATTTTCATGGCATCCAGAAATTGCGCGAAGGTAAGACCGCTGAAAATAGCGAATCGATCAGCTTCGTTCAAATAAATGTATAAATGCTGTATATAATAATCCGCGTTCAACGGTTTTTTGACCATGTCCCCCACTCCAATCTCCTTTTTTCATTATACGACCAATCTTTTAAAATATGAAACATCATAGCTCTATTTTCGTCATTACTTTTGGTATAGGCATATTTTCTGTGGATGCGCTATAATATTAACCGACTCTCAATCTAAAAAAGTACAGGTGAACTCAGATGCAAACAAACAAGAGCATTGCTGATCGCATCGATTGGTCGCTCGCTTTTATCTTATTCCTATTCTTTGTGGTCAGCTTGATCGCCATTTCTTCGGCTCAGACATCCGGACAATATTTGACGAATTTCGTGCCGCGCCAGGGGATTTTCTACATAATTTCCATTACCATGATCGGCGTGCTGATGTATTTCGATTCAGAGCAGTTTAAAAAGATGGCTTATTATTTATACGCCTTCGGAATTTTTCTCCTCATCGTGCTGATGATCTCCCCTGATGGCCCGGGTCAGATTGCGGAATCGGTAAACGGTGCAAAAGCTTGGTTCCATCTGCCTTTTTTCAATCTGCAGCCGGCTGAATTCATGAAAACCTTCTATATACTCGCACTGGCGAAGATGATTTCTTCCCATCACGAGAAGCATCCCCTAAAATCGCTGCAGACCGATTTCATGCTGCTCGGCAAAATCGCGTTGATGTTAAGCGTTCCGCTTGGATTCATCCTGCTGCAGCCTGATTTAGGGACGTCGCTTGTATTCATCGCCATTACACTCGCGTTGACGGTCGTTTCCGGCATCTCCTGGAAAATCATCGCGCCGAGCTTTGGCGGCGTTGCGGTAATCGGCGGCAGCCTGTTGTGGATGGCTGTCAATATGCAGGCTTTCCTGTCCGACAATTTCGGCCTGAAACCGTATATGTTCGAACGGATCTACACATGGCTTGATCCTTACGCCTATGCAGAATCAGGCGGGTATAACCTAATAGCTGCGATGAACGCCATCGGTTCCGGAGAAGTGTTCGGAAAAGGCTACCAAGGGCGCCAAGTCTACGTACCGGAAAACCATACCGACTTCATCTTTACGGTCATATCGGAAGACTTCGGCTTTGTCGGCGCCAGCGCTGTCATCATCCTGTTTTTCATGCTCATCTACCATTTGACAAAAATCACGCTGCAATTAAAAGATGTCTTCAGTACGTACGTATGCGCTGGAATCATCGCGATGATTACATTCCATGTATTCCAGAACATCGGCATGACGATCCAGCTCCTGCCGATCACCGGCATTCCGCTTCCGTTCATCAGCTACGGAGGAAGCTCGCTGATCGGGAATATGCTCGCACTCGGCATTGTCTTCAGTATGAAATTCCATCACCGGAACTATATGTTCGGAAACGATAAAGAAGCAGATTAAAAAACTCCGGCGCATCGGCGCCGGAGTTTTTTAATGGATTATTGGATTTGCGGATTTTGCGGCAAAGCCAGCGCCTTCAATAACTCCACACGTGATTTTGTGATTTTGGCGTGGATTCCCAGTTTCGATAAATTTGAAACGATTTTGCGAACTTCTACGTCTTTCGCCATCCAGATCACCTCTTTATATTATTCATACTGTTATTGACGTTTTGCATCATTTCTAGTTTCGTATGTAACCGCTAAATATTTGACTTTTCTGTGTCTACGTATATAATACCATCTTTGCCAGCTTTTAAACTTTTCATTTTGATGACATTGTGAATAAATTGTTAATTGTTTCATTTTTCAACGTGCAAATGTTAATATGAAGACAGAAATAGAGTGTTTGACACATTCTCTCAAGCATTAAATCCAAGGAGGAGTTAATAATGACAGAACAAATCACATTACCAGTAAGCGGCATGACCTGCCAGCATTGTGTGGGGCGTGTCGAGAAAAACGTTTCCGCTTTGGCTGGTGTAGATAAAGTGGATGTTTCTTTGGAAAATGCATCAGTGGCTGTTGCATACGATAAATCGGCAGTTTCTGTGGACCAGATCACTGAAGCAATCGAAGACGCAGGTTACGATGTCGGCGCACCAAAAGCGTAAAATTCAATAAAGCCATGAAAAGCGCGCCGGTTTATGCCGGTGCGCTTTTTTGCATGGGCCGCCCTGTCCGATCTTTATTTGTCGTTCTCCTGAAACAAAGGTAAAATGAAGGCACAGCCTTTTCAGAAAGCAGGAAGTATACATATGAAAAAAACGATTTTATTGTTGATGTCGGTCCAGTTTTTTGTGTATTTGGGTTTCGGCATCATTATCCCGATCCTTCCGGAAGTGATCGTGCAGCAAGGCTATGGCGAAATCCATGTCGGCGGCTTGATCACCATTTATGCACTTGCCTCCTTTTTCACCGCTCCTTTATGGGGCAGGCTATCCGACAATACAGGGCGCAAACGGCTCATTTTAATCGGGCTGGCCGGTTTCAGCCTGAGCTTTTTCCTGTTCTCGCTCTTCCTCGACAACCTGGCGCTGCTGTACCTTTCACGCATCATCGGCGGGCTTTTCTCCGGAGCGCTTTATACGGCAGTGACCGGCTATGTAGCTGATATCACAAGCGATGAAGACCGCAATAAATACATGGGGCTGCTCGGCATGTCCATTGGCCTCGGATTTATCTTCGGTCCGGCCATCGGCGGCTTGCTCGGCTCGATTTCCTTGTCGCTGCCATTTACAGCTTCCGCTGTGCTGGTGCTTTTGCTGATGGCCTATGCGTCGCTCGTTTTAAAAGAGCCTGTGCGCCAAGGCGAAGCCGTCAAACGGAAATTGCTGCCGAAAGGAGCAAGCGTCCTTTGGCAATACCGAATCCGCTATTTGTTCCTGTTTTCGTTCTTAGTGACTTTTTTGCTGGCAGGCCTCGAGTCGACATTCCAGCTGTTCCAAATCGACCAAATCCAGATCACACCGCTGCAGCTCGGCTATTTGTTCATCGCCAGCGGCTTGGTGGACGCCGCCATCCAAGGAGGCGTTGTGCGCCGTATTAAAGACGGCAAAGAAACGCAGTGGATCATCGGGGCCCAGATTGTAACGGCTGCCGGCCTTTTCCTTTTGCCGTTCACGACGAGCCTGGTATTCGCCGGCATCGCGTTGAGCATTTTCACCGCCGGCAATGCCTTGGCCCGGACAGCGATCGTATCGCTGACTTCCAAGGAATCAGGCGGCAAATACGGCACTGCGGCAGGGGTTGCGTATTCGATGGATAATATGGGGCGCATCATCGGGCCCTTGTTCTTCACGTGGATGCTGACGATACAGTCCGGCGCTGTTTATTATTTATCCGGATCGCTGGCGTTGCTTGCCATCATCCTGGTTGTGCTCTTCAGAAAATCCGCCAATTCTTTACGGACCGTGGAAAACGGCTAAATTCGACATAAATAAAGAGGGACGGAAAAATCATCGATTTTTCCGTTCCTCTTTTTATGTGGATTCAGTTTTTCACGATACTGTTAATACGGCGTTCCGCCATTGATGTGCAACACTTGCCCGGTTACATAAGACGAATCGTCCGATGCTAAATACACGTATCCCGGCGCGAGTTCATCCGGCTGTCCCGGACGGCCAAGCGGTGTGCTTTGGCCGAATTTCTCAACCTCTACCGCAGCAAACGAAGCTGGAATCAGCGGGGTCCAGATCGGCCCCGGCGCGACGCCATTTACCCGGATGCCCTCTTTCGCAAGCGATCCTGATAATGCACGCGTGAATGACAGGATCGCCCCTTTTGTGGAAGAGTAGTCAATCAGTTCCGGCATGCCCTGGAACGCTGTAATTGACGTGGTATTGATGATTGAGCTTCCCGGCTTTAAATGCTCGAGCGCGGCTTTCGTCAAATGGAACATCCCGAAAACGTTCGTCCGGAATGTCCGCTCCAGCTGCTCGGCCGAAATGTCTTTCAAAGAATCCTGTACATGCTGCTCCGCAGCATTGTTGACAAGGATATCCAATTTCCCGAATTCGTCCATCACTTTGCCGACAGCTTCCTGGCAGAATGCTTCATCGCCGATGTCGCCAGCGATGAGGATGCAGCGCCGCCCTTCTTGTTCGACCAGCTTTTTCGTCTCCTCCGCATCTTCGTGTTCATCGAGATACATGATGGCAACGTCCGCCCCTTCTTTCGCGAACGCTACGGAAACTGCACGGCCGATTCCGCTGTCTCCGCCGGTAATCAATGCTGTCTTTTCAGGCAGCCGATGCGCTTTCCCTGCCAGGTTCCCTTTGAAATCCGGGCGTGGCTCCATCTCGCTTTCAAATCCAGGCTGGCGTTCCTGCTGCTGAGGCGGTAAGTTCTTGATCTTGTCTTTTTCCATTGTCCGATTCACCCTTCCGATTTTTTATGTCTTTGGATTTTTTCCCTGTAACTGCCAATTTAAACATACGAAAACGAAAATCCCTTCCAAACTGCCAGCAGCGGCAATGGAAGGGATTTTCGGATTGGACTGACTTTAATGGACCGGCTTTTTCTGCAATACGGCGGCGAGTTCCGGATATGCTTCCCGGATGATGTTCGGCCGAATCATATAGGCGACTAGCCCGATCAGGCAAAGACTACTGCCAAGGACGACGTATTCGCCCGGGACGCTGTCATACAGAAGCCCGAACAAGAGATAACCGAGCGGCATCATGGCCATCGCCATTGATTCGAGAATGCCGAAGACACGGCCGCGGTACTCTTCTTCGACATCTTTTTGCATCATAACGCCGATGGGTGTGTTGACAAAGACATTGGAAATGCCGAACGCGAACATCAGGACGATGAAGTACAGCACGTTCGCTCTATACGACATATCCAGCATCAGAGGCAGCGCGAGGCCCGCTAGAATGATTGACATGGCAAACAAAGCTCTTTTGGAAAACAGCAGCGGGTACTTCACTTCTTTGCGCACTGAGAAATAGATAGAAGCCAGCAGCATTCCTACCGCGACCATGGCCTCGATGAAGCCGAAATGCACCGCCTCTACTTTCATTTGCTGGACGGCGATAAACGGCAATCCGATCATCAGCGCGGAAAAGAAGAAATTCAATCCGATGGCCGTACTGACGATTACCATGATGACGCGATTCGTTTTCAAGTACGCCACGCCTTCTTTCATGCTTTGCATCATGGATTTCTTGTCATCTGCCGCCGCTTCAATTTTGGCGCTGAATAATTTAAAGTTCATCGTCGCTTCGAGCAGCAGCGCAAGCAAGTAGCCAGCAATCTGGATAAGCAGGAAGACGTTCATCGAAACGAAACCGAAAAGCATGCCGCCAACGACAGGCCCTCCAATCGCCGCAATCGACAGCGCTGACTGGTTGAAGCCAATGGCTTTTTGGATGCGCTCCGGATCAATCAAATTGGCAATCGAAGCGGAGAACGTCACGCTCGCGAACATCGAGCTGACGGATAACAGCGCAGTTGTTGTGTAAATTGCCGGCAGCGACAGCCCCACGGACGCGCTATAAAGAAGCAGCGCCCCAACAGCCAACGCACTGGCCAACTGGGAGACAATCACAATCGTCTTCTTGGAATATTTATCGGCAGCATAGCCTGCGAAAGGTGCCAATACCGTCCTTGGCAAAATGCTGAAAATCAAATTGATGGCGAAATTGGCGGCGGACCCTGTTAATGCCAACACGTATAAACTGATGCCGAACGTATAGACACTGCTGCCGAACGTTGAAATAAGCTTGCTGATCGTAAAGGTATAAAGGTGGTAAGTCGCTTTGTGGATGGCTGCTGATTGAGTCATTTTTTCATCCCCTTGCCTTTTGTTTAATTTAATTAAACAAAATATATCATGCTTTCACTGGCATTACAAGTAAAAGTTTAATATATTTAAACTATTACAGAAGAGGTGATCAAGTGGAAACTCTCGGAGAACGCATCCGCAGTTTGCGAAAAGCAAAAGGGCTAACGCTGCAGGCATTGGCGGGCAACGCAATGACCAAAGGCATGCTCAGTTTAATTGAAAACAATAAAGCAAATCCTTCAATGGAGAGTTTGTCTTATATCGCCGGGCAATTAGGCGTCGACCGCAATGAATTGCTTGCTCAAGTTCCGACAGCGGAATTGCGTGAATTGCTGCAAGAAGTGGAAAAACTCTATAAAGAAGAACTTCAGGAATTGAGCGATTTCACGCCGATTATTGAAAAGATTGCACCGTACGCTGACAAATTGCCGTACCGCTATGAATCCGCCCGCCTGCTTGAAATCTACAGCCGCTGCCAATACTATGCAAAAATGGCAGACTGGCAAAAAGCGCTGGAGAAATCGGAAGATATGTACGAAGGCCTGCATCTGGTAAACAATATTGCCGATGTACACATGTTCCGGGCGATGATGAAATTTAACGAACACCGTTACGCAGAGTCTTTAAAGATGCTGCAAGCATCCCGACGCTCGTTCGATAACCGCAATGCAGTACTGGATCCACTGAAAAAGCTCGATTTCGATTTTCATGAAGCGATTTTATATTTTGCACTTGGAAAGGATCAAGAGGCAGTGCACTTAATGAACGACGCCATCGAGTATTCAAAGGAACATCAGATTTTTTACCGCATCAATGATCTTTATAGGGTCATGGGGTTCCATGCGATTTTGGTAGGAAATCGTGAAAAGAAAGACTATTACGTCCATAAACTCCGGTTGTTCGCCGAGTTCACAGACGACGATAAAATTGAGACGACACTCGACCTGCTGGAAGCCCATGATTTGAATTCGTTCGTGCACGATTATGCAAAAGCGGAAAGATTGGTTGATCGGAATCTTGAAAAAGACAAAGATGGCGACCATCATCAATTCTACCTCGAAAAAGGAAAAGCGCTTTACGGTTTAGGAAAGCTGGATGAAGCACTGACTTGGCTAAATCGCCATAGAACTGCTGAATTCCTGCACCACCCTTATGATTTATCGATGAACTATGAAAAAGACGCTTATCTGGCGTTGATTTACGAACAGCAAGGCAAGCACGATCTGGCCATCGAGCACGCCAGTATTGCCAAAGAACTGATTGACCCAATGCCGGACCTGCCTTACAAGACGTTCATCCTTGGCGTTTATAAGAAAATTGTTCAATAGAAAAGAGCCTTCGCGGTCCGCGGAGGCTCTTTTCTAGATGTGCTGTTTTATAGCTGCTGAAAAACTTCTTCAATATTGTAAAGCGCCAAGTCGATATCAAGCGGAATGCCAAGCGCCAGTTTAGCCAATTCCCGTCCCAGGAAAGGCCCTGCTGTAAGCCCGGACGCACCAAGGCCATTCGCAGCGTATAAATTCGGATACCCCGGCACTTGGCCGATAAATGGCAGCGCACTCGTCGTTGCTGGACGGAACCCGGTTGCTGCGCCAGCCAGTTCACAAGCTACGAGCCCCGGAGCGGCATCGAGTGTTTTATCCAAAATGTGGTGGATGCCGCCTGCAGTAAGCTTCGAATCAAAGCCTACGCCATTTTCATGGGTTGCCCCCGCCACAATCCGGCCATCTTCGAACGGTACGATGTATTGTCCGAACGGCACCATCGCCACCGGCCACGCTCCCGTGTCTTGCCCGCTGCTTTGCAACTGCAGAATCTGCGCTTTCTGCGGCACGACGTCCAGCGCCAAGCCAAGCGGCTCGAATAATTCCGAAGCCCACGCGCCTCCCGCGGAGACAATGCTGTCCGCATAGAATGCTCCCGCTTCCGTCCTTACACCTTCCACCTTGTCTCCGGCAAGAATCAATGAGGCATTGCCTGTAATCTTTGTGGCTCCGAGTTTCACCGCTGCGCGAACCAGCGCTTCTCCGATCGAGCGGCCATCGACGCGCGCTGCGCCGCTGACATATAGCGAGCCATAGCGTTCTGTCGCAAACGGAAACAATTCACGCGTTTCCTCGGCCGAAAGCCTCTTCACTTCACCCATTTCCGGCGCATCTTCCAGACGCTCCAACGCTTTTGCTTCCATCTTGTCGAGCTTGCTGTCTTCATGAATGCTGACGATGCCCACCTGCTTATAGCCCGTCTCCGTTTCCCCGAGCTCTTCCAGTTCCCCGATCAGCTCCGGATAATACGCGGCACCGCCTTTGGCGAGGCCGTACCACGCCTGATTGCGGCGCTGTGAAATCCAGGGGCAGACGATGCCTGCTGCAGCGCTAGTCGCCTGCCCGGCATCGCCGCGGTCGATCAACGTGACTGCCGCTCCCGACTTCGCTGCATAATAAGCTGCGGAAGCCCCTAAAATACCTGATCCGATAATGATGACTGATTGCATGTATACACCTATTCCTTTATAGTCTTTTGCCTTCAGTTTACTGGAGAACTCCTTCATACTCAAACGCCCCAAGTTGAATTTTCAGCGTTTCGGATTTGATTGTACGTATTCAGGGTAAAACAAGCTATAGAAAACCCTGTAAAATCCGAAGGAGGAATAAACAATGGAAAGAAGTGCATCAACCGAGAAAATCTTGCCGGTGACTTCATTTAAAAGCGGATCCGGTGTTGAATTGACGCCTGATGTCTACTGTTACACAATCCAAGTCGCCAACGTATTCTTTATCGGCAATCCTGCCCTCAGCAACGAATGGGTGCTGGTGGACGCCGGCATGCCAGGCACGTCTTGGCGGCTGTTGAAAGAAGCGGAAAAACGTTTTGGCCCCGACCATAAACTGAAGGCGATCATCTTGACCCATGGCCATTTCGACCACGTTGGCGGGTTGATCGATATCCTGGAGAAATACAAAGTACCCGTTTATGCGCATCCGCTTGAATTCTCCTATTTAAAAGGTGCTACGGATTATCCGGAGCCGGATACTACTGTAGAAGGAGGGATCGTTGCGAAGATGTCCTGGGAATTCCCGAACAAAGCCATCGACATTTCAGCCCATCTGAAAGAATTGCCAGCGGATGGCACAGTGCCAGAAATGCCAGGTTGGAAATGGCTTCATACGCCGGGCCACTCTGAAGGGCATGTATCGCTGTTCCGGGAAAATGGACGGGTGCTGTTAGCGGGTGACGCGTTCACGACAGTTAAACAGGATTCGCTTTATAAAGTGATGACGCAGAAAAAAGAAGTCCACGGCCCTCCTGTCTATTTGACGACTGATTGGCGCGCTGCCTGGGAGTCTGTAACGAAGCTTGCCGACTTGCGTCCCCACACGGCAGGCACAGGCCACGGCAAGCCGATGCATGGCTCTTTGCTTGCAAAAGGGCTCGTGGACCTCACAAATAATTTCCAGGAACAAGCGGTCCCCAAATACGGCAAATATGTAAATCAAAACACACAATGACAGGCTGCCGGAAAGTCCTTTGCGAAAAAGATTTTCCGGCATTTTCTTAAAAAACGTACATTTCCGAAAATTTTTATTGAAAATATGTTTAGCGTGGCGAAGTAAAGGGAATAATAGTAACCCAGTCTCCGTTTTTACGCGAAACTGAGTTTTTTTGGAATGGAGATGAATTCTATGAAAAGAAAGGCGCTATTTATTTCCGACCATGGCGATCCGCTTGCCAAACTTGGCGGCAAACAAGCTGGCGGCCAAAACAATTACGTTAAACAATTGGCGTTGGCACTTGACGAGAAAGGCTGGCAAGTAGATGTCGTGACCCATTGGTGCGACGTAGCAGCTCCTCAAATCGAAGAATTCGGCACAGCATGCCGGGTCATCCGCGTAGAAGCTGGCCACAAAGGCTTTGTTTCAAAAGACGAAATGTATACGATGCTCCCTGACTTTTATAAAGATATGAAAAATATATTAGCACTTGAAAGTTATGATATGATCCACACCCATTACTGGCTGTCGGGATTGATCGGCAAAAAACTCAAAGAAGAATTCAACCTGCCGTTCGTCCATACATCACATTCCCTAGGCTGGGCAAAAGCGAAAGCGACAGGCATCAAAGACGCTCGCCGCATCAAAGCTGAACGGGCGATCTTGAAAGCTGCAGATCAAGTTATTGCAACGACGAATAATGAAAAACAACTTATCCAAGATAAAATCGTCTCCCATTCTCCCATCAAAGTTATCCCCATCGGGGTTGACCAAGCATTTAAAGTGCGTGGAATCCGTACACATCTCAGAAAGAGCGCCGGCTATGAGACGCCCCTCTTTGTCTTCGCCGGACGTTTGGAAGAAACAAAAGGCATTTTCACATTATTGAAAGCTTTCCAGCTGCTTGTGAAAAAGACCGACTCGGAGTCCACTCCGCGCCTGCTTATTGCCGGCGGTGAGGAAGATGCCATTGACCCAGTGACTAAGTTGCCGTTGGACGATGACTTGCGCAATTCATTGGCAGGAATCGAAGAATACGTCGAGTTCCTTGGGCCTCAATCACAAGACGAACTAGCAATGCTGTTCAATATCGCCACAGCTACCATCGTCCCGAGTTATTATGAATCATTCGGCATGGTCGCTGCGGAAGCGCAGGCCTGCGGAAGCCCGGTCATCGCCTCTGATGTAGGCGGATTGAAAAACGTTGTACAGGACGGCATCACCGGACTGCTCGTCGAGACCAAAAACGAAATCGACTTGGCCATCGCTATGGAAGTGCTGTCCATCAATATTCTTTTGACAGAACGCTTAAGCCGCCAAGCGGTACGCATCGCGAAAAAAGATTTCGATTGGGATTCCATTTCCGATCGCGTCAATTCCATGTATGAGGTGATCATCAGTGACCGCAACAAAACATATATTAGCGACAGACCTGGACGGGACATTAGTTGGTGACCCACAGGGGCTTCAGCAGCTGTTGGACTTCTATCAGCAGCAAACGTACGATGTAACATTGATTTATATTACAGGGCGCTATTACGATTCCGCGCTGTCACTGATCCGGCAGGAAAATTTGCCGATTCCCGACCTTTTGGTGACCGATGTCGGAACCAGCATCTTCAGCGGGAACAGCTTTACAAAAGACCTCGAATGGGCAGATCTGATGCACGATAATTGGATGCCTGAAAAAATAGAAGAAATCGCCGACTCGATACACGGCCTGACAAAACAACCGCTGCCGCTTGAAAACCGGCGCTCGTATTTTGTCGAGGACCCTCAGCCGGTCGAAGAATTAAAAAACAAACTGCAAAGTTCCAGCGTTCCGCACAAGCTGATTTTCAGCGGCGGCCGCGATGTCGATGTATTGCCACCTAAGAGCGGCAAGGGGCAAGCACTCCAATTCATATTAAAGAAATACCGCATTGAAGACGCCAAGCTTTTGGTAGCCGGCGATTCAGGCAATGATTTGGAGATGCTGACACTCGGCTTCCCTTCTGTCATTGTCGGCAATGCACAGCCGGAACTTCTTGAAAGTCCGGAACATCCCCAGATTTTTCGCGCCACCCGGCATTGTGCGGGCGGCATTCATGAAGCTTGGATGCATTTTCATGGCGAATAACCTTCCTTGGCCGGAACTGGCTTCGGAAGGTTATTTTTATCCACGCCATTTTCGCCTTTTCGAGTATTTATTTGTTTTTTTATATAATTCGTTTATATTTAGTAGAAAGGCAGTTTCGTGTTTTACCGGTTAATCTTTCGGAATCCCTTACATATCACGCCTTGATTCTGCCATGAACAGGAGGAAATTGAGATGAGTAAAACCGCGAATTTACAAAAAGAGTCCATGGTCATGCTGAAAGAAACGAGCCGGACTTTTTTCATCCCAATCAATTTTTTAGAACCCACTTTAAAAAAAGCGGTCGCTTCGGCGTACTTATGTATGCGGGCAATCGATGAAATTGAAGACCATCCCGAACTCGAGGACGGGGCAAAGCAAAAATTGCTTCTTGAAATCAGCAAGATGCTTAAAACCACGTTCGACAGGGATGCCTATCAAGCTTTAATCTCCCCTTACCTTCACCTTTTGCCGCCGGTTTCCCAAAGGCTTGCTGACTGGATCAGTGTTTGTCCGCCGGAAATCGTCGAAAAAGTTAAGGATTCAACAGCGGTGATGTCTGCAGGTATGGCAAAATGGGTTGAAAAGAAATGGGTTATCGAAACAAAAGAGGATTTGGATGATTACACATATTATGTAGCCGGCCTCGTCGGAACAATGCTTTCCGATTTATGGAAGTGGTACGATAATACCGACACTGACCCGGAACTCGCCATCGGATTCGGCCGCGGTTTGCAGGCTGTTAACATGCTCCGCAATTTCGATGAAGATTTGGAGCGCGGCGTATCGTTCGTCCCTAAAGGCTGGACGCGTGATGATATGTACCATTATGCCAACGAGAACTTGGCACAGGCGGACCTTTACGTCAAACCGATCAAAAACAAGCGCATCCTGATGTTCTGCAAGGTTCCGCTGGCATTGGCCCACAGCACATTAAAAGCATTGAAGTCTGGTAAAGAAAAAATGTCGCGCCAAGAAGTCGAAAACATTGTCGATCAGTTGAAACAAGAAGAGCAAATAAACTAACACCACAAACGCATTCAATCTTTTTTGAATGCGTTTTTTATATGCAATTCCTTCTGCGAAACGACCAGCGTTTATTTTATTTAAAAATAGGAAAAACAACTTACATAATATCATAAATTTTTTTATCAATTCATACGAATAGTCTATACTAAGTTATATAGAGACAATTTACGGTTATCGGAGGGAAATCATGACAGTATCCATCATCGGTATTTTGACTGCAGCAATTTTCATCATTAACGTCTTTCTGGCTGCTGCCCTTGTTTTTCTAGAACGGCGCGATGCCACATCGACGTGGGCCTGGATTCTGGTCTTGTTTTTCATTCCCATTTTCGGATTTTTCATCTACCTTCTGCTGGGCAGAAAACTACGTAAAAAGACCCTTTTCAAATGGGAAGGCCGTTCACGCGTCGGAATCGAGTCATTGATCAGCCATCAAATGGATGCGCTGCACGATGAAACGTTCGTTTTTAAAGACCCTGCTGTCCACGATTACAAGGACATGGTTTATCTGCATTTACGGAATAACGGCGCCGTTTTGACGCAAGACAATGACGTGCGCATTTTCAATGATGGCCGTGAAAAATTCAATGCGTTGATCAAGGATATCGAAAGCGCCAAAGACCATATTCACATCCAATATTACATTTTCCGCTTAGATGAATTGGGGACGCGCGTCATGAATACGCTGACCGCAAAAGTGAAAGAAGGCGTCAAAGTCCGCCTGCTTTATGACGACATGGGCTCACGCAATCTTAGCAAACGCCATTTCAAGGATTTTGTAAAAGCAGGAGGCGAAGTCGAAACGTTCTTTCCTTCCAAATGGCCGATCATCAACCCGCGGCTGAATTACCGCAATCACCGTAAAATCGTCGTAATCGATGGCCGCGTCGGCTATATCGGCGGCTTTAACGTCGGCGATGAGTATTTAGGGCTCCACAGACGATTCGGTTATTGGCGGGATACTCATCTGCGCATCGAAGGCAGCGCGCTGCACCCGCTCCAGACCCGTTTCATCCTGGATTGGAACCAAGCATCCACTAGGCATGATATCGAATACGACGAAGTGTACTTCCCTGCCATCCCAGCCAAAGGCACGACGACGATGCAGATCGTTTCCAGCGGCCCCGATGAAGAATGGGAGCAGATTAAGGACGGTTACCTGAAGCTCATCAATTCCGCGAAAGAATGCATTTATATCCAGACACCTTATTTCATACCGGATACGAGCTTCTATGACGCCATCCGGATCGCAACATTGTCCGGCATCGATGTGCGCATCATGATTCCAAACAAACCCGACCACCCGTTTGTCTACTGGGCGACTTATTCCTATGCAGGCCAATTGCTGAAAGCCGGTGCACGCGTCTTTGTTTACGACAACGGCTTTTTGCATACGAAGATGATTGTCATCGATGACAAAGCTTCAACCGTCGGCACTGCAAATATCGACGTCCGCAGCTTTAAGCTCAATTTTGAAGTCAACGCCTTCATCTACGACGAGAAGGTTGCACGCGAGCTTACAGCCCTATTCCATCAGGATATGGAGCTTTCCACTGAACTGACCTACGAACATTACTTGGAGCGGGCTCGCATGATCAAAACCAAAGAATCGATTGCCCGCTTGCTGGCACCGATTTTATGACAGCAAAAAAGACGCTTTCGGATATCCCTCCGAAAGCGTCTTTCATTGTTGTTAATGAACACCCAAATATTCTTCCAATGTGATGCCTTTTGCGAAAATTTCTTTGGCCGCTGCATTGCCCACATAACGGAAATGCCAAGACTCATGCATGTAGCCGGTAATTTTTTCCGCACCTTCCGGATAGCGGAGGATGAAGCCATATTTATGGGCGTTTGCTTTCACCCATTTTCCGCCTTTTGTCGCGCCGAACGATGCAGAAGCCCAATGCTGTTCCTGGCCGGCTTCCCCGATATCGAACGCAAGGCCGGTTTGATGCTCTGAAAATCCAGGGCGTGCACTGTAGCGGTCTGCCGCTTTCGCTCCATCTTTCGCAGCATATCCTTCATAAAGCTGTTTCTGGCGTGCGAATTCACGGTAAGTACTGAATGCGTTTAAATTGATGCCAGCAGCCTGCGCATCTTTTTTCATCGCTTCAAAAGCAGCGCGGGCTTCCTTGCTTTCACCGGGCGCGTAATTCTGCGGCAGCGGGTGCTGTTTATTGGCCAGCAATATATTATTGATGTAAGTCGGTTTTGCCGGGAGCTTAATCCCGTCCTGGTAAGTCGTGGCATCAGCTGGCTGTTGCTCTGCCGGTTCTTCCTTCGGTTCTTCTGCTGCGGGCGGCTCTTGCGCTTTAGGCTCTTCCGCCGCAGGTGTTTCCGCCGCAGGTTCCTCTGCCTTAGGCTCTTCAGCCGGTGGTTCTTCTTCAACCGGCGGCTCTTGCTCTTGAGGTTTTTCAACAACAGGCTGTTCCGGTTTTTCAACAGCGGGTTCTTGCACGTCTACCTCTTCTTTAGGGGCTTCCGTTTCTTCGGCTTGCTGCCCTTTCAACGCCGCAAAGCTTCGTTCGACGTCCCATCCGTTGGCGTACAGCCAAGTTCCGGCAAGCAGCAGCAATGCAAGCAAGCCGCCGGCGCCCCATTTTATATACGTATTCTTTTTATCTTGGTTATGTGAATAACGGGATTTCATCGGATTCCCTCTTTCTTTCAACTTCTTTATTATTTTACCATCCCTGCTGCCGAAATTCTCCTCAAACAAGTGAACATTCGTTATACTTTATCATAGACTTCCCATAGATACGAGGTAAAATATGAACAATCAAAAATGGCTTTCTTTAAACTTCTTCGCCTTCTTCTTTACGTGGGGCGTATTCCTGCCCTATTGGACGGGGTGGCTGACAAACGAAAAAGACATGAGCGTCTCGGCAGCCAGCATCATCATGGGCGCCGGCATGATCGCCCGGTCTTTATCAACGCTCTTATTCTTTCCGATTATGACACGGCTGCTGTCGCTCGGCCGCCTTATGCAAGTGCTGGCGATCGCTTCAGCAATTCTCATGGCATTGTACATACCGGCAAATTCATACACCGCTTTGTTCATCATCACCGTCGCCTTCAGCTTCGTTTACCCGAACTTGCTGCCGGCAATGGAAAGCGGAGCGACCGTCCTGATGCAGACCGACCGCATCCACTACGGCAAAAGCCGTTCTTTCGGTTCGCTCGGCTACACGATTGCCTTGCTCATTGTCGGCGCTTTGACAGCCGTGTGGCAGGAAAGCGCTATTCTCTGGGTGATGCTTTCCGGCCTAGCCTTCATGGCCATTACGCAATCCGCCGCTTCACCAGTTCCCCTGCAGATCAAGCCCAAACCTAAGCATGCCGCAAGCAAGGGAGCCGTTAAGGAATTACTTCAATCCAAAGCATTCTTGACGATACTCGGCATTTCAACTTTGCTGCAGGGCGCGCATGCGGCCTATTATAATTACGGCTTCATCTATTTGCAGGATCTCGGCGTCAATAGTTTTTACATCGGCATCGTGCTGAACGTCGCCATCATTTTTGAAATCATCTTTTTCAATAAAGCCGATACGTTGTTCCGCAATTGGAGCGTCTCTTCTATGTTCCTTTTGGCTGCCATCGGATCGACAGTGCGCTGGGTTTTAATCTTCCTGTTTCCATCAGTTTGGGTTTTCGTCATTTCCCAGGTTTTTCACGCCATGTCATTCGGCGTTGCGCATTTCGCTTTCATCCGCTACATCTTTAAAAATCTGCAGCCCGTCCATATTCCGGCAGCGCAAGGCATGTACGCTGCGGTCGCGATGAGCTTGAGCGTAGCGCTGCTGACCATCATCGGCGGCTTCCTGTACGAAATCTCTCCCGGTTTGGCGTTCCTTGGCATGGTAAGTTTTTCAGCTCCAGCCATCATTGCCGTCCTGCTGACAAAAAAGAAATTCCATTATTAATAGCCGCTACCCCCATAACCTTGGAGGCTTTTACGAATAAATACGTATAAACCTCTTGAAGGAGCTGGGTATTTTGAAAAGAATTTCCGAAAAAGACATCTTGAATCTCATGCACCAATTGGATGTTTTGCTTGAAGAACGCAAAAAAGAAAGATACACCCATAAAAATACCGCTGCCGTCTAATCTCTTGCAGCCGCATTTCAAAAACAGCACAGCCATTTGGCTGTGCTGTTTTAAGCTTGTTGAGAAAGATAAATCCTTTTCCTGATGGAGTCGATATTCCGCAAAACAGCTACGCTTGCCGCGGGCGAGCGCCAAGCCTCCTCAGTCGCTTCGCTCCTTGCGGGGTCTCGGCTGTCTCGCTTTCCCGCAGGCGTCTCCGCTGTTTTGCTTCATATCTGGAGAACACGAAAGAAACTGCAGAAAGTATATCTTTTGTGTTATTCAGTAAAAGAAATAACTTGTTATAAAGAAATATCTTTGAATGTAGCGGAAGGCGGCGACTCCAGCGGGCAAAGCCTGAGCTGAAGGCCCCACAGGAGCATTAGCGACGAGGAGACTGAAGCCAGATCCGCGGAACGCGTCCGCCTGAAGCGAAATGCATAACAAACATTTTAAGTTTTTAGGCAAACTATAAAATAATGGTCGCGAGAACGACGAAGAACAGGACTACAAATGTAACGGACATGCCGAGCATCCATTTCGCTTCCCGGTCCATCCCCTTCGCCTTCATCTGCCGATAGCGGAAACTGTTCGTCAACACGAACAGCACTGTCATGAACAACACAGCAAAATCCAATTCCCTCATTACGACAAAAACGAGCGAGGCAATGCTCAATGCTGCAATCAATAGCCCCTGAAAAATCTTGCTATTCAATAGGTTCAACTCCAAAAAAGAAAGCCGGCAAAATTTGCCGGCTCCTTCTATTATTTTTTCTCTTCAACAGATTCCAGCGCTATTTCTGGATGATCCGAATAGAACTTCCGGCCGATGAATGTTTGCACGATCAACAGGATACCTCCGACTGCCCAGTAAACAGGCAATGCAGCCATCGATGTAAACGAAACGAACATGATCATGATCGGTGATAAGTAGACGAAAAACTTCATCTGCTTCTGTTGCTGTTCCGGCATTGTCCACATGGAAACTTTCGCCTGGAAGAAATAGACCGCTCCGGCTATCAACGTCATAGCGATATCCGGGCTCCCCAAGTTAAACCAAAGGAATTCATGTGATTTCACATCCGGCGAATACAGGATTGCAAAGTAAAGGCCCATAACGATCGGCATCTGGATGACGACCGGCAGACAGCCCATATTCAACGGATTGACGTCATGCTTTTTATAAAGCCCCATCATTTCCTGCTGAATCTTCATCTGCTCTTCTTTATCTTTCGTTTCTTTCAAGCGCTTTTGGATATCTTCCATTTCCGGGCGCAGCTTGTCCATTTTGACTTTCATGCCTTGTTGGCGCTTGTATGTGCGCAGCATAAATGGCATCAAGACCAAACGGATGATGACTGTGATGGCGACAATCGCCAACCCGTAGCTGCCATTGAACAAATTCCCTAGGTAATCCAAGGAAAAATCAAATGGAGCTACGAAAAGCGTATAGAAAAATCCTTCTTTGTTCTCGACTGCAGAACAGCCGCTCAATAGTAATACGGATACCGCCAATAAAGACAGCAATGTAATTTTCTTTTTCAATTTAGTCACCTTCACCTTTTTCAACTATAAAGAAGTATACCTATATGCCGGAAAAAATTCAATCGATGGGTCAAAAAGCAGCCACTTTCTTGCGCCCTGTGACAATATTAAGGCTGTACAAGCTGTCACACCAACGGTTGGAGGCAAGAAAAAAAAGGAGAATTGATTCTCCTTATTTCGCGTTCGGCAAGTTATAGCGGAAGTATGGGATATGCTGGCTGTCACGGAATTGCTTAGGCGTGACGGTCGTATATTTCTTAAAGATGCGGGTGAAATAGCTTTGATTGCAAAAATGGAATTGCTTCGAGATGTCAGAGATGCCTTTGTCTGAATGGCGCAGGTAATACTGAGATTCTTCAACGCGGCGGACATTCAAGTACTCGACGAGCGTTATGCCTGCGTGTTCACGGAAGATGCGTGACAAATGGCTGGTTGAAATATTGAAATGCTTGGCGATGTCTTCGACCGACAAATCCCGTTCAACTTCGTCATTGATGAACATCACGACTTTATTGACCGTTTGGTGGCCGAACGAAGGCTGTTTGCGTTCTGAAATAACCGAAGTAAAAAACTCGATCAGTTCATCTGCCACATACAAAAACTCCGAATCATTCATATGCTTTTCCACCAGCTCGACGCAAGCCACGTTAAAAGCGAAAGCTTTTTTGGGAGGTACGCGCATTTCATACAGTTTGCGAGCCATTACAGACGAAAGTACTATATAGTAATTCCGCACTTGGCGAATCGTTTCTTTCCCTGAGCGCAAAGCAATCAGATCAATAAGCGACCTCAAGGTTTCTTTTGCACGCTCTTTTTCGAGATGGTGAATTTCATAAATTAATTGTGTCTCTATTTCAAAAAACTTATCCATACCTTCATACTGTCCAATAGTCTCACTTTCATTCATGAAAATCTTGGAAATAGTTTCTTGAATTGTTGGCATAGCAATCATGTTCATTTTTTCCCCGTCTTTCTTTGTACAAGTTTTTGCAGTCGTTATTCCTACTATATACTGAAATAGTCAATAAGAACATAGCTCGGTGCATAACTTTTTATTTTTTTATGTATTTGTCATAATAATATCTTACCTTTTTACCCTCAATAAAGGAAATAAATTACCTTTAGATATACTTTTAATAATAGCATAATTCAAAAAAAGCTCTAATTAATACTTTTATTTCAAATAATTGTAATATGAATTTAAAAGGCCAGCCCTTTATTACAAAGGGCTGGCCTTTTCATAATATAATTTTATCAGTCTTTATCAGGTGGCACTAAAGCACGGATATGTCGCGGCAGCACTTCGATGACAAAAGGCGTAGCACAGCCTTCATCCCCATCTATATTACAATATAATGGTTCATTTGTCCTGATTGAAACTTTTGTTGTTTTGATAACTTCTACTGCCGGATCATTGTCCAGTTTCCCAACCAGCATATTGCCCGCAATGCGGATGAATGCAGGCAACGCAGCATTTTTGATGATGTAGAGATGCAGCAGGCCATCGTCGGTCAAAGCTTCAGGCGCCAACTTCTCAAATCCACCCACCGAGTTCGTCAAAGCGACCAGTACAAGCTTTGCTTCACCTTCAAATTTCCCATCATCGTATTCAATTTCGAAATATTGCTCCGTATCTTGGGTGATGGCTTTAAGGCCCTCGATGAAATAAGCAAAAGCTCCGAGTTTCGTTTTCTGTTCCGGAGTAACTTCGTAAGTCGATTCAGCAACCTGCCCAAGTGCAAGGATGTTCATGAAGAAATGGTCGCCGACTTTTGCGATGTCGACCCATTTTTCAGAACCGGTCTTCAATGCCTCGATCGCTTCTGCTGGATCGAGTGAGATATTGAGCGCACGTGCAAAATCGTTCACCGTCCCCAGAGGAATCAATGAGAACAACGGATGATGCTCCTGCTCAGCCAAGCCAGACACCGCTTCGTTGATCGTGCCATCGCCTCCCATTGCAACGACGAAATCATACTCTTTTTCGCAGGCCTCTGCAGCGAACTCTGTTGCATCTTTCGCTTTTTGAGTTTCTCTGGTGTCCACGCTGTATCCCATCTCTTCAAGCGTACGTTCCACTTGTTCCGCATAATCTTTCGCCTTCTCCTTGCCAGAAGAAGGATTCAATATAAACATCGCTTTTTTCATATACTAACCTCCGGTGCTATAATGTGAATATAACTTTCTTTACCCTAGTCATAAGCATTGTTAATCCCTATGCTTTTTTATTTTTCCACGGCCGCGTCTGCCGGGATGTGAAAATGCATTTCCTAGCCTAAAATCAACAACGTCATTCTGCAGCCTTTGATTTTGTGAAAGCGAGTGAAACCGGTGCGATTCTTTATTTATATCATCATCTTCTTTGCCTTTTTTGATCTTTTCGCACAGTTGCCTATCATGAGTCCGCTGGCTGTCTCTCTAGGAGCCACGCCTTTCCTGGCCGGCCTTGCCGTTGGAATGTATTCACTCTCGAATATCATCGGCAATATCGCGTCAGGCATCTTCTCGGACCGCAAAGGGCCTTTCGCCATTCTCGTAGCGGGGTTGGCCACAACTGGCGCCGTTCTTTTTTCCTACAGCTTTGCTGACGGCCCTTATAGCTTGCTTGCGGTCCGTTTTGTGCACGGACTTGCCGCCGGGCTGACCGTCCCTGCCGCCTTCACTTACTTGGCGAACAAGACCGCATCCACTAAGCGCGGCAAAGGTGCGGCGGTGTCAGGCGCTTTCGTCGGCCTTGCCGCTATCATCGGGCCCGCGTACGGCGCGATTCTAGCCAGCCGCACGAGCGTTGCGGAAACGATGGCAACGACCGGTGTGCTGCTGCTGGCGCTGGCGATCTGCGCGTTCTTTGTACTAAACCGCAAAATCGCAAAAAAAGAGGCTGTTGCTGAACAGCCGCTTCCTTTCTCCCGCATCATACGCAACCGCGGTTTGCTGCAATCTTTTGCCGGCGCCTTTTTCCTGATGTTCTCTCAAGGCGTGCTTGCTTATATGCTGCCGTTGAAAATAGCCGGGCTCGGCCTTCCGCCTGAACTGAGCGGCTTGCTCCTCAGCGTCTTTGGCGTGGCAGCGATCCTTGTATTCCTGCTGCCTGTAAACCGGATCTTCGATAAGGCGAAGCCTCTCTATACGCTGATTGCAGGATTTAGTTTCATGGGGCTGTCGTTGTTCCTGCTCAGCGCGGCTGAAACTGCCCCTTTGCTTTATGCCATTATGTGCGCATACGGAATCGGCTTTGCATTATTGTTTCCATCCATCAACTCGCTGCTTATCGATTCCACTGAACTGTCGTCACGCGGCAAAGCCTATGGCCTGTTTTATGCTTTCTTTTCACTCGGCGTGGTCGGGGGTTCCAGTTTTACAGGAATTCTTGAACTGAACGCAGACGAAGGCTTTATGCTGAGCGGCACTTTACTGATAGGCGCCGCATTGGCAAACGCTTTGTTGAGCAAAAGGTGAATAAAGCCTCCGCAGAATTTTATTGCATAAAAAAAGGATGGTTCGAAAACCATCCTTCCTTTTACAAATTGTCCGTATTCAATCTGTTTTCAGGTGCTATTGTTTCTGTATTCTCGGATTTCTCTTCGCTGAAATCATTTGATGACAACTTGAAGTCCTCGTCTTTTTCGTCTCGTTTTTTGTCGTTATAATACTGCGCGCCACTCAATCCGCCTTCGCTGACCATCTTGTTTTCACGCAGCTCCGTTGAATCTTTTTTGGCTTCTGCTTGTTTTCCATCAGTGTTTTCCAAGTTTTGAGATTCCATATACGAATTCACCTTCGTCTTTGCATTATTAAAAGCCTCTGTGGCTTTTTGCCGATTTTCCGGTTTTTTGAAATACGCATAAGCTCCAGCAGCTAATCCTGCCCACAATAAGCCTCTTCCACTGCCTCTTTTGTTCGCCATGTGCTTCACTCCTTTTTAATTTAACCGTTATTTAGTTTGTATACCCTTTTACCAGAAAAATAGTCTTTTGCCAGCCAATGAGAGTGTTACATTTTATTTTTGGTTAATTTCATATCTACATGGGGAATGCCGTCTTCATCGTATTCCTCCGAAATCGGCACAAAACCGAATGATTCATAGAAGCCTTTCAAGTAAACCTGCCCTTGAAGCTGGATTTCATCGGCTTTCCATTCCTTCAAAATATAATCAATCGATTTTTCAAGCAATTGTTTTGCAAGTCCCCTGCTTCTGGCATCCGGGTGGACAATAACTCGTCCAATTGACGGCAAGCCATATTTCACTCCCCCTGGCACAAGCCGGGCATATGCCAAAGTGCGGCCGTTTTCTGTATATGCCATATGGATCGATTCTTGATCCAGATTATCCAACTCAGGGTATGGACAATCTTGTTCAACAATGAACACATCGACCCGCAACTTTAAGAATTCATAGAGTTTCCTTGCTGTCAGTTCATCAAAATGATAGGTATTCCAGTCCAAAACTCCTCGCCTCCCTTTCCTTCTATTATTCCACAATGGTGGCTATTCAGCGCTAATTTTGATATGATTACGAAAAGAATTTTTGAGGTGATCACATGATTCGCACAGGTACGATTGAAGATATTGCTTCTGTCCAGGAAATCGCTTATGCCAGCTGGAACGACACATACGAAGGCATCATCCCCTCCCCGGCCCAAAAAAGTTTTTTAGATAAATCCTATTCCACTCCGATGATGGAGATGCGATTGAAAAAGACGATTGTCCTTGTAGCGATACACGAAGATGAGGCGATCGGCTTTGCCAACTTTACAAAACTCGATCAGGATGGCGATGCAGAATTGATCGCCCTTTACTTGAAACCCGAATACCAACGCAACGGTTTCGGCAAGAAGTTGCTCGACAGTGGGCTGTCCCATTTGTTCGACGGCTCTGAACTCTCTGTATATGTAGGAAGTGAGAACGAAAAAGCCAGAAACTTTTATGCAGCCAATGGATTTGAGTTTGTGGAAGAATTCGAAGAATTGTTCGAAGGCCACCCACTCAAGACCGCGAAATACGTTTACGATTTAAAAGTGAAGACGCCCGCCCTTTAACAGACGGGAAACAGCAAAAGGTGCAACGGAAAATTCCGTTGCACCTTTATTTGCGTTTGAGGCTGATTTTAGAAGCAATTGTTATAGCGGTCGATACGGTGTATCGTCGTTATTTCCTTTGCTCAGGCGCTCATCCGCGCGGCGTTTCAAATCTTCGCGCTCAACAAAATCGTCTCCAGTTGTTCCTGGTTGCGATTGGCGAGACTTTTCTTCCATAAGGCGCTGCTGTTCTTCTTCACGCAGCCTTTCTTCACGGATGCGCTGCTCATCATGGCGGAGCGAATCCTGGTCACGCAAACGATCGTTTTCCCGATACTGATTGCTGTTGTCCTGCAAATCTTTTCCGTTGCCATTGCGCGCTTTACGTACAAAGCACATGATAGCGGCAATGTAGAACAAGATCGAAGTCAGCGACATGATCCCTGCAAACAATCCAGCAACGATAAAGAAGACCCCTGCCATATTCGGATTGGCATTTCTGCCGAGCCTGCCGATTGCCAACAATGCAAAAACTGTACTAATTGCCAAAAGCCCGACAATCACCCACATAATTACATCGAAGCTTGTCAATAACCCATCTACCAGCCCCTGGACATCCCCAACATCGGTCATGGTCGGATCTGACATGATTTGTTCTTCAAGGAATTGGCGGAATTCCGGGTCGTTCTCGACATTCCCCAGACTGAAAATCGAGAAAATGATAAGTGCGATTGCTAAAAGGTTAAACACAATGCCGATAACGCCAAGTACTTTTTCGCCAGACCGGCTGACGTCCTGCTTTCCATTCATATGGTCCACCTCTTTCATAAATTTCTCCTTAATATAGATAGAAAAGGAGTTTAACAGTTCACTTAACTAGTTCCCTTAATAAAATTAATAAAACCTGTTTAAAAATTTGAAGTCCGGGTATTTTATTAATATCAAACATTTGAAAGGTGATGAATAAAATGGAAAAAAAGTTAATTTTTAACCAAGCTGATTTTATGTATGGTATAGGTGGAGCTTCAATCTTAACAGCAATCGTCTTCTTTATGACGGCATTATAATTCGGAGGTTGAAGATGATTAATTACATACGGGAAACATAGAAAAGCAATCCGCTAAATTAGATTAGAGGATTGCTTTTTGCGTGCTTACATTTTCACATCATCGTATTCCTTGTAACGATCGAAAGCAACGGCTGCATAAGAACAGACCGGCTCGATTTTGAAGCCTTTTTCGCGTGCATATTGGGCAGCGCGGTCCAGCAATTTCTTAGCCAAGCCATGGTGGCGCAGCGTTTCTTCAACGAATGTGTATTCAACGACCATAACGTCCGACATTTCCGTCCATGTGATTTCGCCGACATTTCTGCCTTCGTCCTCCAGGTGGAATGCAAATTCATCCTGGCCCAATTCCTTCAATTTAAAATCCACTGTTTCATCCCCCCTGCATTTATCGATTTATTTCCAGCGGCCGCAATGAAGCCTCGATCTGTGCCCGTTTTGGCTCAAGGAATGGCGGAAGCGCCAATTTCTCACCCAATGTTTCCAATGGCTCGTCCGTTGCGAAGCCCGGTTCGTCTGTTGACAATTCAAAAAGGATGCCGTTCGGCTCGCGGAAGTAAAGCGCTTTGAAGTAATAACGGTCCACTTCCCCTGACGTCATGAAGCCTTTTGACAACAGATAGTCGTTCCATTTGCTATAGTCTTCGTATGTTTTGACACGGAACGCGACGTGGTGGACACTGCCTCTCCCAGGGCGTTCAGGAGGCAGGTCTGTACGTTCCTCTAAATGTATTTCGCCGGCGGGTCCGCCTTTTCCTGTTGAAAACACCAAAATATCTTGCATGCCTTCCACTTTCGGTGAATAAGAGCCAATTTGCTCAAAGCCGAGGATTTCTGTCAGTACTTCTGCGGTTTTTCCGCTTTTGCGGACTGTCAATGTTACCGGCCCCAAGCCAACGATGGCAAATTCTTCCGGGATCCCCGCTTTGGTCCATGGAATACCATGAGGGATGCCCGTTCCGTCGTCCACTGTCAGCATGAGCCGAGATCCTTCAAAGTCTTGGAATACCAAGGTGCCGCGTCCGAAGGTTTCGCTTATTTCCGCATGAGGGACGCCGAATTCATCGAAACGCTGCGCCCAATAGCGAAGTGCTTCGCCGCTTTTCACGCGCAAAGAGGTGTTGCTGATGCTTGAAACGCCTGGATACGTTCTGCCAGCCATCGGAATATCAAAATAAGTCATATCCGTGCCTGGCGTCCCTACCGCGTCCGCATAGAATAAATGATACGAAGAAGTCGAATCCTGATTGACGCTTTTCTTAACAAGGCGCATGCCCAAGATCCGCGTAAAAAAATCGTGATTTTTGTCCGCATTGGCGGTGATTGCGGAAACGTGGTGGATGCCTTCCAATTTCATTGTAAACACTCCTTTTATCTTGAATTCGAGATATTTATTTCATGATAGCAGATTCTTTTTCTACTGGCAAGAAAGCGAGCTTGGAAGGAATAGGAAAAAGGCAGCCCCGGAATTCTGTTATACAGAGTTCGGGAACTGCCTTATTTTCATCATCAGCTTACTAATCCGCGGATGCCGTCGATCAATTTATTGAAGAAATCCTTTACACTTTGCCAAAAGCCATCGTCATTGACGACCGTGCCGATTTTGTCTTCAATCGTTTTGCTCAAATCTTCAAGCTGGGTAGACCATTGCGAAAAATCAATATCAAGTTTGCGGATGCGGTCCATCAGGTCCACCAGCAATTGGCGGTCTTCCGGGCTCAATTCAATCTGCAGTTTTGACAATTGCTCTTCTACAATCGCTTCCACTTCTTCACGTGTTGCGGGATTTTGTTCCGCAATCTGCTTTTTGATTTCTGTCAGCAATTCGCTGACTTTTTCATCTTCGACGCCTTTATCTGCAAGCTCTGTTGCAACTTCGAGTTCGTCATTGGCGACATCGGTCCGTTCCGGATCCAATTGTTCGCCGTTCACTTCATATGCTTTGTAAATTCCGACAAGCGCAGAATGGCCAGTTACCGCTTTCGGTGCAGCCACTTCCACTGTCGCATCTTCAATGCCCGCTGTCAGCATCGCGTTGGCGTACATTTCAGACGTGACTTGTGTAATGTTGTCCGGTGTTACGAT